>CAJXNP010000014.1 GCA_913057175.1 uncultured Cytophagales bacterium
TTATGTGGATACATATGGGTTCGCAGCATAAAAATTGTAATATTTTTATTGCTTAAGTCTTAGAATACTGGCGGATCAGGATGACTTTTACATAGCTATTTGGCTACATGTAGCTTTCCTCCCTGATCATAATAAATATCTCCTTTCTCCAGTAAGTTTTTTATTGCTGTCAAGAGTTCCTCACTTTTGATATTCATATTTTCCTGAATGATCTCTTTCTCAGATTTTGGATTGGTTGAAATGCTTTTTTTTACTGTTTGAAGGAGAGAATCCAGATCGGTTTTTACTTTTTTCTTTTTTGACAGGCAAATGTCGCATAATCCACACTCATTTTTCAGATCTTCTCCAAAATATCCACAAATCCATTTCATTCGGCATTGATCGCTCTCAAGGTACTCAAGCACAGAATTGAGCTTATTTTGAGCGATCATTTTTCTTTCTTTTAATCGCCTTGTATCAAGACGTAAATTGGAAGTATCCAATCGCTGAGTCAGAAAGGTGAGTTGAGGAGTATCCTTTATTTTGTCATAATAAATGATACCATTTTTGTGCAAGGATTCCAGCTTTTTGATGATTTGATAGGTTGTTGCATTCAGGTATTTGGCCAGCTGCCTTTCGGAAATACTGGCAAATTGTGCAAACGCTTCTCCACCATAAAACCTGAGCAGGCCTTTGATCAGCAAATCATAATCCTCATGTACTACCTGATACTCGTAGATCTTTTCTTTATCCGTGTTGAAAATAAATTTGGAAGGATGATAGAAGCTTTCATTCAGATCGATGTATCCTTCCTCTTTTAGCTTTTGAATGGCATTGTAGACATCGCTGATGTGAAAGTTGAAATTGGATGAAAACTCGTGAATGTCGAAATCATAACTTTCCATTTCGCTGCTCCCCACTGCGATTTTCAGGTAATTGGCCATCGCCTGATAGATTTTCTTGATAAAATCGGGCTCGGGATGACTTCTTTCCAGGTTTTGCTGTTGGATGATCTTATCGCTGTTTTGGAACAGAACTACCGAATAGGATAATTTTTCATCCCTTCCTGCCCTTCCTGCTTCCTGGTAGAAAGCTTCCGGAGATGAAGGGATATCATAGTGAATGACCACTCTTACATCTGATTTGTTAATTCCCATACCGAAGGCATTGGTTGCTACCATCACCCTGATCATATTGATCTGCCATTCGTCCTGTTTTCGCTGGCGGCTGTCATGACTGAGTCCGGCATGATAATAATCCGATTGAATATTGTTGTGATTTAACCAGACACTGATCTCTTTTGCGGATTTTCGGCTATTGACATAAATAATAGCGCTTCCCGGCACCTTGCTTAATATTTCCAGTATTTTCTGGTCCTTGTCCTCCGTCTTTCTGACAGAAAGCGATAGTTTTTTGCGAACAAAACTTCCATTAAATACATTGACCTCATGAAGGTCTAATTTTTCAATAATATCTTTTTCCACCTCGGGAGTAGCTGTTGCCGTTACCGCCAGACAAGGCACATCAGGAATCATTTCTCTGAACTCTGTTATTTTCAGATAAGAAGGCCGGAAATCATATCCCCATTGAGAAATGCAATGAGCCTCATCGACTGCAAGAAGATTTATATTCATCTGGCTGGCGCGAACCTGGAAAATTTCCGATTGAAGCCTTTCGGGGGAAACATAAAGCAATTTTGCATCGCCATAGATGCAATTATCGAGCGTGATATCAATTTCCTTTCTCGACATACCCGAATACAAAGCATAAGCCTTGACACCCATATTTTTTAAAGCATCAACCTGGTCTTTCATCAGGGAGATCAATGGTGTGATCACAATGCAAATCCCTTCTTTGTTAAGCGCTGGAATCTGGTAGCAAATGGACTTTCCTCCCCCTGTTGGGAGCAGGGCAAGCGTATCTTTCTTTTGCAGGCAGCTTTGAATAATATCTTCCTGCAAAGGCCTGAAGGACTTATATCCCCAATATTGAGATAGTATTTCGAGTGGTTTATTCAATTCGGAAATATAAAAAATGAATTCAAAAGGATAATATTAAGAAAACTCACTGATAAAAGTTTGATGCAATTGTTGAATTGAAACAAAAGAAACATGATTGGAAATACAAACAAATGTTCCTGATTAGAGATGTCGAAGCCGAATGATCAATTTATTAGCTAATAGTCAAAATTAAAATCCTCACCGGTAATCACCTTATTCTTATCCTCACCGTTCAATCTCAGATCAGATGAAATTCTGTCACGGGTTGGATTTCCAATCGAAAATAAAACAATCAAAACGGCGAAAATGATTCCAAAAATCTCATTTGCACATAAAAAAAGACCGCATGTAGTGATAGCCGATGCTATGAATAAAAGTAAAAATTTCCTCTCAGAAACCTTTTCATAAATGATTAGCTTTTCCTTGAGCAATTTTTCTTCTGATGCCAGACTCAGTCCACTTTTGAAGATCTTTAAGGCCATCCAAACTAATAATCCTACGGAAATGATGGTTGCTATGATCACAATGTATTCTGACATTTCATTTACAACAGGCTGCATATCATTGTGCATGAGCTCGAGAAAAAGCCATAGAAAAAACAACAGTGGAATACCGATCGCGGCATAGGCAACGTTAATCAATTTTCTCTGGTAATCTTTACTGTTTTTATAAGGAAAATCTTTACTTTTCATTATTAACCGGAATCTCGATGCGTCAAAAACTTAATATGCTAAAAGGCCAATTTTCAATATTGTTGCTTCTAATCTTAATAGTCGGGGCAAATTTCATCTTTTCATGCAAAAAAAGAGTCTCCCAGGAAACAGAAGTTTCTATTTCTGCAGATTCTATTGTCACGAAATTATCAATCCTCCGCGATAGTATCGATCGGGCATGGGTAATCATGATCAATGATGATAATGAAAAACTACAATATTTGAAAAGGCTATTGGATGAGGTCTCCTATAATAATTACAACATGAACAGGTATAAAGAGCTTTCAGCGATGGTCGATGATTTGAAAGGTATGAGATATGATAGAGAAACTATGCGTAATTCGGCCCTTATCGATCAGTATGACTCGGCAACCAGTGAAGTAACGCGGCAGGTGATTGAATTTTCAATGAATTATCCGGGATATGAAACAAATGAGCTGATGAAGGAATTGATTGAAGATATTAATTTCAAAAATGGCTATGTGTTACTTCACCGTGTTCACTATGACATTTTTGCCGAAGAATATAATGAGTTGCTTGATGATTACTCAAATATTCCTGATAATGAGGTGGTTAGATCTGAAAAATTTCCTCTGTTTAAATTACCTCCGGATAACATTTAATGTTACAGTTGAGCTTAAACAATTGGGTTGCCTTCAACGTTTTACTTATTTGTTGTTTGTATATTCAGAAATAGTTTGAAGAGCACAGTATTAAGTATTAATTTTACACTTTCAAAACCTGAAGATGAGCGATGTTATAAAGCATGAATGTGGGATTGCGTTGATCAGATTGCGGAAACCACTTCAGTATTTTATCGATAAGTATGGCACCCCAACTTACGGTATGAACAAGTTGTATCTTCTTATGGAGAAGCAACACAACAGGGGGCAGGACGGTGCAGGTGTGGTAAATATTAAAATCGACAATCCTCCGGGAGTACGCTACATCAGCAGGTACAGGTCAATAGACAGTCGACCGATTGCAAAGATTTTCAACAAGATTTCCAAGAAATACAAGAAAGCCTACAAAAAGGATCATAAGAAGTTTTATGATGCTAAATGGCTGAAAGAAAACGTGGCTTTTACCGGTGAAGTCTGGCTGGGACACCTTAGGTATGGTACCCATGGTGTGAATAACCTAGAAGCTTGTCACCCAATGTTGCGTCAGAATAACTGGAGAAGTCGTAACCTGGCCGTTGCCGGAAACTTTAACATGACCAATGTGGATGACTTGTTTGATATCCTGATCAAATTAGGTCAGCATCCGAAAGAAAAGGCAGATACCGTTACGGTTATGGAAAAGATCGGTCATTTTCTCGACCTGGAAAACCAGGATATTTTTGATAGCCTGAAAGACAAATATTCAAATCAGGAAATTACCGAAATCATTGAAAATGAGTTGGACCTTGGCCGGGTTTTGCAAAGAAGCTGTAAAGATTTTGATGGTGGATATGCCATGGCAGGTTTGACGGGATACGGCGCATCTTTTGTTGTAAGGGATCCATCTGGTATTCGTCCGGCATATTATTATATTGATGATGAGGTGTTGGTTGTGGCTTCTGAAAAACCAGCTATTAAGACAGCATTTGATATTGATTTTAATGAGATAAAGGAAATCAAGCCAGGATATGGTTTGATTACCAATAAAGCAGGTGATTTCAAAGAAGTTAAGATCCTGGAACCTCTTGAAAAGAAATCCTGCAGCTTTGAAAGAATATACTTCAGCAGGGGATCTGATCCTGATATCTATAATGAAAGGAAAAAACTTGGCAAACTCTTAATTCCGCAGATTCTCGAGTCAGTTAAATTTGATTTAAAGAATACTGTTTTCTCCTATATTCCTAATACTGCCGAAACAGCATTTTTGGGAATGATCTCCGGTTTGGAAGATTATCTCAGCCAGAGAAGGAAGGATTTTATCATTGAGAATAAGCCGACACTGGAAAAAGTTGAAGATCTGCTTGACTTTAGGCCAAGAATCGAAAAGCTGGTTTCGAAAGATGTAAAAATGAGGACTTTCATTACCGACGATGAGCATCGGGATGATTTGGTTGCTCACGTTTACGATACCACCTATGAAGTAGTTCGAAAGGGAAGGGATACGATTGTTGTGCTGGATGATTCGATTGTAAGAGGTACAACACTAGAAAAAAGTATTCTGAAATTGCTGGATAAAACAGGAGCACGAAAGGTTGTAATTGTTTCTTCTGCTCCACAAATACGGTTTCCGGATTGTTATGGGATCGATATGTCAAGAATGAAGGATTTTGTAGCTTTTAGAGCGGTATTGGAACTGCTGAAAGACACGAATCAGGAAGATCTTCTGGATGAAGTTTATCAGAAATGTATTGCTTCGATTGCACAGAAAAAGGTTCCTAACTATGTAAAAGAGCTTTACGATCCGTTTACTTATGATCAGGTATCCAAAAAGATCTCTGAAATTGTTACCCCGGAAAACATGAAAGCTGAAGTGGAAGTCATTTACCAAACAGTTGAAAACCTTCACAAAGCATGTCCCAATCACTTGGGAGACTGGTATTTTACTGGAAATTATCCTACTCCCGGCGGCAATATTGTAGTTAATAAAGCTTTTGTAAACTACATGGAAGGAAAACTGGTGAGGGCGTATTAAGCGGGGGGACCGAAGCGGGAAGCTGGAAGTTTGTAAATGTGCAGATAGGTTTTGAAGTTTCTAAGTTTCTCTACTTTGAAGATTTTGTTGCTGATTACCGTTCCAATCTTAGGTCTTTTCTCTTCCAACTTCAGGCTTCCGTCTTCCCACTACCAATCTATTTCTTTTTCCCCTCTGCTTTTTAGATATTCATTGGTCTTGGAAAAATGTTTGCATCCAAAAAAACCACGATTTGCTGCAAATGGAGAGGGGTGAGCGGATTTCATTACCAAATGTTTACTTTCATCAATAACTTCTCCTTTTCTCTGTGCATAGGCCCCCCAAAGTAGGAAAACGATCCCTTCCTTTTGCTTGGAAATGGTTTTGATAACCGAGTCGGTAAACTCTTCCCATCCCTTATTTTGATGTGAGCCTGGGCTATGAGCCTTGACGGTAAGTGTTGCATTGAGTAACAAGACTCCCTGATCAGCCCATCTCTCCAGGTTTCCGCTAGTAGGAATATCTTTTCCTATATCACTTTTGATTTCCTTAAAAATGTTGATCAATGAAGGAGGCATGGGGACGTTGTCAGCTACGGAAAAACATAATCCGTTTGCTTGCCCAGGTCCATGATAGGGATCCTGACCAAGGATTACAACCTTGAGATTGTCAAAAGTGCAATGCTCAAATGCAGAAAAGATCTTTTTTCCTGGTGGGTAAATTTTTGAGTTTTTGTATTCTTCCCGAACAAACCCAGCTAAATTCTGAAAATAGGGCTTAGTAAATTCATCAATGAGTTTTTCCTTCCAGGAATCTTCAATTTTAACATCCATTTTTCGAGGTTATATTGTTGAATAAAAAAAGAGAATTTTTTGTTCGAAAAGTTACCTCAGACTTAAAAACATTGCAATTATAAAATTAATTGTGATGTTTACGTAAACTTTATACGAAAAGAGATAACAATTTTAGTTAAATTAGAAGTCTTTAATCAAGATTTGCGCGTGATGGTTACAGAAATAACGAGTGGTATAAAGGTGAGTGTGGAGACGGAATATCAACCTTCATATTCCAGTCCGGCGCAATATCATTTTGTTTTTACCTACAGAATCACCATAGAAAATTTAGGAGATAGTACCATAAAACTGTTGAGAAGGCATTGGTATATCCATGATGCGTGCAAAACAGTGCGTGAAGTAGAAGGCGAGGGGGTTGTTGGCGTACAGCCTGTTTTGGAACCCGGTCAATCACATCAATATGTTTCAGGTTGCAACCTGAAATCGGGCCTGGGAAAGATGTATGGTACTTATCTGATGGAAAGAGTAATGGATGGCAAGAAGTTCAGAGTAATCATTCCCGAATTTAATATGGTCGTCCCATATAAGCTCAATTAAGTTAATTTATTAGTACTCAGAGCAGAACGAACCCAATTTTGCTCATTTTTCTTACACGTTTTTTTGGAACCACGCTAATCAGGATTCCTGTCTGACCATTTTTATTAGATAAATTTGCACAGTAAAGTGTGAAGGAATTTTTATTGAATGAGGCGAACTAACTTAAATCTTTTTTTTGGAGCTATTATTTTTTTATTGTCTTCCTGCTTCAACGAGGAGGATTATAATTTTAGCAAGATAGCCGAAGTAGAATGGGATCCATCGTATGCATTCAAGGTAATGCATGGAGAACTATTCCTGGAGGATTTTGATGATGATCTCGATGGATTCGAAATCAAATCCTATCCGGATGGTTTGCTGTACATGCATTATGAGAGCTACAATGAATCCGATGATATTTCTACATTGATTGAATTTCCGGAGGTAGAAATAGAAACCGGTCTCAAATCCCTGATCGGTTTATCTGGTAACTTGAAAAAGGAGATTACAATTATCGATCGGACAATCACAGTCGATATGAAAATCAAAGGGGCCAAGCTTGATTCGGTATTTTTTGACAGCTTTGACCTCAATGTTCTTGTTGGTTCGACGGTTAACCTGGCATATGAAGTAAGTCTGGATTTTCCCACACTATTGGTTGATGGTGTTCCTCTTAGTAAGAAATACACCCGCCAAATGAATGAACCGAATATCATCGAGGATTTCAATCATCTCACAAATTTCCTGGCTGTATTGGATCAGGCAGATATACCTTATAACAGGTTTCCGGTTCACATTACGATGAAACTGCTTCCTGCAAATAACATTACCATCACTACGGATGATATTTTTGTCTTCAAGCTGGAAATCACAAACCAGGATTTTGGATGGGTAAAAGGATATTTTATCCCTGATTCAAGAATAGTTTCGGATAAAGAGCTTCACGTAAAAATATTTGAGAACAATTTTAAAGGAGATTATTCCCTGGCAGGGACTCTTATGACCTATGAGATAGGGAATGATTTTGGAGTTCCCATAAAGCTTGTATTCAATAAATTAGAAACAGCAAATTCAGAAGGAGAGACCCTCCCCATAGAATTAAATCCTCCCAGCCCATTCGAAATTAAGTCCCCGGCCAGGTTGGGAGAAACTGCTTACTCAACTATTCAGATTACCAATGCTGCTGATATTTTCAATTTTAGACCCAATACTTTTAAATACAATATTGAGGCTTTTATCAATGATGGATATTCGGCAGGAAGAAATTTTTTGGCTGACACGAGTAAGGCAAGGATAAAATTTATTGCAGAAGTTCCATTTTGGGGACACTCAGGAAGTATTTTGTTGAGGGATACAGTTCAGCTCAACATGGGAAATCTTGAAAGTGATGGAATCGAGATCGGAACGGAGTCGGCTCACTTGAAAACCCGTGTGATCAACGGCTACCCGGCAGATGTGGCCATTCAGGGAATTTTGCTAAATGAAAACTTTCAATACATCGACTCTTTGTTAACAGCTGAACAATCGGTCATCGTTCGGTCGTCATTGACGAATGATACCGGGATAATAGAGGATGGGGTTTTTGATGAGATTATTGAGTTGGATAGTGATAAAATGGATGCATTATTCGATGCAAAGTATATGATAATTTTGGCAGTATTGAACACCTATACAGATTCGGATGGAACACGACCACAGGTTAAGTTTTTTGATACAGGTTCTATCAAAGTTGATATGGGATTGCAGACGGATTTGAATGTAACGGTTAAACCAAATTGATTTTAATTGTGAAGAGGCTATTATTATTTGTAGGTTTTATTTTTTTCATTGGAGCTAATGAACTATTTGCTCAGCAGGAATTTACTCTACATATGATGCGTACGATTCCTCAATCTGCCTACAACAACCCTGCTTATGTTCCAAAATTTAATTGTTACGTCGGATTGCCGGTAGTTTCATCCATCTATACAAGCGAATATAGTAGTGGATTTAATTACAATGATATTTTTTCGAAAAGAGCCGAGGATGATTCACTCATTCTTAACCTTGAAAATCTAAATAACAAGTTGAAAAAGAGAAATTATCTCATCAACGAACAGGAAATCGATGTGCTGAGTTTTGGGTTCAGGATCAATCCAAAATTATATTTCAATTTCAACCTGACTGGAAAAGATGTTGCTATGATGGAATATCCCAGGGACATCTTGGCTTTGTTAGTGGAAGGCAATAGTGATTATGTAGGTCAGACAATGGATCTGAAACTAAATGCACATGGAGTAGGTTATTTCGAGACTGCTGCAGGACTTTCCTACCAGGTTAATGACCGGCTATCTGTTGGAGGGAGATTGAAATACCTGAGCGGAGTGATGAATGTTCAGACGAATCAGGCAGAATTTTCACTTTTTACGGATGAGTTTTACGAATTGACTATTTCAGGCAATATTGATGTAAAGACCTCAGGAGTAGAAGAATTATTTAATGACAACTATTCTTTAAGCTTTTCAGATTTGGGAAAATATTTCAAGAATTCCGGTGTAGCAATAGACCTTGGGGCTACCTATGAATTAACAGAAAAACTGACAATTGGAGCGAGTGTCTCGGATATTGGTTTTATCAAATGGAAAAGCAATGTCGCTCAATACAGTATGGACTCCGAGTTATCTGAATTTACCTGGGAAGGCCTGGATATTTCGAAGTTAATTCGTGATGAAAATGAATTAGACGATCTTCTTGATTCTTTGGGAAATTCCTTTGAATTTACAGAAACGCTGGATGGAAGTTATACAACTAAATTGCCTCTGAGAGCTTATTTTACCAGCTCATACCAGCTGCCTTATAATGCGCAGCTCGGAATGGTTCTTTTTGGTGAAAAGATCGATAATAGAATATTAGGCGGGCTTGGAGTAGTTGCCAATAAAAGAATTGGTAAATATGTAGATTTTTCATTGTCGTATTCTTTCAGGAAAGACGCTTACAACAACCTGGGTGGCGGGGTCTCGTTGAATTTACCTCCATTTCAGATCTATGCAGTGAGCGATAATCTGCTCGGGGCGGCAATGAATATTAATGAAGCAAAATATTTAAACTTTAGAGTAGGCTTGAATCTCGTGTTTGACTGGCAAAAATTTGAAGTGGCCCTACCTACATCCAATTCAGATTGATAAACTATGAAGCGATTGAATACTCAAATATTGACATTGTTTTTATTGATTCATTCGATCACAATTTTTGCGCAAAACTACCAAATCGAAAATCTCGGAGAAGCCATCAATTCCGAATACGAAGAAATTAATCCGGTTTTATCGGGAGACGGTGAAAAGCTATTTTTTGTAAGGGTCAACCACCCTGAAAACCATTATGGAGATGACAGTCAGGATATCTGGCTTTCAGTTAAAAGTCCGGATGGCAAATGGCAAAAAGCAAGGCATTTGTCAAATGACATCAACATCTCACAGTATAATGCTGTCTTGTGGTCCAACCAATCGGGAGATGAGTTAATCATTCAGGGAGAATTTGATAAAGATGGGTCTACATGGAAAAAACGAGGATTTTCGTTTATTTCCAATAAAAATGGGTCCTGGAGCCGCCCCTTACCAATTAAAATAAAAGGTTACGAAAACCTGAATGATGGCGCCTTGTCTTCTGTCAGCATAAGTCAAAAAGGAACGATGTTGGTGATGGCTTTTTCCGGTTTTGAGAGCAAAGACCGGGCTGACATTTATATCAGCGTAAAAATTGGTGAAAGCTTTACACGACCGGTCAAGATTAAGTCTCTTAGCTCTAAATACGATGAGCAGGCGCCATTCATCAACGCCGATCACAATATGATGTACTTCTCATCTAATCGTGCCGATGATTCGAACGGATATGACATTTATGTCTCCGAAAAATATCCCGGTGACGATTGGACACTATGGTCAGATCCGGTTAAGATGGACGGTGGGATCAATACAACTGGATATGATTCTTATTTCAGAATATTGGACGAGGGACAATTTGCATTGTATGTATCTGATCAAAACTCATTGGGAAAAAGTGACATCTTTAAAATAAATTTTGAAGAGGTTGAAGAAAAAATGATTGAATTGACGGCAGTCATTCTGAATATGGAGACAAATCAGATTTTGACTCAGAATAAATTCAGTTTAATGGTAGATGGTCAGGAAGTAGACTATCGTCTGGAGAATGCGGATTCTGCAATTTTTACTTTCGAAATGTCCGAGAAAGACTTTATTAATGTATCGGTTGACCTACCTGGCTATACCATTGAGCCATTGTCCTTAAAACCAGAGCAGAATGCCAACAGGACATATGATTTCGAATTGTATGCTGATAAGATCTCTGATGAACCAGACACCCCATCGGAGCCTGTAGCCGTTGTCGAATCAGACCAGAATACAATTGATCAGAAAGAAAGTGTTCAGACGTCGGCTACAATGGTCGCACCTACCTTGGTAGCCAGCACGGAGACCCCGGTACAGGTTGATGAATCCCCAGCAGACGACCTTATTGAAACTGTGGCCGAAGAAAGCCCGATCCAAACTGATGTGTCGAATAGCTATGAAGCATTTCCCGAAGAATTATCAGGCGGATCAACTGGAAGTATGAATGAAAATATTTCCCCGATCAATGAACCTGATTTTGTTCTGGTTAGTGGATCGTTTATCAATTCCAACACAAATGAACCTGTAGCTGACCGTTCAGAAATCGAGATTTTTGTGGATGGGAAACCGGCGGAGGATGTAACTTTTTCAAATGATGGAAAAACCTATCAACTAAATCTTGAACAAGGAAAATCACATACTCTTTCAGCAGAGATTTCGGGATATTTCAGTACGACTGAAAAAATCGATTTGACTTCTTCAAAATCAGACAAAGTAATCAAGAATTTGAATCTTGCGCCTGCAGAAGTTGGTCAGACTGTGCAGCTAAACAATATTTTCTTTGCAACAGGTAGCTACTTTTTATTGAATGAATCCATACCGGAATTAAATCGTTTAGCTGATTTTATGAGAAAAAATCCTAATGTTGTCATTGAAATAGCCGGTCATACGGATAATATCGGTGGTTTTGCTTTCAATCAAAGACTTTCTGAGGAACGCGCCAAATCCGTTGCCCGTTACATCATATTAAAGGGATTTACTTTGGAACGAATTAAATTTAAAGGATACGGCGAATCCAAACCGGTTGTATCCAACAATACTCAGCGGGGTAGAAAACAAAACAGGAGGGTAGAAATAAAAGTTCTGGAAAATTAAGAGCTGTTGCCTTGCATAAATTATTAGAAAGAATTCCCCTTTACCTGAATTATTTTCTCCTCAAGGTAGATGAACATTCCCTTCAGGCTCCCTACGCTTTTTCATTTTATACAGGAATCATAAAAAACAAAAATTTCACGCCAATTGAGAAGATTGAAAATGAGAGATTGAAATTGCTTAAGTCACAGGGTGAAATAGCTTATCAGACTTTTGGCATTCCTTCCAAATTATCAAAAACCTCTCGTTCTAAAATTTCGAAAATTGCCAGAAGTGGTATTAGCAGCTTGAAAAAGTCCCTTTTATTGGCATCCATTATCAGTGAATTAAAACCTAAAACGATATTGGAATTGGGTACTTCGTTAGGGATCAACACATGCTATCTGGCAGAAACCTTAGCAGAAGGAGACATCTTTACTTTTGAGGGAAATAAGGACTTAATTATGTATGCGACAGATCTGTTTGACAAATTGAATTATCAAAATATAAAATTAATTGAAGGAAATATCGACCAAACCCTCACATCAGTTATTTCAAAAGTTTCATCGATTGATTTAGTTTTCATCGATGCCAACCACCATTCCAAATCTGTTCTTAAATATTTTGATTTGCTGGTTGGAAAAGCCCATTCAGATTCAGTTTTTGTTTTTGATGATATTCGCTGGAGCAAGGACATGTATCAGGCGTGGTTGAAGATTATCCAATCAGCTGACGTAAGTTGCTCATTTGACCTTGGTGATATAGGAATTGTTACATTTGAAAAGAATCTTTCCAAACAGAATTATATTGCGGATTTTTAGAGAGAATTTCTTCGAATAAGAAATTCCTATGAAAAGAGAAAAATTGCAGTGGAATTGTTTTCATTCCTTATTTTTGAATATAAAGAAAATCAATTTATGTACGTTTCTTTAATTAAATACTTGCATTAACTTTGCTTACAGCTATTTTTGTCAATTAAAATTACTAAACCATGACTGAGAAACCGCTAGGTACTCCAGATAATAATCCACAAAAACCGACAGGTGGGGAAAACCGACCCGCGTCTTCACCAAATAAGAAAAGTAATACCGGACTGTTGGTAACAGCCATCATTGTACTGGTCATAGCCTTATCCGTTTTCCTATTTCTAACTATACAGAGAGGCTCCAAAATGGAAAAGCAGGAGAATGAATTGATGCTGGCTTACGGAAGGTTGGATTCGATCGGTGATGTACTGGATGATAAGATTGTGCAGATCGAGGAGTTGGGTGGAAATGTTGAGGAATTGACAAAGGTGCGAGAAGAACTGGAAGCAGAGAAAGAGCAATTATTGAGCAATAAGAAATATTCTGATACTCAGATAAGGAACCTTAGAGACCGCCTGGAAGGTTACAGGGAGCTACTGGTGATGAAGGATACGGAGATCGAGGAATTAAAGTCGGTTAACGAGCAGTTGGTTGTAGAAAACACCGAACTGAAAACAGAACGTAATCAACTAAATCAAACGATTAAAGAAGTAGAAAAGACTGCCCAGGAATTAAATAATAAAGTAAAAGTTGCAAGCCAGTTGGAAGCTGAAAATATTGCTGTCTATGCCGTGGGTAGTAATGGCAAAGAGCGTGAAGGAGAATTCAGGGCTCGGCAAATAGATCAGATAAAGGTGGAGTTTAGCATTGCCAAAAATGATGTGGCTCCAATAGAAGGAAAGGAAATTTATATCCGAATTCTTGATGAGAATGGCAATCCGATATTTGACGTAGCCAAAGGTTCAGGAACATTTGAGTTGGGTGGGGAAGAGACTTTCTACACCGCCAAGCAGGAAATTCTATTTGACAATACTCAGCAAACGCTTTCCTTTATTTATGATAAGGAAACGGAATACGAAAGAGGCACATACAAAATGGAAGTCTTCACGGATGGTTATCTGATGGGGACTAAAACATTCAGGGTGAAGTAGTTGAAAAGGTGTGATCTGACCGGATTTCGTATTGGAAATTGAACCTCTCCACGAATAGTTGATTAAGTGTTTTTTAATTATCGTGATAGTTTTGCCTTTAAAATATTATCAACTATCTTTGCAGGCCAAAATTAAAAACTTTAAAAATTATTTACATGAACAATTACGAGACGGTATTCATTTTAACTCCCGTTTTGTCTGAGACCCAGATGAAGGATGCTGTCGATAAATTCACACAAATCCTGAAAGATAATAAGGCAGAGATTGTGAATGAAGAAAATTGGGGGCTGAAAAAATTAGCCTATCCGATTATGCATAAATCGACAGGGTTTTACAATTTAGTAGAATATAATGCTGATCCTAAAGTTGTTGCAGCTTTGGAATTGGAGTTCAGAAGAGACGAAAGAGTTATGAGATTCCTCACCACGAAATTAGATAAGTGGGCAGTTGAGTACAACATTAAGAGGAGAAAAGGAGAATTTAACAAAAAAGAAGAACCTAAAACAGAAGCAGCGAAATGACACTCCAGAACGAGCCAATAAATAGGGAACAACAAAGAAAAAAGTATTGCCGGTTCAAAAAGAACGGTATCAAATACATCGATTATAAGGATCCTAATTTCTTGTTGAAATTCGTAAATGAGCAGGGAAAGATCCTTCCAAGAAGAATTACCGGTACAAGCATAAAGTATCAGAAAAAAGTATCTCAGGCGATCAAGAGAGCAAGGCATTTGGCATTGCTTCCTTATGTGACTGATTCATTGAAGTAACCTTAAATTTTTTCAAACATGGATGTGATTTTAATTAAAGATATTCAGGGATTGGGTTACAAAAATGATACGGTAAAGGTAAAACCGGGATATGGTCGTAACTATTTGATCCCCCAGGGATTAGCAATTGTAGCCAGCTCGTCAAATGTTAAGAAAATTGACGAAAACATCAGGCAGGCTGCACACAAAGCAGAAAAGATAAAGAAAGATGCTGAAGCAATAGCTGAAAAAATCAGTGGCGTTTCATTGGAAATTGGAGCAAAAGTAGGAGAGTCAGGAAAAATCTTCGGAGCTATCACTACCCTTCAGATTGCAGATGCATTGAAAGAAAAGGGAATTGAAGTTGACCGACGTCAGATATCTTTTCCTAAGGATGTAAAAGAAGTGGGAGATTATGTTGCAGTTGTTGATTTGCACAAAGAAGTTCATCCCGAGATCAATTTCAAAGTTGTAGCAGAGTAAGCTTAGAAACTTATATAAATAAAAAGCCTTTCAGAAATGGAAGGCTTTTTTTGTTGGCGAATATTTTCAAAATTGAAATATGTTCCGCACTGAATTGTCCGTACCACCATCCGAAAGAAAAATAAACCTGAAAAATCAGGTATTTTCTATCGGATCTTGTTTTGCCGTTCATATTGGCGAGCAGTTACAGAAGTTTAAATTTCAAACGCTTACCAATCCGTTCGGAACCATTTTTAATCCAATCTCCATTTTCGACCTCATCGAAATATCATTGAAAGATCGTTCGTTTCCAGGGTGGACATTTGTTGAAAACCAGGGGGTTCATAGGAACTACCTGTTGCATTCGGCAATTTCTTCTCCAAATAAAGATCAGTTTATGAAGATGGTTGAATCCAGAAAAAAAGAGGTTTCAGATTTTCTTAAGCGGACGGATGTTATCCTTCTAACTTTTGGGACAGCTATTGTCTATGAGCTAAAAACAAATCAGCAAGTAGTTGCCAATTGTCATAAGGTTCCTGCAAATCAATTTGAAAAGCAATTTTTGTCAGTGGATGAGATTGTTCAAGGTTTTGGGGAAATCTATTCAAAACTGACTTCATTAAACAAAAACCTTAGATTTATTCTGACTGTCAGTCCAGTCAGGCATCTAAAAGAAACTCTTCAGCTAAACGGTGTTAGTAAATCAATCCTGCGGGTGGCTGCACACCAATTGCAGGAAGAGTTTGATAATGTTGAATATTTCCCATCCTACGAATTGATCATGGATGATTTGCGGGATTACCGGTTTTTTAAGGAAGACATGCTTCACCCCAATGACCAGGCTATCCAATACGTTTGGGATAAGTTTAGTCAGGCTTATTTTGATGAAGAAACGATGGGATTTTTAAAAGAGTGGGAAAAAATAATCAATGCCTTAGATCATAAGCCTTTTTACCCAGGTTCGGTGGAACATCAGAAATTTATTGCCATAACCCTTGGAAAAATAAATAAGTTTAAAAATACTATAGATGTTTCCTACGAAATTGAAAGACTAAACCAGCAGTTAGATGATTGACCAATATACAAACCAGCTAATTCATTCAACAAGCCCATACCTCTTACAACACGCCCACAATCCTGTCAACTGGTATCCATGGAGCAAAGAGGCTTTTGATGAGGCAAACAATCGTAATGTCCCCATTATTCTCAGCATCGGCTACAGCTCGTGCCACTGGTGTCATGTGATGGAAAGGGAATCGTTTGAAAATGAGGAAGTTGCCAAGGTGATGAATGACAATTTTGTCTGCATCAAAGTCGATAGAGAAGAGCGTCCGGATATCGACCAGATCTACATGCAGGCCATCCAGACTATGGGTTTGCAGGGAGGCTGGCCATTAAATGTATTTATCACCCCCGATCAAAAACCTTTCTACGGTGGGACTTATTTTCCACCTGCTCAATGGAAGCAGATTTGTTCAGGGGTTTCCAAAGCTTTTCAGAACAACACGCAGCAATTACTGGAATCGGCTGAGCAATTTTCCCTGGAAGTTAACCGTTCCGAATTGTCAAAATATGGAATTGAGGTTTCTCAATCAGAGCCAAATTTTTCTATCCTGAAAAAGATGGCAGATATCCTGAAAAGTAAATTTGATCCGGAATATGGTGGAATGAATAGGGCGCCAAAGTTTCCCATGCCTGGAATTTGGAAATTTCTATTGTATGGCAATTCATTTTTGAAAGATAAGGAAGTCAAAATCTACCTCGAAAATACTCTGGACAAAATGGCAAAAGGAGGAATTTATGATCAGATAGGGGGAGGTTTTGCACGTTACAGCGTGGACGAGCAATGGTTTGCACCGCATTTCGAAAAAATGCTGTATGACAATGGCCAGTTGATTAGTCTGTATGCTGATGCCTATAAAACATATCCAAAAAAACTTTATAAAGATGTGGTTTATGACACCATCAGATTTGTTGAGCGAGAGTTACGGCATGAGAATGGAGGTTTTTATTCGGCGTTTGATGCGGATAGTGAGGGGAAAGAGGGTGAATTTTACGTTTGGCAATCTGATGAGCTGAAACAAATTCTTGGAAGTGATTATGAGACTTTCGCAGAATATTATCAGGTAAAAGAAGACGGAAATTGGGAAGGAGATAAAAATATTCTTCATTTGGATTCAAACAAGGCAGAGATTGTGAAAAAGATGGATCTTGACGAGTCAGGGTTTGATAGAAAAGTGGAGGAATGGAAGGGTATGCTATTGACAGTACGAAATCAGAGAATCAAACCTGGATTGGATAACAAGGTCTTGTCAGGATGGAATGGGTTGATGCTAAAGGGTTTGACAGATGCTTACCGGACGTTTGGTGAAAAGTCATTCCTTGACCTGGCTTTGGCTAACGCCCGGTTTTTGGAAACTGAAATGATTGAGAACAATGAATTAAAAAGGACATTTGGCAATGATGATATAAAGGCTTGTCTGGAGGATTATGCTTTTGTCATCGATGGTTTGATCGGACTTTATCAGTGCACGTTTGATGAAAAATGGATTGAACTGGCTAAAGGTTTAGCAGAGAAGACCATTAAATTATTTTTTGATAGCGGGGAAGAATTGTTCTATTACACTTCATCCAATTCAGAGAAATTGATCGCCAGGAAAAAGGAGATTTTTGATAACGTTATCCCAGGATCGAATTCGCAGATGGCAATTAATCTCTTTTTGTTGTCAAGGGTCTTTTATGACGATAAACTTGAAGATTTGTCAAAGAAAATGCTGGGTAAAGTTGCAAATATGATGGAAACACAGCCATCATACCTTTACAATTGGGCAACTCTTTATTTTTATCATTCTGTAGACCTTGCAGAGATTAGTTTAATAGGATCAGATAATAACAAGATGGCTCTGGAAATTGATCAACAGCCCATCTATCACAAAATAATTTCAGCTTCTGACGGAAAATCCGGACTTCCTGTTTTGGCCTCCAGGGAGATGGTAAATGATAAAAATACCCTTTATGTTTGTTACAATAAATCGTGTAAATTGCCTGTTCATACAGTAAAAGAAGCTTTAAAACAGATCAATTTTGAGCCTGACAGGCCATAACGAACTTTTTAATAATACCTGGTTTGCAGATGTAATTGTTCCGGTTCCCATACCCAAACTCTTTACTTACCGAATCCCTCGAGAATTTGAGAATCAGGTGTCCGAAGGTTGCCGGGTGGTCATTCAGTTTGGCAGGAAAAATATTCATACAGGAGTCATTTCAAAACTTCATCATCAGCCTCCAAAAGAATACGAGGCCCGGTATATTTTGGATGTTTTGGATGAAACGCCTCATGTAAACTCCTTTCAGCTGAAATTGTACAACTGGATTGCCGGATATTATATGTGCACGATCGGGGAGGTGATCAACGCCGCTCTCCCTTCCGGACTGAAACTCTCCAGTGAGTCTTTTGTTGAGCTAAATCCGGATTTTGATTTTTTCGAATCGGAGTTTGAGTTTTCAACACATGAAGAAACGATTATCGATGTTCTGCAAAGGGAAAAAACGCTTTCATACAGCGAGATCTCAAACATATTGCAGCTTAAATCTTATCAGAATGTCATTAAAAGCCTGCTGAAAAAGGACGTAATTATTCTGTTCGAAAAAGTGAAAGAGCGTTACATCCCTAAGAAAGAAAAATATACTCGTTTAGCTGACGAATACTTAGAAAAGAATGGGGCATTGGAGAAGTTATTGGATGAGCTGGAAAAAAAGCCAAAGCAGCAGGATGTTATTTTAGCATATTTGCAGAAGGTTCCGGTTTTTCATGATGTAGAAAAAAACAGGAATGGGTTGTCCAAAAAATTGCTTTTTCAAAATGACTTGTCTGAATCTTCTTATAGAACCCTTGTCAACAAAAATATCCTGGATGAATTCGAAGTTGTCATTCCCAGATTTGGGTTTGGCAATAGCCATGAAGAAAGGGAAATAAACCTAACTCAGGAACAGGAAATCGGCAAAAATGAGATATTAAAATGCTTTGAATCTCAGCAAACGGTTTTGTTCCATGGAATTACAGGGAGTGGAAAGACTGAGGTTTACATTGAGATCATCAAGGAAGTTTTGAAGGGAGGCGAGCAGGTGTTGTACTTATTACCTGAGATCGCTATCACTACGCAAATGGTTAATCGGCTGCAAGAGGTCTTTGGAGATAAGTTGGGTGTTTATCACTCGAGGTATTCAGACAATGAACGTGTAGAAGTCTGGAAAGGAGTTTTAAATGGCAGATTTCAGTTGATTCTCGGAGTACGATCATCGGTTTTTCTTCCTTTCGATAATCTCGGATTGATCATTGTAGATGAAGAGCATGAGTCGAGTTTCAAACAATTTGAACCGGCTCCCAGGTATCATGCCCGTGATGTAGCTCAGGTGCTGGCACAAATTCACAATTCAAAGGTTTTATTGGGGTCTGCGACCCCTTCAATCGAGTCTTACTTTTTAGCGAGATCAGGCAAATATGGATTGGTCGGGTTGGAAAAGCGGTTTGGTGATTCCAACCTGCCAAGTATCCAGTTCGCAGATATCAGAAAGTCGAGAAGGGAGCAAACTCTGAAAAATGATTTCACAAGCGAGTTATTTGAAAGTATTCAGCAGGCACTTACGCAAAAGGAACAAGTAATTATTTTCCGGAACAGAAGAGGATATTCTCCCCATCTGACTTGTGAGGATTGTGCCTGGATACCTAAATGTGAAAACTGCTCGGTGAGCTTAACTTATCACATGTTTAAAAATGTGATGCAATGTCATTATTGCGGATATAAGCAAAAGGTTTTGCAGTCTTGTCCAGCATGTGGTTCTGCAAAACTCAAGGGAGTGGGGTTTGGCACAGAGAAGCTGGAAGAGGATTTGAAATTGTTCTTTTCGGATGCGACGGTAAAGCGTATGGATTTAGACACAACACGAAGAAAATTCGGTTACCAGCAGCTCATACGGGAGTTTGAAAAAGGAGAAATCGACATTTTGGTAGGCACTCAAATGGTCGCAAAAGGTCTCGACTTTGACAATGTCGGATTGGTCGGTGTGATGGATGCGGATGTAATGCTTCATTTTCCCGATTTTCGTGCATTTGAAAGATCTTTTCAGACCTTGACTCAGGTAAGTGGTCGGGCCGGGCGACGGGAAAAGATTGGTAAAGTGATTATTCAAACGAGTAATGTTGAACAGCAGATTTTAAAATGGGTGAGACAGAATGATTTTCAGTCTCTTTATTCGTTTGAAATTGGAGAGAGGCAAAAATTTCGTTATCCGCCTTTTTACCGCTTGATAAAAATTATCGTTCGCCATAAGGAAAAGGAAGTTTCGGAGAGATATGCCAGACATCTGGGGAGCTTGTTGAAGGCAGATTTAGGACATTCCCTGGTGATTGACCCCCATGAGCCCATGATCTCAAAAATCAAGAATAAATACCTGATGGAAATATTGATTAAAGCAAAAAGGGAAGAAGTTAGGCTCAGCACTCTGAAAGAGATTATTTCGGACAGGACGATGGGATTATTGGCCGAAAAAGAATTTAAACAAGTTCAGGTGGTTTTTGATGTGGATCCCTATTAATCGCTTATTTTTACAGCAGTTTTATGAAAGTACTTTTTTACATATTTGGATTTGCATTGCTGTTATCGATCGCGTGTGAGGAAGTGGATGATCCTGCAAGTGATGCGAGAGACCCGGGCATTAGATTGGATTTTGTGGGTGCTCAGACAAAGGAAAAAGTAAATATGGAATATGATAGTGTGAGTGACACATTGACCTATTTTCAAAGGTCATACCGAGACAGTTTGGAGAACGAAGATCCTGATACAACTTTTGCATCGGAAATGATTCACACTTTAACTCCTATTCGGGATTCGCTGAAGATCATTAATGATCAGCTTAATGCTGGTCGCGCACAACTCGATTCGGTATTTGCGAGAGGAGGTTTGACTTATTACACCGATACCATTAATTCCGTTTTCAATTTGCCGCTCAATATTCAATCGGAAACTTCAACTTTTATATTTTATTATTATGGATTGACAGATAGCATAACCTTTTCTTATAAGACCAGATCGCAAGGCGGAATTGAGAGGATTAACGTGGTCGCGTATGACATTAAGGTTCCGTTTGATTCGTTTGACAGCCTGAGCAGGCATAATTGTTTCAGAGAAAATTGTACAAATAATGAGGTTCTTTTCAAGGCATACTTTTAGGAAAACCTTTATTTTTCTGCTTTTGGCGCTGATCTTTTCCTTATCTAAAGCTCAGGAAAACAGGCCAGTTGTGACTGACTCATTAAATTTATCTATTGAAGAAAATAAGCCTCAGGTCGATTCCGTAGAAGTTGAGCCGAAAAAAGAAAAAATTAAAAAAGCAGATACTACCGGCTTGTTCTCAAGTGGAATTTATTTGAAGCTGGATTATGGAAAATTGCTCACATACTTTTCAGATTTTGAGAGTAAGTTAGAGGGAGAATTTGGTATTATTCTTTTTAAACGGCTGGTGCTAAATGGTTCATACGGTGTTGCTGAATTAAACCCGAAAGGAGCTTATAAGAATGTAGAATACTATACTATCGAAGGGGATTATATGCGATTTGGCATGGAGTACTATTTTTCGATCAACCCGAAAAACTTCTTAACATTAGGAGGGAAATACAGCATGTCTACCTATTCGGATGATGGGAAATTCCTTGTTGGGAGTGAATTTTGGGAGGAATATGAAGAAGAATTTGGAAGTGAGAACCTTGAAGCACAATGGGTAGAGATCGTACTAAATACGGAGACAAGGCTTGCCAAAAATCTATTTCTGGGGACACAATTTAGCCTGCGTTTCATGCTCGATTTTGAAACAAGAGAAGACATTCCTGTTTATGCTATACCCGGCTATGGACGTTATTTTGATAAATCTATTCCTGCGGCAAATTTATTTATCCGTTATAAAATTCCGTTCTGATCAAATTTCCCATTCTTTATTGAGAATGCTGATAGCGTGGTAGGCAGTTAGATCGTATTGTGTGGGGACAACAGAGGTATAATTATTGGCTATGGCCCATTCGTCGATATCTTCCCCCTTGTCCATGTTCACAAAGTTGCCTGCCATCCAAAAATACCTTCTTCCATTCGGGTCGAATCGCTGATCGAACTCTTCCTGCCATTTGGCCCGCGTTTGCCTGCAAATTTTAATCCCTTTTATGGATTCATTTCTTTTGGGAGGGAAATTGACGTTAAGTGCAACCCCCTTAGGAAGACCTTTATCGAGCACCTGTTGTGCGATTTTAATAACAAACTCTTCTATGTGCTCCATGGGAGCTTCTTCAGAGTAATCACAGAGTGAAAAACCAATGGCCGGGATCTCTTCAATAGCCGCCTCAATTGCCGCCGACATGGTACCTGAGTAAATCACGCTGATTGAAGTATTGGACCCGTGGTTGACACCACTAACAACCAGATCAGCTTTTCTGTCCTTGAGAATGACGTTTTTTGCCAGTTTCACACAGTCTGCCGGGGTCCCGGAACAGTGGTAGGCTGTCAATCCGTCAAAAATATCCGTCTCATTTAAGCGCAGAGTATTTCCGATCGTTATGGCATGTCCCATTCCTGACTGAGGACTATCGGGCGCCACGACAATTACTTCGCCAAGTTGCTGCATTAATTTTACCAACAGGCGTAATCCTTTTGAGTAGATTCCGTCATCGTTCGTGACAAGTATAAGTGGTTTTGACATAAAGAGTTGACAAATAAAATTATGACCCTACTATTGCATTATAATAGGAAGTTATCCGAACCAGGTCTCTTAGCTCATCGTGTTTCAAGCGATTTTTTTTCATGTATTGATTAATCTGCTTCGAATGTTTGCCAAAGATAGCAAGCAGATCATTTTTTTTGAGGTTGTAATACCTTATTTCACCACCTTCTTCGAGAAAATAGAATTTATAAGCTAGCCTTTCCCTTGTGTAATTATTGTATGGAGACATTGGATAGTAGTAATAATTATACTGAGAAGCGCTAACATTTTCGGTAACTATTTCTTCTCTTGCCAATAGCGAAATATTTCCTTCGAATAAAACCTCAAATAAAATAGGGGTTTCGTAATCTGAGTGTACTTTATAAGGAAGCGAATAAAAATAGCGATGCCCTCCTGCCATTTCATCAAAAATATCAAAGTAAAAAAGCTTTCTTGCTCCATACGTTTTGAGAATACCATTGGCATTAAGCTGGATCAGATCATTTTGAAAATCATATTTGATATCACCTTTTACTGTATCGCCATTGATCAGCACAACTTTGCCATTGTGCCAAATCTCAGATGGAAAATCCTGAGAAAAGGCTGATTCAGCAGAAATGAAAAATAGGACAACGATAAAAAGTTTTAAGACTAATTTCATATTTACCTCAGTGCTTTAAAATATTATGACCCATACGGTCTCTTTTGGTTTTCAGGTAATGCTCATTGTGTGGATTTGGAGCATATTCTATTGGAATGGATTCAACAATTTCCAGGCCATAACCGATCAATCCAGCCCTTTTCTTAGGGTTGTTAGAGATCAATCTGATCTTTGTAATCCCCAGATCCCTTAATATTTGAGCACCAATACCATAATCCCTGTGATCCATGTCGAAACCAAGCTTTGTATTGGCATCAACGGTATCATAGCCTTCTTCTTGTAATTTATAGGCTTTTAATTTATTAATAAGACCAATTCCCCTTCCTTCCTGGTTCATATAGAGTACCACTCCTTTACCTTCTCTTTCGACCATTTCCATGGCACCATGTAATTGCTCTCCACAATCACAGCGATACGACCCAAAAATGTCTCCTGTTACACATGAAGAATGGACACGGACCATAACAGGTTCATCTTTGTTCCAATTTCCTTTGGTTAGGGCCATGTGAATTTCGCCACCGTTAATCTGTTTGTATGCTGTCAGTTCAAAGCCTCCATGATGAGTGGGCATATTGACATTGATGACCTTCTCAATTAATGACTCCTTCTGTAAGCGATAGGCAATCAAATCCTCGATGGAGACAATTTTCATATTAAACTTTTCAGCTACTTTTAGCAAGTCAGGAAGACGGGCCATGGTACCATCATCATTCATAATTTCTACCAAAACTCCAGCCGGGTAAAGTCCGGCTAGTCGGGCCAGATCAATAGCTGCTTCAGTGTGGCCGGATCGTCTCAATACTCCGGATTTTTTAGCTTTTAGAGGAAATATATGTCCTGGTTTTCCCAAATCTTCAGGCTTGGTATTTGGATTGACCAATGCCTTAATGGTTTTGCTTCTGTCTTCGGCAGAAATTCCTGTTGTAGTTTCAGGACTAATAAGATCAACAGAAACTGTAAATGGAGTTTCGTGCACAGCAGTATTTTTGCCGACCATTAAATCCAAGCCGAGCTCTTCACACCTTTCTTCAATCAACGGAACGCATATTAAGCCCCGGCCATGCTTAGCCATAAAATTCACAACTTCAGCTGTTGCGTGTTCGGCTGCGCAAATAAAATCCCCTTCGTTCTCACGGTCTTTGTCATCCACAACAATGACTATTTCTCCTTTTTTAATGGATTCAATAGCTTCCTCTATGGTGTTAAGTATATTTTCCTCTTGCATTGTTCAAAACATTATTAATTCACAACAACTGAATTTATAATAGTTAGTTTATAAAAACTATGACAAATTCCCACCTAATTGATAATATAGTTCTTTACGGAAAAGAAACCTAGTTGATTAATTTAACCTATAAAAGCAAAAACTTGTTTTGAAGTCCAAATATTCTTCAAAACAAGTTTTTGCGAATCACTATACTTAATTATTACCTGATCAGATCAAATATTCTACTCCACCTTACTTTGCTGAAGAAGCTCTCGGTTTTGTCATACGAAAACCAGATAATGAAAGCTTTTCCTACAATATGATCTTCAGGAACAAACCCCCAAAAGCGTGAATCTGCTGAATCATGTCTGTTATCACCCATCATGAAATAATAATCCTGTTTAAAGGTGTATTCGGAAATTTCTTTTCCCTCAATGGAAACCTTCCCATTTTGGACTAATACATCATCATTATTTTCATAGTAGTCAATTACAGGTCCATATAAGGCTACATTTTCTTCTGTTAATTGGATTGTGGCTCCTTTTGCCGGTATGGTAAGAGGACCAAAATTATCTTCATTCCAATCAAACAATTCAGGATTGTTAGGGTAAATATGAGGGTTTGGTGTTCCTTTTGAATATTGACTGAATACATCTACAGATTCTATAAATGGTTCTGAAGCAATAGACGTCGCAGCCTCGTCAGTGGCCCATACATAATATCCGTCATTACCCTTTTGCCATTTAGAAATGTTATGTCGTTTGAAAACCCTTTCGTTGATCATGTTCGTTCCGGGACTCGTTTTCATAAACCTTACATATTGCATTTCCGGGGGATTAGTGAATTCTCTTCCATTTATGAATACCTGCCTGTTGATGATCTCAATAACATCTCCTGGTTCAGCAATGCACCGTTTGATGTAATTGGTTTTCAGATCGACAGGGTGCTCCAATTCCATCGGATAGTTAAAGACGACTACATCATTTCTTTTGACATCGGAAATACCAGGCAGCCTGTATTGCGGAAGTTGGATCCAGTCCAGGTAGGAGGGGATTCCTCCATTTACAAATGCTTCAGAAAACCAGATTTTTTGATGCGTCAGAGGTAGTTGTAGAGGTGTTATTGGAGTTCTGGGACCATAGTGTATTTTACTGACAAACAGGAAGTCACCTACTAACAGGGATTTTTCCATAGAAGGGGTGGGGATGGTGAATGCCTCCAGGAAAGCCCACCTGATGATTGTTGCGGCAACAACGGCAAAGACAATGGCATCAACCCACTCACGGGTAGCTGATTTCTTCTTCACTTCTCCTCCTTCAGCATTTTTTCTTTTCCAAAATTTTAAATTCATTTTAAAAATATCTTTAGACAAAACTTTTTTAAAAACCCAAAAAATCATTCATTCCAAATATACCTTTTTTATCAATGAGCCATTCCGCTACGATAACAGCGCCTTGGGCAAATCCAGCCCTTGAGTGAGCAGTATGTTTGATTTCAATATCATCAATTTCTGAAGTATATTTTACTATATGTGTTCCCGGAACTTTCTCTTCCCTCAATGAAATAATGGGCAATTCATTCTCTTTTATTTCTTTTTTGTTCTTCCAGGAAGCAAATTTATCATTTTCTTCCATAATACCTTCTGCCAGTGTGATAGCCGTTCCACTAGGCGAATCAAGTTTTTCAGTGTGATGGATTTCAGTTATTTCGGTCTTGTAGTCAGGGTATGACTTCATAAGGCTGGCTAACTTTTTATTTAGATTAAAAAACAAATTCACTCCCAGGCTAAAATTTGAGGAATAAAAGAAGCTGCCGTTTTTTTCGAGGCAAAGAGCATTAATTTCCTCTTTTTGATCCAGCCAGCCAGTTGTTCCACAGACAACAGGTATTCCGTTATCCAGGCAATATTTCAAATTGTCTACTGCTGAATCAGGTTGGCTGAATTCGATAGCAACATCTACTTCATCAGGCTCAATGAATTTTAGTGCATTGATATTATTGATATTGATTTTATGTGAGATGGTATGCCCTCGATCCAGAGCTATTTCTTCAATAGCTTTTCCCATTTTCCCGTATCCCAAAATGATAATATTCATACTCAAAAATTTAATGTCAATGTTAAACCATAATTCCTCGTTTGATAGTTACTCATTTCGATCATAGGCCTGACGTTGAATGAAAGGTCTTCCTCTATGGTAAACTCATTCAGGTGTCCATCAACATGTGCATCTACAATGTTAAGTAAATACCAGGCTATCGTCAAAATGATTACGAAATCCCTGTTTCTACGATAGAAATCAGTTCTTCGTTGTATGATATCTAAACTTGTTGATTCGGTGAATGGTGGCTGGACATTTGTTCGGTCGTCTCCGTCCTGAACGGCAAATAAAGCTTCCCGAGACTCTACATAACCATCATGGTTGTATTTAATGATATATCCCCACAAAACAAACCCGCCGTAAATGATGGGTATCTTCCAGGCTTTGTTGTTGTAAACTTGTCCTAATCCCGGCAGAACGGCAGAATAGATTGCTGCTACATTTGGCTTGTCGCCGGTTGTGTCTGTAACGATCAACTCTGCTTCCCGGCTAAGCGAATCAAGAATTCTTTCGTCGTCCGTAATGATTTGGCCATCTTGTGAATAACTCAAATAAGGGATTAAAAAGATCAACAAAAGTATTCTTTTTCCTGTTAGCATAGGATACTCAGAAATTGATTATCTCAAGGATCCTGTTAAGATCCTCATGAGACACATAAGGTATTTTAATTTCTCCCTTATTCCCTGAATCATTCTTCAACATCACTTTTGTTCCAAAATGTGATGATAGCTTGTCCTGGATGGATCTTAATTCGTAGTTGAGCTTTCCTTTTACCTTTTCATTTCCCTCATCCTCTTCTTTTACAGATTGATATTGCCTGACAAGATCTTCCGTCTTTCGAACACTCAGGTCATTTTTAAGGATACTCTTAAAAAGCTTTAGCTGTGTTCCAATATCTTCAATATTAATCAATGCTCTGGCATGACCCATGGTCAGTTTACCATCTCTTAATCCCGCCTGAATATCCGGAGGCAATTTTAATAATCTAAGATAATTATTAACAGTTGTCCTTTTTTTGCCCACTCTGTCACCAAGCTCTTCCTGTTTTAAATTGCACTCAGCTATTAATCGCTGGTAGCTCAAGGCAATTTCAATCGCATTAAGATTCTCCCTCTGGATGTTTTCAATCAGGGCCATTTCCAGCATTTGCTGGTCATCAGCTATTCTGATATAGGCAGGGATCTTATCCAAACCGGCAATTTTTGATGCCTGTAGCCTTCTTTCACCAGAGATAAGCTGGTATTGATTGTTGGATAGCTTCCTCACAGTAATTGGCTGAATAATTCCCTGAATTTTGATGGATTCAGCTAATTCCTCCAATGCTTCCTGATCAAAGTCCGTTCGTGGCTGAAATGGATTCACCTCAATTTCATTAAGGGGAATTTCGTTCATATTGCCAATGGGAGACGATACCAACTCCTCCTTTTCACTTCCGCTGTCCTGAAGCAAAGCCCCCAGACCTCTTCCCAGTGCGTTTCTCTTTTTTTGTTTATTATCTGCCATGTCAGCCTAGACCGTTTTTGGATAGAATTTCTTTTGCCAAATTTAAATAACTAATAGCGCCTTTACTTTCAGCATCGTGAACGATGGCTGGAACCCCAAAACTTGGCGATTCACTTAGTTTGATATTTCTGGGGATGATGTTTTCAAAAACCATTTGCTTAAAATGGGTTTGTACATCTTCCACCACCTGGTTTGAAAGGCGAAGCCTCACATCATACATGGTCAGCAATATCCCTTCTATTTCCAGGTTTTTGTTTAGTCTTTTCTGAATGATCTGTATGGTATTGAGTAATTTCCCTAACCCTTCCAAAGCAAAGTATTCACACTGAACAGGTATAATAACCGAATCAGATGCTGTCAAGGCATTGATCGTAATTAAACCTAACGAAGGAGAACAGTCAATTATGATAAAATCGAAGTCGTCTTTGATAGGAAGTAACGCCGTCCGCATTTTTTCTTCCCTGTTTTCCAGATTGACCATTTCTACTTCCGCACCAACTAAATCAATATGGCTGGGCAATAAGTACAAATCCTTTTGAGAGGTCTCCATCACGCAATCTTTCGCTGGAATATTGTCAACCATACATTCGTAGATGCTCTTGTGCACTTCTTTTGGATTGTGGCCGACACCTGATGTTGAGTTGGCCTGCGGATCTGCATCTACAATAAGTGTTTTATGATCAAGCGCAGCAAGGCTTGCGCCCAGATTGATAGCTGTTGTTGTTTTTCCGACTCCCCCTTTTTGATTAGCGATAGCTATTATTCTACCCATAAACGAATTTGATTATTGCTAAAAATACTGTCATTGAAATAAGTCCCCGCAAAGATAAAGTTTTCGATAAGAAAATCTTAATATAAATTTTTGCGACTTGTTTTTTGTAAAAGCATGTATTGAAAACCTAAATTTTGTACCAAAAAAATCAAATTATATAATTCACACGTGCAAAAAAATTATCATTTGACTCATTCTATTTTTTCTTTCTCTTTTTCGCGTCTTCACTTGCTTTCATGGCTTCTTCCAGCCTGGCTTGAAATTTCGATTTCTTTTTATTCTTGTTCTTAAGTCTGTTTTCATCCAAAATCCTTCTGATTTTTTCTTCATCGACAAACTTTTTCATCAAAGAAATCTGTCCGAATGAAACAAGGTTTGATACAAAGTAATAAAAAGTTAGTCCGGAAGGATAACTATTCAGGACAAACATGAAGATCAACGGCATCATGTATTGCATGGTCTTCATTGGTCCCTGAACAGTAGCAGTCATTTGACCTTGCGACCAGGTAATTAAAATAGTTGATAATGTCATGAGTAAGGTAAACAAGCTGACATGGTCGCCATATCCCGGTATATTGAATGGTAAATGGAAGATGCTGTCGTAAATAGATAGATCCTTCGCCCACAGGAATGGTTCATGACGCAGTTCAATGGCGTGTGGAATAAACTGGAACATGGCGAAAAGGATAGGCATCTGAAGAAGCAAAGGAATACACCCGCTGAGTGGATTGACCCCTACTTGCTGGTAAAGCTTCATTTGCTCAGACTGGATCTTTTGCATGTCGCCTTCATTTTTTTCCTTGATTTCATCAAGCTCAGGTTTAAGCACCCTTGTCTTGGCCATTTGCATGTGCGACTTATATGTCAATGGCGATAAGATCAACCTGATAATGAACACCAGGATGATGATGATCAAACCATAACTTCCTATAAAATTTTCCAGCAAATTGAAGGTTGTAATGATGAGATACCTGTTGATCCATTCGATAACCGGCCAGCCCAGGTTGAGGTTTTCTTCAAATCCAGGGGCAACATTTTTTAATATTTTAAATTTTGTCGGACCGAAATAGTAGGTGTATGCATAGTTTGGGTTGTCATAATATTCCAATGGGATCTGCAAAGAGATCTTTGAATTCTTGACATGCAGTGAATCATTTTCATCGGCGACGGTAGAAATATAGCCATTTTTGAAGTAGCTATTACTTACTAGGCCTGTTACAAAAAAACGTTGCTTAAATGATACCCAATTAACAGGTTCAAAAAATGTCGTTTCCTCCAGGTCATTGGATCGCTCACCCAGGTCATCTAACCCATCCGAAGGACTATAGTATTTAATGGTCGTGTAATTTCGATTGTATTCTATATCATTCTCAAGCTTTTTCAGGTTATTGTTCCAGTTAAAAGTGATTTTTTCATCGGTGACTTGTTTGTTTAATTCGTCGTAATTATTGGACTGGATCAATGTGTAGGCATCTTCTGGCAGGTAATAAGTATGAGTAATTTCACGACCATTGTCCAAAACTAACCTAAAACTAATTCCTGTAGTATCTGCTTTTCTGCTGAAATTTTCATTGGGCTCAAAATACATTTCGGCGAGATTTATTCTGCCGGCATTCGTATTGATATTTAATTCAATGTTACTGCTTGTCTCATCCAAGAGAACGAGTGGTTCGTACAGGTAATTTTCATATTCTTTAAGGGTAACCTTTTTTACCAAACCACCCTTATTGGAAAATTCAACCTTGATCTTATTGTTTTCCAGAGTGGATGTGGTTTCATCTCCTTCAGTTCCCGTTACAAATACCCCGTATCTCTTTTTTTGTTCTTCGTTAAAAAGTGAATCACTAACAGCTTCGACACTAGCGGTATCTGTTGAAATATTAGTTTGGTCTTTATCAGAAGTCTCTCTTTCAACCTGTTCGGAAGTGACTTGCTCTTCTTTTGGTAATTCAGAAGGTTTAGGTGCGAAAAAATAAAAATAGGCAACTAAAAATAAGGCCATTACAACCAGTCCTATCGATTGCGATTTGTCCATGCTAAATAATATGTTTTCTTATTAGTTTTCTTCTCTAATTTTTTTGTATTCAATGGCAGCTTTAATAAAGCTGACGAATAATGGATGTGGTTCCGTTACAGTGCTTCGTAGTTCAGGATGAAACTGGGTTCCGATGTACCAGGGATGCTTTTTTAACTCAACAATTTCAACCAGATTTGAATCCGGATTGATCCCACTTGCTTTCATTCCATTCTCCTCAAATGCCTTAAGATATTTGTTGTTAAACTCGTATCTATGCCGGTGTCTCTCAGATATTTTAGCTTTTCCGTAAATGGAAGCTACTTTCGATCCCTTTTTAAGCTCGCAAGGATAAGCACCTAATCTCATTGTTCCACCTTTTTTTGTTATTTTTTTCTGATCATCCATCAAATCGATGATTGGATGTTTGGTGTTGGTTTCAAGCTCGGTTGAGGCTGCGTCTTTATATCCTAACACATTCCTCCCAAACTCAATGACGGCACATTGCATTCCCAGGCAAATTCCAAAAAAGGGAATATTGTTTTCCCTTGCTTTTCGGGCAGCAAGAATCTTCCCTTCAATTCCGCGCTCGCCAAATCCCGGAGCGATCAATACTCCATCTATACTGTTAAGTTTTTCATCAATGTTTTCCTTATCCAGAAATTCCGATGAGATCCACTTTACATTCACTTTGCATTCATTGGCAGCACCAGCATGAATAAATGATTCCACAATGGACTTATAAGCATCATAGAGCTCCACATACTTTCCAACCAACCCAATGCAAACATCATCTGTGGGATTTTTTAGCCTTCCCAGGAATTCTTTCCAATAATCCAAAGTAGGTTCATTTCCTGTAGGCAAGTTTAACCTTTCCAATACACGCTCGTCCAGTTTTTCCTTACGCATCAGCAAAGGAACATCGTAAATAGTTTCAGCGTCTTGTGCTTGGATGACACAATTGACCGGTACGTTACAAAATAATGCGAGTTTTTTACGAATATCCGTTGAAATGGGCCTATCAGACCGACAGACAAGAATATCGGGTTGAATTCCGGATTCCAATAATTTCTTTACCGAGTGCTGTGTTGGTTTGGTTTTTAATTCGCCGGCTGCTTTTAAAAAGGGAATCAGAGTAAGATGGATGACCAGAAAATTTGAAGGCCCCAGGTCCCAGCGCGCTTGTCTCATGGCCTCAATAAAGGGTAGGGATTCAATATCACCTACAGACCCGCCTATCTCTGTAATAATGATATCATAGCTTCCATTATTACCAAGAGAATAGAAATTATTCTTTATTTCATCTGTGATATGGGGGATAACCTGGACTGTTTTTCCAAGGTAATCTCCTTCTCTTTCTTTGGTAATGACGTTGTTGTAAATTCTGCCGGTTGTTACGTTATTGGCCTGCGACGTGGTAATATTCAGGAACCTTTCGTAGTGTCCCAGATCCAGATCTGTTTCAGCGCCATCTTCCGTTACATAGCATTCTCCATGTTCATATGGGTTCAATGTACCCGGATCAATATTGATATAAGGGTCGAACTTTTGAATGGTAACTTTATAACCTCTTGATTGTAATAATTTACCGAGAGATGCTGAAATAATGCCTTTGCCTAGTGATGATGTGACCCCTCCTGTAACGAAAATATACTTGGTATTGCCCATAAGTGTTTTTAAAAAAATCTAAACTTATGGGGTACAAAGGTAAGAGAATGAATTTAAAATGTTCCGTAAATTCCAATATTTGTTTTAGGAATTCAGTCAAGTTTCTTACAGACTTCAGAGCTCGTTTTTTGACTTGTACCAATTCCTTCTAAATTTGCGGCATATTAATTTTGAAGCCCTGACTTTCAGAGCAAAATGAATTTTTCCAAAAAATTAACGGATCCTGTTTTTAAGGTAATCGCTGAAGCGGGAAGTGACGTAGAAACCTATCTCGTTGGAGGATTTGTAAGAGATTTGATCCTGAACAGACCCTCGAAGGACATTGATGTGGTTTGTGTGGGAAGCGGAATCTCATTGGCCAAAGTTGTTGCAGGAAAGCTGGGAAATCATGTGAATGTGAGCATTTTCAAAAATTTTGGTACAGCTATGCTCAAGCATGATGGAGTAGAGATTGAATTTGTCGGCGCAAGAAAAGAGTCTTATCGAAGGGATTCGCGGAAACCAATCGTGGAAGATGGTACATTGGAAGATGATCAGAATAGAAGGGATTTTACGATCAATGCACTTGCCATCAGCTTGAATGAAGGAAATTACGGGGAGCTGATTGATCCGTTTAATGGACTGGGAGATTTGAAAAAGAAATTGATCCGTACGCCACTCGATCCGGCAATTACTTTTTCTGATGATCCTTTGAGAATGATGCGGGCCATCCGCTTTGCTACCCAGCTGAATTTTGATATAGAGGCAGACACATTCGAAGCCATCATCAATAACAAAGACCGTATCAATATTGTCTCACAGGAGCGTATCACTGATGAATTGAATAAAATCATCATGTCTAAGAAACCCTCTTATGGTTTTAAACTACTGTATCATGGCGGTTTGCTGGAGTTGATCTTTCCAGAAATGGTAAAGCTTCAGGGAGTGGAAAATATTGACGGAAAGGGACATAAGGACAATTTTTATCATACGCTACAGGTTTTGGACAAGGTCGCAGAAAAGTCTGATGATCTTTGGTTGAGGTGGGCAGCTATTCTTCACGACATAGCCAAGCCCAATACGAAAAGGTTTGACAAGGAAGTGGGATGGACCTTTCATGGTCATGAGGATAAAGGAGCCAGAATGGTTCCGGGAATTTTCAGGAGAATGAAATTACCTCTTCACGAAAATATGAAGAAGGTGAAAAATCTCGTTAAGTTACATCTGAGGCCTATTGCCTTGGTTAACGATCGTGTGACTGACTCAGCTTTGAGAAGATTACTCTTTGAAGCAGGTGATGATCTGGATGATTTACTTTTACTTTGCCGGGCTGATATCACCTCTAAGAATATGGATAAGGTGAAGAGGTACCTGGGCAATTTTAGCAAAGTCGAGAAAAAGCTAAAAGATGTTGAGGAAAGGGACAAGGTTAAGAATTTTCAACCTCCAATAAGTGGAGAGGAGATCATGTCTCATTTCGCCATCAAGCCGGGACGCGATGTAGGTGTAATAAAGGAGGAGATCAAGGAAGCAATCCTCGAAGGAAAAATAAGAAATAACTATCAGGAAGCGTTTGATTTGATGATAGAAATTGGCGAGAAAATTGGACTAGGAAAACAAAAATAAATATGAATATGATGAAAAAGTACTTTTTAATAATTGGAGCATTTTTCTTGATGAGCAATACCCTTATTGCTCAAAACAAAGTCAAAGAGTCAGGGCTTTATAAGCACAACCAGATGAAATATGTGTATGCCATGAAATATAATGATTGGCGAATGGCAGCTGGCGCATTATACGACCTGATAGCCATGGATCCTGCTGACGATTCCATAAAGGTTAATCTGGCTTACCTTTATTATGAGAACAATGGCATTGCTTCTGCATTATTTATTTCTGCTGACGTGCTAACCCGTCATCCACAGAGTGAAGAGGCATTGGAACTGAACGCCGTTTGTTATGAGAGGATGGGATTAAAGGAAAAAGCTGTTCAGGCTTACGAATCACTTTATTTAGTGAATAATGATATCAATGTGCTATTTACTACGGCAGCTTTGCAGTATGAAACAAATCGATTAAAAGAAGCTGCAACGAATGCGAAAATTGTTTCCCAAAACGCGAAAGCAAAGGAAATTAAACTTCAATATCCGGTTGGCGAAAACGATACACAGGAAATACCGATGAATGCTGCTGCTTTAAATTTGCAGGGAATGATCGAAGCCAAAAATGGGAATAAGGAACAAGCCAGGGAGTTTTTTAATCAGGCTTTGGCCATAGCTCCCGATTTTAATTTGGCCAAAACACAATTGGATGAATTGAAATAGATATTCGATTTAAAAAAAATATAGCTGGCTAAAAGCAGAATTCTATCCTGCTTTTAGCCTTTTTTTTTTGAATATCAGGTCAAACGATATCCCGATAGTTAGTGGGACGGTCTGACTATCGTCTGACCTAAACATTTCGGATCATCTCCCTTTTGGTTAACTTCAAAAAGATTTTTTATTTGAAATGCAACCATCCTGAAAAAGAAAAGTCCTTTTTATGAAATCGGATAAATTGGAAGCGGCAACAGTAACAGACATACACTCGGATATCATTGAAAGATGTAAAGAAGGGGATAGCGCCGCTCAATTTAAACTATATAATTTATACAAAAGGGCCATGTACAATGTTAGTCTCAGAATATTGAATAACACAGATGAAGCAGAAGATGTGCTTCAGGAATCTTTTCTCAGCGCTTTCAGGAATATGGATTCTTATGAAGGCAGATCAACATTTGGTGCCTGGCTTAAAAGAATTGTCATAAATAAAGCACTTTCATATTTGAAAACGAGGAAAGTGGCCTTTGATAGCATCGAGGAAAAGCATGATTTTGCAGACGAAGGAAATCCGGTCAATGAGGATGAGCTGGATTTTCAGGTATGGAAGGTTAAAAATGCTATGAAGGAATTGCCTGACGGTTTCAGAATGGTCTTGACGCTCTATTTATTTGAAGGCTACGATCATAAAGAAATTGCTTCGATATTGGGTATAACAGAGTCAACCAGTAAATCCCAATTTCTCAGAGCAAAAAGAAAATTATTAGAGGTAATGAAATTGAACGATCATGAGTAAGCTGGAAAAATTTATTCAGGACAATCGGGAGGAGTTCGATTCGGAAGAACCCCGGGATGAATTATGGCAAAATATAACGCGTGAATTAAAACCGGAAGTGAAGATCACCAAAGGGAAAAGTGGGTTCAATTTCTGGAAAATTGCCGCGATAATTCTATTGTTGGTCAGCTTTACTTTGGTCCTTGATAAATACTATCTACAGAAAGGAACAGAAAGCATTTCCGCCGAGAGTTACCTGACGAATGAATTCCAGGAAGCGGAAAGCTTCTATTTGAATTTGGTTTCAGAGAAAAAGGAAGCTCTTGAACAACAGTTTAAAAATGATCCGGAACTGAAACGAGAATTTTTATCCGAGGTCGAAGGACTTGATCAGCAATACAATCAACTTAAATCTGACCTGAAACTGGGGAACCAGGATGAGATTCTGGATGCCATGATTATCAACCTTCAGCTTAGAATTGAAATACTGAACAGGCAACTGGAAATTTTGGAAAACTTGAATGAAAAGGAAAGAGAAAATGAAGACATCAATATTTAAAACATTTTTCATAGCTGTTTATGTGATTTGCATAACAGGGGTAGCAAATGCCGTTCAGCAGGAAAAGGTCATTAAAAAGTCCTATAAGGTAAAACCTTCCACACATATTGAGATTAATAATAAGTTTGGAAAGGTTCATGTCAATACCTGGAATAAAAACGAGGTGATGGTGAATATTGTCATTGATGTGGACGGAAAAGAGCCGGAAAGAATTCTGGAAAAGATCAACATTGAATTTGATGATGAAATTGGCGATGATTATTTAGGCATTAAAACTGTTCTGGAGGATATCAAGGGAAAGTCTTCGTTTAGCATCAACTACACCATTGACATGCCAAAAGGTAATTCCCTGGAGCTGACTAACAAATTTGGCGATACCTATATTGCTGATCTTTCCGGTGACCTGGAGCTGGATTTAGGTTATGGATTATTGAAAGCAGGAAATCTGACAGGGAATGCAGAAATAAAAATGGAATTTGGCTCAGGTATGAGCCAGATTGGATCGCTGCCAAATGCAGAATTAGATATTAAATATTCAAAATTGACAATTGATGATTCCAAAAATCTTGAAGTTGAGTCGCAGTTTTCTGAGGTGATCGGAGGTAATTTTTCCGATGTTCAGATCAGCATGAAGTATGGTAAATTCAGGGCGGACAATATTAAACATCTCAATGGAGAAGTTCAGTTTTCAGGAATTGAATTGCACAGACTTAGTGGTGATGTGTATTTAGATTTAAAACATACACAATTAGATATTCGGGCGATTGATGATAGCATGAATGAAATAAGGGTTGATGGCCAGTTCAGTAAAATGAACATTACCCTGCCAGCAGACCTAAGCATATCGCTCAACCTGGATTTTCAATTTGCTGATCTGAAATACAGGGGTGAGGATATTACTTTCAAAAAGATCATTAAGGAAAATACGACTAAGGAATATGAAGGATTTTTGGGCAAGGAAAACTCCGGAAGAAATCTGACTGTTGATTCAAAATATGGGGATTTGAGTTTGGATATTCAGTAAAAAACCTTCCTAAGATCAAGGATTAACGATATACCCCCGTTAGTTCAAAAGTTTCATATTTGGAATCGAGCAGTTTTCCATTTTCGCACTTGAGGATCCTTCCAGGATGATTGGTGACAAGATGATGATCATGAGTTGCCATGAACATGGCGGTTCCGCTTTTGTTTATTTCCTGGAATAATTTAAAAATACCCTCCGAGACATCCGGATCCAGGTTTCCAGTAGGCTCATCGGCAATGAGAACAAGGGGTTCATTGAGCAACGCCCTGGCAATGACAACTCGTTGCTGTTCTCCGCCACTGAGCTGATGAGGCATTTTGTTTCCAACGGAACCCAATCCAACTCTCATAAGTACATCTGTGGCACGGGCTTTCATTTTTGATTTATCTTTCCACCCTGTTGCTTTCATGACAAAATGAAGGTTTTCGTCTACCGATCGATCCTGGAACAATTGAAAGTCCTGGAATACAATTCCCAGTTTTCTTCTTAACAATGGAATTTCATTCCTTTTGATCCTGCGCAAACCAAATCCGGCAATATCGATATCACCTAACCGCAATGGCAGATCTGCATAGAGGGTTTTGAGCAGGCTGCTTTTTCCACTTCCTGTCCGGCCGACGAGGAAAACCATTTCTCCTTTTTCAATCTCAAAGTTGACATCATTCAATATGACATTGTCTTCCTGGTAGATAGAAGCTCCGTTTGCCTTAATGATAGGATCGTTTGAAAATGACATGTGTTATAGTTCTAATTTTTGAACCTTTCCAAATGGAAGTTCTTCGATCATCTTAATAAAATCTTCTTCTTTCAGTTCAATTCCCAGTCTGTCCAAACGACTTTTGATCGACCGCCCTTCGCGGTAGCTAAAATAGCCAACAAGATTAAAGTCTTCATCTCTCAATTGTATATAATTGGGGATTTTATTTTTTCCTTTAACTTTTATGATGTACATAGGCTATTTTGGTAATACGAATTTATACAGCATGGAATGGAAATAAATCAAAAAAGAAGGCAAACCAGCATCGCACCGCTACAACCGTCTACCCTTGCTTCCTTCCGGACCTGGGGGAGTTCGACAGGAGCTGGTCGTACCAGTTTGCCTTCGCAAAGTTAAGTAGATTTTAATTCTATGAAAACGATTGATAATAATTAGTAAATAATAATTAGCTCCATCGACCAGGTTAGTCGAGGAGCGTGCTTTGATCTGTATCATCTCCGATGTTCAGATCATCATCTTCGGGCTCGAAATCGAGTTTTAGATCATCCATTTCAAGGGTGAGTTCAGACTCAAAATCCTCCAGCCCAAAGTCTTCATTTTCAAAGTACTTCATGGTATTAGATTTAGGTTGAAAAATGAAAAGAAAAAATTAATTGAGATTTAAGTCAAAAAAATCGAAATAATTTCAATCGATTATACGACTTAAAAGTAAATCGGATGAAATTGTTTCGTTAATTTTTTATTAATGATTTTAATAAATGTCATCAGACAGTTGCAATTCCCCGACCTTTGGTAATTGAATTTTTTGTAATAACTGTTTTTCTAAAAGACCCGCCCATGTTTGAAGGTAAATAATGACGTCTTCCCGCTTGTTGTGCATAAGGTTTTTTCTGTCTTGAGGTAGTCTTTTCAATATTTTCCTGTCAGAAAGTTTTTCAAGGTTTTTCAGGTCTTCAATTGACAAACCTGCATTGAGCATGGTGTAAATTAGGTCATCCATCGCCAGTCCACTTGTTGGACAAAAATCGTCACACTGATCATTCCAGTCGCCCATTCTTTTCATAGCTCTTTCGTGAATTTCCTGTTTGGATAGCCTGGATAATTCCTGCGCCAGATTTCCGCAGTTGCAGGCTCCCATATGGCCCCACATATATGGCGCTCCATCTCGTAATTTTCTCGCGGTGTTTCTCAAAGCTATGATCAATTCAGCATTGGGTTTGGCCATGACTCTTTATTTTAATGGAAATTATTTATAATATAATAACTCGATGTAAAAAACAAATGTTATGGGAAAAGGCGATAAAAAAACCAAAAAAGGTAAAATAGCCAAAGGTACTTTTGGTGTGAGAAGACCTAAAAAGAAAACAGATTCAGGTTCGAACAAGAAAAATGAGCCTAAGTCAAAAACGAAGAAGTAACAAAAAAGGAGGCTTTTGTTGAAACACCTCCTTTAATCTGTTTTATTAATCATTAGCCAGATTTGACTAGTCAGGTTTATGTTTTTTTTGCCAAAAGAAAACTATTAAAAATGCTACAATAAGAATGGTTGGTATGATCGCGATATTTAATAGCGTAGCCTGGCCAGCAGCTAGTTCCAGTGATTCTCCAGTAAGCCCTTCTTCACTAAGGGATTTTCTATGTCCCTCTATCCAACCGCCTATGATTGGTTGAAATATTGAAAGGCCCAGCATTCCTACCCCGCCTATCAGGGACATTCCCAAAGCTCCCGTTTTTGGTAAATATTCTGCAACAAAAGAAATCATGTTTGGCCAGAAATAACAAACTCCTATGGCAAAAAGTATTGCTGCCACATAAACCATAGCGCCTGTTGCAATACTCATCAGAAATATGGCGATGGCGGATATGATCGCTGATCCTAATAAAACACCGGTGATGTTTAGTCTATGAATGAGTGGGCCTGCAAACAATCTTCCCAATGCCATCAAGCCTGTTACCAAAGCTAATACTAACAACGGTTGTGCCCCTGAATTAGCCAAAATACGTTCTACCCAAGATTGGGTTCCCAGCTCTGTTGTGGCGGTTAGCGCCATGCATATCAGCATAAACCAGTAAATAGGGGAAGAGAAAATGGCCTTGATATTTCCGGAAGTGGTTACAGTTGTTTCTTTTGGTGGTTCAGGAAATTTTTGTCCCAGGAATAGAAAAAAGTAGATCAAAGCCGGAACATACATAATGGTCAGTTTCATTTGCCATCCACCTCCCATATTAGCGACCAAAAGAGCAAGAACAGAGCCTATTGCGATTCCTCCCGGAAACCATACATGAAACCTGTTAAGCATAACCGCTCTTTTTTCAGTATACATTGCGGCGATCATTGGGTTATATGCAGCTTCTACCATACCATTTCCAAAGCTTATGAAGAAAGTTGAAAAAAACAGTGTGTAGAAACTGTTAGAAAGAATGGAGAATGTAATACCAAGTATATGACATACAAATGCAATATTCCCGATTTTTCTTGGCCCTAACGAATTGTATAATGGTCCACCAACCAATGTAGCAATTGGAAAGCCGAAAATACCCATGAAATTGATCCAGCCCAGCTGCGAGTCGTCAAGGCTCATATCCGATACCAGGTCATTCATTATTCCAGCACGAATTCCAAAAGCAAAAGCTGTTGTGAGTAGAGCAAAACAACTTGCTACAAACAGTCTCCCTTTATTAATATTCTCCATAGTTTAAGATTAAGTTAATTCTAAAAATTAATTCAAGTGATCTAATAGCATTGTTTGGAACACAAAAGTTCAAAATATAGGATTATTCTTCTTGTGATGTATAATATTCAACAGAAATTTTATTCTTTTTTGCGGATTCTAAAAAGAAAAAGCTGAATGTGAGAATGGCATTAATTGAAAAATCCCAAATGTCTGAACGATCATATTTTACTCAGCATTAGAGTAAAACGATTATTCAACAGTTTCATCAAAATGCTTGAATAGATTTTTGTGTGCCTTCTCCAGTTTTTTGGGATTGGGCTTAAGTTCTATCCTGTCATAGGTGAAAAGGCCATTTATTTCACTCTCTACATCAGAAATTTGGGTGTAAATTGCGCCCCCAAGTCCCTGGTCGATTAGAACATGTAATTTTTCGATGTACTCAATGTATCGTTTTTCCAGATCACTTCTGGAAGTTAGATTCTGGTATCCCCAGTTTTCTTTATCGGTAAATGTATGTCCCTCTACAGGCAACCCCAACCCGCCGTATTCACCAATAACTGTCACCCTGGAACTATCAACATGTGGCAAAATCGGATCGGGATAATGATGAAAATCCAGAATATCACCCACACCAAAAAAATTGCCACCGCTTGGACTATCCAAGAGGCGGGTTGTATCCATTTCATTCACCCAATCAAAAATTTCTTTAGTTTTAAATTGCCCCCACCCCTCATTAAACGGAACCCATGCTATGATGGAAGGGTGTTCACTATTTGCTTTATAAATAGCTTCAAATTCAATTTTGTATTGTGATTCAGAGGCAAATTCCCGATCAATTTCTTTGAAATCTATACCGCTTGGTGGCTCCCATTCGGCATGTTCGTCCCCGTTAGGCATATCCTGCCAGACCAGCATCCCTAGTCTGTCACAATGATAATACCACCTTTCTGGCTCTACCTTTACGTGTTTTCGTAACAAATTAAATCCCATTTCTTTTGCCTGAAGGATATCAAATTCAAGCGCTTTGTCTGAAGGAGCGCTGTAAAGTCCTTCAGGCCAGAATCCCTGGTCAAGCAATCCCAGCAGAAAAATGGGTTGGTTATTCAGGTAAAATCTTTTGAACCCGTTCTTGTCATTTTTTACTTCAATTTTTCTCATTCCAAAATAGCTGGTTACGCTATCTATGAGATTTCCTTCCCTAAGAAGCTTTAGCCGAATGTCATATAAAAATGGTTGCTCAGGAGTCCACAATTGAGGATTATCCAATTTAAAATGAAAGGTTTCTTCGACAGGTTTTACATCAGACTTTAGGACTCTGCTTCCTGCTCCAATCTGGCAAATGATTGAATCACCAGCAACAGCCTGGAAAGTGGTGGGAATAATGGTGATAGTAGAGTCATCCACGTTAGGAATATTTTGAATGTCTTTGATGGATGCCCACATGACAGGTTCAATCCAGACTGTTTGCCATACTCCGCTGGTGGGGGTATACCAGATTCCTTTTGGATCAAGATTTTGTTTGCCTCGAGGCTGGTAGGATTGATCGGATGGATCCCACACTTCTATTTCTATTTCCTGTCTGCCTTCCTCTTTCATTAAAAAAGTTATATCAACCGTAATTGGATCATAGCCTCCGCGATGAGTACCGGCTTTTTCCCCATTGACATAAATTGTTGTTTCCCAATCGGAAGCACCAATATGAAGAAGAATGTATTTATACGACCAATCCTCAGGAATGACAAAATCCCGCTTATACCAGATTTTTTCGTCGGGTGTAATTTTTCGCTTTAATCCCGACAGGGATGATTCGGGAGGAAAAGGAACCAATATCTGGTTATCGTAATTGGCAGGTTTTGAAGCTTCCTTTGGCTTGATTGTGAATTTCCACAAGCCATTTAAATTCATCCAGTCTTTCCTGACCATGGTTGGTCTTGGATATTCATGGTGAACATTGTAAGGATCCAGATTTTCTCCCCATTCTGTGTATAACCCATCTTTTACAGGGAACCACGCAACTGTTTGACTAAACATGGATTGTGAAAGAAAAAAAGCAAGAAATAGTAATAAATATTTCTTCATAGAAAGGCTATTGGTTTGGATTTGTACAATATTAGTTAAATGTACAATTAAATTGAAACAAGTATAGACGGATTGCTCGATGATTACTTTATCACCAGGTTCTGATGAGTTTCGCGGAGCAGATCATTAACGGTCTTGACAGGGTTAAAGGTGATGACAGGAACCTCGACAAAAAGTGTATTCCAGTCAGACATAGCACCGTTCCATAACCCGGGAAGTTCCTGTGCTTTCAGCTCTTTTCCACTTTTTGACTTTTTGGAAATGAAACCTGTGTCAGGATCTACATATTTGGTGAGATCATATTTTTTTCCCTTATAGTCTTTCACTCCCAATACGAGATCAACCGGGTTGAAATGAGTAGATGACTTTAGTATATCTTTTTGATTTCGATCTTCGGAATCAATTTGAGAAGACTCCGCTATTTGCAGGGAAATGGTGCCATCGGAGTTTTTAGCAAAAAATGGTCCTCCGCCAGGTTCCCCTTCATTCTTAACCATTCCGCAAATCCTTATTGGGCGATTAAGTTTCGATTTCAGAAAAGTAACTTTTTCATCATCCAGATGGAATTCCGGAATATCCTGAATGTTCAATGTGTTTTTCAGAAAATCAATTATTTCATCTGTTTCAATTTCCTCTTTTTTAGGATTTTCGAGCTGCTTCATGTATTTGAAAACCTTTTCCTGAATTTCGAGGAGCTTTCCTCCAAGAATTTTCTTAAAGCTAACGGTTGTTCCCTTGAGCGCGTCGGGAACGACGTTATCAATATTTTTCACAAAAATCAGATCGGCATCAATGTCATTCAGATTTTCAATCAATGCTCCATGCCCGCCTGGTCGGAATAATAACTGACCATCTTCATCTCTGAATGGTTCATTTTTCATGTTGACAGCAATCGTATCAGTCGAAGGTTTTTGGATGGAGTAGTCAATAGAAAAATTGACATGAAAAGTCTTTTCATAGATTGACAGGACATCCTTAATTTTCTCTTCGAAATTTTGCTGGTGCTCAGGTGAAACTGTAAAATGTATGCTCACTTGGTCTGAGTCATGTTTTCCGTAAAGAGCTCCTTCTACCAAATGCTCCTCCACAGAAGTCCGAGTATGGTCAAAATAAGCGTGAAACTCGAGTAATCCTTTTGGAAGGTTACCATAGTTTAATCCATCTTCATCAAGGAGAGTCCTGAGAATATCTTTATATTTTCTTTTCAGCAGGCCTTCCTCTATGGTCAGACCTTTTTTCTCATATGCTTCCTTTAGGGAATTAAAAAAGGCAAAATCTGTGATGTTCTTAAAAAATGTATAGACAGATTTATATTTTTCGTGGTTTACAAACTCTTCATAGCCCTGGTCATCATCAGAGTACTTTTCAACAAATTCGTAAAGGTCCTTGAACATTCGGCTGGCTGCTCCGGAAGCAGGTACAAACTTTACGACTGAAAGTTTCTTGATAGCCTGATGGTATATTTCTGTGTAGGATTGCTCCTGGTCTTCATCCATGGAAAGTATTCCATCATCTACTGTGGCTGGCTTACTTAATTTCAGGTATGGGAATCCTTTTTTGAAATTTTGAATTTGCTTTTCGACAAGTGGCAAACTTGATCCTCTGGATTCTATCTGTTGAAGGTCGCGGTCGGAAAACATAGAATTTAATTCGAGTTGTGGGACTTCTGTTTTGGTGAATATATTTCAGAATTGTGAAATTAATTATTCAAATAGTACAAAAGCAAGTCTTAACCCATCTTTTTTATACAATTTTTTATTAAAATCGTCTAACTCTTGTTTTCAATTCCAAATAATACCCTTCTGATGTCATTTGCTTTCTCCATCAAATGGAAGGATTGATCCGAATTATCGGATTCTATTACTTTTTTAAATTCCTCCAATTGTTGAATATAAGCACTCAGAGCTTCTAGTACGTTTGAATTGTTTTGTTTAAAGATAGGTGCCCACATAGCCGGAGAGCTTTTAGCCAGCCTCACAGTTGAGGAAAATCCACTACCGGCCATTGTAAAAATATTCTTTTCGTTTTTTTCTTTTTCCAGTACCGTTAGCCCAAGGGCAAAGGAGCTAATGTGACTGAGGTGTGAGACGTACGCAATATGCCGGTCGTGTTCTTTGCTATCCATATGGCTGATGTGCATTTCCAGCTGTTTGAATAGCCGTTCAACTTTTTCTACAGCATCTGTATCACTTTTATTTTTATCACAAATGATCATCATTTTGTGTTTGAATAGTGCTGAAAAAGCTGCTTCAGGCCCTGAGTTTTCTGTACCGGCCATTGGATGACAGGCAACATATCGTGATCGTTTTGGGTGCTGACTTGCCGTTTGGCAAAATAGGTCTTTTGTAGACCCCAGGTCTATCAATACTGCATCATTTTTCAATCTATCAAGCGAATCGATAATTTGAGAAGCAATTATATTGACCGGAGTGGCCAGAACAATTAAATCAGCTGTTGTAGTGGCAATTTCAAAATCCACCAGTTCATCCACTAAACCTAGTTTCATTGCAGTTTTTGAATGATGATCATTTAAATCATATCCAATAAAATAATGAGATGGATCTACTGATTTTATGCCCAATGAAAAAGAGCCTCCGATGTGGCCCAAACCGATAATTGCAATTTTCATCTGTATGTTTTTCTATTTTTAAAAGCCAGATGGAATTCACCAATAAAGATTTATTCTTTTAAGAAGGTTATGAATAAATTTTTGATGGCTCATTTCACATTTTATTGTAGTCAAAACCCGACAGCCTGTCTTTTACTTTGTTCAGTACTTCTTCATCTACACAAAGTGAGACCCTGATATAATTTTTTCCTTTCTCTCCAAAAATAAATCCGGGAGCTATGAAAACGAGGTAATTGTACAAAAGATGATCGATAAACTCCTTTGCTTCAGTGCCTTCAGGAAGTCTGGCCCAGATAAACATTCCGACCTGTTTTCTATCATATTGGCAACCCAGTAAATCTAAAATGTCATAGGCAACGGACCTTCTCCTCCTGTAAGTTTCATTTCTTTCATCGTGCCATTCCTTTGTATTTTCCAGCGCCCTGGCAGCTGCAAGCTGCAATGGTTTGAAAATGCCGGTGTCAACATTACTTTTCACCTTGAAAATATTGTAGATGTAGTCTTTTTGACCTGCCAGCCAGCCAATCCGCCATCCGGCCATGTTATGGGATTTACTGAATGAATGCAGTTCCAATGCTACATCTTTTGCTCCTGGAATGCTTAAAATGCTGATAGGATCATTTGTATTCAGGACCAAGGAGTAGGGGTTGTCATGACACAATAATATATGATGTCTTTTGGCAAATTCTATCAACTTCTCAAACATATTTATGTCGATAGAAGCACCGGTCGGCATGTGAGGATAGTTGACCCACATCAATTTGACTCTCGATAGATCTTCATTTTCCAAAGCCGAAAGGTTTGGTTGCCAGTTATTATTTTCATCAAGTTCATAAATCCTCGGAATAGCGCCTATCATTTCCGTGACAGCTCTGTAAGCCGGATAACCCAATTCGGGAACCAATACCTCATCACCCGGATCGAGAAATGTAAGTGAAATATGCGTAATACCCTCTTTTGAACCAATTAATGGCAATATTTCCGATTCTTCATCCAGCTGAATGTTGTAGGTGCTTTCACACCATTTTTTTATGGATTTGCGTAATTGTGGCAAACCCTGGTAGGGTGGATAATCATGTAGCCGGGGATTTTTGACATTTTCGATGAGTGAGTTAATAGTTTCTTCTGAAGGAGGAAGATCCGGACTGCCAATAGCAATATTGATCACGTCTTTTCCTTCTGCGATCATTTTTCTGATTTCCTGTAGCTTGACAGAAAAATAATACTCCTTCGTTGCGCCAAGTCTTTTGGCTATATCAATGATCATCAATCTCTTATTTGCCTGGAAAAAATTAAGGTGCAAAATTAAATTAATTATTTGTGAAAAGAAGATATGGAGGTCAAATCATTATTTTATTATATTTAAATGACCTTACAGATTATAACTTTTTCTACCATCCATGCATTCCGATGTAGACTTCCTTAAAGAAAAAATCAAAAGACTTGAAGAAGAAAATCATACCTTGAGGGAAGATGCGGCATTCAGACCGATTTTTGATCATTCCCCGCTTGGGATTTTCAGGACAACACTAGAGGGAAAATTTTTAAGGGCAAATCAGACACTATGCGAAATCTTAGGTTATGATCATCCGGATGATCTTATTTCTTCTGTCAATAATATTTCGATGGACATATATGCGAAAGAAGAAGATCGACAGATGGTCATGAACCAACTGAAAAATGGTAAAAATTATATTCGATTTGAAATAGATTTCAAGAGAAAAAATGGTGAGGTATTTCCCGGGTTTGTTTCCGCAAAGCTTATTAAAGATGATAATGGAAATGCCAAATACATTGAAGGGACAGCGGAGGATATCTCGGAATTCAAACAGGCTGAGATTGAAAAGAAAAAAAGTGATAATCTCTATAAAACACTCATTAACACCATTTCAGACTCGATTGTTATAAGTGATATTTCAGGTATGATTGAGTTTGCATCACCATCAGTTGCAGAAATTACCGCTTCAAATTCTACGGATACCATCCTAAATACCAACATTCTTGACTGGATTGACGAGCGATATCATCATAAAGCAAAGGAAAACCTTCACAAGATTATTAATAACCTTCCCTACAATTACGAGGAGTATGAAATGAAACGTGAGGATGGAACCACTTTTTTTGCTGAAATCCGGACAACAGTTCTTAACAGTGAGAACGGTAAGCCCTTTAAGTTGATTTCCCTGATCCAGGACATTTCAAAAAGGAAAAAAACGGAAGAAATACTGAGGCAAACACAAGACCTCTACCGAACAATTATTGAACTATCTCCAGCCGGAATTCTGATTGTTTTTAAAGGGAAAATACTTTTTCTGAATTCGGCGTCAGCCAAAATATTTGATTCTACCAATCAATGGGATCTGATCGGAAAAGACTTAGGTGAACTTATTGCAAAGGACCATGAAAAGGACTTGTTGAAAACCCTTCGCAAGATTGAAAGTGGCGAAATAGAAAGCCGGTCTGTCCAGATTCAATTAATTAGCACCATTCGGCAAATTAAAGATGCCCAGGTTCTTGCATCACCGATTTTTTACGATGGGAAGAATTGTACGTTTTTATTCGTCAGTGATATTACTGAAAGAATCAATGCTGAAAAAGAGCTTAAAAGGGAAAAACAACTGATGGATACTTTTTGGGATCACGTTCCTGATTCCATCACTTTTAAAAACCTGGAAGGAAAATACATAAAGGTAAACCGTGAGTTTCTTCGGTGGATAGGGGTGAAACACCCGGATCAGGTCATCGGAAAAAAGGTAAAAGATATTTTTGGTCCGGAGCATTTTAAAATCGCCCAAAAGGAAGATAAGGATGTAATTGAATATGGTCAGCCGATCATGAACGAGTTGAGGGAGGAGATCTGGCCGAAAAATGTTAAAAAATGGGTGATGTTGACAAAAATGCCTCTTTTTGATATTAACCAGAATATTGTTGGAGTCTTCTGTATGACCCGTGATATTACAAAGGAAAAGAAAGCTGAATTTGAAATCAGGAACAGGGAACAATGGTTCAGACATATTTTTGATCAGTCTCCAATTGGCAAAGTTATTATCAACCAAAAGTATGGAATAACTCGTTTCAATAATTCCACGCTGACTCTTACCGGTCTGACGGAAGATTACCTCGGTAAAAAATCCATTTTTACTTTATTCGACAAGGAAGACCACAAAATATTGAGCGAAAAGCTGGCATCCATCAATTCCGTCAAAGAAAAAAGCTTTTCGGTTGAATTAAGGTTGAAAACCCATAAAAATGAATATCGAAGTGTTATTGTGCAAGGTGTCAATCTGAAAGATTCGGGAAGACCCTATGGAGATTTTTTAATACACTTTATTGATATACATAAACGAAAGTTGGCGGAAGACCTGTTGCTGGTTAGAAATACTGAACTAAATAATTTTGTTTACAAAGTTTCACACGATTTGCGTGCTCCTTTGACTTCTATTAAAGGTTTGATCAACCTGATTAACCTGGAAAAAGATCCCAGTGTATTTCACGAATACCTTCAAATGATCAGCGGTAGGGTGGAAAGACTGGATAGTTTTATTCGGGATGTTTTGAGCCATTCAAAAAATCTCAATCTTAAGATCAGCATTGAAAAGGTAGATCTAAAGGAAATCATTGATGATTGTTTAAACAGGGTTGCTTATCATTCTTCTCTTAAAATTACTCCATCTGTAAGTGTAAAAGGAAAGGATTTTTATTCTGACTACCAGCGAGTTCATGAAATTTTGCGAAATCTGATTTCAAATGCTTATCAATACAGCAAGAAGAATAAGAAGAATTCGCAAATAAAGATCATTACCAAAACAACTCAGAAATATTCGCGAATTATAGTAGAGGACAACGGAATAGGTATAAAAAAGAAATTCCAGCCTAAGATCTTTGATATGTTTTACAGGGCAAATGAGAAAGTGGAAGGATCGGGATTAGGACTTTATATTGTGAAACTATCCGTGGAAAATCTGAAAGGAGAAATCAAATTTACCAGTGCCTATAACAAAGGGACACAGTTTGAGATTATTCTTCCAAACCATATCCCCGGATAATTCTATTTACCAACAATTCTGAATTCTACACGCCTGTTTTCCTGTCTTCCTTCATCGGTATCATTTGAAGCAACCGGTTCTGCTTCCCCATAGCCTTGAGAGGTGATATTTACATCTTTAATTCCTTTTGAAAGAAGATATTCTCTGACCGATTTAGCACGAGCCTCTGAAAGTTTTTGATTATAGGCATCGCTTCCAACATTGTCCGTATGACCCGCAATCTCTATTTTAAGGTTTGGATATTGCTGGAAGAATGGTAAGACCCTGTTGAGTTCTGCAAATGACTCTTTTTGAAGGTCTGCCTTATTAAATTCAAAAAAGATATTATTAAGGGTTAGTGATTCCCCGACCTCCACAGGAACTAAAAACAGATCTCTGTTGACCGTTGCATTTGGAGAATATTTATCTGTATCAATATTCCTGTTTTCAGATAGGAAGTCTTCTTTTTTAGCGTAAAATGCATAACGGCCACCTACAGGAAGGTAAACTTCATACGTTCCGTCCATGTTTGAAGGTCCCCCTGCGACGATCGCACCGTTGTCCATGTTTTCGACCACCACATCTGCCTGCATGGGTATCCGGTCACGTTTATTGTAAATGGTTCCTCTTAACGTGATCTTTTCACATTGTACCCTGCCATTATTGTATAGTGCTAAAACTTCTCTTTCATCCAATGCACGTCCATATATTCTCATTTCATCAATGTATCCTTTGTAGGCCCTGTTTTTTCTTACTACCTGACGTCCAATTTTTACTGACAGATCTGATCGGGTGTTGATACCTCTTCCTGTTTGCCTTCCTATTTGGTCTACTTGTCCGTTGATATAAATTCTAATTTCACCGTTTCTCTTCCAGGTAGTGACAACATGATACCACTTATCAGGTTCCAGGCTTTGTTTACTGAAAACTCCTTCTTCCATTGTTCCGGGTGAGCTAAAAGCCGCAATGATTTTGTAAGTAGGATTCAACCAAAGACCGAATTGGTCCCTCCTTTCGTTAAATCCCCATTTCCCAACGATGGTGCTCAGTTCATTGTGAACAATCTCAGATGGCATGACCCAAGATGCGATTGTCATGGATGAGAAATTATAATTTAATGACCGGTCGGTGCCACAATCAATATAGGCATCTCCACCATTAAAAAAATATGCATTATCACCACACCGGCTACCTAATTCTAATGTCGCATTATAAACGGTACCATTGTTTACGTTCATCGCGTCGGAGGCGTCATTCGTAAAGGGATAGTAAGAAATAAGATCCTCTTTCATGAAAATATCCTGAGATAAGGCGAAAGTTGTAATGATCGTTAGAAATAGAGTTGTAAAAAATCGTATCATTTTCCGTTCAGTTTTTGAATTGAATTTGATGTATATAGTTAATGATTGTAAAAAATGAATTCTTCAGCTTACAAAGCTAAATCACATGTAGAAAAGGAAAAGGCTAATTTGGTGGCATTTCAAACTATGTAATAAAATAAGCTTTGGTCAATCAAGTTTCATGCTTCGGAGATCAGAAAAAATAAACATTAAATTTACTATTTGGTTCGTTATTACGTATTATGTCATAATCTCTAAACAAAATCACTTTGATTACTGAACTGCCAAAAACCCGTACAGAGACGAAAGAGGTGCTATTGGAAAAGTACCTTTATGTTCGTCGATTAAGTGAAAAAATTTGCCAACCCTTACAAACCGAAGACTATGTTGTTCAGCCAATTGTGGATGTTAGTCCACCAAAATGGCATCTGGGACATACTACCTGGTTTTTTGAAACTTTTGTTTTGATTGAACAAGGAGGAATGCCACCCTATCATGATAATTTCAGCTTTATTTTTAACAGCTATTACGAGACGGTTGGGAAAAGGGTCATCCGTGCGAACCGGGGAAACCTTTCCCGTCCAACGGTCGAGGAAGTTTATAATTACCGCAGACATGTGGACGAGAAAATGATTGAATTCCTTCAAAATGTTGAAGATTTAAGGAATGAATTGCTTTATGTGCTCGAAGTAGGTATCCATCACGAACAACAACATCAGGAGTTGTTGATCACAGATATTAAATACATTCTTGGCCATAACCCGATTTTTCCTTCCTATTCTGATTGCCCGGGATTGACAAAGATAAGAGAAATTGCAAATCTGGATTTTGTAAGCGTTCAGGGCGGTATTCATGAAATAGGTCATGATGGAAATGGGTTTTGTTATGACAATGAGTTGGGTCGTCACAAAGTGCTGATCGAGGATTTTGAGATTGCAAATCGGGTTATTTCCAATGGAGAATACCTGGAATTCGTTCAGGATGGTGGATATAAAGATTTTAACTATTGGCTGTCAGAAGGTTGGGATTGGGTGAATAATAATAGTGTCAGCAAACCTATGTATTGGCATCAGGTGGATGACGATTGGTATGAATACACATTAAAGGGGTTTCTTCCGTTAAATCCGGATTTGCCTGTTACACATATCAGCTTTTTTGAGGCTGATGCATTTGCCAGCTGGAAAGGTTTAAGGCTTCCTACCGAATTTGAATGGGAAGTTGCCTGTAATCAATTACAACCTGTAAATGAAAATGCACTTTATGTTGAAAGCGAGTGTTTCCATCCGGAATTCAGAAAGAACGATCTTCAGATCCTCGGGAATGTTTGGGAATGGACAAGTAGCGCCTACGTAGCGTATCCTGGGTTTAAAAAAGCTTCCGGAGCACTTGGTGAGTACAATGGCAAGTTCATGGTCAACCAAAAAGTGTTGAGAGGTGGATCGATAGCAACTCCGGATCGTCATTTGAGAAGAACCTACAGAAATTTCTTTCAGCCGCATTTAAGGTGGCAATTCACCGGAATCAGATTAGCGCGATGATCGACCAGCTGACAGAAAAAGACATAGACGTATTCGCGTCTGATGTAGAGAAAGGACTTTCTGCAAAGCCCAAGTATCTTAGTTCAAAATACTTTTACGATTCCACGGGAGATGATCTTTTTCGTGAGATTATGAAATTGCCGGAATATTATCTTACAAAATGTGAATACGAGATTCTGACAACAAACCGGCAAAAGATATTGGGAATAATCAAACCAAAAGATCAGGAATTTGATCTGATAGAATTTGGTGCGGGGGATGGATTTAAAACAAAGGTTTTGTTAAAATATTTTCTGGCGAAAGAGGTCGATTTTAAATACATGCCAATTGATATTTCTGAGAACGCCTTGGAAATTTTAAGATCAGGGTTAATTAAGACATTGCCAGATCTAAAATACAAGCCTTTGCAGGGAGAGTATTTTTCAGCTTTGGAGTCATTGAATAAGATTGATTCCTGCAATAAGGTTATCTTATTTTTGGGGTCTAACATTGGAAATTTTTCATGGACCGAAGCCAATGGGTTTTTGTCCAGGTTATCTGATCTCTTGAACAACGGCGACAAAGTTATCATCGGATTTGACCTGAAGAAAGATCCGGAAGTCATTCGAAAAGCCTATGATGATTCATCGGGTGTTACTCGTGCATTTAACTTAAATTTACTAACGAGGATCAATAACGAACTGGACGGAAATTTTGACCTGACCAATTTTAAGCACTATGCCACTTATAATCCTCAATCGGGAGAGGCGCGGAGTTTTCTTGTCAGTAAGAAAAAACAGGATGTCAGAATCGGTAAATTGGATAGGTCATTTCATTTTGATCTTTGGGAAAGTATTTACATGGAAGTTTCACAGAAGTATGACGTGGAAACCATTAATGAATTAGCTATTGGAAATGGCTTTCGGGTATTGGATAATTTATTTGACTGCAAACATTATTTTGTCAATTCTGTCTGGGAGAAGGAATGATCATTTTTAAAATGAAAACTTCTCATCGTAAATGAAAATGTATTAATATTGCAAACCTTTCATCAAGCCAATGAGTTTGATGAGTCACAATTGCGCACGTGGCGGAATTGGTAGACGCGCCAGGTTGAGGGCCTGGTGCCCGTTTCAGGGCGTGGAAGTTCGACTCTTCTCGTGCGCACAAAGCCGGCTTTTGACCGGCTTTTTTTATAGCCTAGATTTTAGACATTCGTCATTTTTAAGGTAAAATTTACTCTTTATTCATTGATAATTTCTTAAAATAACATGGTTAATTAAGATTTGTGTTAATAAATTTTGAATTATCTGATTAAATTCCAATATTTATTATTGCTTGATGATCACACGCATATACTATGAGTAAAGCGGAACAATTTAAATGGAACAATTCAAATCATGAAGAGGTTTCAGACCGTGAATTGTGGTGTGAGATAAAAGTAGGAAATCAGTCAGCCTATTCATTTCTTTATAAGAAATACATTAAGAATTTATTTAAATATGGTTTTTTTCTGGTGGCCGATAAGGACATTGTAGAAGATTCTATTCACGATATTTTCGTTCGGATCTGGTCAAATAAAAATAACCAGATAGATATCCATTGTATCAAATCTTATCTCTATACATCCCTACGCAGGGAGGTGATATCCAGGAAAAAGGAAAATCTTAAAATCACCCATCAGTTGGAGTGTTTAGATGACAAATTTTGCGGACAGCCATCTTGTGAGGAAGATTGGATTGATCATGAAAGGAAAGAAGAGTTTGTTTCAAAGATGAGACACTTTATCAATCATTTATCTGATCGACAGCGTGAAATCATTTACCTGAGATTTTATCAAAATCTATCCTACCAGGAGATTTCCCACTTATTGGGAATTGATCAGAACTATGCTTATAACCTGTCCTCAAAGGCATTTGCCCAATTGAAAAAACAGATAAGCAAATTGTGAAATTCTTATTAATTATTAAAATTTATTGAGGAACTCGCATTCATCCTTTTGTTTTAATAATCAGAATTCAATTTTTAAAATATTTTTCAATTTCAATAGTGAGATTTTCTGACAAGGTCACTCTTTATACTTAAGATGAAGAGAATTGACCATCCACATAGCATCGACGAATTGGTTTCAAATCCTGATTTTAGAAACTGGGCTCTTGAACAGGATCCTTCTCAGAATGCTTATTGGGAAAACCTAATCTCGAAAGATCAGCTTACAAAAGAAAGAATATTCCAGGCCAAACTGTTGGTTCTTACTTTAAACCGCCCGAAAGTTGAATTTAATACAGAGGATGAAAATATACTTTGGGATAGGGTCCAATCCAGTATTGAATTACAACAAGAAAACGAAAATAAAGTCATACATATCAACCCCTATCCAGACGGTTCTGAAAATAAAACGAATTATAAATTTTCCATGTGGTGGAGAATTCTTGTGGCGTCGGTCGCAGTTTTTCTGATCACTTATTTTTCAATGGAATTCCAGAATCAGTCTGAACCAGTTGATCAGCCAGTAGCCATGATTGAAAAGAAAGTGGCGAAAGGTCAGAAACTCAAACTCTATTTACCGGATGGTTCGAAGGTGGCATTGAATTCACAAAGCAAGATTGTCTACCCTGAAAAGTTTGAGGGCAATTTTCGTGAAGTAGAGATAGAAGGTGAGGTATACTTTGAAGTAATGAAAGATTCACTAAAGCCCTTCATTGTAAAAAGTAAGGATATGATTACGGAAGTGTTGGGTACTTCTTTTAATGTTAATTCCTACCCTGGATCTGTAAATTCAACAGTTTCGCTTTTGGAAGGAAAAGTCAAGGTTAGCCTTGTAAATCCTGAAGAAAATCGCAAAATTGAAGAAGCATTAACCATTGATCCCGGAGAAGAAATTACCTTCCATACACCCTCCGGTGTTCTTTCAAAAGGACAAATTTTGAATAAATATAAGCTTCAGTGGGTTGACGGCGTACTTGCCTTCAACAGGGAGAAGCTTCCCGATGTATTTAATAAGCTTGAAATGTGGTATGGGGTGAGATTTGTGTTTAACAGGTCTCTGCCTCGTGACAAGGTTTTGACTGGTAAGTTTACAAACGAATACCTTGATAATGTTCTACAGAGCATAAACTACACCGTTACCTTCGATTATGAAATTGATGGGGATACGGTTTATGTAAATTTCAAAAATTAAAAAGATTAACTGCTTATGAAGTAAATTATCTACAGCCTATCAAAAGCCACCTTGTGAAGCATAAGGGGTGATAAAACAAACCCGGCTCATTCAAATCTTGGCGGATCGAAATCAAGCCGGGCTGTAATCATTTGTTTAACGAACATCTTAAAATTATGAAAAACTATTTACATTATCTGTATATGATTACTAAGTTTTCAATATATGGATTTATCATTCAGTGTTTTTTATTCTCAGCTTTGATGGCGAGCGAAGGTAATGCTCAGGTGAAAAACATTCAAGAAGTCAAAATGACCATAAGTCTGGATGATGCAACCGTACAAGAAGCTTTAGCAGAAATTGAAGTAAAGACCGGATTTAGTTTTGTCTTCAATGAAAATGAGATAAAAAACGGAGAAAAGATTTTTTTAGAGGCAAGGGATATCTCTCTTGCAGACGTTTTGGAAGAAATTTCCAAACAGGCAGAAGTGAGCTTTAAACAGGTAAATCAAAATATCAGTGTAAAGCCGATTACAAAGAAAAATATAAGGATCACCCCGGATGAAAGGGTTTTTCAGGGCAGGACGATAACAGGTAAGGTAACAAGCGATGACGATCCGGAAGGATTACCAGGTGTAAACATTATCCTTCAGGGAACAGATAGGGGTACAGTTACGGACCTTGAAGGTAATTATAGCCTGGAAGTTGATGGCCCCGAATCTGTATTAGTCTTCAGTTCTATTGGTTTTGTTACGGAGGAAGTGAGAGTGGGAAATCAATCTGTTGTCAACATGCTAATGGTGCCGGATATAACCGCGTTAGAGGAAATAGTGGTTGTTGGTTATGGTACGCAAAAGAAAAGCGATCTTACGGGAGCAGTTAGCTCAGTCAATCCGGAAGAGATGACTAAACAAGCGACAAATGATGTAACCCAGATGATGCAGGGTAGGGTTGCCGGTGTATCAGTCACATCTGATGGACAACCTGGAGCAGCTCCTGCTGTACGTGTTCGTGGTGTTAGTACATTTGGATTAGGTGCCGGGGCAGAACCTCTTTATGTTGTTGACGGGTATCCAATGTCCGGTGGGATCAGGGATATCAACCCCAATGACATCGAATCGATCCAGGTATTGAAAGATGCAACTGCCGGGGCTATTTACGGAAACAGGGCAGCAAATGGTGTGGTCATCATTACTACCAAGGGAGGAAGAAAAAACCAGGAATTCACAGTCGGGTTTAACGCCTACTATGGTTTGCAGACCATTCCTCAGAGGCTACCGTTACTTCAAAGAGAAGGATATCAGGATATAATGAATGAAGCATTGATCAATGCCAATCAGCCGTTATTACCTGGTAATGATCCCAATAGTCCTGAATTTATCGATGACATCGATACGGACTGGCAGGACGCCGGCTATAAGGATGGATATATTCAAAACTATAACCTCAATTTGAGTGGAGGTACTGAGAAGTCAACATATTATCTATCACTTGATTTTTTGGATAATGCGGGTACGTTGGTAGGAAGTGGTCCTGATTATAAGCGATATTCATTTAGAGTGAACTCTGAAACACAACTCGGCCGCGTAAAAATTGGGGAAAACGTTTATGGGATGAAATCGGATGAAAATCCGTTGTTTTTTACAACTACCATAAGTATTCCAGGTAATAGGCCTTCATTGGTCAATGATTTGGTTCAAGCTGCTCCAACCATCCCCCTTTATGATGAAAACAGATTAGGTGGATTTGGTGGTGCTGACCAGGATATTCATCAATCTATTACCCTGAACGTTCCCGGACTAAATACATTGATCGACAATTCAACTGTTGTTAATAGGATCCTTGCAAATGTCTATGGTGAGGTTGAAATTATTGATGGACTGACCTATAAATTAAATTTGCAATACGACAATACCTCGATTACAGATGAACTGTTTGTTCCGGAGTATGATTTGGGATATTTTTTCCCCGGACCAACTGCACAATACCAGGTAGGTGATCGTCAGTACAGTTCGTTCCTGGTTGAAAATACCTTGAGGTACGAAAACACATTCAATGAAAAACACTATTTGAATGTCATGCTTGGTCAATCCTACCAGGATTTTGAATCAAGGGAAATCAGGACCTTTGGATCAGGCTTGGAAGCTCCATATATTTTATCACTTGGAAGTGCTGCAAATATTAGCGCTACAGACAATCAACAACCTTCCTCCATCGCTTCTTTGTTTGGAAGAGTCAATTACACCTTTGATGATCGGTACCTTTTAACGGTGAATGTCAGGAGAGACGGATCTTCCAGATTTAATGAAGATAACCGATATGAAGTATTTCCTTCTGTAGGTCTTGCCTGGAAAATTCATAATGATTTCAACTTACCAACCTGGATCACTGACTTGAAACTAAGAGGAGGATATGGACAACTTGGAAACCAGGAAATTGGAAATTTCAGATATTTACGAACTGTTAACCGGGCTATTCCATATCAGTTTGGTCCCGACTTGGTTAATGACAGGGTGTTGGGAGCTGCTGTAACTATTCTTACCGATGCTGGAATCCAATGGGAAACCAGGACAACCAGCAGTATTGCTTTAGATGCAGTTTTGTTAGATGGTCGGCTTGAATTTACAGCTGAATATTATGACAATACATCGGATGATGTCCTGATGGATCTGCCTATTCCTGGTGCCAATGGTTCATTGGAAGGACTTACCACCAATGCCGGATCTATCAAAAACTCCGGTATAGAATTATCTGCAGCCTACAGACAGTCTTTTGGCGATTTTGATATTTCTATCGAACCCAATTTTTATACCGTTAACAATGAAGTGTTGGATTTAGGCCCTCTAGAAAATATTCAGGAGGGTGGAGCCAGAACTGTTGTTGGTAGATCCATTGGAGAGCATTATGGCTATGTCTATGAAGGAATTTTCCAGGATGCTGGTCAAATTAATACCGTAGGTCCGGCAGATCCTAATTTTAATCCAAACGCCCATGCTTTTCAGACTCCACAAACTGCTCCTGGCGATGTCATGTTTGCAGATTTAAATGATGATGGTTCAGTTAATGATGCAGACCGGGACTTCCTGGGAAATGGTTTGCCAACCTATTACTATGGGATAAATATTGTTGCAAACTTCATGAACTTTGATTTTACCTTTTTTGGGTCCGGTAGTGGTGGAAACCTCATCAATAGCAATATTTATCGAGGTTTGATGGGATCTGATGCTTTTGGTTTTACCAACAGGCATGAGGATATATTAGGTAGGTGGACTCCGGAAAATACCGATACCGATATACCAAGAATGATCTATCAGGATCCAAATATTAATGGAAGGGATTCTGACCGGCCAGGATGGTTGCAAAAAGGAGATTATTTCAGGATCAATACCATTTCATTAGGCTATACCCTGCCTGAGGATCTTGTCGGTAAAATAAAAATGAAAAGTGCAAGGGTTTATGTGACCCTACAAAATGTTCACACTTTTATGAGTTACAAAGGTTACAATCCGGACTTCCAGTCTGGTACTCCAATTCCTGGTACAACCGACTTTGAAAATGGTATTCTGAATCCAGGATTTGATTACGGTACATTCCCAAGACCGAGAACGACAATGTTTGGTGTCCAAATTAAATTTTAATGATCATGATTAAGAATATAATTAAAATAACTGCATTCGTATGGGCGCTTTTTATTGTCCATGCATGTAATGACAAACTGGAAATACTTGATCCGAATAGACTTTTGGTGGAAGATTTTTATCAGACACAAGATCAGGCTATTGCAGCTGTTGATGCGATATATAACACAATGATCATCGATGGAATGTATCAACGTATAACACCTACGATCGGTGATGGAAGAGGAGATGAGCTAACATCGCTGGGGGGATTTCCAATGTGGGAGCAAACAGCAAATTTTGTTATTCCGCCTACGGAATTATTTGTTCAGTTTGCCTGGGACCATCATTACATTATGATTTCAAGAGCCAATCAGGTCCTGGAACAAGTTCCCGATATTCCTGATGTCGATGAAGATCTAAGACAAAGATTATTGGGACAAGCGTATTTCCTGAGAGGATTTGCCTATTTTACCCTGGCTAATATCTTCGATAATCCTGTTTTAGTCCTGGAAACCCCCGAAGGTCAGCAAGATTTTTATCCCTCAAATGAAGGAGTTACGCAAACCGATGTATATGCACAGGCAAAAGCGGATGTCTCCCAATCGATCAATATGCTACCACTAGATTACAATTCTGTAAATGGTCCTGACAATGGCCAGGTAGGTAGAGTTACAAGAGGAGCAGCTAATTCTCTCATGGGTAAAATTTTGCTATATGAAGGAGATTACTCAGCTGCGCTACCTTATTTCCAGGCAGTTGTTGAGTCAAATGTTTATGAACTTGCGCCAAATTATGCGGATCTTTTTTCGCAGGATCCAATTGTTGAAGCTTCCAATCCAGGTAAAATTTTCTGGGTTGAATTTACCCAAAGCCAAAATCCGGGGGACAACTGGGGTGGTGACCCAAATGCAAGCTGGAAGCAATTCTCAGCATTGGCGCCCACTTATTCCAGAGCTGATTTTAGTGACTACGGCCCAACGGAATTTCTATATAATGAAATGAGGGAAGAGCGAACAATTGATGATCTTTTGGACGAGAGGTTTTCGGCTACAATTTTATCGTATGAGCCAGAGCAGGGTGATACGACAGCTTACGGTCAGCCATGGCCTTATGGTCCGGATGAATACTGGATCAAAAAATATACGTTGGCCGCTACTGGTGGGAATCCATTTACTTGCGGTATCAATTATCACCTGATCCGATTTGCAGATGTGTTGTTGATGTATGCAGAATGCCTGGCTAATACAGGAAATATGCCAGCAGCAGCAGCACAGGTTCAAAGAGTTCGTGACCGGGCTAATCTTCCTGATAGAGAGGCAGAATTTGCCGCTTATTCATTAGATGAATTCATGGAACAATTAGCCCATGAAAGGGTAATGGAGTTGGCAGTTGAGGGATTGAGATGGTACGATGCCACGAGATGGGGTTGGTTGGATGATCAGGCAAAGCTGGCTGAATTAAGGGCAAATGACCCTGAAATTGAAAACTATGTACCGGCAAGAAAATTCATGCCTATTCCTCAGAATGAGTTGGATTTAAATCCAAATATGGTTGGTAATTCAGTGAATAATCAATAGTGAACAAATTATATTGGAAGATGCGTGAGTTGACACGCATCTTCTTTTTTTAATCATTCATTTTCAAACCTAAAAATTGATGCGCATTTTTTTTCGATTGCATTCATTTATCCTGATCGTAGTACTTGGATGTGTCGGAAGAGATCGTCAGCAATCGGATGCGCTGTTTCAAATGTTGTCAGCAGACCATACCGGGATATCCTTTGTCAATAGAATTGAGGAGAACGATTCTCTGAATATCCTCAATTACGAATACATGTTCAATGGCGGTGGGGTAGGCATTTTAGATGTCAACAACGATGGTTTGTCGGATATTTTTTTTACAGGGAATCAGGTTGCCAACGCACTTTATCTTAATCAGGGCAACCTTAAATTTAAAGATATCAGTCAATCGGCTGGAGTAAAGCTGGAAAATACCTGGTGTACAGGAATCTCAGTAGTTGACATCAACAGTGATGGATGGGATGACCTTTACATATCAGTTGGAGGGCCGGGAAATAAAAGCATTTTTCCCAATAAGCTTTTCATCAACCAGGGGGATTTAACTTTCGTGGAAATGGCTGATGATTACGGATTGGCAGATCCCGGTGAGTCAAATCAGGCTCTATTTTTTGATTACGACAAAGACGGTGACCTGGACATGTACCTGCTTACAGGCGGTGGATTGGAGAGATCGGCTATCACTGTGCGACCGATACAAATGGAAGGGCAAAGCAGAAATACGGATCAATTGTACCAGAACACTTATGATAGCCTGAAGGGACACCCTGTGTTTACCAATGTTTCAAAACAGGCTGGAATCACCATAGAAGGTTACGGATTGGGTGTATCAGTGATCGATGTCAACCGTGATACGTGGCCGGATATTTATGTTTCCAATGATTATCTGTCGAGGGACCTGCTTTATGTCAACAATCAGGATGGAACATTCACAGACCAGTCGTTAAAATACTTTAAACATACTTCTCATTTCTCCATGGGCAATGATGTTGGCGACATCAACAATGATGGCCTGATGGATATTATCACTGTGGACATGTTACCTGATGACAGAGTGAGAAAGAAGCTCATGTTTGATCCCAATCAGTACGATCGCTTCTATCAGTCTGTCCAATTAGGATATGGTTACCAATACATGCGAAATATGCTCCATTTGAATCATGGGAAAGGTTTCAGTGAAATTGGTCAGTTAGCAGGAATTAGTCAGACGGACTGGAGCTGGGCGCCACTCATAGCTGATTTTGATAATGATGGCTATCAGGATGTTTATATCACCAATGGTTTTGGCAAGGATATTACGGATCTTGATTTTGTCAATTTTCGAAGGGAAGCTTTTGCTCCGTTTGCCAATCAAATGAAAATGCAAAAGGTTTTTCTGGATAGTATCAATAAGCGTCCCCCCATCAGTGTCTCCAATTACATTTTCAAGAATGAAGAAAATTTCACATTCTCAGACCAATCAGAAAAGTGGGGCATTAAAATTCCTTCTATTTCAAATGGCGCCGCCTATGCCGATTTGGATAATGATGGTGATCTTGAGATCATCGTCAATAACATTAACCATGAGCCATTTATTTTTAAAAATACAACAATAGAGAAAAATTCTCCTACCGGTAGTTATGTAAGGGTCAAACTAATCGGTCCAAAACACAACCAAACCGGATTTGAAACGAAAGTGATTTTATATCACAATAGGAAATCCCAGCATCGATATCATCAGGTTATAAGAGGATTTGAAAGTTCTATCGAGAATGTTCTTCATTTTGGATTAGCTGCGGATTCTGTTGCTGATAGCTTAGAAGTTATCTGGCCGGATGGAAAGGTGAATCTTGTTTCTTCTCCAACCATCAATTCGACCATTGAAGTCGATTATCAAAATTCCACGTCAAACTCAACCAATGAAAATGTGATTATCAATGAATATTTTCAATTGATATCCAACTCTTCGATAAGCTATTTACATAAAGAAATTGATTTCAATGACTTCAGGATTCAGCCGTCTTTACTCCACAAACATTCCAACCAGGGACCGGGTATTGCAGTTGGAGATGTTAATAAGGATGGGAAAGATGACGTATTTATTGGTGGTGCTTATGGGGCATCAGGAAAAATATTCATACAAATAACGAATAGTAAATTTGAAGAGAAATCGATTTCCGGAGAAGAATTTGAAGATTTAGGCGCCATCTTTTTTGATGCGGATGGTGATAGTGATTTGGATCTCTATGTTTCCAGCGGAGGTTCTGAGCGATATCCCGGGCACGCCGGATTCCAGGATCGGCTATATCTAAACGACAGAAACGGAAATTTTCAAATTAATCCGAATGCGCTTCCCAAAATTCTCACAAGTACTGGTTCAGTAACAGCGGGAGACTACGATCTGGATGGGGACATGGATCTTTTTATTGGAGGAAGGCTTACTTCTACCAAATACCCTCAAATACCGGAAAGCTACTTACTGGAAAACAGGCAGGGAAAATTCATTGACGTTACGAATGAAGTAAGCCCTGAACTGCGTAGTATTGGGATGGTCACATCTGCCATCTGGACCGATTTCAACAATGATCATCAGCCTGATTTAATCCTAGCCGGCGAATTCATGCGAATAACGTTTCTTGAAAATCAAAATGGCAAGTTAAAAGATATCACCGATCAAACCGACCTGGCAAATTCCCTTGGTATGTGGAACAGCATTTTGCCAGTTGATATCGATAACGACGGAGACATGGATTATGTGGTAGGAAATATAGGTTTAAATACGCCATTCAAAGTTTCGACTGATAATCCTTTGAATGTTTACCATACCGATTTTGATAAAAATGGGACGATTGATCCCATTTATTCAGTTTCTGAAGATGGAAAAGAGTATCCGTTTTCTTCGTTCGATCAACTGAAAGCCCAAATCCCAATTCTGACAAAATACATTGCCAGTTATGGCCAGTTTGCAAAAATGACAACCAATGATGTTTTGGAGCTATTCAAAAATGCCGAATACGAAACTTTATCATGTACAATTCAAACATCATCCATCATTGAAAATCTTGGTAGCAATCAATTCTCGATAAAAGATCTTCCGATAGAAGCACAATTTGCTCCGGTAAACGGAATATTAGCCGAAGATATCAACCTCGATGGTCTTCAGGATCTCATTTTGGTTGGAAATAATTACAGTCCGGAGGTGGCAAATGGACGGTTTGACGCTTCCATTGGCACGGTTCTTTTGAACCAGGGAAATGCTGAGTTTAAATCAGAAAAACATGCGGGATTGAAAATAGATGGCAATGCAAAGGCTTTGGTTCGAATGGAATTGGGTGAAAATAAATCACTGTTGTTGGCTTCCCAAAACAATGATTCAACAGATGCCTATTTAATGGAATTTTATCATGGAATGGATAGGCTTTTTCTAAAAAATGATGAGGTAAACGCGTTAATTTCAATGACAAATGGCAAAAAGAGAAAGGTTGAATTTCCGATTGGAGGCTCCTATTTGTCTCAAAGTTCAGCGAGCATCGTCATCACTCCTCAGATAAGGGAAATTGAATTGTTCAATTACAAAGGAAAGATGACAAGAAAAATGGAATTTAATTCATTAGCAATAAATAATTCAGTAAACTAATTTTTATGACAAGGAATTTATCAGGAAAAAGTAAGAAAAGTGCAAGGTGGAGATACCTGATTATTTTTTCCATCATGATTTTTTTGGGATCCCTGGCTTCATGTGGCGAAGAGCAAGATCCCATAGATGATGATAATGACACGACCGATGTGGATACCACGGATACGAATCCGCCTGCTCCCGATCCACAACCTGTTCCTCTCGAAGAGATAGAAGACACGTATTATGACCTGGCGCCGGTGGAAAATGTTTACAAATGGGGCCCTTACAATGTACATGACCCCTCCATTATCAAGGACGGCGATTATTTTTATTCTTATTCAACGGATGTTGCCTTTGGTGCTACCATCAAACCGGGTATCCAGATCAGAAGATCAAGAGACCTTGTTGAGTGGGAATTCTACGGGTGGGTTTTTAATGGATATCCATCAATGGGATTAAAATTTATCAGGGACAACGGGGGTGATCCCGTGGAAAATCTTTGGGCGCCCTACATCATGAAAGTTGATAATCAATTCCGTTTGTATTATTCGCTTACTTCCCCCACACCCCGACTAAGTGTTATTGGCCTGGCCACTTCCGATTCACCTACAGGCCCCTGGATAGAGCAGGGTCTTGTAGTCACTTCTACTGATGGAAATTATGTTCAAACCAATGCCATTGATCCAACTGTGGTAGTCGACCAGTCCGGGAGCCATTGGTTTTACTACGGATCAGCATGGGATGGAATTTATATGTTGCAACTAAATCCTGAATCCGGATTAGCTCAGGTAGACGGCGATAAGGGAGTAAGGGTCGCTCAACGAGGGTTTACCGGAAACAGCATCAATGGGAACATTGAAGCACCCGAAATTATTTACAATGAAGAATTTGATAAATACTATTTATTTATTGCCTATGACTGGCTGGAGACGAAATACAATGTTCGTGTCGTGAGGGGGGATTCCCCGGAAGGACCATTTTACGATTATCATGGAAATGATGCGAATGAAGAGCATGACGACCAGCCGATGATCCTTGCACCTTACAAATTCCAGGGGCATAGCGGATGGCAGGGGGTCTCTCATTGTTCGGTATTTAAAGACGGAGATCAATATTATATGGCCAATCAGGGCAGGCCTGGCGAAAATAAGTTTTTCATGATCATGCATGTTCGGAAAATATTCTGGACGGAAGACGGCTGGCCGGTAGTCTCGCCGGAAAGATATGCCGAACTGGATCAAACCCAGGTTGAGGAGAGTGAACTAATTGGTGATTGGGAACAAATTGTGTTAGGATACAACGTGGTTCCCGGTTACGCAGAAGAGCAAATTTTCCCTAATTTTCAGAATGCTGTCGACATGACCATCGATGTAGAAGGAACGATCAATGGAGACGCCAATAATACCTGGACATACGATGTCCCATGGTTGGAATTGAGTTGGAGTAATGGTGAATTTATCGACAAGGTTCATGTCGAAAGAGGACGGGATTGGGAAAATGAAATAACATCCACCCTTATCTTTTCCGGATTGAACAATGAAGGAATCGCTGTTTGGGGTAAAAAGAAAAGCAACTAATAAGCACTTAATAATACATAAAAATGAAAGATAGATTACGAAAATTAATTATTCCCGGACTGGGTTTGCTGTTGGCTTCCGGTGTTTTTGCACAGACAAAAATGGAAGTTCAGGTCAATAAGCCCGTATCGGATATTCAGCCAACTATGTGGGGGATCTTTTTTGAAGATATTAATTTTGCTGCGGATGGCGGTATCTATGCGGAGATGGTCAAAAACCGTTCGTTTGAATTTGATACGCCATTGATGGGATGGATCCAGCCTAACAGCGATCGCCACTCGCTCAATGAAAAATCGGGCATGGCCACCGTTATCAAAGAAGGGGATGAACCTAACAATCATTTTGCCAGAATACAGGTAAGCAATGCAGATGGATATGTTTTGATCAATGAAGGTTTTCGCGGAATGGGTGTGAAAAAAGACAATGGATACAGGCTGTCTATCATGGCTCGAAGACAAAATTCCGGCATTGAAAGAATAAATTTTCAACTACTGAATGAAAATGATAAGGTCATCGCTGAGACCAGCATTTCTCCGACCTCTTCAGACTGGAAGGAATACAAAGCAGATTTCAAGGCAACTGACACAGAAGCAAAAGCAAAATTAAAGATAACTTTTGAAGGGACCGGAGAGGTAGAAATGGATATGATCTCTCTTTTTCCGAAAGATACCTGGATGGGCAGGGAGAATGGCATGCGGAAAGACCTGGTCCAGCTGTTAGCTGATCTGGATCCTGGATTTTTAAGATTTCCGGGTGGATGTATCGTGGAAGGAAGAACGCTTAATAAAAGATATCAATGGAAAAAAACTGTAGGAGATGTCGCTGATCGCGAAATGATCGTCAATCGATGGAATACCGAGTTTGCTCATCGTTTGACGCCGGATTATTTTCAGTCATTTGGTCTTGGATTCTTTGAGTATTTCCAATTATCAGAAGATCTCGGATCAGAACCGCTGCCCATTTTGAGCTGTGGCATGGCTTGTCAGTTTAATACCGGGGAATTGGTTCCAATGGATGAGTTAGACCCTTACATTCAGGATGCATTGGATCTGATAGAATTTGCAAACGGATCTACGGATTCTGAATGGGGCAAGATTAGGGCAGACATGGGTCATCCGGAACCGTTCAATTTAAAATACATTGGTATTGGAAATGAACAATGGGGTCCCGACTATTTCGATCGTCTAAAGGTTTTCATTGAAGAAATAAAAGCCAAATACCCTGAAGTAATCATTGTTTCGGGTACCGGGCCATTTCCGGATGGCGAGCATTTTGACTACGCAGAGAAGGAATTGAAGAAGTTGAATGCCGAGATAGTCGATGAGCATTACTACCGTCCGCCAAAGTGGTTTATGGAAAATGCTGATCGCTACGATTCATACGATCGGGACAGCTACAAAATTTTTGCCGGGGAATATGCCGCGCAGAGCGTAGCCATTGCTAGTCCGGATAATAAAAACAACTGGCTTTGCGCCTTGTCCGAAGCAGCCTATTGTACCGGGCTAGAAAGAAATGCCGATATTGTTCATCTTACTTCCTATGCGCCATTATTTGCGCATGTCGATGGCTGGCAATGGACGCCCGACCTGATCTGGTTTGATAACCTCAGCTCCTATGGCACTCCCAATTACTATGTGCAAAAACTCTTTGCGACCAATAGCGGTACAAAACTTATCCCTATTCTTTCAGATAAAAAGCCATTGAAAGGACAAGATGGAATTTATGCTTCTTCAGTTTTGAATGAGGAAACAAATGAGATTATCATAAAGGTTGTCAATGCCACAGCAGGAGAAAATGAAGTCAATATTTCCTTAAGTGGAGCTGGAAAACTCTCACCTGAAGGGAAAATAATTGTCTTGAAAAGCGATGATATGGATCAGGTAAATTCCATAGAAGATCCAATGGCGATTTCGCCGGAAGAACAATCATTTGATGTGAAAGGCAAAAAACTCGATGTTAGTTTACCGGCACATTCACTTTCGGTCATCAAAGTAAAACGGCAATAAGAAAAAGCAGCAAACATAGAAAAGTTATTATTGACATTTTAAATGATGCGACCTACCGCTAATACTCATGAAAGTACATAAACAAATATTGGTATTCGTTATTTTTATTATTCTTGCTAATTCCCGGGAAGGTTTGAGTCAGGATTTTATGGATATACGAGTGCATGACCCGGTGATGATCAAGGAGGGCGATACTTATTATTTGTTTTGCACCGGATGGGGGATTTCGGTTTATTCTTCTACAGACATGCAGGAATGGAAGGAGGAAGAACGTGTTTTTGAAAATCCTCCTCAATGGGCGATCGACGCGATTGCAGGCTTCAAGGGACATATATGGGCTCCTGACATTTCCCATCACGAAGGCCAATATTATCTTTATTATTCAGTCTCGGCTTTTGGAAAAAATACCTCCTGTATTGGAGTTGCAACCAACAAAACATTAGATCCCAATCATCCCGATTTCAAGTGGGTTGATCACGGAAAAGTAATCCAGTCCATTCCCGGAAGGGATTTGTGGAATGCCATCGATCCCAACCTCGCATTTGATGATCAAGACAATCCCTGGATGACATTCGGATCATTCTGGAGCGGGATGAAGCTGGTAAAAATGGATGAAAGCCTTTCAAAAATTGCGGAACCTCAGGAATGGTATACTATTTCGAAGAGGGAAAGGGATTTTACTACTGATGACTACAAGGCGGGAGAAGGAGCAGTAGAGGCTCCGTTCATATTCAAAAAGAATGGTTATTACTATTTGTTTGTGTCATTTGACAAATGTTGTAAAGGTGTAGAGAGTACCTATAAAATCATGGTTGGCCGTTCTGAAAATATTGCCGGACCCTATTACGATAAAGCCGGAGAGCGGATGGATCAGGGTGGTGGCTCACTGGTTTTGCAAGGCAACGAAAGCTGGAGTGGGGTGGGTCATAATTCTGCCTACACATTTGACGGAAAAGATTATCTCGTCAGCCATGCCTACGATTTGAAAGATGAAGGAAAACCAAAATTAATTATAAGGGAAATCAGCTGGAAGGAGGGATGGCCGGTTGTTTCCTGGTGAGCCAGGCAGCTTAGTCAAGGCAGCACTCCAAGTGGTGCGATGACTTGACTACCACCTCCACCTCTATGATTGGTGTCTCAAATATTTAGAATCAAAAACACAACAACTATGACATACTTAAAACAATTTGCATTAATACTCATTTTGATAGTTTCTTCTTTTGGGTTGGCCATAGCCCAAAATGCCAGGATAAAGATTGATACGGATCGAACGATTGGCGATGTGAGTCCATTGATCTATGGAAATTTTGTGGAGCATCTTGGTCGATGTGTTTATGGAGGCATCTACGATCCTGATTCCCCAAAAGCCGATGAAAGAGGTTTTCGTACAGATGTGCTTGATGCAGTAAAAGGGTTGAATGTATCGATCACACGCTATCCCGGAGGAAATTTTGTTTCCAATTATCACTGGCTGGATGGTGTTGGTCCGAAGGAAGAAAGAAAAACGAGAATGGAACTGGCCTGGCATCGGTTGGAACCGAATCTTTTTGGGACAAATGAATTCATTGAATTCGCCAAAGAAATTGATACTGCACCCTATTTTGCAGTGAACATGGGGACAGGCACCATTGAAGAAGCTCAGCAGTGGGTAGAATATTGCAACATAGAAAGCGGTCCTTATTATGCGGAGCTGCGAAAGCATCATGGTTATCCCGAACCACACAATATCAAATACTGGAGCCTGGGAAATGAAATGGATGGCTTCTGGCAGATGGGTCATCTGAATGCCGAGGACTATTCCAAAAAGGCAAGGGAAGCGGCAAAGTTGATGAGATTGACAGATCCTAGCATAAAATTGATCGCAGCAGGTTCATCCAACTATCGTCCCTGGGCAGATCCTGATGGTTGGAATAGTGCAATTTTGAGTGAATTGAAAGATGTCGTCGATTACATCGCGCTGCATATCTATGTAGGAAATCCGGATGACAACTATTACAATTTCATGTCAACTCCCCAGGTTATGGATCAGCGAACCCAGATCGTAAAAGGAATGATCGCAAGGGAAATGCGAACGGCAGACCGGGAAGGTCGGGATCCGATTTACATTGCATGGGATGAGTACAATGTCTGGTATCGGGCCAGAAGAGGTGAATCTGCCAGGGGAGAGCGGGCTTTGGAAGAAAAATACAACCTGGAAGATGCTTTGGTAATAGCCGGATTTTTAAATGTATTTGTTCGTAATGCTGATGTAGTGAAAATGGCCAATATGGCCCAGCTGGTGAATGTCATTGCTCCCATATTTACTAATGAGGAAGATATGTTTAAACAAACGATCTACTTTCCGTTACAACTTTTTGCCAATCATGTGAAAGGAACTTCCCTGGATGTTTTTGTGGATTGCGAAACGTATGATACAGACGAAGACTTTAATATCGGTCTGGGGGAATTAACCACTACACAAACAGAGGTGCCCTATCTTGATGTGTCTGCAACCTATGACAATGGCGAAGTCACAATTTGTGTAGTTAATCGGCACAGGGACCAGGCGATTACAACGGATATCATTTCTCAAACAGGAGAGTTTACCGGAAATATGGAAATCTATGAGGTCAACGGACCGGATATAAAATCGATGAATGATTTTGACAAAACGACGGTTGAAACAAAGCAGAAAGAGGATATCAAGGCTAAAGGAGACAAAGTTACCTACTCGTTTCCTCCACATAGCTTTACTTTAATAAAGGGTAGAGTAAAATAAAAACCTTAAAGTAAACTGTGATTCCAATGTGAAGATAACTGTTGAAACCCATATTTTTTTTCTAAAAGCTGAAAGTAAATTTTCAACTTTATTGAAATCATACTTATGCAATTAGATAATGTATAAAATTAAAAGAGTAATTTGTACCTTTATTTTCTAATTCAACAATCTAACTTGATAAATGAAGAAAACTTTCATCTTGAATATCAAAAAGACAAAACCTTTTTTCTTGTTTGTATTGATAAGTATTATGATTTCCTGCAAGTCCAACGTGATGGATCTTACAGTAACCAGCCCAAGTGACTCCTTAAGAATTAATGTTGCAATGTCCTCGGAAAAAGAAGCCTATTTCAATGCGGAAATCAATGGAGTGAAAGTCTTAAACAATTCTAAGTTAGGCGTAAGTTTGAACAACCTTGAATTCTCTAACGAACTGGCTATTATAGGCACAACAGGTCCTACAAAAATTGAGGATCAATACGAACTCATACACGGTAAGAAAAAGCAAATAATTTATCGGGCCAACGAGAAAATATTTCATCTGGAGAATAGTCAGGGAAAGAAAATGGATATCATTTTCAGGGTTTCCAACGATGGATTTGCTTTTCGGTACCATTTCCCTGAAAATCCCGATTCCATGTACGTTATTGAAGAGGAAAAAACTACTTTTCAATTTCCAGAAAATACAACCAGTTGGCTTCAACCGATGTCGCCCTCAAAATCGGGATGGAGCGAAACCAATCCATCCTACGAAGAACATTACCTGGAAAATATACCAGTTGGTACAGTTTCACCCCTGGGCTCAGGCTGGGTATATCCGGCCTTGTTTAAAACAGGGGAGAACTGGGTGTTGATTACTGAAACAGGGCTGGACAGAAATTATTGTGGTACAAGATTAAGAACTATTCCTGATACACATTCTGTAAAAATTGATTTTCCTGAAAAAAAGGAAATCTTTCCTGGGGGAATGTTATTGCCAAGTTCTTACGAGCCCTTTTACTCACCCTGGCGTGTCGTGACAGTTGGTTCCTTGCAGACCATTGTTGAATCGACACTGGGCACCGATCTGGCCGATCCTGCTATCAAAATGGAAACCGACTGGATCAAACCCGGGTATGCCTCCTGGAGCTGGGCAATCTTGAAAGACAATTCCATCAAATATGATATTCAAAAAGAATTCATCGATTATGCCGCAGAGATGAACTGGCAATACTGCCTGGTAGATGTGAATTGGGATACCACGATTGGCTATGAAAAAATTGCTGAATTATCCCAATACGCACAGTCCAAAAATGTGGGGTTGATCCTTTGGTACAATTCATCCGGCGATTGGAATTCTACAGAGTATCATCCAAAAAGTAAATTGTTAACCCATGAAGATCGTATTGCTGAGTTCACAAAGCTTAAGAACATGGGTATCAAAGGGATCAAAGTGGATTTTTTTGGTGGGGATGGTCAGTCGGTAATTGCTTATTACCACGATATATTCAAAGATGCTGCAGATTTTGATTTGATGGTTAATTGTCACGGATCTACTTTACCAAGAGGATGGCAACGTACCTATCCCAATTTAGTAACAATGGAGGCTATCAAAGGATTTGAGTTTATCACATTTGAACAGCAGAATGCCGATCGTGCTCCGGGTCACTGCGCGTTGCTACCCTTTACACGAAATGCTTTCGATCCGATGGATTTCACGCCCATGTGCTTGCATGAAATTCCAGGGATCGAACGAAAAACAACGAATGGCTTTGAACTGGCGCTTCCGGTATTATTTCTGTCAGGCGTTCAGCATCTGGCAGAAACTCCTGAGGGCATGGAAACAGTTCCGGATTATGTCAAGGAATATTTACAACATCTTCCAACGCAATGGGAAGATGTTCAATTCATTGATGGTTTTCCCGGAAAGGAGGTCATGTTGGCTAGAAAAGCAGGAAATGAATGGTATATCGTTGGAATAAACGGAGAACAAAAAACCAAATCATTGAGTCTTGACCTCAGTGAGTTCGGTAAAAAGGGAACCTTAATCACCGATGCAGATTCTTCCCGTTTATTCAAAACCAGTGAATTAGACCTCTCGAAAGAGGTGAAATTAGATCTAATGCCAGCCGGAGGCTTTGTCATCAAAGCAATTAATTAATTAGCTTGTTTCGTTATAACAACTAAAACCGGTATGTCTGTTAAATTCTTTTAATCAAGGTTTGAAATTTATAAATTCATCAAATTTCTTCACTGATTAAGTTTAATTAGTTTTGATATTATTTTTTAAGTGTAATTATTACCTTTATTAGAATTAGAATCATTCAAACTATAAATAACATGAAACTTAATTTAACGATGATTTTACTGTTCCTAGGTTGTCTTGCTGTTTCGGCACAAGACGCTCAGTTGATCATTCATGCCGATCAGGGAAAGGAACAAATCAGCAAACATATTTATGGACATTTTTCCGAGCACCTGGGTAGGTGTATTTATGGCGGTATCTGGGTAGGGCCGGATTCAGACATTCCAAATACAGATGGTTATCGAAATGATGTGCTGGAAGCTTTGAAGAACCTTCAAATTCCAAATTTGCGGTGGCCGGGAGGGTGTTTTGCAGATGAATACCACTGGATGGACGGAATCGGCCCCCGGGAAGATCGTCCACGGATGGTCAATACCAACTGGGGAGGTGTGGTTGAAGATAATAGCTTCGGTACGCATGAATTTTTGAATTTTTGTGAACTAATTGGCACAGAGCCTTATTTAAGTATGAATGTAGGGAGTGGTTCTGTGGAAGAAATGGCCAAATGGGTCGAATATGTGAATTCTGATGGGGATAGCCCCATGGCTAATCTTCGTCGGGAAAATGGCCGGGAAGAACCCTGGAATGTTAAGTTTATTGGTGTAGGAAATGAAAGCTGGGGTTGTGGTGGATCTATGAGACCAGAATATTATGCAGATCAATATAGGCAATATGCCACTTATTGTCGTGACTATGGCGATAACAAACTTTTTAAAATAGCATCCGGTGCAAGCGATTATGACTTTAATTGGACCAAGGTATTGATGGAAAGGATTGGTAATCGCATGCACGGACTTTCCCTTCATTATTATACAGTTAAGGGTTGGAGAGGAAGCAAAGGATCGGCGACAGATTTTGACCGTGATGAATATTTATTTACCATTAAGAAAAGCATGGGCATTGAACCGGTATTGAAAAAGCATATCAGTTTGATGGATTATTATGATCCGGAAAAAAATGTCGATTTAATGGTCGACGAGTGGGGAACCTGGTTTGATGTGGAACCTGGCACCAATCCGGGATTTTTGTATCAGCAAAATACCCTCAGGGATGCGTTCGTTGCAGGAATTACCCTGAACATTTTCAACAAATACGCCGATCGGATTAAAATGGCAAACATTGCGCAAATAGTAAATGTTTTGCAGGCAATCATTTTGACGGACGAAGAAAAAATGGTCCTTACCCCAACGTACCATGTTTTTGAAATGTACAAAGTTCATCAAGATGCGATATTGTTGCCAAGCGATATCACTTCTTCCGTAGATTTGGAATACGACGGTGAAGGTTTGCCCGTGTTAAATGCTTCCAGTTCAAAATCGGAAGATGGCTTTATTAATATCAGCCTTGTAAATATCCATCCTGATAAAGATATCGAACTGGAATGTTCACTGCGTGGAGCTGATGATGTCAAATCAGTAACCGGACAAATCATTACAGCCAGCGACCTGAATACTCACAACACATTTGATGCTCCGGAAAACGTGACTTTGGAGGCATTTGACAAAGCAAAGGTTAAGAACAACGTGATAAAGGTTACGATTCCGGCTAAATCGGTGGTATTGTTGAGAGCCAAATAATAGCAGAATTTTCACGAAAATGAGAGGCAAAATTTGTCAGTTAGAAAAGGCAAGATTAGCCTCTTTTTTTATTCATAATGATTTAATAACCAATAACTTATTGCCTGACTAACTCAATAGTCATCCTTTTCCTTGATAAATATTGAATAGTAAAACATAATTTCTGCTAGGTGTTACACCTTAGATTTTTCAAAATTTGATCGGTTCAAAATTTTTGGTCACTCAAATGACCATTTTTGACTACAATACATTTGGAAATGCAGCAGCATGGAAACAAGTAATTTTCTGGTAAAGTTATTTTTACTGGCAGTCGTAAATCTGATTATAACAGGGTGCAAAAATAAAATTGAGGACGAGCAGGAAAGCACTGTAAAAGTCGATCCTTCCCTGGAATATATTCAACTTGCAGTTGAAATGGCTGATTCGGATATCAAAAGAAACCCCGAAGCCTGGATGTTGGATTTTAATTCCCAACCACGGTGGAATTATACTTATGGAGTTGTCTGTACAGCACACGAAAGATTGTGGAAATATACCGGAGAAAAGAAGTATTACGACTACATTCATGAGTATGCAGATTTTATGATCGATGAAGGCGGGGGTATAAAAACATATGATTTTGAAGCCTATAATATTGATATGATCAATACCGGAAAATTCCTGTATTCGATCTATGATAAAACGGGTAGGGAGAAATATAAAGAAGCAATTGATTTGCTACGAGAGCAGATGAAAACCCATCCTCGTACTTCGGAGGGTGGATTTTGGCACAAAAAAAGATATCCATGGCAAATGTGGCTGGATGGTCTGTACATGGCTTCACCCTTTCTGGTACAATATGCCAGAGAATTTAATGAGCCTGAACTTTACAACGAGGCAGCTGATCAAATACTTCTGATAGATAAATATGCACGTGACCCGGATACAGGTTTGTATTTTCATGGCTGGGATGAATCCCATGAACAGGCCTGGTCAGATCCGGAAACGGGACTTTCAAAAAATTTCTGGGGAAGAGGAATGGGCTGGTATGCCATGGCACTGGTGGATGTGTTGGACTATTTACCAAAAAATCATTCACGGTATGATGAAATAGTGGGTATAACCCAACACATAGCTGAAGTGATCGGGGAATTCCAGGATGACAAAAGCGGGGTTTGGTACCAGGTTTTGGACATGGGAGATAATCCTGGCAATTACCTGGAGTCATCCGCTTCTACCATGTTTGTTTATTTTCTCTACAAAGCTGTTCGATTGGGTTACGTTGACGATCGATATATAGAAGTTGCCGACCGGGGATTGGAAGGTATAATAAAAGAATTTATTGAGTACGATGACAATGGACAGATGAATATCACAAAGGCATGTGCCGGAGCAGGTTTGGGTGGAAATCCCTATCGTGACGGGACTTACGAATATTACATTAACGAATCGATCAGAAGTAATGATCCTAAAGCGGTTGGCCCATTTATTTATTTATTAATAGAGAAAGCAAAGCTTGTCTCAGATAATCCAACCTCTTAAGCAAAATATCACGTGATGGTTTTTGTAAAAAATAAAGCAGATGAGGATTTAAAGCTTAAAACCTTCCTGCCAAAGTATAACTCTCTGGACTTAAATCATTTTTTTTATAGATTAGATTGAACAATTAGGTTGGCTGGGTAAAACCGGTCAACCTTTTTAATTACAATGTCATGATGAAAAACTATTTAACATATTTCGTGTACTTGGTAATGCTAATTAGTTGCCAGGTAAAAATCAATCAGGATCCGTCGAATGCAAATGAAGATCCTCAGAATCAATTTGATGAAATTTATGAAGGACTGGAGTTCGAAATGCCCAGGGTTCTGGAACCTTCAATTCCTGATAATTCAGTAAATATTACTGATTTTGGAGCTGTTTCCGGAGGAATTGAAAACAATACTGAGGCGTTTAAATCCGCTATTGATGCCCTGACAAAAGACGGTGGAGGAAAAGTTATTGTGCCTAGAGGAATCTGGCTGACAGGCCCCATTACATTGAAGAGCAATATCAATTTACATCTGGAAGAAGGGTCTCTGATATTATTCTCCAGGGATTTTGATGAATATCCACTGGTAGAAACAAGTTTTGAAGGGTTAAATACTGTCAGATGTCAATCGCCCATTAATGGCAGGGATTTAGAGAATGTTGCCATAACAGGAAAAGGGATCATTGACGGATCCGGCGATGCCTGGAGGATGGTCAAAAGATCAAAGTTAACAACACAACAATGGAAAGACCTCGTGGCTTCAGGTGGTGTGCTAAGCGATGATGGTGACACATGGTATCCAACCGAAAAGTCTAAAAAAGGAAGTGTTACTACAGGTAATTTTAATGTACCAAAGGGCTATTCGACCATGGAAGAATTTGAAGAGATCAAAGATTATTTGAGACCCGTAATGGTTAGCCTGATCAATTGTAATAAGGTTTTGCTGGATGGATTGATCTTTCAGAATTCACCTGCCTGGAATATTCATCCACTTATGTGTGAAAATGTTATCTTGAGAAACCTGACGGTTCGAAACCCCTGGTATTCGCAAAATGGTGATGGTTTGGATCTGGAATCCTGCAAAAACTCTATTATTTACAATTGTCAGTTTGACGTGGGTGATGATGCGATTTGCATAAAATCAGGAAAAGATGAAGATGGAAGGGAACGGGGAATCCCTACTGAAAACCTGATTATTAAAAATAATATTGTATATCACGGCCATGGCGGGGTTGTTGTCGGAAGTGAGATGTCAGGAGGAGTAAAAAATGTCCATGTTTCAGAATGTATGTTTATTGGAACAGATGTCGGCTTGAGGTTTAAAAGCACACGAGGCAGGGGAGGAATAGTTGAAAACATCTATATTTCCAATATTGATATGATCGATATTCCCACTGATGCTATTCGGTTTAACATGTATTATTCCGGCAATTCCCCGGTTGTTGAGCCCGAGCAGGAAGAAGTTGATGTGGAAGCCTTAATGGCGCAGATGCCTGATGTTACAGAAGAAACTCCACAGTTCAGAAATATCTTTATGAAAGACATAGTTTGCCGTGGGGCAGGAAGAGCGGTTTATTTACAAGGGTTGCCCGAAATGAACCTTGAAAATGTCACCATTGAAAACGCTACATTAATTGCAGACAAAGGATTGGAATGTTTTGATGCAAAAGACATCGTTTTGAAAAATGTATATTTTGAATCTGATTCTGAACCATTGATGCTCTTCCTCAACGGAAAAAATGTGCAGATTGAAGGACTGACTGTTAATGAGAACAAAAGCACTGATGTTACGATCTCCGGGCCATTTACAGACAATATTCAGTTCACTGATTCTGAAATAAATAAAGAGAATGTGACTATAGCCAATAGTGTGAAAGAAGAAGTTATATTCAATTAATTTTAATCCTTTAAAGGCTATTGTTAAATGCGCAGGTTGTTATTTTTTATTCCTTTAATTCTCATCGGGTTTCAGCTAAAAGCCCAATATAAGACCAGCTATGTTGTGGCAAAGGACGGAAGCGGCGATTTTGAATCTATCCAAAAAGCTATTGAAGATTGTAAAGCATTTCCTGATAAGAGAATTACCATTATGGTGAAAAATGGAGTCTATAGGGAGAAAGTGAAGGTGCATTCCTGGAATTCCAATATTACAATGATAGGAGAATCAAGGGACAAGACTATCATTTCTTACGATGATTATTTTGATAAGATTGATAAGGGAAGAAATAGTACTTTTTTCAGCTGGACATTGCTGGTCGAGGGGGATGATTTTATTCTTGAGAATCTTACTGTTGAAAATACAGCTGGCGAAGTTGGTCAGGCGGTTGCCCTACATATAGAAGCCGACAGGGTGGTAGTCAAAAACTGCGATATTGAAGGAAATCAGGACACCATATATTTGTCCGGAGAAAGAAGTAGACAATATTTCAACAATTGTATGATTTCTGGAACGACGGATTATGTTTTCGGAGGCGCTACAGCGGTATTTGAAGATTGTACTCTTTTCACAACGCGTGATTCATACATTACGGCGGCATCTACTCCTCAGGGAGTGGAGTTTGGGTTTGTGTTTATTGATTGTCAACTTAAGGCACCGGATTCTGTCTCACAGGTATATCTTGGCAGGCCGTGGAGGGACTATGCCAAAACAGTATTTATTCAATGTGACCTGGGTGATTTCATCCTTTCGGAGGGATGGAATAACTGGGGAAGTGAGGAAAAAGAAAAAACTTCATTTTATGCGGAGTTTGAAAATACAGGACTGGGATCTGATATTTCCGGTAGAGCTGATTGGTCTCATCAGTTATCAAAATCGGAATCCAAAAAATATAGTTTGAAGTCAATTTTTTCTGTAAAGAAAGATCATTCTTCCAATTCAGAGTGGTATAAAAGATAATTCACAATATGAAAATCGAGCATTTTGCAATAAATGTTAAGCAACCTCGGGAGATGGCCAGGTGGTATGTAGAGCACCTGGAAATGAGGATTGTGAGATCAATGGATGTGGCGCCATGCACACATTTTTTAGCTGATGATTCCGGGCAGGTCATGATTGAAATTTATAATAACCCACCTGACGAAGTTCCCGACTATGCGAAAATGCACCCTCTTTTGTTGCATCTTGCCTTTGTCTCAAATGACCCTATGAAAGACAGGCAGAAATTGGAATCGGCAGGTTGTACCTTTGTCGAAGAAGTAAAAATGAAAGATGGCTCCCACCTGATCATGATGCGCGATCCATGGGGTTTGGCCCTTCAGCTTTGTAAGCGTGGTAATCCGATGATATAATCTCAAACAGCCTTAAAATTTAAGATAAAGTTTTCACCTATTGTTGTAGTTTCCCTATTTGTTTAATTATATTGAGATTTTCCTTTTTATCCGGGCTTAAAGGCTTGATGAGGGAATTGACTAATTTTTATTTTATTCCTTAGCAAAATTTTGAAGCTATTTAAGTGCTTTTAAAAAATAATTTCAATGTCAAAAGCGCAAAAAATTATTTCTGAAGAGGTTAAAAATTCCAATATCAAATTAGATGATGAGAATTTAATTTTTGTGGGAGGAATTGCCCGATCTGGCACAACGTTGGTACAGAATGTAATTGACTCTCATTCTAAAATATTGGGATTGCCAGAGTTCAAGAATACGGAAAGAATCATCTATCTACACAGGCAAATGAAAGATGAGATTAAGAAAGGATTTATAGATTTAATATGCAATGAACAGGAGTTGGATTTATACTATAAGAACTTTATAAAATCATTTTTTGCACCACTTAAGGAAGAGTATAATGTAGAATTCATAAGTGAAAAGCATCCACCAAATTTAAAAGTGTTTGATGATTTGATTCATCTATTTCCAAAATCAAAATTTGTTCTGGTAACAAGGGATCCAAGAGCCATTTTAAATTCAATGAAACATGTAAGGCATAGAGCCCGGAAAAAAAGATTAATTGCTCTTACTGGTAGTTGGAATGATATCACCAATCGGATAAAAAATGAATTTGAACTAACTTGTAAACTTTATGAAAAATATCCAAAGAAAATTTTTTTTATAAGATATGAAGATATTGTGACTGATATTGAAGGTGTTACCAAGGATTTTTGCAGATATATGTCGATTGAATGGGAACCAGAAATGATGAGACCGGGGGACCATGAGCATCTTAATGAAAAGGGTATGATTTCTGACTATAATGCTGCTTTCTATGACAAAGTATCTTTCAATAGAAATGCTGATACTTCATCTCTTTACAAATGGAAGGATGAGTTGACAAAGCAGGAAAAAAACGATATATACGATTTGCTTAAATCAAGTGGAATTGAAAATAAATTTGGCTATAAATTATCAAAAGAACCAATGAGTATTTTTGACCATATTAGTGGCATAACCATAAGCGCTTCTCAAAAATTGGTTCGTATTTTTTATATAATTCAAAGATATGCTCAAAAATTTAATCGGATTTAATTTAAAGCTTTATAATTCTGTTAGTTAAATAATTTATGTGCCTCATGCATAAGCTGGATTTTTTATCCAATGTTAGGACTTTTAACTTTACGGTCAAATTACTTATGTTACTGAGACTAAAATTTATGTTCTTTTTTCGCGCCAGTCGAAAAATGTAATAACCAAAAAATGGAGCAGTCAATTTTTAATAGTCGAATAAAATAAAGTAAACCTCAAAACACATATATCCAATGGCAATGAGCAGGGGCCATGATTAGTCACCGAGGTAGACAATCTATGTGACTTTCTTCTTCAGGTTTGTAAATGTGTCAATCCAATGTTATAAATTCACAAACTAAATTTATTTTTTATGAAAATGAAGAATTTAGACTTACTTATGGTTTTCCAATTTCTTTTCTTATATTAATAGCATCCTAATTTGCATTTGTCCATAGGTTATCTTCGGGGAGATTTGACCAAATCCACATGTTATTTTATCCTTCCTGTTTTACAATTGCTTAGTGCCAATCATCTAAATATGAGGTGTAATGAGTATCGCGCAAAAAGTAGTAGCTGACAGAGTAAATGCCAATATTCTTAACTTAAGTGATGATAGCCTGATCTTTGTCGGGGGAATTCCTCGTTCCGGAACAACCCTGGTTCAGAATGTAATTGATTCGCATTCTAAAATATTAGGACTGCCTGAATTCAAAAATATTCATAGGATCATCAATCTTCAAAGACAAATGAAAGATGAGGTCAAGAAGGGATTTATAGATTTGATTTGTACAGAGCAGGAATTAAATTCTTATTTTAAAAGTTTCATAAAATCCTTTTTCGAACCTCTAAAGAAAAAACATGGGTATGAGTATATCAGCGAGAAGACACCACAGAATTTACTCGTTTTTCAAGATTTAATTGAGCTTTTTCCTAAATCAAAATTTGTTTTGGTAGTCAGAGATCCAAGGGCGATTGTTAATTCAACAAAAAAAGTAAATGAGCGAGCCCGGAAACAAAAAGTACAATCAGCAGTCGGTAGTTTTTATGAGTATACTAACAAGATCAGAGAGCAATATCAATTAACAAATAAACTCATAAAAAAATACCCGGATAAAATTTTCTTTATCAGGTATGAGGATTTAGTCAATGATATTGAAAGAATCACTAAAGATTTTTGCCAATACATGTCGATTAATTGGGAACCCGAAATGATGAAACCTGGTGAACAACATCATTTAAATGAAAAGGGAATGTTGACTGACTATAATAAGGCCTATTATGATAAAAAATTATTTGGTAGAAATGCAGATAGTTCATCACTTTATAAGTGGAAAAAAGAACTAACAAAACGTGAAAAGAACTATATATACAAGCTGTTTAAAAGAGAAAGGCTTGAATATAAATTTGGTTATCAACTGGAAAAAGAGCCAATGAGTATGATTGATCACATTTACAGTACAACCAAAAATGCCTCAGAAAAAATGGTCAGAATTTATTACTTGATACAAAGATATGTGAGGAAATTTAGCAGGATTTAACACTTCCTTCATTATTAAGATTAAGCCAGTAATCTCATGGTTTCATTGGCAATAACCAATTCTTCATCTGTTGGGACGACCAAAACTTTAGTGGGAGAGTCATTATCGGTTATGCATTCTAATTTCCCTCGTGTTTTTTCATTTATTTTTTCATCGAATTTTAATCCGATAAATGCCAGCCTTTCACAAATACTTTTTCTGGTTTTTGCAGAGTTTTCTCCAATTCCACCGGTAAAAACGATGATATCGACACTACCCATTACTGCTGTATATGAGCCAATGTATTTGAGTATGCGATAATAGAACACCTCTAAAGCCAGTTTTGCTCTTTCATTGCCTTCGTCCGAGGCTTTTTCAACCTCCCTCATGTCGGATGAAATTCCGGAGATTCCAAGCAATCCGCTGTGTTTGTTGATGAGCGTATTGGCAGAAGCAACACTTAGCTCTTCTTTCTCAATGAGGTATGTCAATACTCCCAGATCGAGATCGCCTGAACGTGTTCCCATCATCATGCCTTCCACGGGAGTCAAGCCCATGGATGTGTCAATAGATTTTCCATTTTTGATGGCAGTAATAGAAGCCCCGTTTCCAAGGTGGCAAGTTATGATTCGCTGTTTCGTATAATCAACTCCCAAAAATTCACAGGCCGTTTTTGAAACATAATAATGGCTTGTTCCATGGAAACCGTATCGCCTCAATCCATATTTTTTGTACAATGAATAGGGGATGGCATACATATAAGCATAGTCTGGCATGGTTTGGTGAAATGCCGTATCAAAAATTGCTGTTTGAGGCGCATCAGGCAAAAATTCTTTCATGGCATAAATCCCCTTTAGATTAGGAGGATTATGAAGTGGCGCCAACTGTGAGCATTTTTCAATCTTTGAAATGGAATCATCGTCAAGTATGACACTGGATTGGAAATACTCTCCTCCATGAACAACCCTATGTCCCACAGCGTCAATTTCGCTTAAATCTTTTATAGATCCATGCTTTTTGCTGACCAAAACACCCAGGACAAATTCAATTCCTGCCTGGTGATCGACTATTTCTCCTTCTAGTTCTACTTTGTCTCCATCACTTCGGGTATGAGTGAGAGTCGATCCGGCCAGACCAATTTTATCAACGATTCCCTTAGCCAGTACCTGACTTTTTTTCATATCGTAAAACTGATATTTAATGGAGGAACTTCCGGAATTTAGAACGAGTACTTTCATTTAATTGCTTTCAAGTATTTTATAAGACGTTTTAATAGATTATTGCAAGGAGCAGAGAGCATAGGGCAGAGAGAAAATTGCAATTTTACTATTCACTTAATTCGCTTAGTCAACTGGTTAACTCAATAACTAACTTCAAACAACCTTCCTCCCTTCCTCATTATATTCATAAAAACCAATGCCTGTATCTCTACCAAGGTGATTTGCACGTAGTTTTTTCATTAGCATGGGGCTGGCTTTGTATTTCAGATCGCCATATTCGCGATACATGTTTTCCAACCATCTGACTACCAAATCGATACCTATTTTATCGGCCAATTCAAATGGTCCTAGCGGAAAGCCAAATCCCAATTTCATGGTAGCATCAATATCCTCCATTTTGCCTACACCTTCCATTAAAATTCGGCATGCCTCATTGATCAATGGAGCAATTAATCGTGTGCTGATAATACCAGGTGACTCAATAACCGGGATAACTCTTTTCCCAAATATCTTTGCGAATTTACATGCCCTGTCATACGTAGCATCATTGGTATGCAAACCCCTGGCAATTTCAACAACCTGTGCTTTGTCGGCCGGAGATAAAAAATGCATACTCACACATCTTTCGGGATTCTTCAGCTCCGATGATAATTCCGTTATGACAAGAGTTGTGGAATTAGTGGCAATGATACTTTCCTCTGAAATGTGATCTTCAATCTCTCTGAATATTTCCTTTCTTAAATCGACAACGTTTTCCCTAGACCTGGTTTTAACCGCTTCAATTACTATATCGGAATCTTTAAGAATATCAAATTTTGTTGATCCTTTTATTCTTGAAAGAATGGCTCTTTTTTCACTTTCTGTCATGCCCCATCCATGAATCATATCGTTAAGATCACGAGTTATTTCCGTAATCGCCTGTTTGATCTTCTTGTCCGAAACTTCCACAAAGCGAACCTCGATTCCATGGGCACTTACCATCCTGGTAATTTCCTGACCAAGTATACCGCAACCGATAATACCGACTTTTTTAAATGAGCTACTGCTGGTATTTACTTTTTTGACAGATTTAAGAGCATATTCTTCAATCGGTTCCACTGGAATTGACATAATTCTTTATTGAGTTTTTATTTTTTGGCATATGACTGATTGGCCGTAATGGCTATCATATTGACGATATCTTCTACTGAGCAACCCCTGGACAAATCATTAATAGGTGCTGCCATCCCCTGCAGGATCGGACCAATGGCTTCTGCTCCTGCCAATCTCTGAACGAGCTTATAGGCAATGTTTCCCGATTCGAGATTGGGGAAAACCAGTACATTGGCTTTTCCGGCAATTGGACTATCTGGCGCCTTGCTCATCCCAATTGCTTCGATGATCGCAGCATCTGCCTGAAGCTCTCCATCAATTGCCAAATTGGGTTTTTGAGCTTTTACTAAATTGGTTGCTTCTACCACTTTGTCAACGACCTCATGTCTGGCACTTCCTTTTGTTGAGAAGCTAAGCATTGCAACACGTGGTTCGATGCCAACCAGAGTTTGGGTGGTTTCGGCTGTAGCAATAGCAATTTCAGCTAATTGTCTGGCATCCGGAACAGGGTGTACAGCACAATCCGCAAATACCATGATACCGTTTTCACCAAATTCCTTTTTAGGTACGATCATAATAAATGCACCTGAAACTACGCTGATGCCCGGAGCAGTTTTTACGAATTGGAATGCTGGTCTCAACACATCACCTGTTGCGTTGTTTGCCCCGGCAACTTCCCCGTCAGCATCGCCATTTTTGATCATGATGGTGGAAAGATAAAGAGGGTTGAGCAGGAGCTTTTCTGCATCATCTTCTGTTAATCCTTTGTTCTTCCTTAATTCAACCATCAACTGAACATATTCATCCTTTTTTGCATTAAATGATGGATCAATGATTTCGGCTTGAGTTATATTTTTCAGTCCTAACTTTTCAGAAGAATGAAGAATGAGCCCTTCATTTCCTAATAATATAATTTTTGCTAATTCCTTTTCGATCACATAGTCAGCAGCGCGAAGTGTCCGCTCTTCTGTCCCTTCCGGCAAAACGATCCTTTGCTGATATCGCCGGGCGTTTTCCCTGATTTTGTAAAGAAGATCCATATTGTTTGGTAAGGTAAACTTTGTGCAAGATTTGGTTTATCTTTTTCTCTTGCAATGACAATTGTTATGCTTTGAAGGTATTAATTAATTTCCCTCTCTACAATGTATGCGTCCTTGAATTTTGTTTCATTCAGAATAATGAGCAATTGATCCTCCGCTTCCTGCATAGAAGAGTAGTCTCCCGACAAATACCTGGTCATTCCGTTTACCTTTTCTTTGTAAATGGTTGGAAAATATTTTCGGCTAAATGACGACGATTTCAAATTATTTTCGGATACAATTAATTGGATCCTAAAGGTTGTTTTAGGATTGCTATTTTGAGCAAAAGAATGGTTTGTTCCTGTTTTAGTTTTGGATTGATTATTCAAAATAAGTTTAGTCGTTAGATGGTCTTCCTTTGATTTTCTGTATACAAATTCAGCCTTATGATTATAAAAGGGAAGGTGGAAGACCGGGTATTTATATTCCTTTATCAAGCCCTTGTTTTCATTTTGGAATAATTGTCTTGAATCGGTAAGGAATAATTCCATTTGATCCAAATCACTTTTATCGCTCAATAGTTCTCTTGAAGAATGTTGCGCAGCCGGTAAAATGAAATATTCGCTGTGACTTCCGGATGGTTTCTTGTAAACCCAGGTTAGCTGATAACCTGCTTCTGCAATTTTGTGATCTCTGCTCACAGGATCGATCTCAACTTCAACTGAGAAGATCATCCCACCATCTTTGTAGCGGTCCCTTTGATTTGAGACAAAGTTTCCTAAGGAATAGACGACAAGAAAATCCTCGTCCCATTCATTTGGTTGCAGAACATGGGGATGTGAACCGATGACCATATCAACTCCGTTTTTTCGGCAGAATTCCGTAAGCATTTTTTGCTCTTCGTTGGGTAATCTTTTGTATTCCCAACCCCAATGCACAAATAAAATTGTCAGATCGGGATTCACTTTAGCTGCATTTTTTAGGTCGAGTTTAATTTGTGTTGTATCAATCAGGTTGACGATATTCGGTTCTGTTACCGGAATTCCATTCGTTCCGTATGTGTAATTCAGCAAAGCAATTCTTGCTCCTTTTTTTTCGATGATATATGGATAGGAAAAATTTCGCTCGTCCTGGTTGATAAATGTGCCAGTATGAGGAATCTTCAGGGAATCCAAAACCCTTATAGTGCGTTCCAGACCTTGTTGTCTTCGATCGAGGGAATGGTTATTGGCCGTGACGAGAATATCCACTCCACTTTGCTTTAAAGCAACCGCAAGCTCATCCGGAGCACTGAAAGTAGGATATCCACTGTATGGTTTTCCAGCCAGGGTCAATTCCAGATTGGCAATGGCAATATCTGCCTGGCGGATTGATGGGGCGATGTATTGCAGGCTTGGAAAATAGTTGTAATTATCATCAATGGGATTATATGCCCCTCTTATTTGCGGTCCATGTTGCATGATGTCCCCAATAAAGGAAAACCGGATCTTGATAGGATCATTAACCTGGGCTTGGGCCAGGATGGGAAATAAGAAGAAGAATGAAATGATAAACTGTTTGACCATGCGCTGCATTCGAATAGGTTATTAAATTAATCCCAATCACTTAATTATAAAATGTAAAATAATGGACTTTTTATGAATTATTATTTACCAAAGATTTACTTGTACATTTCTAAAAGTATACATCATAGTTATTTGAAAAATTTTACCATGAAACACATAGGGATTTTAGTTTTTTTGTTCGTCTCAATGATATCAAATTCTTACTCCCAAAACTGCGATATTCAAATAGAGATATTACCTGAGCAATATATGTTTGGTACTGCCAAAGAAGTGAAAGAGGAAGTAAAAAAGATTGATGTACAGTTCAAAGAGAATACAATGGAGGTCTTTTTACCGATCGATGGGAAGGGTTATTTACTTTCAGTATTAAATGAAAATTGCAAAGCGTATTGCAAGAGGCAGAAAAGAGTACGTCAGCTTCATTCAGGTGATGAGAAATTAGTTAAGAATCTAATCAAGGGTCGGGAGTCCGATATTGCCCGACAGTTGAAAAGTTGTGGGGGTTAGTTACATTTTTAATTTTCTCAAAATCATAAAAAAGTAATTTTATTGTATTATTTTAATAGTGTTCAACTATTAAACCGTGCAATATTATGTTCAAACTATTCCTTTCCCTGATTGTATTAATCGCATTAGCCTCCTCATTTACCTTTCGTCTAACAAAATCTACAGCAGATCTGGAGTTTCCTGAAAATGTAAAGGCCATCATCGATGACAAGTGTTACGGTTGTCACAGTGATAAAGGAAAATCGGATAAGGCAAAAGAAAAACTGATGTGGGATGAGCTTTCAGGCTTGTCAAAAATAAAGCTCATCAGTACCTTGGTAGATATTTCGGAAGTAACGGAAAAAATGGAGATGCCTCCTGAAAAATTTCTGAATGACCATCCCGAAAAGAAACTGACAGAGGAAGAAGCTTCAATTCTGTACGAATGGGCGAACAGTTCTGCTCAAAAAGTTTTGGAATAACTGTTATTCATTCATTATCAGAAGATCAGGATTATCTTCTAATCATTTTGAGGATATAAATAAAAAACCTCTACCAGAGTTATGTGGTGAGGTTTTTTTAATTTCATAACTTGATGACAAAAAATTCAATTCATATGTTTATAAAATTCAGACTAATACTTTCAGTGTTTATTTTCATAATGGCTATTAATGGTTCTGTCGCTCAAAAAGCCACTGATTCCAATACTCCATTGCATCTGTCCAAGCCGGACTACAAAACTCCTTATGGAATACCAACGGAAGAATCAATTATCCAGACCCTTGACAAGGTGTATGGATATCTTGAAAGTTCGACTCCTGCGATAATTGTTAATGATGAATCCGGAGAGGAAATCACAAATTTTGACTACATAAGCCGGGCTAAACAAATTTCTTTCAAACAGGCGGATTTCAGATTGGTCAGTTACGAATGGGGCGTAACTTACGCCGGTATGTTAAGAGCTTCTCAAACCACCAATGACCCTAAGTACGCAAAATATACCCTGGACAGAATGGAATTGCTGGCGGAATTGTACCCTAGGTTTTTGGAGCAGGAAAAGAAACAGTCAGGTTTCCGCCATCCGATGAAATCTGTCCTGCATCCCGATGCTCTGGATGATGCCGGAGCAATTTGTGCTGCGATGATCAAGTCGAAACAGTATGGTTTCAAAGGAGATCTGGATCCAATGATTGAGAATTTTATCGATTATATAAGTAATGAACAATTGCGTTTGGAAGATGGTACATTGGCCAGAAACAGGCCGATGAAAAGCTCCCTTTGGCTGGATGACCTGTTTATGAGTGTTCCAGCTTTAGCCCAAATGGGAAAGTATTCCGGTGATAATCAATATTTCGACGATGCAGTAAAACAAGTTATACAGTTTTCAGACCGAATGTTTAACCAGGAAAATGGATTGTATATGCATGCCTGGATCCTTGGAATGAATGAACATCCGCAATTCCATTGGGGTAGGGCAAACGGTTGGGCAATCATGACCATGGTCGAATTGCTGGAAGTATTACCGGAAAATTATTCCGGAAGGGAAAAAGTGATCGATTACCTGAGAAAACACATTTACGGTCTTGTAAAATACCAATCAGGTGAGGGTTTCTGGCATCAACTCATTGATAAAAATGATTCTTATCTCGAAACTTCCGCGACAGCTATTTTTACCTATTCAATAGCAAAAGCAATCAATCGCGGTTATGTCGATGCTAAAGCTTATGGACCCATGGTTTGCCTGGCATGGAATGCCGTCGCCTCCAAGGTAAATGACAAAGGCCAGGTAGAAGGAACCTGCGTGGGAACCGGGATGGGTTTTGATCCTGCTTTTTATTATTACCGTCCGGTTAATGTCTATGCTGCTCATGGTTATGGCCCGGTTCTTTTGGCTGGCGCCGAAATGATCGAATTATTACATAACGCCTATCCGAAAATGAATGATAGCGCTGTACAGTTTTATTCAGAAGAAATAAATACCGATGCGCCAATATTTGAAGAGAAATGAGGGTTGGACTTGTAATCGCGGGTTTAGTGGGTTACTGGTTTCTTGTTGCTCGTAACTTGTAAAACTCAAAAAAAATAACTCTGTAATAGCAAACCGAATAATCTAATAGAACGATGAGAAAATTTTTTCTGAAAATGCTAATCGTCCAAATTATCATTGTTACCTGGAATTTGCCATCTTTTAGTCAGATCGGTACCCGTTTTCCATCAGAAAGGAAGGTGGTAAAAGATCCGGTGACGGGGCATAAATTGATTTTCCTGACCAGTACACCGGCAGGCGATTCTAAGATCTATCCCACACATAACCAATGGACATCCGACGGTAAATGGGTCATATTTCGATCGAAAAGGGTAGAGGGAGAAGCAATGGCTGTTAATGAGGAAACAGGTGATATCGTGCAAGTTTCAGAAGGTGGCTATTCGGGAATGCTAAACGTGGCGAGAAAGTCAATGAACCTCTATTTTATGAGAAAACCTGTGGACAATCCGGATGGGAATATTTTGGAAATCATTGAAGTTGATTTAGAGAGCCTGTTTGCGGATAGTGAATCGGGAAATTTAAAAGCGGCATCGGAATATCAACGGGTATGTGGGACCACTCCACCTGAGCTCGGCGCTGGAGGAGACATGGCGCTCGATGCGAATGAAGAATGGGTATGGTTTCGGGCAGGTCGGGAAGCAGCCATGAAAAACCTGCCGGAAGGAACGAAAATTGAGGAAGATTTTGGCCCCAGAAATATGGGTAAAGGGCCGGGAGGTATTGCAGGAATGAATGTCAAAACCGGCGAAATAAAATATGTGATCTCTGTTCCGTTCCAGGTGGGACACATTCAGAGCAATCCATGGGTGCCTGGGCAGATTGTTTTTTGTTGGGAAACTGGCGGAAAGTCTCCGCAACGCACCTGGATCGTCAATTCGGATGGAACAGGGTTGAGGCCACTATATCCAGAAGCACCTTATGAATGGGTAACACACGAAGCAGTGATTGGTCCTAAGGAAGTTGCATTTGCTATTATGGGACATCGTAAAATACCGGGAACTTCCGAGGATGCTCCCAAAGGTACAGGAGTATATGGGGCTAATCCTGGTCAGGAATCGGAGTGGGGTCCATCAGGAACCAGGGAAAAACCAACCGGACTGGGTATTGTCGACATCAATTCAAGAGAAATGATTATTGCTGGACAGACAAAAGAAGGAAGCGGACTTTGGCATGTCCATGGTTCATCCGATGGAAGATTTGCTGTCGGGGATGATTTTGACCGTAATATTTATCTCATTGACAGAAATACCCGTGAGATGATTCTGCTTTCAACTGGGCATAAACCCACAGCCGCTGATCATCCTCACCCCACCTTCAGCCCTGACGGAACAAAAATAGAAATTCAATCAGCGATGTTGTCTGAAGACAACCGGACCATGAACATTTGTGTCATTCCGGTTCCTGAAGATTGGTTGAAAAGAAAATATGATTAAACCGAGGTTGATATTTGATTGGATGTGACATTTTTTTTGCACAAGATATTGTAAGATGGTAATTTAATCTTCACTATATTAATGATGGTTTCATTCCGAAACCCGATATTAAAAACTAAACGTGCGAAAATATTTATTATGAAAAAGGCCCTCAAATGGATTGGTATCATTCTTTTAATTGCATTCATCATCATTCAGTTTTTTCCAAAAAATTACCCTGAAAACCAGCCTGTTACAGAGAATGATATCATTACTCACCACAATGTTTCAGATGATATTGCCTCTATCTTAAAGACGAGTTGCTATGATTGTCATTCAAACCAGACCACATATCCGTGGTATTCCAAAATTGCTCCGGTAAGTTTTTTGCTCAAACATGATATTGAAGAGGGCAGGGGAGAATTGAATTTTTCCGAATGGGGAACCTACGATGTAATGGATAAAATCGATAAGTTGGATGAATTGGTAGAAGAGACACAAGAAGGAAAAATGCCATTGCCGATCTATACATTTATGCATGGTCATGCCAAACTATCTGACTCTCAAAAAGAACAAATCGAGGTTTGGGCGAATAGCCTCATGGAAGAAATTATCTCAGAATAATTGAGATTTGTGGTAGAGATTCTGTTAATTATAAATTAGAACAATTCCAATTGTGTGGGCAGAAGCCGGAATGATTTTCTGTGATAAACCGTCACACCATGTTTCTTAATGGCCTCTCGATGGGCATTTGTTGGATAGCCCACATTATTTTGCCAATCGTATTCCGGATGATCGCTTGATAGTTTTTCCATCAGACGGTCACGGTAATTCTTCGCCAGAATCGAAGCAGCAGCAATGGAAGAATATTTTCCATCACCTTTTATGACACATTCGAAAGAAATGTTTTTGTAGGGTTTAAAACGATTGCCATCTATGAGTAAAAATTCAGGAATCTGAGTAAGCTGATCCAACGCCAGATGCATGGCCAAAAAGGAAGCATTCAGGATATTGATCTTGTCAATCTCATGGTTAGAAACTTCAGCAATAGCATATTCCAAGGCTACTTCTTTGATTTCTTTTTCCAGGATATCGCGGCTCTTTCTGTTTAGCTTTTTGGAATCATTGATCAAAGGCAGGTCAAATTCCTTAGGCAAAATGACGGCTGCTGCAACAACAGGGCCCGCCAGGCACCCCCGGCCAACTTCATCACAGCCTGCTTCGGTCTTGTCTTCTGTAAAAAAGGGTCTTAGCATTGAAACAAATTAGCCCGAAATTAAGAATAGATCTATTGTTTTATTCAAAATAAAAAACTCATTGCTAATTGACTAAAAAATTCTGAAAAAGGAATTTTTTGTCAGATTCAATCCAGACAAAGTTTTACTTTCGTCTACCTGTCGGTCAAATTATGTTCTTTTTAACGTAATTTGAGAATAACCTATTTTCGTCATAACAATTGCGGTTAATTCTAATGAATTACATAGTAAAATGAAACTCATTTTATTTATAAATTGATTTCTGCAATTGAAAATGTACCGTTTTGGAGTTTCCTCATTAATAAAAGCAAAAAATGATTGACAAAAAATTTGAAAATCCCTGGAAGAAAAAATCCTCAAAAGATATTTATGACAATGCCTGGATCAAGGTGATCGAGGATCAGGTCATCCGCCCCAATGGTTCGGATGGCTTGTATGGGAAGGTGCTGTTTAAAAATAAAGCCATTGGGATTTTGCCTCTTGATGATCAAAATAATACCTGGCTTGTCGGTCAATTTCGTTACACCCTGGACGAATATTCCTGGGAAATTCCAACCGGTGGGGGCCCACAGCATGAAACACCCGAAGAGTCTGCATTACGGGAATTAAGAGAAGAAACGGGTCTACGGGCCAATAAATTAACCAATATCCACAGGATTCACACCAGTAATTCCGTTACAGATGAGGAAGGTTTTTTATTCCTGGCTCAGGAACTGGAAGAGGGCGAAACCGATTTTGACGACACCGAAGACCTGAAGATCTGGAAACTGCCTTTTGAGGAAGCATATCAATTGGTGATGGAGAACAGGATCTCCGATGCTTTGAGTGTTGCTGCAATATTAAAAGTGAAATGTCTGCTAAACCTTTGACTGTCTGCAACTTGAATTATAAATTTATTTACATTCGAGATTAATCATGATCGGCCGAATAAAGGAAAAAGAATTAATGAATGAAGCCCTGCTACATTGCCGGGAAAATCAGCCTTTTATTTTTTTCATAAAAGGTGGAATGGGAATCGGAAAATCATATTTTGTCCATCAATGTCTGGAAATTGCTGCTGATAATTTTACAATCATCGAATCGAGGTTGATTGAATCTTCGCGAAAACCGTACAGTTTCTTTCTTCAGGTTATCAATAATCTGGTTTCCATCTATCCTGATTTGAGAAATGAAATTGATAAATCCTCTTACATTTCTACTTCGATGTCAGAGGGTAGAGCAATAGATGATGAGACTGATGAAAACATTCAGATAGTTATGGTGGATTTCCTTTTGAAGGCAGCTCAAATTAATCCATTGATCATTGTATTTCAAGACTTCCATCTCGCTGATGCAGCTTCAATTGAATTGGTTCCCAAGCTATTCAATGGACTAACCAAGATTCCATTTGGAATGATCATTGATTTTAAGAACGAATCCATTGGTTACACCCATATCTTTAAAAAAGCACGTGTAGCGCTGAGAAAGGAGACACATTTCTATGATATTGAATTAAAGCCTTTTAATAAGGCCGAGGTTGAAGAATACCTGACTTATATTTTGAAGGATGTTCCTTCGGAAAATTTGATCAATACCATTCTGGAGATGAGCCAGGGCAATCCTTTTTTCATCGAAGAAATTATCCAATCTCTGAAACAGACGGGTAGGTTAACTGGCTCGGATAATGGTGTAGCAATGGAAATGGCCAGTGGCTGGATCATCCCGGAAACGATCAGGGATGTGGTAGCTTTACAGATGGAAGACCTTTCTGAAAAGGCCCGTGAATTGCTGGAAATAGCTGCCATTACCGGACAAGATTTTGAATTTCATTTACTGAATAAGCTGACCGATAAAAGTTCTGCGATTGATGAATTGATCGAAATGAACCTGATCTTTGAAAAAAAAGCTGGAATTGGAAGTTTCAGACATAAACTTATACAGGATGCGGTAAACAGTGAAATTTTGTGGTCCAGACGAAGGTCAATTAGCAAGAGGTTGGCAGAGGTATTTCAGGAAGAAGGAAAACACCCTGAAAAGGAAGCTGAGTATTGGCTGGCATCGGGAGAAAAGGAATGGGCAAGAATTGCATTTATAAAAGCTGCCAGGCAATACTGTAAAATCAATGCTTATCATGATGCAGCTAATGTAGCCAACAAAGGCCTGCAACTCTGGCAAGAAAATGAAAACGAGGAAGAGAGAGTAGAAATTCTTTTGGAATATGCCCGATGCACACAAATTAACGGACAACTTTCTGAAACCATCAAAGCACTGAGAGAGGTGTTGGAAAGCAAGACATTAGTAACTAAACCTTCAAAAAGTGGGGAGATCTACAGGTCACTGGCGACCACGCAGGCGATTCAGGGAACATGGAACAAATATGCAGAATACAGGGAGAAGGCCGCGGAAAATTTTGAGCAAGCTGGTGAATATGTCGAGGCAGCTAAAGATTGGATTGATCTGGCCAACAGAAAACTCGATATTCTCGATGTTGACAGCGCTATTGAATTTTCAAAAAAGGCTGTGAAAAATTCAGAGCTTAAAAACGATCAAAAATTATTATCCAAATCTTACAGTATTCTGGCATATGCTTATTCTGTCAAAGGAAATACACAAATTGCTAAAGAGACGGCCAATAAGGCCATTAAAATAGCTGAGTCTGCAGGTGACAACGAGACCTCTGCTTATGCTTATCGCAAACTGGCAGGCGTGCTGGAGTATTCTTCAGAATTTAAAGAATCCCTCGCTACTTATGATAGTGCTCTTTCATTTTGTCAACGAGAAGATCTGGATATGCAGGCCGTTTTTTGTATTAGCTGCATGTCATGGGTGTTGTTTCGTTTGGGAGATTGGAAACGAGCCATAGAATTAAGCTATGAGGTTATAAACGATCAAAAATCAAATGATGCCAGCAGGTCGACAGCTTATGTGGTTCTGGCCTTGATAAAAGCGTATAGAGGAGAAATAAAATCATCTAACAATTATATTAAGACCAGCCTGGAGCTAGCACGAAAAGAAAATTTTAAGTTGATCATTTTATTGCAACACTGGGCAAATGCAGTAGTTTTTGAGCAGGATGGGAATAAAAATGAGGCTTATCATCAATACAAAAAACTGATTGACGACTGGTACCTGTTAAAGGACGTCCATGACTCTTTGGGTGGCTTGTTTTCGTCAGCCATATTTTTTTATGAAAACAATCAAATTGACGATCTGCATGAAATTTTAAAAATTTTGCATTTCATTGTAGATGTTACCGGAAACAATGAAGCAATTTCCTGCCTTTCTTTCGTTAATGGTCTTGTCGGTCTGACAACGCGAAAACTCAAACAGGCTCAGGAGCATTTTGGCTCTGCGGTTGATCATTTAACTGATTTGGGTGTACCCCTCCAGTTATTGTTTGCTGAGTATTATCTGGCAGTCGCTAATCATAAGCTCTCGGAAATTGATAAGTCTGTTAAATTAATGAAGAAGATTTTTCAGGATGCCAAAAATCAGGGAATGCGGCCATTCTCCCAGATGGTGGAAGCGTATCTCTTAAGGAACCTCAATGAAAAAGCTTCAGAGCCCAGGAGTGAGATACACCATTCAAGAAAGAAAAAGGGAGGATTGACCAATCGCCAGATGGAGATCCTTTCCAATTTATCCGAAGGCTTTACCAATAAGGAAATCGCGGCAAAGTTATTTCTCAGTACAAGAACTGTCGATATGCATGTACGGCATATCTACGATCATCTGAATTGTCGTTCCAGAACGGAGGCGGTCAAAGTAGCAAAGGAGAAAGGAATCCTTGTTTGACCTATCCCAAGCCAAACGAATTTTGGCTTGAATTATACCATTATCCTCCTGTCTGTCCACCGTACAAGGCTTTGGCAGGTGGAAGAGGAGATTCAGAGGTGTGTTAATTAAAAAACCTATAATTCAAGTCAAAACTCTTCAATCTTATAATAAGCTCAGGTAATAGAAGGTAATTCCGGAGATCCCTCATAAAATGAAAAATACTCCGGAATGTTTCAGGGTTGCTCTCAGGTTGAAAGCCAAACTACTTTTTTTGGATGATGAAGAAACAATTTTGAATATCATGTGGCAATCTCTTGATATCGATTTTCTGAAAACCAGCATCTTTTAACATTTCCATGGCTGTATCAACACCCCACATGGTTCCCAGACCCATCCCATTTTGGGCCAGGGATACAGTCATGCAATGCATGGTTGAGACAGTATACAGCAACGGCCCAAGCGGATGATCCATGTTTTCACTAATATTAGAAGAAGCATCAATGTCCTGCATGAGAAAATATCCACCATCTTTCAATGCCTGATAGATATTCCTGAGAATGTTGTCTGGTCTGGCCTGGTCGTGGATGGCATCAAAAGCAGTAATGAAATCGAATTGTCTTTCATGCTGGTAATGGGTCAGGTCGCGCTGTTCAAAATAGATGTTTTTTAAGCCTAATTTGGTAGCCTCTGCAATGGCATCTTCAATCGGTTCCATGCAGTAATCGTATCCGTAGAACCGACTGTTTGGATATTTGTAAGCCATTCGGATTAGTGCTTTTCCTCTACCACAACCAACATCTAATACATCAATTCCACTTTCCAGCTTGCTTGTAACACCAGGGACTAAAGGAAGAATATCAGTGAAAAGGGATGATAAGACGGATTGACCACTATCTTCGGCCATTACTTCATGGAAACGATTGAATTCATCATAAGACACACCTCCACCGTTTTTGAAACAATCAACAATCCGGTCTTCAACACTTCCAAGCGTTGCTATGTATTGAGAAAACACACCAATATTATCTGAACCAGCTGACCTGGTCAGAAATGCGGCGTGTTCAGGTGGCAGTCTGAATCGTTTGCCTGTTACATCTATTTCAATGATTCCGCCTGTAGTAAGCGCCCCCAACCATTCCCGAACGTATCGCTCATTCAATCCCGTTTCACCAGCTATTTCATCCGAGCTTGCGAAAGGCATGTTTTCCATTGTATCAAACAGCTTTGTCCGATGACCAATGGAAACCATTAGGGATAAAGCCCCCATGTTCATCATGTCCAGGAGATTATCTGCAAAAGCGTCCTGGTTTATATTCTGAAAGTCATTACAAATTTTGCACATAGTGTTAATTTTTTGTGGTTAATAATTAATTGGAAAATTTAATTCTGATTTTATCTGATAGATTGATCATTCATTGGTTCCCAAACAAGGTTCTTATTGAGCTCCTCACCTTTTTTGGAGTGAGTAGGGAATAATATTAAGAGGAAATTTTCAACGGAACTTCTCAAGGTTGAAAATGGGCTGGCATTTAATTTTTTCATCATTTGTGTTGTTTTGTTGTTGATGCAAATGTGAAAAAAGGCAACATGCCTAACTACACCCGAATTACCGTAGTTTTAAAAAGTATTGCCGTAGGGAGAAATAAGTAAAAGTCAGTAAAAGCTTGATTATTGGCTTTGTTGAAGCTCTAAATTAATTTTAGGAAGTCCAATTAGTGATATTAATTCCTGTCAAATTGTTAAAATGTTTAGGATTATTGGTTACAAGAATCATATCATTCACGATAGCCATAGAACCAATCAATAAATCAAAATCGTCGACAATATTACCCGATTTTCTTAATCGAGCTTTTTCATTAGCATAAATATCTAATGAGTCTATAATGGGTAAAATTTGAATTCCTGAAAGAAAATCATCCAGGGTCTTTTGATTTTTCTTTTTGTGATCGCTTTTTGCCACGCCAAATTTTAATTCTGCGAGAGTAATTTCTGAAATGAAAATTGAATCAGGGTCCACAGTGTCAAATTTTTCATTTAGTTCATATTTACCCTTCATGTAGTAAATACAAATGTTTGTATCCAGGAGATATTTCTTCAAAGTTTTTCTATTTGTCGATTGGTATTTCGGCTTTCTCGTAATTTTTCAATAATTTCTTCTGCCGATTCTTCTGAACTCCACTTACCAAATGACATTTTAATGCGAGATTTTTTCGAAATTTCAGATTTTAAAGAAAGAGTTAATTTTTCAATTAAATCCAGTTTTAGCTTGGCATTTAAACCTGATAATAGTTCCCAGTAACTTTTCAATATTTTATTTTCAGAAGATTTCATTTTCTAAATTTACGAAAAAATAGATTTATTGATTTTAAGCCTTCATATTAAAAAAAATCAATATCGACATTAAATGGGGATTTCATTAATAATCTAAGACCTTCGTCTACAGTCAACTCGTCTGTCAGGATCTTGTGAAGGGTCTCGGTAATGGGCGCACGCATTTTGTAGTTGTCCAGCAATCGCACCAGTAATTCAACTGTATTAACCCCTTCTGGAATTTCCTCCATCGTATCAAGAATGGTCTTAATATTTTCACCTTGCGCCAATCGTTTCCCTACCGTAAAATTCCTACTCAAATTACTGGAGCATGTAGCGACCAGGTCGCCAAGTCCGGCTAAACCGAGAAATGCCTGTGGATTGGCACCCATCAACTGTCCCAAATAGATCATCTCGATCAATCCCCTGCTGATTAAAAGAGACCTTGAATTTACCTCAAATCCAAGTCCATCAAGAGCTCCGGCTGCAATGGCAATCACATTTTTTAGTACCCCACAAAGCTCAATACCAAGCAATTCTTTCGAGCCATAAACCTGAAAATTATCATTTCTCAGTAATTTCTGTCCTTCCTTGATGACCTCGTCAAAATGACTGGCCACGACTGTCGCTGCTGGCTGTCCATCTGCCAATTCCTTCGAAAGATTTGGACCAGCCAGACAACCGACTCTTACAGCAATGCTCTCCTCCTTGATCACTTTGCTCATTGTATAAATGTCCTCGACAGTCAGTTTTTGTGAGTCAGCTTCTTTTGGAGCCACATTTATTCCTTTTGTCCCATGGATCAGGATGTGATAGGGCTTAAGATAAGGTGATAACTTCTGGATCATTTCCCTAAAGTAGGGTGAAGGGATGACCGGGAAAATGACATCACATTCCTTTCCAATCAGCTCCAGATCATTGACAGGTGTGATCCGTTCGTGGATCTTTTGACCGGCTGATTTCCTCGTTTTTTCTATTTCAACTGCAACCTCCGGTTTGCGTGCATACAATAAAACCTCACAGTTGGATGCAAGAATATTGGCAACGGCTGTCCCAAAACTACCGGAACCAACCACAGCGACAGGTTTATCAGATGTATTTTTCGAGCTCATAGCCTTCCATTCTATTGTGATAATAATACAATGTATTTAGATCCTGTGTCGCAATATTTCCTGCTTTATTAAAAATCAAAGGATGCCTGGCATGATACATTCCTACGTTTTCTACCCCTTCTTTTATGACAGCATCAAGATCAGATGTCAGGGTTGGCGCAATATCTACCTTGCCATTATTGTAAAGTTCTATGATGATATTTCTGAGTCTGTCGAACGTTTTTTTATACTCTTCATATTCAATTTCCATTTCTTCAATAGGAAGTCGCAAAAAGCTGAATAGGTCCATTTTTTCATGTCGCTTTCGCAGAATCTGAAAAGCGACAAAGGGTGCCAGGTGGCTTGGTAATACCTGGTTGATCCTGTGATATTCTTTGACAATTTCATCAGCCAGCATTCGGGTATACTCTTCTTCCCGTTGGGCATCGTAGGTAATCTCACCTTTGAAAAGAAAATAATCCCTTGTATTAATGTGGTTCCCATTCACATCGATACTCTTACCTTCCTCATCTACATAATTCCCAAAAAGATCCATCCCCTTTCCAAAAGACATAGAGATGTGGGAGCCTTTTGTAAAGAATTTGAGCAAAAAGGACAATATTTTTGAAGAGGTGGAAAACTCGTCATTTTCAACATAATACCTTTCCTGACCGCTACTTTCGAGATAATCGTTTATCAGGCTCGGAGCCTCCAGTACAAAATTGTAATTGATCACAACCGGCACAACAAATATTTTGTTTTCCCTGCCTTCCTGCGGATCGATCATATAGTTAGCTCGTTGGGCTTCAATAGCCGTACCTAACAATCCCAGCTTCAGGCGGTTTTCAATTTTTCCTGACCGACTACGTGTACCACCTGGAAAGAACAAGCTATGGCACCCTCTTTGAATAGCCTGCTTGCTATACGTCCTGAGGGTTTCCATATAAATGAGGTTTTTCTTCCTTCTGTCTACCTTGTAGGCACCAAGGCTATTCATGAAATAACTGAAAATGTTAATATTGAAAAGGTTTAGCCCCGCGCCATAAATGAATGGTGGTAAACCTAATTCATTAATTGCCCAGCCCATCGTAATGGAATCAAGGTTGCTGAAGTGGGTGGGTACCATAATGACGGTGCCGATTTTAGCCAACTTTCTTAGGTGTTCCACTTCTCCTACCAGCTGAATTTTATCCTGCAGGGAATATTCCTTTTTCAAAAAAGCATTCCACCCTTTCAGTTTGGCGGCGTTGAGCAGACGGGCAAATCCAAAATTGGCAACCCTCCTCGCAAGCTTATAATGTGATTGCTTGAAATTTCCTGTAATCTCGTTCGCATAACGGCTGGTAATATCCCTCAAAGTATCTTCGGCTATTTTTTCAGCTTCCTGATCACTGGCATTTCCCGCATCTACCAGCTTTTGCTTGACCTTTTCCCAGTAGACCACCTCGTCTTCCGGATCTATTTTCCAGGGGTTGGTCTGAATTCTAAGCTTTTCCTTGTATCTGGTTAGCTCCAATTCATCAATGAGTCCCGGTGTTGTATTTCTGATAACCTTCACGCGCTGGGTGCTCTCCAGCGTCACTTCATCAATAAAATTTTTTCTATCCCTGGCCAGCTGGACTACCGGCCAATCACCTGTTTCCGGAAGGATATATTCAAATTTCCGTTTGCGATAAAATTTACTTAAGGGTCGTTTAAGACTTCTCAAAATTCTAAGTTAGCATGTAATAAATTGAAATAATTCCCTCAGCAAAAAAAGCTTTTTTTGGGAATTCTTTCAATAATAGTTCACAATTGAGAATTAATTAAATCATTTTCAATACTTAATGTTCCAAAAGCTCTGGGTCTTAGCTTTCCGGTTTGATCCCTTTCAAATTTTATTTGGATGGTTGGGAGCTTATAGTTGATACTTAAAAAATGCATTTCCCCATCATAAGATTCCTGTTTTTTCTTTTGGAATTCTTTCGTTGTCAGACATTCTTCGCCGGATTGATTCAATTCTAATATGCCGGTATTTTTTAGTTCCTTAAATCTGTCATTGTCAAGTGGAAGGTAGAAGGTTAACACAGTTTCCTTTTCATTTCCACTAATTATATCATTCAAAAAACTGACAAATTCTTTTAAGTTCGGAGAGATAGAATGAAGGAAAATTTCCCTGACATCATTTTCAGTTTCAATTCTAAATGTTCTTTTTCCAGCTATCCCAAGGTAGAAGGCCAAAACGGAAATTAAAAAGCCAGATAAGCTTATGGCTGGATGAATGGAATGATTGAATAAGGCGATAAAGAAAAAAGGCCCGAATGCGCCACCTAAAACGATGGGAAGTAAGAATATTTTATCTGAAAATTGAGCTGATCTGATCTTTTCAAGGCCAATAATGTGTGTTTTGCCTTTTGATATGATGATCAATGATTGATTTGTGAGGAGGCATCTATTCTTTTCATCGTTTGCCTTTGTTAAATACACGAATGCAATGGTATCGTAAGACAGATCTTTCAAATTTACTATCGATTAAAAATCGAAAATAGTGAATTATCAAGTGCCAAGTCAAGTGTGGTGTGTGGAGTAAGTGGCAGTAATTTTTGTTCTGAGCAAGGTAAAAAATTTGAGCATAGTAATAAGCTACTTGTCTCGAAAGCTTTCGGGATTAACGCCGTTCATGGCAAAAATGACAAAACTTGGCTCTACTAAACTATGCTTGACTTGGCACTAACTTTTAAATATTTTTTTTGTTGCGGAATAGTTCCCTGTCCTTAGCTGCACAAAATAGAGTCCCGATGAAAGGTGACTTATGTCTACAATACTCGTGTTTTCCTCATCAAACAGTATTCGATCGAGTTTAATAACCATGCGGCCGGATACATCAAAAATATAAAGTTTTGTATCCGATTGAGAAAAGTATCCACTTTTTAATGTGAATTGATTGGCGACGGGATTAGGATATAAGTCAAAAGGTTTTTTCAGATCTTTTGCGACTTTCTGGTACTGCGGTAGGTCTTGGCTATGCGCAGTATTCACCTGTGTTTTGTTTGTGAAGAATACGAAAAACGGTAGAAGAAGTAAAATAAACCTCATGGCATATCCCTTTTTTCTTAATTAGACACAACAATTTTGCCAAGGGTTTAAACAAGGGTAAAATTTATAGAAGATTTAAGATTCCCAGATACTGCCCGTCTTCCTCCTGGTAAACGATTTGGGCTTCCCACCCTTCTTCAGAAGCAACTTTTTTCAAGGTTTCTTTATCGATATACAACCAGGTAAACCATTCCCCAAACTCATTTTTGTATTCGTACTGATATTCTATTTCTCCGAGGTATTCCTTTTGTGGAAGTTGATATTCTTCGTTTAGATAGGAAACATCTGCGCTATCAACGATAAGGATTCCACTCTCTGATATCAGGCTTTTAGCACGATTCAGGAATGATCTGAACCCCGGAACATTTCCTGTTATACCAATGCCGTTCATTAGCATAAAAAGTGTGTCAAATTTTTGGTCCATAGGATCAAAAATGTTTTGATGAATGATGTTTTTGACACCATTTTTCTTCATTAACTCACAACAGTGGTGAGAAATGTCTAATGCATAGACTTCCATACCTTCTTGCTGGAGATAAAGTGAATGCCTCCCGGCAGCAGCGCCAATGTCAAGGATCTTACCTTCGCAAAAACTAAGAGCGATCAAGTCAAAATCGTCTAATTCGTCAGCTTTGAAAAAATATCCATCAAGCTCTAAACTATCTGGTTTGCTAAATTTATTGTGTAAAACGAGAGGGTTTTCGCTATCTCCCAGATAATAATCCAGTAATGCCTGCCCAAATAAATCTTTCATCTTCGCAGAAAATATTCAAAATTGATGGATTAAAATTTTGGTTAGTGCCTTAATTTATTTTCATTTAACATGATGTTGTTTGCATTATCCAGTATCAAGCTTATACCTTACATAATCGAAGCCCCAACCTTTATGGCCTAAATTAGTTCTAAATTCTAATAAAATAATATGAATTTTCTGGGACACTTTTTTTTAGCTACTGATAGCGAGCCTTTGATTATCGGCAATTTTATTGCTGATTTTGTAAAGGGCAAGCATTATAAGGATTATCCGGAGGAAATTGCTGAAGGTATTTTAATGCATCGTGAAATCGATTCCTTTACGGATCAGCATGAGTATTTCATAAAGAGCCGTAGGCGAATTCAAAAGAACCAGCATCATTACTCGGGCGTGGTGATGGATATTTTTTATGACCATTTCCTGGCGGCAGATTTTGATGCCATTGCGAATAAAGATCTGACGGAGTTTTCCGAACATATTTATGGTGTCATTGATAAGTATAAAGATGTTTTGCCGGAACAATCAAAATACTTGTTCAGGTATATGAAAAGAGATAACTGGCTTGAAAGGTATAGCGATGTGGAAGGGATCCGCAGAACATTACTAGGCATGTCGCGAAGAGTAAAGCATAAAAACAATATGGCTGAAGCCTTGGTCGATCTAGAGGAAAATTATACCGAAATTCAAAATGACTTTTGCAAGTTTATCGTAGATGCCCGGACAACTTTTAATCCAAACCACAAATAATTTTAAAACTACTTACCATTTGCTTTAACTTTTAAAATACCTGATTTTTGCAGCATTGTATTCCGATGAAAGATATTTTATTGATTGGTCTTGGTGGTTTTCTCGGCAGTACCTCCCGGTACTTCACACAGGTTTACGTTGATCAGATATTCATGAGTAAATTCCCTGCGGGAACTTATCTGGTCAATATTGCAGGATGTTTTTTCATTGGACTGATTTACGGATTTGCAGAAAGAGAGCACTTGCTGCATGCGGAAACCAGGATGTTTTTGGCCGTAGGATTTTGTGGAAGCTTTACTACCTTCTCTACCTTTGCTCATGAAAACCTGAAGTTGATGTCTGAGGGTAACATCATAACCCTCCTGACTTACACACTTATGAGTGTGGCCCTGGGGATATTTTTTACCTATCTGGGGATAATCATAGCAAGGAGTATGTAGCTTTTAATGTGACCAGTCAAATTCTGACATGTTTTCCAATGCCTTAACCAGCAATGAAATGCTATTGGAAATATCATTTTTATTGGCCATTTCAATTACCTGGTGCAGATGCCGGGTAGGGATGGAAATCGCTCCGGATATGGCGCCATTTTTTCCCATTCTCTGTACACCAGCTGTATCAGTTCCACCTGCTGGAAGAATTTCCGGTTGCCAGGGAATGCTATTGTTATCTGCTGTTTGCTTTAGGTATTCCACCATTCTGTAATCACAAATAACAGAGCTATCCATGATTTTTATAGCAGCACCTTCACCTAACCTGGTGATTTTCTCGTGGTCCTGTGCACCTGGTACATCATACGCAATAGTGGTGTCCAGCGCAATACCAAAATCGGGATTGATCTGATGGGCTGAAACGTTTGCTCCTCTCAAACCGACTTCTTCCTGAACAGTAAATACACCGTAAACATCAAATGCGGGATTTTTTATCGACTTCAATGCTTCGATTAAAATAAAAACAGAAACCCGGTTGTCGATGGATTTGCAGTTGACACAATCTCCCATTTCGATCAGTTCCCTTTCCCAGGTGATAGGATCGCCGATTTTAATATGCTCAACCAGGTCTTCTTTTTTCATTCCCGTGTCTATGAAATAGTCAGTCGATTTGGGCAATTTATTTCGCTCTTCCTGGCTCATCACATGTATGGGTTTGGTCCCCATTACTCCGGAGATGGTTTTGTCTTTACCGTGTATTCTTACTCTCTGTGCCGTGAGAGTCTTGGGATCAAAGCCACCAAGCGTGTGGAATCGTATGAAACCATTGTCATCGATGTGGGTGACTATGAATCCGATCTCGTCCATATGGGCGGCCACCATGATTTTGGTATCGGAATGATTCTTTGATTTTTTAACAGCGATGATGTTTCCCAGGTTATCGATTTCGATCGAGTCAACTTTATTCTCTAACTCGTTTATCACGAGGTTTCTGATCTTGGTTTCAAAGCCGGGAGCCCCGGGGGTTTCACAGATTTTCTTCAATAATTTTACATCCATTATTCTTCATCAATAAATAATCCAATTAATTCTTTCGATCGCTATATATCGAAAGAATTGCCCTTTTCGTCTTAGTCAAACCGGAAATGATCGGTTTTGTTCATAAATTAATTTTTTTTCGATAATAAGAGATTAATTGTACAATAAATAGTTATCTGTTGCAAAAAGTAAGAAATGAAACGGATTGAAAAACTTTTTGAAGTAAGCGGAATTTTTGTTTTTGCTAACTAACTGTAGAGTAGGTGTTTAAAATACTTTTTTGAGTACCTGAATTCACCGAAGTTGATGAAAGATTTTTGAAGGTATTTCTGAAAAAAAGAAACGAGTTTAGACAATATTTAATAAAACACATTATTCCTTACGCAAGACAATCAATACCCAAACATGAAATGCAAAGTAATTTAGTATGGTCTACTTTTAAATCATTAATTGTTCAACTAACACAGCAAATTTAAAAGACATATGGGTATGATTTTAACTATTTACTTAATCTCGCTGATCTGGATGGTCATTTTTCTAACTAAATTCGTTAAGCCTTTTCGTCAGAAAAAAAGACTGGAACAAAACAAAATCAAATACATACCACTTAAACGAGCAAATGACCCTCACAAAAAGTATTATGTATTAAATTCTGGTGAGTTAATTGAGGTGACAAAGTAATAACTCTCAAAATAACTGTAACTAAACATTCTCTCAGCCAACTTCTCTCAGTTGGCTTTTTTATTTTTTCAGTTCGGTTAAAGAAGCGTAAACTACCTTTCGGGCGTTTGCCTTTCTCAATTCCTGCTGAACATCGGTGACAATCCCCATTTCAACATCCTTATCAACTTTTAAAAGAACTATTAATTGATCCTTTTCAAATTCCGAAAGTTTCGATTTGCTCTCTTCAATGAATTGAGGTACCTCACTTAATTGTATAATTCTTCCGTTGGCCTGGATAACAGCTTCGCTCCCAAAAGTCACACTTTGTTTCGGGTAGCCGATAATTACCTCCGTAACAAGGCTTTTCTTTTCAATCTTTTTGATTTGTTCGGCATCAGGAATCAAGTACTTTACCTTATCTTCCTTTTCCTTCAAAACTGTTGTGACCATGAAGAAAAATAAAAGCATAAAAATAATATCAGGCAATGCTGAAGTTGGTATTTCGATCTCACCTAATTGATAACTCTTTTTAAACTTTGCCATGTCATTAAATTTTTGAAGGTTCTGCAATAGAAATGTTCATAGGAATGCCTTCCCTTGCTTCCAGGTAACGAGTCCTGTCTGCTGCGTCGGAAGAGTTAAGTTTTCGGAACTCCGCCGCGGTTATTCCGATCCTTTCTCCGTAGATTTCATAATAAGTTCCCTGTATTGCATCTAATACCTGGATGAAGGTATCGTATTTAGTTCCCCGGTCCACTTTGAGAGAAACAATCGCTTTTTGCGGAGAGACAGATAGGTTCGGGTCTACCCCACTGTTTAAAACAAATTCTTTTACCTGTTTTTGGAGTTTTTCATACGATTCGAAGTCTTTACCCTCCACCAGGATTTTATTTTGGGAATTGATAAGTATCTTAAATAGATTCCGGTCATGGATCGGTTGCTCATCTGTTATTTCGGGAGGAAGCTTGTTACTGAGACCCTGGTGAGTGATGATGGTAGTTGTGACAAGGAAAAATATCAGCAGCAGAAAAGCGATATCTGCCATTGATCCTGAATTGATCTTAACCGGTTGCCTTGATTTACTTCTTTTCATGATGGTTTTTTACCAACATAATTGCGGGAAATGGAAAAAGTAACAGGGTTGATTGAATTCTGAGTGAGGATGCTAAGGTTGGTGCGGCCGAATTATTGTTCAGATAAGTATAAAATACCTGAATATTGGCCTGTTTAAGCAATAATTTTCACCTACAATAAATAACCAAGGATTGAATGTTGCCCTCTATCTGATAAGTTTATCAAGTGAAATCTTCCCTGGCCCGGTAATAAAAATGGAGGCATACATACCCAGAAACAGGAATGCTTTTTCTTTCGTGCCAAAATCATCAGCACCATGAACGACAAAAAATGCTACAATCATGGTGATGATGAGTGGGATAGTTGCAAATCGTGTAGCCAAGCCAAGAATCAGTAGGATGGAACATATGAATTCGGCAAATACTGCCAGAAAAAGAGAATTTTCAGGTCCAATTCCAATAGGATCTCCGAACTTGAAATTACCGTCGAGAATTTTTTGGAATTTCGGCCAACCGTGGGTGATCATTGCTACACCAGCTACAATCCTAAGGATCAATAAACCTAAATCTATCGATAGTGGCCTTGCTGAAAAGAGTGTTTTTCTCATATGCTATTAACTTTTGCGATTCTACCAACTGCCCATTGTAATCGAAATCTTAATTTTATAAGCGATTGATTTAAGGGGATAGAAGGATAAAACCCTGATAATTTACATCGTTAAAATATGGTTTTAAAAATAAGCAGAGTTGCAAGAAATAAAAACTATCAAGGATAAAGAAGAAAAATTCCAGGCTAACCTTGCAATTAACCTGGAACCAACTATGAAAAACATGAATCAATCTTTCAGGATTTATTTATTCTTTTTTGGCAATTGTCAGATCTGTTGGTATGTTTTCTTTTTCATTTCCATTGGATTTGCGATGGTTGGAGAATGAAATAAGGTATTTTCTTAAAGTCTTCTTCACAGATAAATGACTGGGGTCATTCTTCGCATGCCCTTTGGCAATAGTATTATCATACTTTAAATAAGTTTTTTGAAAGTATTCCCAATAAGAAGCGAGATTTGGTACCTGATACAAAACATGACCGAATTCGTGTGCAAGTACTTTCAACATTTTATAATGGCTTAAATGAGCGATCTTAATACTAGCCGAATGGTCTCCATATTCGGAATGATAAACATGAGAACTTTTTTTGCTGTGCGCAACATTGGTGGTGGCCAGTACACCCTGATGAGTAAAGTCTGTCTCATCAATTACACAAACATAGACATCTGTTGAATGCTCTGTATAATCTCTAAGCTGATTAACAGCATTGTAAATACCGGGAGAAACCTCTTTGAACATATCCAGGAGTTCTTGCGTTCGTGAATACTTTTTTTCGAGCATTTTACTTCTCCTCAGCACACTTTTGTGTACAGATATTAACCGGTCATTTTCCGGTGAAGACTCAAGCAGGGAGTCCAGGTTTCGTAAGTTGTCAATGGATAATTTTAATTCATCTTCATATCCGTTTTTAATGTCTGCATAGGTTGTTTGGTTGAAGAAAAACCATACAGACATGATAGCAATAAAATATCGTGTCATGATCTTCCATTTTAAAGGTTGTTGTTTGGTTAATTTTGCTCGTCCTCGGAGCAGGTATTAGGGTGGGCCCACCTTTAAATCGGAAGTTTTCTTCCTTTGAATATTAGTGTATCAGGGGAGTATGATATAACCCATTAAATGGTATTTTTTTTATAAAAAGTTGTGTCTGATGAATTTGTTAAAGGAAATAATTATTATAGCTGCATAAAAAATCCAGTTCACATTATGGAATCTCTTTCGTTCAGGCATCATACCGGAAAAAGAGATATGAAACGATACTTATTTTTAATTGCCCTGTTTGTTCATCAGGCAAATGCACAAACTTTTAATGAACATTCCTTAAATACTACAATCAAAGAAGTAACGGTCTTTTTGCAAGGCGCCCAAATTAATCGTGCAGGAAAAACAACTATTCCATCGGGGAAATCAATTATTCTTGTTAAGTCATTATCACCTTATGTTGATGAAAAAAGTATTCAGGTGAAAGCAGAAGGGCCTTTTACAATTTTGTCTGTTAATCATAAGCTGAATTTCCTTGATCAATTGAAAAAGGGCAAAAAAACAGACAGCCTTCGGCTATTGATTGATGAGTTTGATCTGAAAATAGCCCGGCTCAACTCCAGACAGGAAATTCTGAGGGAAAAACAAAGCCTTCTGAATGAAAATAAGAATCTTGGTGGATTTAATTCCGGAGTCACACTTACTGAGCTTGAAGAAGCCATGAGCTTTTATGATCAGGCGCTGTCAGATCTTAAATCGGAAGAACTAAACAATAAATACCTGATCGAGGAATCGCAAAAATTGGTGTCGAAGTATGCAAAGCAGATAGCTGATGTCAATACCAGGGAAGAAAAACCAATGGGGGAAATTGAAATTAGAGTAGAAGCTAAAACCAGGATTGAGGCTGAGTTTCAAATCAGTTACCTGGTAAAAAATGCAGGATGGTTCCCAAAATATGATGTAAGGGTGAAAGATGTCGAAAACCCCATAAGCCTTGATTATAAGGCTAATGTCTATCAGAATACAGGTATAGATTGGGAAAATGTGAAGCTTAAATTTTCCAATGGCAATCCCAATCAAAGTGGGACAGCGCCTGAGCTAAGTGCCTGGTACTTAAACTATGCAAGAAACACCATTTATCAGTATAATGATAACAATGTATCCTACAATGCTATCGGGAGTGTTTCCGGAAGGGTTATTGATGAGAATGGAGAAGGATTGCCGGGAGCTAAAATTTTAGTGAAAGGAACCACTGTTGGAGCTGTAACAGATTTAAATGGAAACTATTCCATTACCTTGCCGAATAACAATTCGCAAATTGTCATTTCATATATCGGGTACATGACAGAGGAAATTTCAGCAACCTCTTCAACCCTAAATGTGCAATTGCAACCGGATCTTACCCAATTGAGTGAAGTTGTGGTAAGAGGATTGTCTGGTAGAGTTTCTGGTGTTAATGTCCAAAAGAAGAATTTAACTTATGGTGTAAGTAGAGTTGAGGCCGAATCTATCACCACCACAACCATTGAAAACCAGACAACAGTTGAATTTGAGGTGCCAGAACCTTATAGCATCAAATCAAATGGAGAGACATTAAGTGTGGATTTGAAGCAATTCGAAATACCGGCTGTTTATAAATATTATGCAGTTCCTAAGTTGGATAAAGATGCATTTTTGATTGCCAGGATTTATGATTGGGACAAATATAACCTGTTGGAAGGGGAGGCCAATTTGTATTTTGAATCCGCCTATGTAGGTCGAACGATCCTGAATGCAAAAGCCCTCGTGGATACCCTGGATATTTCATTAGGAAGAGATAAAAGTATTGTTGTTGGTAGAACGAAGATAGATAGTTATTCCAGGCGAAGGACATTGGGAACGAACAAAATAGAAAATCGCGGTTTTGAAATTTTGGTTAGAAACAAGAAAAGTAGTGTGATCAATATGACGGTTTTTGACCAGATCCCGGTTTCGGTTGTCGATAATATCAATGTATCAGTTGGAAACATATCGAACGGTTTGCTTGCCGAAGATACAGGAATTGTCAAATGGGAGTTACAAATCCCATCGAACGAACAAACTAAGTTGGATTTGGAATATGAGGTGAAGTACCCCAAATGGGAGAAGGTGGTGTTGGAGTGAAATTCACAAGTTATCCTGAATGGAAGGTCAACGATCCTGAACTTCAGGAGAGACTATGATATTTATACCCGATACCCCTCCTTGATCAAAAAATGTTTCTCAGGATGTTTTTTTAGGTAGGCGGCTACAAATGGGCACAGTGGGATAAGCTTCAATCCTTTCTTTTCAACATATTCCAGTACCAGTTCAACAAGTTTTGTTCCTAGACCATGACCTTCCAGGGAGTGAGGCACTTCAGTATGGACCAGGTAAATGCCATCATTTGTGAGGATATATTCCATAAAAGCAGTCTTACCTTCTACTTCAAATTCAAATCTTTTTTTATCACTTTCTTTGTTGTTTTTGAGTATCAAGTTATCCATCAATCTAAAGTTCGTTAAGTGCCTTTGTTTTTAATTTATCAACATCCCAACCTGCCAATTTCGCCCCCGCCTGGTAACTGCTTTCTAAAAAGTCCAAAAGTGTCTTTCGTGGATCAGTTTCCTTTAAAAGATCATCGTACCGATAAAAAGCCATCGGACTTCCATTGTTATCGTTCCAGGTTGCTTCCTTTGGTAGAAGCTCTGTTTTGTCCAGATCCTCAGGAGATGGATAGGTGTAAGAATAAAACGCTGGTTCCCTTACATTTGGATCACCCGCCCAAAACCCAAAACTGATCACTTCGTGTGAGTAGGCATCCTTATCTGATAATCTGGCTGAAGGATCCATTGGAGGGCCCTCCCTTCCCGAAAAACGTGTAACTGCCAGGTCCATATGGTGCCAGTAGATCTGAACCGGACACGTTTTTCCGTAAAACCGGCCGCTGAATTCCTTGAACACGCCTGTCACCCATATCATGGTTTTCCAGAATCTGCGGATAAATTCAAAATCAAAATGATGAAACTCCATGATTTCTGAAAATGGCTTGTCAATCCCCAGATCGAAAGGTCTGTCAACAATTTTTGGATTAATATTTAAAGCTGTTAATGAATCGATAAACTTTTTGTAAAAGTCAGCTATGGTCAGTCCATCGTACAATTTGATCACTTTTATTTCACCAAAGCTTGTTTCAATTTCCAATTGTTTTTTGTGCACATTTAACACAATATCGAATGTGTCGAATCCATTATGACAAGGTATAGAGGAAGTAATGAACCCCTTAGAAGAAACGTACTCAGTGATGTACCACCAATGATTCTTGCGGGGTGTCATTTTTAAACGAACCTTGCCCATAATCTGAAGGATGAGATGCAAAGTCATTTTGGTTTTCTCCCACTGATCGAGTGGCAGTTCAGGTAGCATGTGATTTTTTGACATATCGAAATTGGAATTATGATTTACAAAATAGTTAATTTCAGGACGTTGAGGTCATACTATCTGTAACTGATTTTTGAATTCAATGTTGAGCCTAATGGGTATTCTGTAGGTAGTAATCCATACTCAATTTACGAAAACAACATCTCATGGAATTAAATGTATTTTACGACATTGCCATAATCTTCGGCTTAGCCGTGACAGTGGTAGTTTTATTTAATTACCTTAAAATCCCACACCTTGTAGGCTATCTCATCACAGGAATTTTACTGAGTCCAAATACGAGTTCAATATTGAGTCATGCACATGATGTGGAAATATTTGCAGAAATCGGTGTTGTGCTCCTCCTTTTCACCATCGGTTTGGAGTTTTCCTTTACGAACCTGAAAAGGATCAGCAAATTCATCCTGGTTGGAGGAGGGTTTCAGGTTCTTCTTACCATTGTTTTGACTGCGATCCTTATCATCCTCATGGGAAGACCTGTGGATGAGTCTGTTTTCTGGGGATTTGTGCTGGCACTGAGCAGTTCGGCGATTGTTATTAAAATGCTCCAGGATAGAATGGAGATCACCAGTTCACACGGAAGCATCACATTAGCAATTTTATTATTCCAGGATGTGATGATTGTTCCACTAATGCTATTAACGCCTATTTTGGCCGGGCAAGTAGAGAAAAATGTAGGGATAGAAATCGGTTGGCTAATCCTGAAAATAATTGTAATAGGAGGAGTTGCATTTTTACTGACAAAATACGTGATTCCTCGCTTCTTTCGACAGGTTCTTAAAACCAAAAGCCAGGAAGTATTTTTAATCGCAACCTTATTCTTCGTCATTATCATTACTTTGTCAACGTATCACCTTGGACTGTCTATGGCGCTTGGCGCATTCGTGGCGGGGTTGATCATATCAGAGACAGATTACAATAGAATGGCTATTTCGTGTATCCTTCCATTCCGGTATGTATTCATCAGCTTCTTTTTTATTTCGATGGGAATGCTGCTGGATTATCATATTTTTCTTGACGAGTTTTTACTGGTGATTTTCTGGTTTTTGTTCATTCTCTTGGTGAAAACAACTGCAGCATTTGGCGCAGCAAGATTGTTGAAAGTTGATCGAAAAACGGCGCTTATAGTAGGTTTTTCCCTGGCACAGATCGGGGAATTCTCTTTTATTCTTGCTCAATCAGGATTAGAGAACAAATTGATCAGCGAAACAAATTACCAGATTTTCCTGGCCGTTTCCATTATGACAATGGCATTGACACCGTTTATATTGGAAAATAAAGCAAAAATGACGGATCTGTTCGTTAGAAAACAATTGGCAAATGCAGGATAAGAAAATCGTGTTGTACGGAGCAAATTGGTGCCCAAAAACTTCGGCTTTAAGAAATTACCTTCAAAGTAAGTGGATTGACTTCCAATATCTTGATGTGGAAGACGATAAAGAAGCAGAACAAACAGTAAGGAATATGTTTGACGGGAAGTTAAAATTTCCGGTACTGGTGATTGGTGATGAGTTCTTCAAAAATCCCGGTATTGGTTTTTTAAATGAAAAGTTACCTAAACTTTAGGATTTAATCAATAATTCCTTGAAAGTCACGCCTTTACAACCTATTAAATAAAAATTCGTTACCTTTGTCGAGCATGAAACGGATCATCGCCATATTCTTCGCAGTAATTCTACTTGTCAGCAATGTCGGTTTGACATATGCTACACATTTCTGCATGGGGATTCCGGTTGAAAACCAGTTGATGCTCGGACAGCACTCATTGGATTGCGGGATGCCGGATATGGATGTTCCGTGTGGGAACAGTGAAAATGATCAGGAAAAATTCAACAGGGAACATTGCTGTGACAATCATTTTCAAACCCTTCAGGTAGAAGATCCATACAAATCAGACATTCAAAAAGTGGATTTGAATGTTCAGTTTATAGCTGCATTTGTTTATTCTTACTTTCTTTTTACGAACTATTCCGATGGTAATCAACTATTTTCGGAATATCAATCGCCCTCACCTCCCGATCAGGATTTACTCGTCCTGAATCAGGTTTTTCGTTTATAAAATACATGATATGAATTTTTGCCGTGCAAAATACTTGCATGGCTAAAGGCATTTTCTGTCTCTGAATCAATCCAATTGATTTCATTTTCAATTTTCATATTATGTTAAATCACATTATTAAATTTTTTCTGGAAAACAGGCTGGTGACGATCCTCCTTCTGTTGGTCTTTATTGCCTGGGGTTTGGTGACTGCTCCATTTGGATGGAATATCAATTTTCTTCCTTCCGATCCGGTGCCGGTTGACGCCATCCCTGATATTGGTGAAAACCAGCAGATCGTTTTTACCCAGTGGCCGGGACGATCCCCTCAGGACATTGAGGACCAGATCACCTATCCACTTACTTCTTCACTACTGGGTATTCCGGGAGTGAAATCCATTCGCAGCTCCTCCGTTTTCGGATTTTCAAGCATATACATCATTTTCAATGAGGATATTGAATTTTACTGGTCCCGCTCCAGGATACTGGAAAAGCTCAATTCCCTACCTGCCGGATTGCTTCCTGAAAATGTCCAACCAACACTCGGTCCCGATGCAACTGCCCTCGGACAAGTATTCTGGTACACATTGGAAGGCAGGGACCCGGATGGAAATGTAACCGGTGGATGGGATTTGCATGAGATCCGTACAGTCCAGGATTTCTATGTTAAATATGGGTTGAATTCAGCTGAAGGAGTTTCTGAAGTTGCCTCCATCGGAGGCTTTGTCAAGGAATTTCAGATCGATGTAAACCCCGATGCATTGAAATCCTACAACATCTCACTCATGAAAGTCATGGAGGCCGTTCAGAAATCCAATCGTGATGTGGGGGCGAAAACCATTGAGATTAACAAAGCAGAGTACCTGGTTCGTGGCCTGGGATATATCAAAAGCATTGAGGATATAGAAAAAGCGGTAGTTGCTGTCAATGAAAATGTGCCAATTCGTATCAAGGATGTTGGCTTTGTCACGTTGGGACCCGCCTCCCGAAGGGGAATTTTGGATAAAGAAGGGGCAGAAGTAGTTGGAGGTGTCGTGGTTGCGCGATATGGGTCAAATCCTTTGGAAGTAATTGATAACGTTAAACTAAAGATCAAAGAAATTGCTCCGGGATTACCGAAAAAGACGCTTCAAAATGGTGTTGAAAGCCAATTAACAATCGTTCCTTTCTACGATCGCACCCAGCTCATTCACGAAACCATTGGTACCCTTGAAAGGGCGCTTTCACATGAAATTCTCATCAGTATCATCGTTGTACTCGTTCTTGTTGTAAACCTTCGGGCCTCGGTCATCATTTCCGGACTGCTTCCTGTTGCCGTCCTCATGACCTTCATCATCATGCGATACACCGGTGTGGATGCCAACATTGTTGCACTATCCGGGATCGCAATTGCGATCGGAGTGATGGTGGATGTTGGGATCGTCTTTGTGGAAAATATAGTTCGTCATTTGGAATTTCCTGAAAACAAGGATGCGAAAGGAAGAAAATTGCTCGATGTCATTTATCGGGCGGCGAGTGAAGTTTCATCCGCCATTACTACAGCTCTGGCTACTACTATCATCAGTTTTTTACCGGTATTTGCCATGGAAGCGGCAGAAGGCAAGCTTTTCCGTCCATTGGCATTTACCAAAACATTTGCATTGCTGGGTTCATTTGTTTTAGGATTGGTCGTTCTTCCAACCCTGGCTTATTTGGTATTTGGGATTCGGTACGATTCAAAAAAGATCGGGAGGATTGGAAATATTGCTTTGATTGTTGCAGGAATTCTGCTGGCTTTTTATGCTAAAATGTGGCTTCCACTGGTATTGATATTAGTTGGGCTAAACAACCTGTTGGCCAATAAGTGGCCGGTTGAAAAGGATAAATATCCAAGGTATATCAACCTGGCGCTTATCGTTTTTATATCCTCGTTTTTTCTGACAAGGGAATGGATGCCTCTCGGGCCTCAACTTTCTGTTTTTGTAAACTACTTGTTTGTCCTTGTTTTGATTGGATTCATACTAGCCGTCTTACTTTCAGTTGTTCACTTTTATGGACCAATTTTAAAATGGTGCCTGGAGAGTAAAGGAAAATTTCTACTTGTCCCACTCTTTACCATCCTTTTTGGGCTGCTGATATGGATAGGATTTGATAAAAGCTTTGGTTGGATAGCAAAGGGATTTGGCCAAATTGGATGGAACATTCAAGGTTCAGCTTTTTGGCAGAGCGCTTCCAACCGCTTTCCAGGATTGGGGTCTGAATTTATGCCCTCCCTGGATGAAGGCAGCTATCTTCTTATGCCTACTTCTATGCCTCACACCGGCGTGGAGAAAAACCGGGAGGTTGTTGGCATGATGGATAAAATGGTTGCTAGTATTCCCGAAGTTGAATTGGTAGTCGGAAAAATGGGCAGGGTGGAATCGGCTTTGGATCCCGCGCCTGTTTCCATGTTTGAAAATGTCATCAACTACAAACCTGAATTTATTCTGGATGAAAAAGGACATCGTGTTCGATTCAAAAGTGATAAAAAGGGAAGGTTTATATTGACAACAGGCGATTCACTCAGCAATGAGGAGGCTTTGGCGCTGCGAATTACAGATGATCAACTCATTTCTGATCGAAATGGGGAATACTTCCGGAATTGGAGAGTGCAAATCCACTCACCTGATGATATCTGGAATGAGATCGTTAAGGTGACAAAAATACCTGGTGTTACTTCTGCTCCCAAGCTTCAGCCCATCGAGACCCGCTTGGTCATGCTTCAGACAGGAATGCGGGCTCCCATGGGCATCAAAGTGTTTGGCCCTGGTCTTGAGGTTATAGAAAGCTTTGGAAAAGAGCTTGAAAGTATTCTAAAAGAAGTGCCTTCTGTTAAATCTGAAGCGGTTTTTGCAGATCGGATTGTTGGCAAACCTTATCTACAATTGAATATCGACCGGGATGCCATATCCCGGTTTGGATTAAGCATTGAGGACGTTCAGCAAACCATTGAAACGGCTGTTGGTGGAATGCAGATTACTTCCACCGTTCAGGGAAGGGAGAGGTTTCCTGTCAGGGTGAGATACCCTCGCGAACTACGAGAGGATCCGGAATCACTAAAAAATATTCTTATTCCAACACCGACCGGAGCGCAAATCCCATTGGGTCAACTGGTGGAAATCGAGTATGTCCGGGGTCCGCAGATGATCAAAAGTGAAAATACTTTCCTTGTCGGTTATGTATTGTTTGACAAAAAGGAAGGGTATGCTGAAGTTGATGTGGTAAATGAAGCCCAAAAGCTTATTCAGCAAAAAATTGATGAAGGAAAATTGACCGTTCCGGCTGCTATCAGTTATAAATTTTCCGGAAGCTATGAAAACCAGGTTCGGGCGGCTAAAAGGTTGTCCCTTGTCATTCCTATAAGTCTGCTTGCCATATTTCTCCTGCTCTATTTTCAATTCAAGACAGTCATCGCTTCCTCCATCCACTTTTCAGGAGTTTTCGTGGCATTTGCCGGTGGATTTATCATGCTGTGGCTGTACGGCCAGGATTGGTTTCTTAATTTTTTCATTGCTGATGTAAATATGAGAGACTTGTTCCAGATGCATCCTGTCAACCTGAGTGTGGCTGTCTGGGTAGGTTTTATTGCCCTTTTCGGCATCGCAACGGACGATGGAGTGATCATGGGAACATACATCCACCAGGTTTTTGAAGAAAGAAAACCATCAACCATTTCTGAGGTTCGCGAAGCGGTTCTTATTGCTGGGAAAAAGCGTGTTCGCCCGGCCATGATGACTGCTGCAACGGCGATTATCGCGCTATTGCCGGTCCTGACATCCACGGGAAAAGGTGCGGATATCATGATTCCAATGGCGATACCAACTTTTGGAGGAATGATCATCCAGATCATGACCATGTTTGTTGTTCCGGTTTTGCAGGCTTACTGGAGAGAATCAGTTATCAAAAATCAAAACAAGAAATCAAGATGAAAAATATCGTTCTAATCATTTTTCTGTTTGTATTCGTGGCTGCTCATGCACAGTCCCTGGAAGATTATCTGAAAATGGCTGAAGCAAACAATCCCGGACTGAAGGCAAAATATGCTGAATTCGAAGCCGCTTTGCAAGTCATTCCCCAGGTTCAATCCCTTCAGGATCCAACGTTTTCAGTGAGCGCTTTTGGTCTGATGATAGAGACAAGGGTTGGACCTCAGCGTGCAATTTTTATTTTAAATCAGATGTTTCCCTGGTTTGGAACGCTCAAGGCCCAGGGAGATGTGGCAGCTTTGCAGGCGGAAACCAAATTTTATAAGTGGCTGAATGCACGTAATGAAATCCATTACCAGGTAAAGGAAAAATATTATCAACTGTTTGAGTTGAACAGAACCATTGGTTTGAAAGAGGAAAATATTGAAATATTGGATACTTATAAGTCGCTAACTACGACCCAATACATCAATGATAAAGCGAAACTGGTAGATGCTGTGCGGTTGGATATCCAGATACAAGACCTGGAAACGGAAATTAATGTTTTGCAACAAAAGGTGAAGCCCTTTGAGGCGCAGTTCAATCAGCTGATAAACAGGGACCTCCAAGCTGGTGTCCCCATCACGGATTCACTTTCACTGATTGATTTTGAAACGGAGTACCTTGAAGATAGCATTTTAGCCAATCATCCTGAATTGGCTGGAATCAATTTGATGCAGCAGGCCTGGGAGGGCAAGAAACTGGTTGCCCAGAAACAAGGCATGCCCAAGCTGGGTGTTGGATTAAATTATACCATTATCGGTGAACGAACGGATATGGATGTCCCGGACAATGGGAAAGATGCCATCATGCCGATGGTTTCCGTGTCGATACCGATTTTTCGTAAAAAGTACAATTCAGCAATAAAAGAGGCCGAATGGATGCAAAATTCGCTGATAGAATCCGAAAAGGAAATCAGCAACAGGCTGCTTTTAGATTTTGAAATGGCCAAATATGAGAAGGACAGGGCACTGGAAGAGTATAAATTATTCGAAGCGCAAATTAAGCGTACACAACAGGCCATTCGGTTATTGTTATCAGAGTACAGCAATTCAGGAAGTGATTTCGAGGAAATTCTGCGAATGCAGGAACAACTGCTCAAGTATGAAATAGCCAAAGTAATTAGCTTAAAAAATTACAATACGGCAATTGCCCAAATTGAGTTTTTAAGTGATAAAAAATTGTGATTTTGAAACATTATGATGTGCCGATGAGTTGATTTGCTGTTTATTGAGGAGAGAAATTAAATGAATGAAATAAATAAATTATCTAAAAATGAAAAAGCGAAATGAAGTATTAGAATTAAGTTTTGAATTTGCTCTTGAGATCATTGAATTTGCCGAACTCCTTGAAAGCAAACGAAAATTTATAGTCGCCAATCAGGTATTAAAATCAGGGACCAGTATTGGAGCAAATATTCGGGAAGCCCAAAGCTGCGAAAGTAAGCTGGATTTTATTCATAAACTTAAAATATCCCATAAGGAAGCTGAAGAAACTGAGTATTGGCTTTTACTATGTGAAAAAGCACCGTCCTATCCGAATCCGGATAAGAAAATCTTTGCGAAACTCCTTTCCATTCAAAAATTATTAAGCAAGATCATTTCGACTGCCCGATCTAAAGGATAAAAATCATGAAAATTCAAATAAAAAGTAGAGAAATAGTTGTTTTGCTTATCGTCCTGGCTTTAGGAATTTTTCTAGGATATTTAATCACCCCATCCCGGGATAATCAAATCAGCAAATCAGCAAATCAGCAAATCAATAAATCACCAAATCACCAAATCTACACATGCTCCATGCATCCGCAGATTCGCCAGCCGGAGCCTGGTAAATGCCCCATTTGCGGGATGGATCTGATTCCTTTGGAAGATTTTGAAGGTGATGAGCTTGATCCTGATGCCATTGTTATGACCCCAACAGCGATGAAACTGGCTGAGGTTGCCACTCAAAAAGTCGGTAAGGATTTACCCGAAAAGACCATTCGTCTTACGGGAAAAATACAACCGGATGAGCGTCTGGTTTATTCGCAATCTTCACACATTCCGGGAAGGATAGAGCGACTCATGGTAAATTTTACAGGAGAATATGTGAAGCAGGGACAACCCATTGCCTATATCTATTCACCCGATCTTGTGACAGCCCAACAGGAATTGCTTGAAACAAACAGGATGAAGGAAACACAACCTCAACTTTTTGAAGCCTCCAGGGAAAAGCTCAGAAGATGGAAACTGACGGATAAGCAAATCGATGACATTTTGCAAACGGGAAATACGCGCGAAGTTTTGCCGGTTTTGGCAGATATTTCAGGGATCGTTACCGAAAAACTTGTGAATCTTGGTGATTACATCAAGAAAGGCGATCCTATCTATCAGATCGTTGATCTGTCAAAAATTTGGGTCATGTTTGATGTGTATGAAACGGACATTCATTGGATTACAAAAGGGGATAAGATTTCTTTTACCGTTTCATCACTACCAGGGGAAGAATTTATAGAAACGATCGATTTTATTGATCCGGTCATTAATCCACAAACCAGGGTGGCCAAGGCAAGGGTAGAATTGACGAATAAAGACCAGCGGTTGAAACCTGAAATGTTTGTAACCGGCAGGGTGGAATCAAAAGTACGAACTTCGTCTGATGAGTTGATCATTCCTAAATCAGCAGTTTTATGGACAGGAAAACGATCCGTGGTGTATGTAAAAACTTCGTCAGATCTGGGGGCAGCTTTTAAAATGCGGGAGATCAATTTAGGTCCTTCATTAGGGGAAGCCTATGTTGTTGAGAGTGGATTAAAGGAAGGAGAGGAAATAGCGGTCAACGGAACTTTCAGCATTGATGCAGCTGCTCAACTGGCGGGTAAACCAAGCATGATGAATCCGGAAACTGGAAAATCTGTGGGAAAGGACCATGCTGAAAACAATGTAAAAAGTATGCGTAATTCGACTCCTTCTCAAGAATTTACAGAACAATTAAACAATGTGTACAAATCCTATCTCCCTCTTCAGAATGTATTGTTTGACGAAGATATTGCCGAAACCAAAAAGGTTTTGACAGTGTTGAAGCAAACGATAAACAAGGTCAATATGTCTTTGGTAAGTGGTGAGATGCACCAGCATTGGATGGAATTATTGGGTAAGATGAATCAATCGATCCATGCTATGGAAACCGGCGATGACCTGGAAGAAATAAGGAAAAGCTATTCGACGCTAAGCGATACACTCTTTTCGGTTTTAAAGATGTTTGGGACAACTGGCGGCCCGGTTTATCGTCAATTTTGCCCGATGGCTTTTGGCAATGAAGGAGCATACTGGCTAAGCGATACAAAGCAAATCCATAACCCGTATTTTGGTGAGAAAATGGCAACCTGTGGTTATACAGAAGAGGAATTGTAAAATTGGCAGACAAAGAAAATTATTTCGGTGTCTTTTTCTCCTTTTTCTTAAAACGGTATCCGACAAAAAACTTTGCTTTTCCATTGCCCACATTCATCAGGTAATCATCTATGCCTATGCCGATAAGATCGCCCATAAACTGTAATCCGGTAAAAAACCTAACCCCGTTATAACCTATGGCATTCAAAGAGGTAAAGCCATAGGAAAGATTGTTTTTGAAACTACGATTGTAGTCAGTCCTGTAATCGCCCATGTTATAGCAAAGTTCAGGAATTATCCCTATCGTGATAAAGAAGTATTTTTTAATGGAAAAAGAATGAATATAGCCAAATCCAGCTGAAAAGTTTAAGTTTGTCAGACCTGTGACTGGAAAATCCTCCGGATCAATTTCCGGGATAGGGGCGAGGCTGGAATCAGCATCCATTGAATAAAGCCTGAAACCCGCACCTATTACCCAACTGCCTGCGCTTTTCTTTTGGATCTCATTCAAAATGAATGGGGCTTTGAGGGAAAATTTATCGTAATTCAAAGCAAAATAGTATTGTAAACCCAGGAATACCGTCCGCACGTCTTCCCTTCCGAACTCGATGTCCTCCGGTACATCAAACCCAAAATTTCTGATGAGCTGGTATCCGTAATAATACTGTAATACCGCTTCTACGATCTGTTTGTCGCTAAAAACATTTCCCTGAAAATCAAGGAACCTGCTGTGTTCAATGTCCGTTTCCTCCCTGATGCCAAAATTAAATGCCAGGTCCAGCGCGAACCACTTATATGCCAGGCCAACTCCAAGATTGAGTTGCCTGGTAGGACGGTACCAAACCCCTGCGCTTTTATCCTTATCCTGCAGCCTGAAAAAATTAAATTTACTGATGGAATAAAGCTTCACGTTGAAATCATCATTGTGTTTTTCTACGTATGATGTATCCACTTCCTTACTTAGCAGGTCTTCACCAATCTCATTTAGCTCATTCATCAGGCTATCAGCCTTGGAATCCTGCGCATGTACCTGATTGACAAAGAAGAATGATAGAATGATCAGTGCAGAGAAGGTATATTTCATGTAGCTGTCCGACGATAATAGTTTGGTCTTAATTGTTAAAATACTTAATTCCTGTATGTAGACAATTCATTTTTAAAGATTTTAATGAAATAATTGATTAGGTCATTTTAATACAATGATGGGCCTATAAGGTTTTAAATTTAAACTGACTTGAATATAAACACGCTATAAAATCAAAAAAAAACATTCATCCACTCTTGTAAGGGGTTAAGTGTGTGTAAAACTAAAATCTGTTTTCTTTTGATTTTCCTACTGATATTTAATACCCACTTTCTTGTAGAAATCAAGCTAATTTTTTTGCATAGAGGATTGTCTGAAATACTTATTTTTCCTGATGAAGTTTTTCATTTCTCGTTCCATTGTTTTCCTGTATCAGAAGTAATCAGTAGTGAAATTAATTTTGTGGTTCATGTCTAATGATCTATTTTTGAATAGCTCCTATTGGACAAAAAAATCCTCATTATTTCATAGTTGAAATTTACCATTGCATTGCGTGTTAAAAATGTGGCTTTTAAATAGAAAATAAGGATGAACATAACTATTGAAAATATAATTCTCATAGGTTCAGCCTTATTGTTTATCAGCATCGTAGTGGGAAAGACGAGCTACAAATTTGGGATTCCAACTTTGTTATTGTTCCTTTCTATTGGCATGTTGGCGGGTTCCGATGGAATTGGCGGGATTTACTTTGATAATCCACAAATTGCTCAATTTATCGGTGTGGTTTCCCTCAATTTCATCCTTTTTTCAGGAGGTTTGGACACCAGTTGGCCATCCGTAAAACCGGTATTAAAAGAGGGGATCGCCCTATCTACGTTAGGTGTTCTATTAACTGCTTTGAGCATTGGCTTTTTCGTCTGGTGGATAACAGATTTTACCATTTACGAAAGCCTTTTATTAGGTGCCATTGTCTCTTCTACAGATGCGGCAGCAGTATTCTCTATTTTAAGAGGTAAAAACCTTGCATTAAAGAAAGACCTGCGCCCAACTCTTGAGTTGGAAAGTGGGAGTAACGATCCGATGGCTTATGTGCTTACCATCGCTTTTTTATCGCTGGTTGTCAATCCTGAAAAAAGCCTCATCTCAATCATTCCATTATTTTTCCAGCAAATGATAATCGGGGCCCTTGCAGGGTTTCTTTTTGGAAAAGTCAGCAAATGGGTGATTAACCAAATCAAACTCGATTTTGAAGGACTTTATCCAACCCTTGTGATCGCCTTGATGTTTATCACATTTTCAACAACGGATACAATTGGAGGGAATGGTTTTCTGGCCATTTATATATGCGCGGTATATCTGGGAAATCAGAATCTGATCCATAAAAAAACAATCATGCGAATGTTTGACGGCCTGGCATGGTTGATGCAGATTGTTCTTTTTTTGACATTAGGACTATTGGTATTTCCCACAGAAATTATCCCTTTTATTGGCATAGGTCTATTGATCTCTTTGTTTCTGATATTTATTGCGCGGCCATTTGCCGTGTTCGTTTCCTTATTGCCATTCAAAATGAAACTGCGAAGGAGATTTTACATTTCCTGGGTAGGACTACGCGGAGCTGTTCCAATTGTATTTGCTACTTATCCCTTATTGGCAGGAATTGATCAGGCCAATATGATCTTTAATGTAGTGTTTTTCATCTCTGTGAGTTCGGTATTAATTCAGGGAAGCTCATTGTCGGTGGTAGCGAAATGGCTGCATGTTGGATTGCCGGAAAAAGTAAAACCATTATCACCAACTGATGAATTGCTTTCCGAACATCCCAAAACGATTTTGGAAGAGATTATTATTAAGCAAGGTTCGTATGCTGTAGGCCAAAAAATTGTAGACTTGAATTTTCCTGAAAACGCGATCATTGCCATGATCGAGCGTAATGAAAATTATCTTACTCCCAAAGGCTCCACACAAATTGAAGAGAATGATAAATTGATTGTGCTTACTGACAAACGCCAGAATCTGGAAGAGGTATATTCCTCACTTAAACTTAATACATCGTGATTGGGTCTCTTCATGTCGTTGAATCAGAGGAATGCACTCGAAAAAATTAGCGTCAGACTTTGAGAATATCAACTAAATGTGATGATAAAGACTATTTCATTTGCGAATCTCATTTATTATGAGTTTTCTCAAATTTATATGTTTTAAGATTAAACAAGATAGTGTCTTCTCTGTCATCACTTGTTTTCATACAAATCTTGACATTTTGCTGTTCATTTAATATTTCAGCTCCACATCGCCACCAAATTGATGAGACAGAAAATTCATAGTCGTTTAATGGAAAAACAGAAAAATCATCTAATTGAAATCTGTTTATGAGTTCACCATGTTCACTATAAACTGCAAAAACATCAAGTCCATGACCCATAGAGTGCCAGTTATCCAGAGTTACAATTCTTTTTCCGTCGTTGGAAACCAATACTGTGACTGGCGCTATTCTGTTAATTAACTTTTTATTCCAGATCTCAACGGTGTCCTTTGAGCCATTTATTTTGTAAAGTATCGCATGACAAGGGATTATTGTTGTGTCTTGTGCTGTGAATTTCCTTTTTCTCTTTGGTTTTGCCGTTACCCAATTGTTATATTTTTCAGGAATGTATTTTGGTACAACTTTAAGCATATGGCTGCTGTCCTCTGAATAGTATCGTGTTACTTTTGGATATGCCCACGAGTCAGCATAAGAACTAATACCTACCAAAAAAAGAATAAAGAATGTAGCTAAGACTTTAATATTTGTTTGCAATTTTTTACTTACAACATTCAATATATATCAATTCAATCCCCACCAAAACTGAACAATCAGATAAATAAGCCCAATCGATATCAAATTTAACCAAAGTCCGGTACGAACCATTTCATTGATCTTTACCTTTCCCGAGCTGAAGATGATGGCATTGGGTGGAGTGGCAACAGGCAGCATAAATGCACAGGAAGAAGCCAGAACCGCCCCAACCATCAGCGTATAAGGTGAAACTGACAGGGAGGAAGCCAGTGAAATTAATATGGGCAAAACCATTGCTGCTGTAGCCGTGTTCGACGTAATTTCAGTCAGGAAATTAATGCTTGCTATGACCAATAAAATAATTACCCAAACCGGAATATCCTTGAGCAGTAAAAATCGGTTACCCAACCAGGTTGCCAGGTCTGTATCTGAATAGCCCTTTGCAATGGCCAACCCTGCACCGAAGATCAACAAAATGCCCCACGGCAGTTTTTTGGCCGTTTTCCAATCCATCAGGTTTCCTTCTCCTGATCCCGAAGGAATGATAAAAAGGATCAAGCCGCCGAAAATGGCAATGATCGTATCGTCTACTGCCGGGATCAGTTTGTTGATCAGGAATGATCGGGTAATCCAAAGGATGGCAATTAAGACAAATACGACCAAAACCCTTTTTTCAGGAATTGAAATGGGTGGAAGCTTCGTGTCGAATTCATTTGTTGTTGGCAGACCAGTTTTCTTGAAAGAATAAGTTAGATAAAACCAGACTAGAAGGTTTAAAATGACAGAGAATGGAACGGCAAACAACATCCAGTTGAAAAATGAGATCTCTTCACCGAGCGAATCTTTCACGACTCCGGCAAAAATGATGTTTGGAGGTGTGCCAATGAGTGTCGCCATTCCGCCAATGGAAGCGGAATACCCGATCCCAAGCATGAGACTTAGCGCAAATTTCTTATTACCCTCAAATTGATGGATCACCGACATCCCTATGGGAAGCATCATGATCGCTGTAGCTGTATTGGAAATCCACATGGACAGAAAAGCAGTAGCAATCATAAATCCGAGCACAATCTTCTTTTCACTGGTCCCAACCATTTGAATGATCCGGAAGGCAATCCGTTTATGGAGATTCCATTTTTCGATCGCCAGACCGATGATAAATCCTCCCATGAAGAGAAAAATATAAGGATGACCATACGACATGGTTGTATCCTTGACATGGAGACCACCCGATAGAGGAAGGATTACAATGGGAAGGAGTGAAGTGACTTCCAGTTCGACGGCTTCGGTAATCCACCAGATTGCCAGCCATGCAGAACAGGCCAAAACAGCCTGGCCTTCTGGCGAAAGCCCTTCAAAAGGAATTAACTTAATAGCTAAAAAAGCAGTGGGACCGAGCAGTTGGAAAAATCGCTTTTTGATCATGGAGCCGGGTTAGGGTTATTGACTGGATTCAATATAAAAATAATTATCAAATTAAGCCGTCCTCCTGTTTCCCTGTTATTTCCCGAGAATACTTTCTCTTTTAATTATTTCCTCCAGGGTAGCATTCTTCAATAATTCGACTGTTTGATTTCGAACCTCCATGAATACATCCCGGATACCACATGTTTTCTCATCCTTGCATTCTTCACAACGCTCATAGTATGTATGTGTCACACAAGGTAAAAGCGCAATGGGGCCATCAAAAAGTCTCATGACTTCGGCGAGGTTTACATCATCTGGCTCTTTTAGTAAATAATATCCACCTCCTCGTCCCTTTTTGCTGGCTAGTATTCCTGCTCGTCGCAAATCCAGTAAAATACTTTCCAGGAATTTTTGAGGGATATTTTCATGCGTGGCAATCTGGTTGATCAGAATGGGGCCTTCATCTTTTTTCTTCGTAAGGTAAACGAGAGCATTGATGGCATACTTGGTTTTCTTTGAGATCATGTCAGAAGGAAGTTAGCATAAAAAATCAGGAGGATTCCAGGATTGATTTCCATTTCATAATATTAAGTTCAAATACATCAATGTCAAAATTAGCGAAGTGGATTTTCGAATTTCGGACTGCGGATTTGGGATTGGGATTTGAAAATTTTCAATAAATTTACCTGCCTTTAAATCCTGCTGACATACTGTTGACACAATGAGTAAATAACTTTGATCAAAACTTATTGAGAATGAAAAAAATTATTCAACTAATAACCGTTCTGATCATGTTAAGCATTTATTTTCAAACTAAGGCAAAAAGTGGATTTGTTAGTATCCGCGATGATTCCACAAGCATTTACTACCATCAAAAGGGCGAGGGAAAAAAGACCTTGCTTTTTCTGCATGGGTGGTGCATCAACAGTTCTTATTGGGAAGATCAATTGACTTTTTTTAGTGACCAATACTCAGTTTATTCCATCGATTTGCCGGGCTTTGGAAAATCATCTTCATTGAGAAATCAATGGACGATTGAAGAGTATGCCAGGGATGTTGTTGCTTTTATCGAGGAACTGAATTTAAAAAATGTCATTCTGATCGGGCATTCTATGAGCGAAGGTATTATTCTGGAGGTCGCGATTCAGAACCATCCCTCTGTTATCGGTCTGGTTGGAATTGATAATTTTCAAATGATCGGTGTGGAGTTTTCACCGGAAGAAATGAAAGAATATATGTCGTTTCTGGACCTTATGCAGAATGACTATCAAAATGTCGTTTCTAACTATGCAGAGCAATATTTATTTCATCCCTCAACAGACAGTGCTGTTCGGACAAGAGTGAAGCATGATTTCGTTACATCTAATGAGGAAATTGCTGTTGCATCACTTAGAAAGTATGTTGATTATTCACAAATAGAAGTAAAAAAGTTGCAACAGCTTCCCTATAAATTATATCTGTTGAATAGTGATGCACAACCTACAAATGAAGAAGGATTAGAGCTGTACTGCAACAAGTCATTTGAGGTATTTGAGATCCATGCAACCGGTCATTATCCCATGATCGAAAAGCCGGAGGAGTTTAATGAAATTCTTAGCAAAATTTTGATGATGATGTGATGATGTGTTGATGATGATTTGACAACCAAAGTTCAAGGCGAATACATTAACTGGAAAATAAAACAAGTAATCGTATTCTTTTTCATTTGCATTCCATTAAATTCAGGCTCAAAAGCAATCGCAGCTAATTACTAACTATTTAACCATGACTATCAACCATAAAATCACAACTATTCTGACTTTTTCTCTCATTTTCTTTCTTGCTTTTCAGGGGTTCAGTCAATCCAAAAAGGAGGAAAAGCAAATCTCAAGATTGTTAATCATTGTCCTGGTCGGTAATCAGGAAAACCGCCAGACCTTTGAAGATGAGATCCAGATCCAACTGGCTGTCAAAGGTTATGCATCCATACAAAGTCACAAAACTGCATTGAATACCGGTGAAAAAATTACCAGAGAGGAAGTGATCAGCGTTGTGGAAGAAAATAATTATGATGGGGTATTGCTCTTGAAACTACTGGATGCCGATCAGGAAGTAAACTACACAACAAGCGATAAATACGATTATTCAGGGGATGTTTATTTTTATAATTATGCATATTCCTATTTTCCCAGAAATTGGGATTCGGTAAAAGAAATCAAAATAGTGATTGAATCTGATCTATTTTATGCCGGGGATAAAAGCCTGGTGTTTTCAGATTTATCTAATAAAATCGTTACGGACAATGCAGAGGAATTCATCGGTAAATTTTCCAAAAAGCTGGTGAATAAGCTGATCAAAGGGAAATACCTGAAAAAGAATGAATAAAATCCTTCCTTTCAAATCTACCGGAATATCCTTGCTTTTAGATTAATCAAAATAATAGTACCTTTTCGGAATGACATTGCTAATTGGGTTTTTTCTGTTATCCATCCTCTTTTCCTTCCTTTGCTCAATCTGGGAAGCTGTGTTGTTAAGTGTCACACCTTCCTACATTAAAAGAAAAGAAATTGAAGATCCACCTACTGGCGCCTTGCTGGCAGATCTAAAGAAGAAAATTGACCGTCCGCTATCTGCGATTCTTACCCTCAATACCATTGCGCATACTGTTGGAGCTATTGGTGTGGGGGCGCAAGCCGGAAAATTGTATGGTACCAACAGCTTTAATGTCTTTGGATTTCAGCTTACATATGAGTCTGTCATTGCCGCATTAATGACTCTCGCGATATTGTTTCTTTCGGAAATTATACCCAAAACCCTGGGAGCTAATAATTGGAAAACACTAGCTCCAATAACCGCAAAAGCTTTGAGAATACTTGTCTGGATATTGACTCCGTTTGTCTGGATGAGCAATCAACTAACCAAAATCCTTAAAAAAGACAAAAACAAAAGTATTTTCAGTAAACAGGATTTTGCTGCAATGGCCGATGTCGTGAGTGAAAGCGGTGGTATTAAAAAAGAAGAATACAAATTGATAAAGAATATTCTTCGATTTGATGAATTGAGGCCACGCGATGTCATGACCCCGAGAACCGTTATGTTTATGGCGGAGGAGGATCAGACCTTGAAGGAATTTTACCAGAATAATCAACCTCTTATTTTCTCTAGGATTCCACTCTACCACAAGAAAGAAGATTCCATTACCGGGTTGCTGCTGAAAGATGATCTTTTACAGGAATTGATTGATGGGCGATCAGACCGTATGTTGAAAGAGATCAAACGTGAAGCGATTATCATCCCCGAAACCATGCATCTTCGTGACATCTTTGATAAGTTAAATTCACAAAGGGAGCATCTGGCGATCGTTGTAGATGAATATGGTGGAATTCTCGGGTTGGTAACGCTGGAGGATATTATTGAAACATTGATGGGACTGGAGATCATGGATGAGACGGACTCCATTTCAGATCTACAGTCATATGCCAGGAAAAAATGGGAGGAGCGTGCCCGAAAAATGCGATTAATTGAATAGCTAATTAACGGGCTCCATGGTCTCAATGATCAGATCTAAAGCTTCAATCCAGGCTTGTCTGGAGCGATCTGTATAATCTTCCCCAAGTTGTTCGGCAATAGATTCCAATAAAATTTCTTTGATCATAAGATAGTGTTCGTGCTTGACACCATAATTCACATGTTGCCTACCCAATGATTTCAAATTGAGCATAAGGTGCTCAGGTCTGGAGAGAGAATTGATAATACCTCTTAGCATATGTGTCAACATACGGCCCTGCTCAAGCATATTATTCTGAAAAAGTGTTCTGACCTGCGGGGCTTGCTGAAATACTTTTTCATAGAAAAGTTCCGCAAACTGTTCTTCATTTCTAAGCAGCTGGTCGAGTGTTGCCTGGACCTCAAGGTTCGTGTCTGTTTCGACAAATCCCAGTATCTCATATACCGGAATTTTAATTTCCTTCCCTCTCAATTTCACATCCGATCGAAATCCTATTTTTAATTTATCTTCTGGAATGTGATCCATTACAGACTGTGAGGCGAGAATTCTGGAACCATATTCTTTGTTCTGGGCCTGAATCCTGCTCGTTACATTAACAGGATCGCCAATGACTGCAAATTGTTTATGACGCGGGTGACCGATGTTCCCGACAAATGCCCTACCATAATGAAGTCCGATACCAATCTTTATTTCCGTTTCAAAATCCTTAAATTCCCATTTATTAAGACGTTGAATGGCATAATTCATCCCTAAAGCTGCACGGATAGCATCCATACAGATCTTTGATTTATTCCCTCCTCCGGTACCAAAAAGCGCGATGATCTCATCGCCTGCATACTGGTAGATGATGCCGTTGTTCATGCATATCGGATCACCAAGGACGGTAAAGAACCGGTTGAGCATATGTGCCAGATCGAAATTGCTATGCTTATCGGCCAGTGGGGTGAAATTTCTCATGTCGCAAAAAAGAAATACCAGTTCCCGTTCATCCCCGATCCCAAAAGGGATGGTTTCCAATTGCAGATTGCTTACTTCCGCATTGGTCCAGACCAACCGCTCGATGGATACATTTTCTTTCATTAACTTAGCCTGACATGCAAGCCGGATGGAGGGATCCCAATTCCGCTTTTTTCGAAATTCTTCTTCCTGTCGTGTTAATGGATTAAGGTTTTCACTTCCTTCTATCACCCGGATCCTGCAGGTGGTGCACATTCCATTCCCGCCGCATTCATGCAGGTGGGGGATTTTATTGGCGATGGAAATTTCGAGCAGACTTGTTTCAGGGTCATTTGCGTCAACTACCCTGTTGATATCGCAATATCTGATGCTTCGTCCTGACAAGTATTTAAAAAATTAAGTAATGCATAAATTTACAAATCCTATGAAGGAAAAAAATTTTATTTTGTTAATTAACGTCCATGAATACAAAAGAAGGAAAATATAGCAATCCATTCAGCGCTACATTCAATGGTATCATGGAATTGTTTAAGAAGCATGAATCCATTGGTGAACTAAATGAGCAAGATCGATTGGATGGGAAGAAAGTGCTCATTACCGGTGCTAGTTCGGGGTTAGGGTTTGCTACTTCCGTGGAGCTGGCAAAACGTGGAGCTCAGGTAATTATGGCATGTCGAAGCGGAATCCCTGAAAAAGGAGAAGAAGTAAAAAAGCTTTCCGGTTCAGATCAGGTCGATATGTTGCATGTCGATCTTTCCGATCTTGATTCCATTTATCGACTCGTTGACGAATTTAAGACAAAGTTTAGATCATGCGATATTTTGATTTGCAATGCCGCGGTAGTTCCGGGTAAAAGCAGAAAAACCATACAGGGGCTGGAGGAAATGTTTGTGGTCAATTACTTGTCTAAATTTGTTTTGATTAATTCCCTGATAGAGAAAAATGCTATTCAGTCAAAGTTTAATGATTATCCAAGGGTGATAATTGTTTCATCCGAAAGCCATCGCAATCCGAAAGACTATAAATGGGAGGAGTTTGGAGTTTACAAAGATTATTCGATGGGAAAGACAGTTGAGCTATATGGATATTACAAACTGCTTCTGACAACGTTATTTAAAGAATTAAAAAGGCGTTTTGGGGGTGAAATTTATTTCTATTCATTATGTCCAGGACCAGTTAATTCAAATATTGCCAGGGAAGCCCCGAAATTATTCCAGCCATTGATGAAGTTCATTTTCAAAATGTTTTTCAGAAGTCCGGAAGTGGCATCAGAACCGGTTGTTTACCTGGCAACATCACCTGACCTGAAGGCTAAAAAAGTTGAATATTTGTACCTGATGACACAAAAAGAAATTGATGAAAAGGCTGCTTCTTCAAAGAATGGACAGCTATTATGGGAAAAATCAGAAAATCTCTTAAAAGAGATAGGTGTTTCAGCAGGTTGAATACTATCTTGCAAGTACACCTTCATTGACACTATTCAATAACATCAGGAACTTTTTATAGTTCTGATGATAATTATTAAACAGAATCGCTCAAATATGAAATTTATTAAGACGCTGGGAATCACAATTTTCCTATCTATCAATGCAACTCTATCATTTGCTAACATTACACTTCCCGGAATTTTTGGAGATCATATGGTTCTTCAACAAAATTCGGAAGTCAGGATATGGGGTTGGGCAAAAACCGGAGAAGAAGTAAAGGTCACAACGAGCTGGGACGATCAGGAGCAGAGCATGAAAGCAACGAACCAGGCTAAGTGGTCGGTTATTTTGAAAACCCCGGAAGCCGGAGGGCCCCACAGGATTATTTTAAAAGGATACAATGAAATTATCATTGAGGACATTTTGATTGGCGAAGTTTGGTTATGCTCCGGCCAATCCAATATGGAATGGTCAGCGGGGTCAGGGATTGACAACGCTGAGGAATATTTGAAAAATGCCAATTATCCGGAGATCAGACTTTTTTCTGTACCACATACAACAGCTTTGACACCTCAAAATGATTTACAGGGTGAATGGGTCGTTTGCACACCTGAAACCATGAAGTATTTTAGCGCTGTGGGGTACTTCTTTGGACAGGAAATTCATGAAAAAATCGATGTGCCCGTTGGGCTGATCAATAGTAGTTGGGGTGGGACACCTGCCGAGAGTTGGACAAGTGAGAAGGCAATTAGGAAAGATAAACAGTTGGAAACAGCTGCAGAAAAATTGAAAGACGTTCCCTGGGGTCCTGTACAACCAGGCAGGATTTATAATTCGATGATTGCTCCGATTATTCCATTTAAAATTGCCGGGGCTTTGTGGTACCAGGGAGAGGCCAATGTTGGAAACCCGGAAAACTATGAAAAGCTTCTGTCGACGATGATTGATAGCTGGAGGGAAGAATGGGGTTATGAATTCCCATTTTATTACGTTCAGATCGCTCCCTATAAATATGGAAAGCCGTACGAGGGAGTAGCTTTAAGGGATGCTCAAAGAAAAGTATTGTCTACTCCCAATACAGGGATGGTTGTCATTAGTGATATTGGAAATATCGACGATATCCATCCCAGGAATAAGTATGATGTGGGCTTACGGCTGGCAAAATGGGCATTGAACAAAACCTATGGCATGGAAGACGTTGTTTATTCCGGTCCATTGTACAAAAACATGAAAATTGAAGGTAAAAGGATACGAATTGAATTTGAACATACCGATGGTGGCCTGATGGCAAAGGGAAAAGAATTAACGGATTTTCAGATTTCAGGTGAGGACAAGGTGTTCGTCAATGCCAAAGCAAAGATCGATGGTAATTCTGTGATTGTTTATGCCAAAGAAGTGAAAGAGCCGGTAGCTGTCCGGTTTGCATGGAGCAATACCGCCGAACCCAATTTATTCAATGAGGCAGGTTTGCCAGCATCGAGTTTCCGTACGGATGATTGGAAAGTTAATTATGAATAGTTATTACTGATGGATTAATGAACAGATAATATTCCAGAATTTCATCTGCGTTAAAATCAAAGAATACACGTTATGTGACACACTTTTCATTCTACCTGATAAGAAAAGGCAATGGCCGGATATGAGTTCGTCGAATTTAATACCGATTCCGGCACATTAACCCTTACTTTATTCCCATCAATTATCCATTTCACTCTATTTCCTGTTGAAATAACTCTCATTTTCGTTCCTTTTTTAGGAATATTCCCCTTCCATTCAATGGTTTTAGGAATTTTAGTACCTTCTTGGATCAGCACAATGGCATTGACCGATCCATCCTTGTTCTGTGTGAAGAAAGTATTCCCGTCCTGGTAAGCGTCGGTAGTTCTGGTGTTATAAATAGCAGATCCATTCGCTTTCATCCACCTTCCAATCGTTTCGAGTTTTTGAATTACTTCAATATCAATGGTGCCATCAGCTTTGGGGCCAACTCCCAGAAGCATGCTGCCTCCCTTAGCTACTACTTCTACAAGCTGGTGAATTACCTGGGTTGGTGATTTCATTGGGTCATTCGGGACATATCCCCAATTATCTCCCAAGGGTATGCAGCTTTCCCATGGATAATCAAGTTTCCCTTCGGGAATTCTCCTTTCAGGAGTCTGGTAGTTTTCGTATGGACCATGAACAGTTCGATCGACGATCAGGACTCCCGGCTGAGCCTCGCGAGCCATTCTGGCTATTTTTGGCATATCAATATCCTGACTCCATTCGGGTATTCTGGCTCCCCAGGACAGAACCTCTTCATTGACGGATTCAAGAGGTCTGACCCATCCACCATCCAGCCACAAGATGTCAATTTGACCATAATTATGCATAAGCTCACTAATTTGGTTGTAGGTGAACTCTTTATATTTATTCCATCTATCCGGATACTTATTGATGTCATAATTATTGTTCCTGTCTGCTGTAGCATATTTTGGCCACCAATAATATTCCGTATGCCAATCAGGTTTGGAAAAATATGCGCCTATCATCAGATCTTCTTTTCGAAAAGCATCAAACACGTATTTAGCCACATCTGCCTTCGGGTGGGATGCAAAGGGACCTTTTGCAATGCTGTAGTCAGATTGCTTTGTGTCGAACATAGAAAAGCCATCGTGGTGTTTGGTTGTGAATACGACATAGCGCATGCCAGCGTCTCTGGCTGCACTGGCCCATTGTTCCGGATTGAAATTAACTGGATTGAACTCATCAATGAGACCCCAGTACCATTCCTTGAATGCACAATAGTCCAATGAATCAGGCCGGCTGATCCAGTCTTCAGAGCACAGCGCCCAGGATTCGATCATTCCTGGCACAGCGTAAAGTCCCCAATGAATGATCATACCAAATTTCTGGTCCTGCCATTGGTTGAGTTTGTCGAGCACAAGCGAGTCATCAGGCCATTCGTAAATCGATGATTGATGGTGTATATTGTCCTCCTGAGCAAGAGTGGTTCCTGCCAGTAAAGTGAATACGATCAAAGAAAACAAAGATTTCTTCATTGTTGATTTATTCTAGTGTTTTTAATTATTCTGTAAAAGCAGAATTTCTCATATCGATTTTCCAATCATTGGTGTAGAATCCTGAGCATTTTATTCCCTTAGCCCCCTCTTTCAACATATCCAAAGAAAATATCATGAAATCAGGAAAACCACTTGCTGCTGCAAAATATTGATTAGGCAGCGTTGCATTCATTCCTTCCAGTCCGGTTCCACTGATGATCGCTATTGATGCTGTCTCACTATCTGCTCTTGGCCACATAAAATATGCTCCAAGATTGGCTCCTGTATAGGTTTTGTCTCCGACAAGTATTTGTTCAGGCTGTACCTGGATGGGGCAGTCAGCCAGTAGTTTTTTCCAGGCGCTGTTTGTTTTTGCATTTCCATAAATAATGACTCCCCGATCTGGATATTTGGATGGATTAAAATCTTTGTCTGCAATGACATCAATAGCTCCATTTCCCCGGTAATACCATGCTTCAGCATCGAAAATAGCTTTTTCGTAAGCCCACTTGTTTTCATCTTTGTTTCCATTAGTTCCATAGACAAACACCATTTTGTGGTTAAAGCCTTCTTTGAAACCAGCTCCTCTGTTCAACCCTTTGTGCGAAGGATCGGGATCCTCACCCAGTAACCAGGCGTCTGGTTTCTGTAAAAAAATCCTGTCGTTGTCAGATTTAGCAACATAAATGATGGGTTCATGATCATCCAGAACTACTTTTATGGAATCTCCTTTTGTAAAATAGTGAAGGTCAAAACTCAAGGTAGCGACATTGGATGTCGTTCCATAGATCTTCTTTTCAGGCTTGCTTCTCTTGATATTCACCTTACTTAGTTCAAGTGATCGTTCTTGCTGAATTATGTTTACCCAAAAGTATTGTGAAGATATCGTCGGACTAGTTGTGGTAAAATCTACTACGTCTATCAGACTATCGTTCGGAATGGTATGCCATTTGAAATACTCAAACATGGGTGGCCAATCTACACTCTCATCACCAAACCAATGGCTGCCTCCAGGGTATTCATAATAGCTGAAATCTTTGTGAAACTCACCCAAAACCTCTCGCATTTGCCTGGAGTAATCTACTGAAACGACTTTATCACTATCGCCATGATGGATATAAATTCCGCCAGCATTATAGTTTTTCGCTAAATCGATTACGTTACTCGGATTGCTTGCCTGGTGAAGAATTTTTTCTATTTCAGAATTGCCTTCTTCTGGTATCTTCCCATCTGATGAACCATAAACAGTAAGTGTCGGATACCCGGCGCAAGGCCCTATTGCAGCCCATTTTCCCGGGTAAGTAGCGCCGAGATACCATGTGCCATGGCCACCCATCGAATGTCCTGTCAGGTAGATCTTTTTGGGATCGGGATGGAACTTTTCTTTCGCTATTTCGAGTACTTCCAAAGCATCCATTCTACCCCATTCCTCCCAGTTAAACCCCCGGGGTCTCCGATTGGTGGGAGCTATCAATACGCCCCAATCCTTTGAATCATAGGCTCGTGCCTGACCAATTGCCTCTACACCTGCACCGTGGACGGATAGAAATAATGCCGGCGAATCGTCACTTTTCGTTGATTGTGGTGTCACCGCGTAGTATTGAACACTTCCATCAATATCGCTAATAAAGGTGTGACTGCTTTGTTCCTGTGGTAAAACCGCTTCAACCTGTATTTCCTTTTCATCTAAAGCTTTCGATTTGTTTTTTACCTGTAGAAGGCATTGAAAAGAACCTTTTTCTGAAACGGCACTCGCATCAAAATAAAATGGAACTTTCCGGCTGGTAAGAGCAGGAATGGCTGGTATGGAGGATGAGATAGTTTTTCCGTTTAGGGAACTTGTTATTTCGAGACCATTTAATTCCTTGTTTGATGCATTGATAATGACAACCGCTCCTAATAGTTTTTGATTTTGCTCTCCGGTAACAATGTGTGGCAGGGTTGTATCTAATGTGTCAATCCAAATTTCTTTTTCCGGAAACAAAAGTTTGGTCTGAATGCCCTGCCATCGCGCCCATCTGGAACACCTGATCAGAATATCATTTCTTCCCTTTTTAATTTTGATGGGAATGTCAAACCAGCCGTGTTTATAAACGTCGCCTACATGAGGAACACCATTGAAAAAAAGCATGTTATGACCGGAAATGTTTAAAACTGCTGTTTTTTCTGTTTCTGAATCATATGCCAGATATAAGTATCCATCTGAAAGCAGCTCTCCCGAAAAATTACCTGCTGAATCGGCCTGAATAGATTTCCACATAACTTCTTCACCATCGAAAGTAAAAATTTCATTTTCATTTGAGGGATAAGAAAAAGCTCCTGTGAACAATTGGTAGGCCAGCTTATCTTCTACAATGGCGTCCCTTCCATAATTTAAGTCAAGAGGGAGAAATAGTCCTTTCTCAAATATGAATGGCGATTGTGCATAGATAACATGAGTTAACAAGATGTTAAATAAAATGAAGTAACCAGACTTAATTTTCTTAGGCATGTTTTAAATTATTAATTGACGGGAAATCAGGCCTTTAATTCCGCAACGATTCGGGTGTATTTTCCATTACCAAATAACTTCGAATAATACCATTGATATGGTAATCTATGAAATAGCGGCAATTGACCGTTAGTCTTTTTAAAGATAAGAATCAACCGGGTCAATTTCAAAATAAAAATAGTATTGTTTGCGGGCACAATGTAAATGTGTGCGCAAACGTGAATACTGGATGGAACTAATACATAAAATAATTATCCTCCATTTGAGCTGGAAAGCGAACTATGAAAGTGTCTTGCTTTCGTACAATTTATAATTTGAGGGGATTTACTAACCAGGATATTTCATCCTTCGCAGGAACATTTTGACCAGCCATCCATAAATTCCCGCAATTCTTCAAGATAAGAATTGATGCTTTCGGAGCCGGTATAAGTTTCTCGTCCATGGATGATAACCGGCTTGTTCAGGTTTTTATCAATTTCCAATCGATAGCCCACGGTCATATCCATGATCCGGTCTTCCCATTCCAGGATTTCTTCTGTCCTTTCAGGAGTTTTTATCAGTAACATATTATTTCGGAATTAAATGGCGAAAATAAACAATTAACCCAATAATAAAATCGCAAAGGGCAGAGGGCGATGGGCACAGAATGTCAGTTGAAAAGTTATGGAGTAAAAAGTAAACTGTGAAAATTAGAGTTTGCCAGCCCCCAAAACCAGCAACATGCAACCAGCAACAAACCACCAAACTACCCAATCATCAAAATCTCCATTCCTCTCTCAATTATCACTCAGATAGATCTTCTTATTCTTTTGGGTCAAGTATTCGGTCGGGGATATGTCAAATTCCTTTTTAAATGCCCTGCTAAAGGAATTGGGAAGGTCGTAGCCAACCATGTAGGCGATTTCCGAAATATTAAGTTTATCCTGGTCAAGCAGTTGCTTGGCTCGCTGCATACGGAAGGATTTCAACAAGTCAATCGGTTTTTTGCCGGTCAGCTGCTTTACTTTTCTGATGAAATGCATGTGACTCAGGTTGACCATGTCACACATTCTGTTCACATCAAAATCCGTGTCGGAAATATGTGTTTCCATCAGTTCTACCAGCTTATTGACAAGTTGTTCATCGGCGGAAGTGACATGAACATCTTTTGGTCTGAATTTGAATTCCTGCGTAAAGCGATCCTTCAAACTTTCACGGGATCGCAATATATTATTAACCTTTAGGATCAGGATCTCCGGATCGAAGGGTTTGGTAATAAAATCGTCAGCACCGGACTCATATCCTGACATTTCGCTTTCCTTCAGGCTTTTTGCTGTAAGCAGAATGACAGGGATGTGGCTAGTCTCAAAGTTATTCTTCACCTTCTCACAAAGTTTTAGTCCGTCGATATCCGGCATCATGATATCTGAAATAATCAGGTCGACAAACTCCTCTTTTTCCAACTTATCTAATCCCATTTTGCCGTTTTCCGCACAGATAACATGATATTTCTTTTCCAATAGATTGCTGATAAAGAAGCGCATGTCTTCGTTGTCTTCCACAATCATTATGGTCTTTTTTAGTTCTCCGTTTTGAGGAACATTGTTTTCACCGACCAGCTGGCTGGATTCTTTTTCAGATTCCATAATGGAGGCATCCAGGCTTTTGTTTAACTCAAACCTTGAAGCGCTTGCGACACCCTGTGAACCCTGAGGCTTAAGATCTTTTGGCAGAAGAATGGTAAACACCGTACCCACGTTTAATTCACTTTCAACAAATATTTTTCCCTGGTGAAATTCAATCAGTTCCTTTATGTAAGACAAACCGATGCCCGTACTTTCCATATTGGTAATATTCAGCGATTCATCAACATTTTTATACCTTTCGAAAATGTTTTTCAAGCGGCTTTCCTCAATTCCCCTACCTGTATCTTTTACCTCGATTTTAAGATATTTTCTAATATTTTCCCCAATACCAAAGTTTTCTGATTTAGTATAATTATTGATGGTCAGGATAACCTTTATAGACCCATATTCCTGGGTGTATTTAAAGGCATTAGAGAGGAGATTGAAAATAATTTTTTCCAGTTTGTCCTGGTCGAAATGTATCTCGTAATTATCGACATCGGTGGTAAATGAAAAGTTAATACATTTCTGAAGGGCCTGGTTGTTAAATAGCTCTTTGATGTCTTTGACATATTTCACCACATTGTCTTCTCTCAGGATCAGCTCCAGGGTTCCCGTTTCAATTCTTCGAATTTCCAGTAGCTGATTGATCAACTTTTGCAGGCGCAATGCATTTCTTTTTATAAGCTGGTAGAACGATTTCCTATCGTAATCAGAAACCTTGTTTTTGTCTAGTGATTCGATCGGCCCCAAAATAAGAGAGAGTGGTGTCCTGAACTCATGGGTAATATTCGTAAAGAATTTCACCTTCGCTTTTGCCAGGTTTTCAATCTGGTAGACAAGATCCTTTAAAGCATCTCGTTGAGCTTCAATTTCGTGGTTTTTGCTTTCCAGCAGTGTATTGTTTACTTCCAATTCCTTTTGGTGCTGGATGATCTTTTCATTCTGTTTCTCAATTTTCTTTCCCTTTATTTCGAGCTCGGAAACCACTTCTTTCAGGTTTTCATTCAGCGTAGAAAGGGATTGGTTTTTTCGGATAATCCTATACTCGAATATGGACAGCATGATCAGGAATCCCGCAATAAGTGTTAAAAACCAGGCTTGTTTCCATACTGGTGGAGAAACATTGAAGCTTACTGATCCTGGCACTTGACTGATATTTCCATCAAGGTCCATAGCCCTCAACTCAAATGTATAATCCCCACTTGCCAATCCTGTAAAGGTATGGTTTTGCTTATTGGTGAATTCCGACCACGAATCATCATTTAATCGGAATGAATATAGTAAGCGGTTGGCTGGTGTGTTATGCATATAGTCTTTTCCATTCCAGGAAATAATGGTGTTTCCTGTATTGTCAACCTTCTCAGAATATACTTCGATAAATGCTTCAGGCGCTTTTTTGTCTGGTGTTTTCCGATAAACCTTGAAATTCTCAAAAACATCCTTTGAAAATGAGCGAATGGTGTATGCACGCCGTTTCCATTCTCTCAGGGAATGATTGACCCAGATATTATCATCTTCATCAATTAGGATATTGCCTCCTTCATTAGACAAATTCATTTCAGATGGCAGGGCATTATTTATCCATGTTTCGCCATTGTAAAAGCTGATGTCCTTATCGGTCGCAAGCCATATATTACCGTCATCAGCAGCTATGCTAATGATCGTGTTGCTGGCAAGTCCGTTTTCAGTCGAATAATTAATCCACGTTTCATTATTATAAATGAATAACCCGTAGTACCTGGAACCAGCGTACAAATTATTGTCTTCATCACTAATCAGAATATTGATAAACTGCTGCAATTTACTATCATTTGAATCGTTCCAGCTTTCCTGGTTCCATTGAAAGATCCTGCCACCGCCAATCCATATGTTTCCATCTGCGGATTGTCCGATGCCGTAAACATTCGATTGATTAAGACCTTTTTCACTAGAATGATAAAATCTCCAGTTTTTATCCTTTTCCGTGGGATTAATTAGTTGAACAAGACCGCCATAATGACCTTTTGAGATATCCCTGTCTACGCTCCCACCAAAATAAATGGACTGGTCATTTGCCTCAAATGCTGACCGGTAATCGATTCCCCATGAAAGCGAATCCAGGATGATTTTATTCCAATGGTCATTTTCAAGAAAGGCAACTGCAGCTTTTCCCTGATGACTACCGACAGCCCATATCTGCTGTTGAGATGTGGAAATGATCCTAACCGGTGCATCAATAAGGCCATTATTGATATCGTATTTCAACCATTCTTCGGCTTTTTCTTTAATTGCATTCCCATTAACATCGAGAAACCAGTTTGTTTCGCCTACTTCACACTGGTAGTTCAGGCCATCATATGTCAGCCATTGATCGTTGGACAGATCAATTTTCAGGACATTTGACAAAAAACCCATTAGAAGGAGCTCTCCACTGCGATCGGAATAAACCGTGATGTGAGCTGTTGGGATATTGTATGAAGGTGCGCTATATCGATTAATATGTCCATCTCTAATAGCAAAGACTTTTCCAATTCCACCTATCCAGATGGTTTTGTCTTCTGATTCGGCAATACTTACGGTATATTCGTCATCGCCGAAATATTCGTTGAAACTAAGGCTGGTCCATTTGTTTTTATTGAGAATGTAAGTCTTTGCCTTGTTTGATTTATTGATCACCCACAATCTGTTATCACTTGCCCGGAAAAGCTTCTGGTCATTGCCTAAATGAAAGTTATTCTTCCTTCCAATCAGCTTGTACTTATCCATCTGCCCATCAGAAAGATCGGATAATTGAAACTCGATGATCTCACCATCGTCATCACTTGAAATGGCCATCCAGATCAGACCTTCTTTATATTCAAGAACATCGGAAATATTACTAAATCCACTGTTAAATGAAGCGTCAGAAGGGAGGTCTATCAATGTATAATCAGGATGATTGTTCAGAAAGTTCTGTGCGATTTCACTGGATGAAATATAGTATTTGGTATTTTCAGTAATCAGGATAGCCCCTCCGTCTAAAGAACAAAAAATGCTGCCATCTGATGTTTTTTTTATCGAATTGAATATGAAAGTTTCGTTGGAGGCCGCCTGGATGATAGGAGACCATTTTCGATCTTTCTGATAAAAAAGACCGCTTACTGTAGCAGCAAAGATTTTATTTTCACCGTCCACATACACATTGGTTACGGCTCCACCAGATATTCCGTCTTTCTCTCCAAAGTGTTGCCACGACCGTCCATCATATTGTAGCAGCCCATCGGAAACCCCAAACCAATAGCTCTTACCATTTGCCGATTTTGCAAGGGTTTGTATACCTTCACCATTTAATTCATTAAAAAAGGTGTACCTCCAACCTTCTGATAGTGGGTCAGAGGTTTTGACACGGTACTTCTCCTGGGCACTTGAATTGATCGTTAAAAAAAGGAGAAATAGAAGATTGATTAAAAAGTTTGTTTTTCCCATACTCACGGCTATTCCCTATTCGACTATTAATTGATAATACTATATAATTTAGTAATATTTGATCTCAATCTATAAGAAAATGCTAAAATTGCTCTCAATTTACTCTCAGAAATTATATTATTAACAAAGTCGTAAAGTTATATGGAATTAATGTTGAAAATGGTATGATCAATGTTAATTTTGGAATGAGTGGCTAATTTTGTAGTCCATAATATTGCGGCCTATTTCTGAGTTTTGATCAGGTTGCAGAGTTTCATTTTTAAACCAATACACGTAAATGAAGGAATTTCTCGATGAAAATTTTCTGTTAGAAACGAATACTGCAGCAAAGTTATATCACGACTACGCGAAGAGTAAACCTATCATTGACTATCATTGCCATTTACCACAACAAGATGTTGCCAGCGATAGGATATTTAATGACCTGACAGAAATCTGGCTGGAAGGAGATCATTACAAATGGAGGGCAATGCGTACAAATGGTGTTGATGAAAAGTACTGTACGGGCGATGCTTCCAATATTGAGAAATTCAAAAAATGGGCAGAGACTGTGCCCTATACCATGAGAAACCCGCTCTATCACTGGACACACCTTGAATTGCAGCGTTACTTTGGTATTAGGAAATTATTGAATAAAAACACAGCAGAAGAGATCTATGAAGAGGCCTCTGAAATGTTAAGAAAGCCAGATTTCAGCGCGAAGAATATCCTTCACAAAATGAAAGTTGAAGTGGTATGCACAACAGATGACCCTGTAGACGACCTGAAGTATCATAAGGAGTTAAAAGACAGTGGATTTGATGTGAGTATATTGCCTACTTTCCGACCAGATAAAGCGATGGCGGTTGAAAATGCCGTCGAATTTGTAAAATATGTTAAGAAGTTGGAAAAGGCTTCCAATATTTCCATTTCAGATTTTAAATCGTTCATTGACGCTATTCAAAATCGTCATGATTTCTTCGCAGACATGGGTTGCAAGTTGTCGGATCATGGTATTGAAACAATGTATGCAAATGATTACACAGACAGCGATTTAAAAAGCATTTTTACAAAGGTGTTGAGTGGGAAAGAATTGTCGGTGGAAGAAGTTGGTAAGTTTAAAGCAGGAATGCTTGTTATTGGTGCAAGGATGGATCATGAAAAGGGGTGGACGCAGCAGTTCCACCTGGGAGCGATAAGAAACAACAATCCACGCATGATGAGGGAGTTGGGACCAGATACTGGCTTCGATTCCATTGGAGACTTTGAAATGGCCAGGCCGATGTCTAAATTTTTAGGTAGACTTGATGATACAGATCAGCTAGCCAGAACAATCCTTTATAATCTAAATCCAAGAGATAATTATCTTTTTGCCACCATGATCGGGAATTTCCAGGATGGTTCTGTTGCTGGAAAAATGCAATTTGGTTCCGGATGGTGGTTTTTGGATCAAAAAGAGGGAATGGAAATGCAGATGAACGCCCTTTCCAACCTGGGACTATTGAGTCGGTTTGTTGGAATGTTGACGGATTCCAGAAGTTTTCTTTCTTATCCACGACATGAGTATTTCAGAAGGTTGCTGTGCAATCTTCTCGGGAATGATATTGAAAAAGGATTGCTGCCAAATGACATCGAGTTCATTGGTGAAATGGTAGAAAATATTTGTTATTACAATGCGAAAAATTTCTTTGAATTTAACTCTAATACAGACTAAGCGACATGACAAAAGTTGTAACATTTGGTGAAATAATGTTGAGACTGGCAACGCCAGGTTTTTTACGGTTTATTCAGGCTACAGAATTTGAAGCCACTTATGCCGGGGGTGAGGCGAATGTAGCTGTTTCCCTCGCAAACTACGGGATGGATGCCTACTTTGCGACCAGATTACCCGACAATGATATTGGTGATGCAGCCATTGCTACACTCAAAAAGCATAATGTCAAAACCGATTATATTGCAAAAGGAGGAGACAGAATAGGAATTTATTTCCTGGAAACAGGAGCAGTAAGCAGAGGAAGTAAAGTAGTTTACGACCGTGCTAACAGCGCGTTGGCGGAAATCAAGCCCGGAACCATCGATTGGGATAAAGTGCTTGATGGAGCAAAGTGGTTTCATTGGACAGGGATCACACCATCGATTTCTGAAGGAGCAGCAGTAGTTTGCAAGGAAGCGCTGGAAGTGGCATCGAAAAAGGGGATCACCATTTCAACTGACCTGAACTATCGGAAAAAACTGTGGAAGTGGGGAAAGACAGCCGGGGAGGTAATGGAAGATCTGGTACAGCATTGTGATATCATTCTTGGAAATGAAGAAGATGCAGAGATGGTTTTCGGTATCAAACCCGAGGGTGTAGATGTGACGGCAGGTCATGTGGAAGGAGCAGCCTATGAATCCGTAGGGAAGCAACTGATGGAAAAATTCCCTAAAGCTAAAAAGGTCATCATCACGCTGAGAGGATCAATCAGCGCCAGTCATAATACCTGGTCGGGTGTTTTGTGGGATGGAAAAAAATTATTTGAAGCACCAACCTATCAAATTACGCACATTGTAGATCGCGTAGGAGGTGGTGATTCGTTTATGGGAGGTTTAATCTACGGACTGATAAGCTATCCTGGCGATGACCAGAAAGCATTGAATTTTGCTGTAGCGGCCTCATGCTTAAAACATACCATTCAGGGGGATTTCAATCTTGTCACAGTAGATGAAGTTGAAAAACTGATGAGCGGAGACGCTTCCGGACGTGTAGCGCGATAGGTTAGTTGAAAGTGAAAAGTAAAAAGTTTATAAAGTTGATGTGAGAATGTATCTGTACAAAATCCATGTTTGAAAAAAGAGTGAGGTGAAATTCCTATATTCCCCCTTTGAAGGGGGTTAGGGGGATGTTAACGTAATAAAATCGATTCACTTCACTTTTTTGGACTTAATTTGGCAGATTCTTGATTAACGTTATTTCACATCAACACATTAACTAAATTAAGATGTCAAGATTTTCAAGAATACAAGTTTATAATGCCATGCAGGAAACCGGAATGGTTCCTGTTTTTTATCATAAAGACCTTAGTGTCTGCAAGGATGTTTTAAAAGCATGCTATGAGGGAGGAGCAAGGGTTTTTGAATTTACCAATCGTGGTGATTTTGCGCATGAGGTGTTTGCGGAATTAAATAAATGGTCGAGCTCGGCGCTACCAGAAATGATTTTGGGTGTTGGGTCAATTACAGAACCATCAACGGCAGCGTTATATATACAACTCGGAGCTAATTTCATCGTTTCACCGGTTTTCAATCCTGAAATGGTGAAGCTATGTAATCGTCGAAAAGTAGCGGTTAGCCCAGGTTGTGGATCGTTATCCGAGATATCTGCTGCCGAGGAGTTAGGTGTGGAAGTTGTAAAGATTTTCCCAGGAATGCAGGTTGGAGGACCGGATTTCGTGAAAGCGGTCTTAGGACCCATGCCGTGGACATCCATCATGCCGACGGGTGGTGTGGAACCGGAGGAAGCAAACCTTAAAAAATGGGTAGAAGCAGGTGTAACGTGTGTCGGAATGGGGTCTAAATTGATGGTGAAAAAAGAGGATGGCTCATTCAACCTGGATGCCATTACCAACAAGACCAAAGAAGCAATTGAAATTATTTCAAAATACAGGAAAGGATAAAACGATGAAGGTCAGCAGTCGAAAATTAACTGGAAATGCAGGTTCCTTTTGTGGAATTCTGCTATTGGCAACTATTGGGATTAGCCTTGTGTTGTTTTCGGGTTGTGGTGCAAAAAAGGAGCATAAAGTTTTAAAACTGGCGCACGGCCTCGACCCAACTCACCCGGTACACAAAGCCATGGTTTTTATGGCCGATAGGGTAAAAGAAAATTCCAAGGGAAAGCTGGAGATTGAAATCTATCCCAGTGCACAATTGGGCTCGGAGCAGCAATGTGTGGAACTTCTTCAGATCGGCAGTCTTGCAATGACCAAGGTTTCAGCGGCCATTATGGAAAGTTTTACGGATAACTATAAAGTTCTGGGCTTGCCTTATATTTTTCGGTCAAAGGAACATTCATTCAATGTACTGGATGGCGAAATTGGTGAGGAACTGCTGGCCAGCACGGAAAAATACTGGATTAAAGGGCTTTGTTTTTACGATGCGGGAAGCAGAAGTTTTTATACCATAAAAACACCAATTGAGGAACCGGATGACCTGGATGGCCTGAAAATACGGGTAATGAAAAGTCAGACCGCCATGCAGCTGGTATCTGCAATGGGTGGATCTCCAACCCCCATTTCCTGGGGAGAACTTTACACAGCTTTGCAAAGCGGCGTAGTGGATGGTGCGGAAAACAACCCTCCAAGTTTTTATACTTCTCATCACTATGAGGTATGCAAAACTTATTCGCTCAATGAACATACGATGGTTCCGGATGTGCTGATCATCAGTACTGTAGTTTGGGAAAAGCTGACTGAAGAAGAAAGGGAGTGGTTGATGGAGGCGGTAGAAGAATCCGTTCCTGTTGAGAGAAAATACTGGGCGGAGTCAGAAGCTGAATCACTTGCAAAAGTTCAGGAGGCCGGAGTGACCATTATCAAACCTGACAAAGCTCCATTTGAAAAGAAAGTTGAAAAAATATATGAAGGTTTTAAAAGTGACGAGGAATTTTATTCACTGATCCAGCGGATCCGGGCGGTAAAGTAAGTAATTTTCACCCTTCAAAATCTAAGACATTTTTAAATTTAAACCATGAGAAACAGAATTGATAAAATCCTGGAATGGTTCCTTGTATTTTTAATGGCGGTCCTGGTAGTTGATGTACTTTGGCAGGTCTTCAGCAGGTATGTGCTTACATCACCCAGCTCGTTTACCGATGAACTCGCCGGGTTTTTACTTATCTGGGTAGGCCTTCTGGGCGCTGCTTATGTAACGGGTAAGAATGAGCATCTTGCCATTGATCTGCTCCTTCAAAAATCATCTGAGAAAAGGAAGCATGTTCTTTTGCTGGTTATTCACATCCTCATCGCTTTGTTTGCAGTTTTTGTCTTAATTATTGGAGGAATATGGCTCGTTTACACACGATTTTACCTGAATGTCATTTCTGCCGCCTTGCTAATCCCACTGGGGTATGTTTACATTGTTTTGCCTCTATCGGGAATCATTATCTTATATTATTCGATCGACAACATCAGACAACTTTTTGTAAAAGCACCTAATCAATAAACTATGGAGTATACCGGAATCATCGTACTTGTTTTGACTTTTACATTTTTTCTAGTGATAGGTGTTCCCATTGCCTACAGTATTGGTATTTCAGGGATTCTCACCATGCTGGTTTCCATCGATTCTTTGCCTGCTTTCACAACGTTTGCTCAACGGATGGCGACAGGTTTGGATAGCTTCACGCTCCTGGCCATACCATTCTTTATTCTTGCGGGAAATATCATGAATAGCGGTGGGATTGCCAGGCGACTGATCGAATTTGCCCGTATCCTGGTAGGTGGATTTACAGGAGGACTAATGTTTGTGAATGTTCTTGCAAACATGCTATTCGGGGCCATTTCCGGATCAGCGGCGGCATCTGCTTCTGCCATTGGTAGTATTATGGGGCCTGAAATGAAAAGAGAAGGCTACAAAGAAAATTATAGTGCTGCCGTTAATATCACCTCTGCAACCACAGGACTAAGCATCCCTCCGAGTAATATCTTAATTGTTTATAGTCTTGCGAGTGGTGGCGTTTCAATTACAGCGCTCTTTCTGGCGGGCTATGTTCCCGGAATATTAACAGGTTTGGCTATCATGATCATGGCTGTATCCATGCTGGTTTACAAAGAAAAGGGTTTTGCAGGAGTGCTAATGGTTTTATTTAAATTTGCCTTGGTTGGTGTTACCATTTTTGCAGTTTCTGCAGGGATTATGTTTGGATTTGAGAATTTCGATCCAGTTGCCAATATGGTTTTATATGGTATTCTGATTATTGGATTTGTCTTTTTTATCATTCATAAATCCAGGAAAAAAGAGTCAAAAATAAAAGAAGGGTTTTTTAAGTTCATTGATGCATTACCCAGCCTATTAATGCTGGTCATTGTCATCGGTGGGATTGTAGCAGGATTCTTTACAGCTACGGAAGCATCAGCGATTGCAGTATTGTATTCCCTGGTATTGGCCTTTATTTATGGGGAAGTCAAGGTTAAAAATCTTCCTGAAATTCTTTTGGGATCGGTCAAAACCACCTGTATTGTGATGCTTCTTATCGCGACGAGTATTTCACTTTCGTGGATCATGTCGTATGAAAACATTCCGCAGACAGTAAGCGCCGGATTACTGAATTTCAGTCAGAATCCATTTGTGATCCTACTGATCATCAACCTGATACTGTTATTTGTTGGGATCTTTATGGATATGACACCGGCAGTATTGATATTCACACCCATCTTTCTGCCCATAATTACCACCCAGCTGGGAATGGATCCGGTTCATTTCGGAATAATCATGGTGTTGAATCTGAGTGTAGGTTTGTGCACACCACCGGTCGGATCTGTATTATTTATCGGGTGTAGCGTGGCAAAAATATCCATCGATAGGGTGATAGGACCATTGATCCCATTGTTTATCGCAATGGTGGTCATTCTATTTCTGGTGACTTACGTACCTGAGCTAAGTCTGTGGCTACCCGGGTTATTTGATTTCTAAATAGTCAGGTTAAGCGCCAGAAGAAAATTAAACTATAAAAATTTGTCAGTAACTATTAAAATGAAAGAATTAAACAGAGAGACGGTAAGTAACTTTTTAGATGCACCCATCAAAGTCATTCAGTTTGGGGAAGGAAATTTCCTTCGCGCATTTGTTGATTGGATATTTGATGTGATGAATGAAAAAGGCTTGTTTGAGGGAAAGGTGGCCATGGTTCAGCCCATCGACAAGGGACTGGGCGAGATGGTCAACAGCCAGGATGGATTGTATCATTTGTTCCTGAATGGATATGAAAAGGGAGAGCTCAAAGAAGAAATCAGGCTGATGAGAGTAGTTGACGGATGCATAAACCCTTATAGTGAATTTGAAAAATTTCTCGATCTGGCCAGAATGGATTCTACGGATATCATCATTTCCAATACCACCGAGGCAGGGATTGTATTTGATGAAAATGACAAATTTGAAAATAAACCGGCAAATACATTTCCGGGTAAGCTCACACAGCTGCTTTATGAACGATTCAAAACCAGCTCAGGAGATACGACTAAGGGATTTACCATTATCCCGTGTGAGCTGATCAACAAGAATGCGGATGCACTGAAAAAATGTGTTCTGCAATTCATTACTCACTGGAACCTGGGTGAAGATTTTAAAGCCTGGGTTGAAGCTGCCAATACCTTCCACAATACCCTGGTAGACAGAATTGTTCCAGGCTATCCAAAAGAAAATGCTGATGAATTTAAAGCAAAGATCGGCTATAATGACAAGCTGATGGTTGCGGCAGAGGTATTCCATTTGTGGGTAATTGAAGGTGGGGATGAACTAAATAAGAAAATACCTTTCCGCGAAAGCGGCCTGAATGTGCAATTGGTGGATGATATTACCCCCTATCGCGACAGGAAAGTCAAAATATTAAATGGTTCCCATACGGGAATGGTTCCGATGTCGTACCTCTACGGCAATCGAACAGTACAGGAAACTGTTGAAGATCCATTTACCAAAAAATTTGTTGAGGGCCAGGTGTTTCAAGAGATCCTTCCGTCGGTCAACCAGCCATACGATGAAAAAAAACAATTTGCAGAAGATGTAATCGAGCGGTTCAGAAATCCAAGTATCAAGCACTTGTTAGCCAGCATTGCACTGAATTCCGTATCTAAATATAAAGTCCGGGACCTGCCATCGTTTATGCATTATTATCTGAAAAATAACGAGATTCCGAAGCACCTTGCATTTTCACTGTCTGCGCTGATCAGGTTTTACAAAGGTGAGTGGGAAGGTAGAGAGTTGCCAGTCAATGATAATGATGATATTGTGCAATTCATGAAGGAAGCATGGTCAACAGGAGATTATCAGCGGGTTGCAGAAAAGGTTCTGAGAAACAGCACTTTTTGGGATCAGGATTTAACAAAAATTAATGGACTAACGGAGATCATTGCTTCTAACCTGAAGAATATTGATGAAATAGGGATTGAAGAGGCATTTGGAAGAATTAATTGATTTAAAGGAGATTTAAATATGAAACAGCGGGCAATAATCATTCATCCAAACGACGACCTGGTCGTAGCATTGGATAATCTGAAGAAAGGTGAAGAAATAGAAATAGAAGGGAAGATAATTACTCTGAAAGAAGATATTCAGCAAAAGCACAAGTTTGCCAGGCAGGATTTCAGGCACGGTGACAAGGTTCACATGTATGGGGTGATCGTTGGGAAAACCATGACTGAAATTCCAGCAGGAGTTCCTATTACCGTAAACAATGTAGAACACGATACTGCCGAGAGTATAGACCTTTCCTTGCGAAATACCGAATGGCCCAAGCCTGATGTGTCGAAGTGGAAAGACAAAACATTCATGGGCTATCACCGTGGCGATGGACAGGTAGGTACACAAAATGTCTGGATCGTCGTTCCGCTGGTGTTCTGCGAAAACAGAAATATCCAGAAGCTGAAAGAGATCTTTAGCAAAGGTTTGGGCTATACCGGTAAATCAGAATATGAGATCAATCTCAACAACCTGGTGGAAAAATATCAACAAGGCGCCAGTGAATCCGAACTATACGACACGGATGTTATTGTCCAAAAAGAGGAAATTATCGAGAACCGTATTTTTAAGAATGTTGATGGAATAAAATTCATGGTCCACGACAGCGGTTGTGGAGGAACGCGCCAGGATGCCCAGGTATTGTGCAATTTGTTGGCGGGATACATCAACAATCCAAACGTTGCAGGAGCAACAATTCTGAGTCTTGGATGCCAGAATGCACAAATCGAAATGCTTAAGGAAACCATAAAAAAAATCTCGCCAAATTCGGATAAGCCTGTTTTCTATCTCGAACAGCAACAATACAAAACTGAACAGGCATTGATCAGTGAGGCAACGAAAAAGACCTTTGCCGGACTTGCTTATGCCAATCAATTCATTCGAAAACCAGCTCCGCTAAGCAAAATTACCCTTGGCCTGGAATGCGGTGGATCGGATGGATTTTCAGGTATCAGTGCCAATCCCGTTTTGGGTTATGCTTCTGATATGTTGACCATGCTGGGAGGAACACCGGTTCTTTCCGAATTCCCTGAGCTTAACGGTGTTGAGCAGGAGCTTTCAAGTCGTTGTGTCAATGAAGATGAGGCAAAAAGGTTTGTCGACCTGATGCGCGCATACAATAAAATTGCTATAGATGCTGGAAGTGGCTTTTCGGCTAACCCATCTCCCGGAAATATCAAGGATGGTTTGATCACCGATGCAATGAAATCTGCTGGAGCAGCGAAAAAAGGTGGAACCTCACCAGTTGTCAAGGTGCTGGATTATGCTGAGCAGGCCAAACCCGGAGGTTTGAATTTACTTTGCACACCTGGCAATGACGTAGAATCTACTACCGGCCTTGCTGGTTCCGGGGCTAACGTAATTGTGTTTACGACCGGATTGGGGACGCCAACCGGTAATCCCGTTGCACCGGTTATCAAGATGTCGAGCAATACCCATCTATACGAAAAAATGCACGACATCATCGACTTTAATGCAGGTACGGTGATAACAGGTGAAGACTCAATACAATCGAAAGGAGAAGCGTTGCTTGATTATATTATTAAGGTGGCAAGCGGCGAGGAAATTACAAAGGCCAGCTGGCTCGATCAGGATGATTTTATTCCCTGGAAAAGGGATATTTCACTGTGATTTTTACTGTTTTCTGGATATAAATCCTCAAAAATTTCTGTAAAATAATTCCCATCATTCGCAATAATTGTTAAATTATAGCAAGGGAGGCCAATTGTAAATTGAGGATGGAAGTTAATGAGGAATTTTATAAAACGCTGATTGAAAACTCACAGGAGCTAATTTGTTTTCATGAACCCAATGGTAAGTTTCTCTTTTTAAGTCCAAGCATTCAAAAAATAGCAGGTTATAAACCTGAAGAGTTAACAGGTAAAAATCCCTACGATTATTTTCACCCCTCAGACAGGGATCATATTCAAAACGATGGTCATAATCCGATACTGAGAGGTTCGGAAAAGTCCTTGACAGAATATCGGTTTTTGACGAAATCCGGCAAATATATTTGGCTGCAGACACTGACCACACCGATTCTAAACAAATCAAATCAAATCGAAAATCTGCTGTCTTCCTCCAGGGAAATCAGCAATCTCGTGTATTTAAAGGAAGAATTACTCAGTAAGGAAATATTACTGGAGCAAGCCGGGTTACTATCTGAAGTCGGGGCCTGGGAGCTCGATGCTAAAACTTTAAACTTAATTCATTCTAATGCATGGTATGCTATTCTTGAGGTTGACAAAGATCAGGAAATGACGCTTAGGGAGTCGTTTGAATTGTTTCCTGAACAAGCAAAAGAAAAGATAAAAGCCACGGTTGAAGATGCATTGAAAAATGGGAGGGAGTGGGATATGATATTGCCGATCAATACCATGCGGGGGAATAAACTTTGGATCCGGTCAGTGGGAAAGGTTAAATTAAAGTATGGGGATGTAGACAAGGTATTTGGGATTATACAAAATGTTACCAATCAGGTCGAAACTCAAAATAACCTGAAAGCTATGGTCAATAAGCTGACAAAGCAAAAAGATCACCTCGAAGGATTTAACCACATTATTTCACATAATCTTCGAAGCCCGGTTAAGAATTTAAATCTTCTGATTTCGCATCTGGAGGGGCTCAATCAGGATGAAGAATGCCAGGTGTTTATTGACCATATAAAAAAGGTGTCTGATTCTATCAATGAACAGTTGGATGACCTGGTAGATGTTGTGAGGCTGATACGGGATAAGGATATTGAAATCGAAGAAGTGAAATTAAGGGAAGTGATTACCAAGACAAAGTCCATCCTGAATGGACAAATTCATCAGCTGGATCCTGAGATTAAAATAGATCTATCCGAATGGTCAACCATCAAATGGAACAAAATGTATATGGAGAGCGTAATTCTCAATTTATTAAGCAACGCCCTTAAATATTCCTCGCCGGAAAGGAGGCCCGAGATACACCTGAAAACATTCGTAGAAGATGACAAGAAGGGTTTTTATATGGAAGATAACGGTCTTGGCATTGACCTGAAGAAATATGGTGACAAAGTTTTTAAATTAAACAGGACCTTTCATAAAAACATCAATGGTAAGGGCATGGGATTGTTCATGACCAAAAAGCAGATCGAATCCATGGGCGGATCTATCACCCTGGAAAGTGAGGAAAATATCGGGACGAAATTTACAGTATTGCTCGAAAATGGCCTATGAGCTATAAACCTAGCTCTTCCTCAGGAAGCTGCATATCCTTAGCCGTAAATTTAAAAAGCTGCAATATCTCGTTGTATGTCAGTAGCTTTGTTTCGATGTAATTAATTTCCTTCGAGTCAGCCCAACTTTTTCGTTCACGTATTTCCCGGATGTTTTCGTGGAGACCGATCATCACATTCTGAATGAATTCGGTTAATTGTTCTTTCGTCATTTTGGTAAGAGTTTTCGTCCAATTGTAAAAAAGTAAAAACGTGTAATTCCCAATCAGGTTTTCATACAAAGCAAAGTTTAATTTACTAAAAATTAATGAGAGATGTTTTTAAGTAGCTATTATAAATTCATGTTGCATTTTCTACGCGTATGATACTGATATCATCGTACGGAAGTAAGCCTTCATCCACTTTGTAGGATTTGATTAAGTGCTGCAAAGTATCAGGGCCCTGAATTTTTGAGGTTAGCAATTCCCTGACCGGGTCTCTGTTCTTTTTCGACATTCTCGAATAATTAAAGAAGCTGCCAATCCCATCCGTAGATATTGCAATCCTCTCAATTTTGTTTTCATGAAAGATCCGGACATTGTGCTCAAACCATTCTTCAAATCCGGTGTGAAGGTGATAGGTCAGGTAATCCGGCCGGTTTTGCTGATCGAGGTAGGTTATCTCATCATTAAAAGATACATATCCGTCCCCGCTGGTTAAGACCCAGGCATCTTTTGTTTTTTGATCATAAACCAAGAGAATAATTGTAGATAAAAATTCCGTGTAGTCAAGCAGTAAATAGCTGTAAATACGTGCCAGATCGTCAAAGAGAGACTTGGCAAAGTGTTTTCCAATACCTGGAACGGATAACAGGTCCGAATCATTTTCGGGATCGGATTGCGGCAAATTGGGTAAGCTTTGGACAATCTTTTGGAGGACTTTGCCCATCAGGGTGGATGGGAAATGACTATCCTTGCCGGAAGAGCACCCGTCCATTACAGCTGCTACAACCCGGTTTTGATCAAGATGTTCGTAATAAAGAAAATCTTCACAAAAAATGGGGTGGCTTTCACCTTTTTGAAGGACAGAATAGATCTGCATGGCATCTTACATTTCGGTAGATTGAAATTCCGGTATTGGAATTTAATTAATTGTTGGGTCAGAAAGTAGAGGATAACGGATTTTAAAGTAATTCAATTAGAATTTAGAAGTGTCGAGTAGGAGGTTTGTCGGGGGACAAACCTCGGTTTTAAAAGTCCAGAATTCAGGAAGGTTTTGTTATGCTATTTATCGACTCACGTTAACTTAGTGGGATTAAAAGAAAGAAATTTTGAAAGACATACAAGAACGTAAGGATATTGAGCTTCTGGTTGATGAGTTTTACAAGAAAGTCCTGAAAGATGATGTTATCGGCCATTTTTTCACTGAGGTTGTTCAACTGGATTGGGAGAAACACATTCCCATCATGTATGACTTCTGGGAAACAACCTTGTTGGGGAATATAAAATACAAGGGAAACCCTATGGTCAAGCACATCGAGCTGAGTAAAGGTGGAATCTCTTGAAGCCATACACTTCGGCCGGTGGCTAAAGCGATGGAAGGCAACCATTTCGGAACATTTCAGTGGAATGAAAGCGGAGAAAGCCATCGTCCGGGCTACCCAGATTGCAGGATTAATGAAAGTGAAGATTGGGCAGTATGGGGATTTGAAACATAATAATTAGCCACGGCTTACTATATTGAGAACTTTAAGTGAAAATATGTAAAGCAATTTTTGACTAACCAAAAATGTTTACTACTAATTATGCGATCATATTCCTCATAAAAATCAATAAAAATAGCTGTAGGAATAATTATTGTCATAGACCTATGCAGTTTAGCAAAACGTTGTACACCATTTAAACTGATTTTTTGAAATGAAATATTTCTATTTTTTGATATTTATTTTTACTCTATTGTCATGCTTTGCTGATAGATATAAACTTGACAAAGAAGAAATTGAATTTAATCCATATCAAATTGGTGACAAAATTGTTTTTGAATCTAATTTGAATGAAATTGACACATTTTTCATTTCAAATATTGACCTGGTTTTTAATGATGGCATAGGTATCACTGAATATAAACAGGTATTGAGGATTTCTGAAGGAAAAGCCCCCAAAGAAGGAGATATTTTTGATCATCGGACATTTCTTTTAAAAGTACGATCTGGCGGATCTAAAGAACCAACTATTGTCGAATTCAGAAATTTCGATGGCAAAAAAATATATTTAAAAGAATTATTATCTAGTCCTAAAAAACGATTTGTTACCAGCTTCGGCACATATAATGACGTAATAGAAATAAATGGTAGATCTGACGAAAAAATTGAGTCTTTAATTTATAAATTTCAATGGAGTCTGAAAAATGGAATAATTCAGTTTGAAAAAGGTGATTCCTCAATTTGGACTTTAAAGAAATTTTTAAGACCGGACAAATAAAAATTAGGTGTACATCTTATTATAAAAATAGATGCCAAATTTCCAGTTTCTTCGCGTTGTAAAAGTCCCCGGTAGAGCACCTATCCACCCACCGGCGTAGTCGTAATATTTATTGATCGTGTTGGGGATGAAGTTAAGAGCTTCATTTCTCCAAACCCAAGTTTAACGCCTAATTGCTCTTCCCTTAAAAACAGACTTATTATACAAGTAATTATTTATATAATGTATCCAATAAAAAATTGCATTCATAGAAGATTTCATTTCTTTTTTCATCGGCAATTTTAAATGATTCGACGGCAATAATTTTCGGTATATCAAAAAGAAAAATCCCGTGTTTTGGTTTTGACTATGTTTGGTGGACGTGAGAGAAATTATCGCTCATTTTTAACCCAAATTTGTTATTAGAACTTAGTGATGAGAGTATAATTCACAATAAATCAGGAAGTTTTAGGAAGAAAGCATAGCATCGCTATGCTGAGTGAGAAAAACGAAACGAAGTGACTGATTTGAAGTGAATTAAGCTCGGAATAGATTTTCTAATGACAATTTTGGGTTTAATTATTAACCATATTTTTTTAAGACTTTTTAGGAAAACCATTTTCAATTCTCATTACCTGCAAAAGGTATTTGCATGGGTAATACTGTTCTTTTCTTTATCAATTTCAGGATGTGACCTTTTACCTGAAGAAGAGGAAGAAGATACTGAAAGTTCTACGATGTTTTATAGTGTAAGTGGCAACACATTAACTGTCAATTGTACTTATGATTACCTGGGAGGCTGTGAAAGCTACGGCACATCTTCTCTCGGACATTATTCCAACTGGTCGGATTGCCATTCGGATATGAACAATGTGCTGGATACCTGGAAAAATACTGGTCAGGTAAAAGCAGGGCCAAACTCCGATGGAGGAGGTTACAACAATGGTGGAGGCGGAACGGGAAATTGTGATGCCAGCGGCTACAATGGCCCCGATTTCAACATCCAGGTAGATGCGCAATGCAAAGCCGCTTACTATTACGATTGTATTGGAAATAATGAAGGAAGAGATGCTTCGTGTACCCTTTATTATGATTATGGAAACTCCGTCTGGACCGGATCGGGATCACTGCCGACATGTCCTTATTGTAATTGATTACAGTTGTTAGTTGCTTTTCCAATTCTTGCTCAGCTTGATTTGACACGGATTGGAAAAGTTTTTTTGCACTGATTCTAATTGAACAATAATTACTTTATCCGTTAATACTCAATCACTCCTGCCGCCAGGCACTTTACGACCAACTCGGTCGTATTGCTACATTCCAGTTTTTGCAGCATGTTTTTTCTATGGGTTCGTACTGTGTGGAATGAAACGTGCAATTCATCGGCGATTTTCTCAGCATTCATCCCCTTTGCCAGGAGGTTGGCAATCTCGATCTCCCGGGTAGTCAGATCGAAATTTTTAGCATCAAGGACACGATTGGGGGGGAATTGCTTTTCGAAGTTAGTAATCGCCAGGTTCAGGGTAATCAATAGCTGGTCATTGTTAAAGGGTTTTGTCACGTAGGCATAGGGGTGGGTTAATTCTGCCCTTTTTAGCGTAGTGATGTCGCTATATGCTGTCAGGTAAACAACCGGCACACGCTCCTGTACCGCATCCCTGACAAAATCTATCCCATCTGTTTCTGCATTCAGGTTTATGTCGCTGATGACTGCATCAAAACGATGCTCCTCAAATAACACTTTTGCTTTTTCCGGTTTGGTAGCCAGATGAGCTTCATAACCGTTATGTTGAAGATGCAATTGAATGCTATTTGCAATTAAAACTTCATCTTCCAGTATGAGCACTTTTTTCTTCATGGGTTTTTCCATTCTCATTTATCCCTTTCAATTAAAACCTGTTTTTTTCCACACTTTTGTCCAGTGGATTCTTTTTTCTTAGTTTGTTTTTTAAGAAGGGTTGATGTATTAAAAAGGAAATTAAATACGGCGCCTTTTTCTGATTTCATTTCCAATGTTCCTTCTAACTCTTCGGTCAACACTGAAATTATATTGAGCCCCAGACTTTTAGAAGAACGTTGGTCAATTTCAGGCAAACCCATTCCGTTGTCGCAGTACGTTAATTTTAGCAGATTGTCTTTATTGATTAAACGAATTGTGATCAATTTATTCTCCTGTTTCTCTGTAAAGGCGTATTTGATCGAGTTGGTGATGAGCTCGTTCAGGATAAGTCCAACGTAGGTTAGTTTGCGAGTCTGAAATTCCAGTGGAGGAATATCTAACTTAAGACCGATATCATTCCCGGAAAAATCGACCAGGTCTTTTGCGAGTTGCGAAATAAACTTGTCAATCTGAATATCATCCTCTGCCATTTCACCATGATCCAAAAGATCGTGAATCCTGGAAACGGTAAAGATTCTGGATTGCAATTGTTTAAGGTTTTCGCTTTGTTGCGAATGGTTGTTTCCAACTTTCTGGAAATCGATAAGACTGTTGATAAGCTGCAGGTTGTTTTTTACCCGGTGATTGAGCTCCCGCATTAGAAAGGATATATTTTCTTTTTGTTGCTGAGTGAGATAAAGAGAAGCATTTAAGGCTTTATTCATTTCTGTGAGCTCTTCAGTCCGCTCATCGACCATCCTGGAAAGTGTACGGTTTAATTTTTTTTGACGATAGTCCCTGTATAGAAATACCAGTGTAATCTGGAATATTAAAAGTACGACCAGGGTGGTTTTAAACCATGCTGTATCGTACCAGGGAGATTTTATGACAATGGTAAATGCCGCTGTATTTCCCCAGATCATTTCATTATTACTTCCCGTTACTTTGAATTTATAGGAGCCGGGATCGAGATTGGTATAGGTCGTAGACCGTTCTTTCGTGACGGGACGCCAGGTTTTATCAAATCCTTTCAGCATAAACCGGTAGTGATTTTTTTCCGGCCACAAAAAGCTAAGGTTCACAAAACTGAAAGTAAGGACATTTTGATCGTGGGAAAAGGTTAAAGAATCCTGATAAGGAATGTTGTTTTTGATGGACTTTCCAAAAAGCTGAATATCCTCTATTACGGTGTTGCCGACATTCTTATTGACAAAAATGCTGTCCGGATGAAAAATATTAAAGCCATTCATTCCTCCAAAATACAATCGGCCCGCATCATCTTTGTAAGATGCCTTTCCATTGAATTCATTATTCTGCAGGCCGTCCTGTTGAGTATAATTTTGAAAAACCCGTGTTTTTGGGTTGAATTCCGAAATTCCATAATTCGTGCTTACCCAGATATTGCCGTGAGTGTCTGATTCAACCCCGTAGATGAAATCATTGGGCAATCCTTCCTGTTCGGTGAAATGAGTGATCTTTCCTGTGGCTCTGTCTATTTTGTTCAGACCTCTCCCTGTTCCTACCCATATGTTTTTTTCAGGATCCTCCGTAATCGCAAAGACCCTTTCGTTGGAAAGGGAATCGTAATATTTTTCACCATCATCAGATATCTGGTACAGGCCATCATCGCTTGCCAGCCAGATGTTGTTTTCAGAATCGATAAAGCTGTTCCGAGAGCGTATTAGCGATTTTCCTTTGATGATTTTCTTTTGTGATTGATAATTATGAATGTTGAATGAATAGATGCCATCAGACCAGGTGTGGATCCACAGGGAATCTTTCGACACAGGAGTGATTTGGATTACATCCTTGTCCTTAAAAGGCAAAGGAATATTTTCAAAAACATCCTTTTCACGTTTATATCTTAAAAGGCCTTCTCCAAAACCTCCTGCCCACAGTGATCCATTATCATCTTTTGAGAGGGTATATTCCAGTTTATTGGTCAGGTAGAGTTTGTACTGTTTGGTACTTTCCAGATAACGGGCAATTCCCAGTTCGGTAGCCATCCAAAGCGTGTCTCCTTCCTTTAGTAAATTAAATATGCTGATAAATTCTTTTTTGGGAGAATTATTGGCTGTTATACGGTAGGGGGAGAATTTTTTTTGATATGGATGATAATAAAGTACTCCTCTTCCTTCAGTGCCCATCCATTTACCGCCCTGGCCATCTTCTTTTAGGCTTAGAACGGTTGTTTGAAATGTTTGGCCAAGACCATTGCTTAATATCAATTCCTTCCACCTAAAATCTTTTGTTAATAAAAAATTGCGGTTGATGCCTCCAACAAAAACGCTTTTTTCGTCCCAGTTGAAAAGGCTTCTAACAGCCTCATTTTTTAATGGGTTAGAAATTAATTGGAGATCTTCGGATTTCTTATTCAACATAAATAGACCATTATTGGTGCCTATCAGAAGTCTTTCATTATCCAGGTTTAAGAAAGCATTGACGACCTGATTCTTTATCATAAAAGGGGAAATCGACTTTTCAGACAGGTCTAATAAATAGGTTCCTTCAAAATTGGTACTTAATAAAAAAGTATCGCCAATGTATTTTACAGCGGAAGTTACATATTCATTATCCATCTTCCCCGATATATTCAGAATGGTAAATGCCGGACCGCTTCGATCAATGAGAATACAATGATCGATGGCACCGGCCAGCAAAAACCTGTCATCAAGGGGCGTAACAGTATGTGTAAATTTAGCGCCTGGAAATTGGTCAAAATCAAGGCTGCCTTCGAAGGTGACAAACCGGTCTTCAGCTATTAGGTAGGCACAAATTGAGTTTGTGTTGGTGGCCAGCCACAGTACATCATCAGCATGATACAATGCCCGTATATGATCGTCAGGAAGCTCCCCCCTACCTCTGCCAGCTTTGAAGACTTTCATATTATAGCCATTAAAACGGTTCAGACCGTTTTCAGTACCGATCCATAAATAACCCTGGTTGTCAAAATCGAGCGAAAGGACATTGAGCTGTGACAGACCATGGTCCTGCTCGATATTTACCACACTAAGGGTATCCACCGTTATATCTTTTGCTGCCAGGATAAACGTGTATCCAAAAAAGATAGCTATATACAGAAACAGGGCTTTTTTCATAAAAAATCGAAAACTCAGGATGGTGAATTTAAATCACTATATAAGCCATTTTCCAAAAGAATAATCAAGCAACAAAGAAATACTATCTGTCAATGCTTTCTGGAAAATGTTGAGACTTATCTGATTGAATAGGAAAATAAGAATGTCATCTGTTCATCGCATTCCCAACTTCTCGCACCACCTCAAAAACTCTAACCTTAAAAATGACAAAAATACGCTTTTTGTAGTATTGATTCAAGTTGATAGTGTCTTTTAATTTGTAGCTACTTTTTACGTGTGTTATGTGAAATTTTTTAAATAAATAAACCATGAATTTAAATAAGCCAAGTACATTCTTTTTAGTACTAATTTTTTTCTTTTCAAGTTGTGGATTAGGTGAGGATACTTATACCATACAGATTGATAACCCCTACAACTTTGATATTGAGGTAGGCAGTAATTCTTTTGTTGGAGAAGTAATTGATGCTTATGGATCTAAAACTATTACTGGAGATGTGGTCAGTGAAGCTTCCCTAATTGCTACAGAAGTTGGCGATAATACAATTTTAGGAAGTACCGGTAGTACTGGAATGGTGGTTTTCAATCCGGAACCCGACCAACAATATCGCTGGACTGCCGGAACCCATACGGTAAGAAGCGAAAGTGACCAGGGGGTAGATTGTGATGAGGATGGATATGCAGGTCCGGAATTTGACTTTCAGATAGATTCTCAGTGCAGGGCAGCCTACATATACGATTGTTTTGGCGATATCGCCGGAAAAAATGCAGCATGTGATATCTATTATGACTATGGACAAGATGTCTGGGTAGGTTCTGATCCATTCCCTGATTGTCCTTATTGTGATTAAATTTTTATGAATGATTAATCAATGCAAAGACAAACGATGAATACAAGTAAAATAATTCTTATAACTCTTTTTTCTTTACTCTTTTATTTGGGATGTGAAAAAGATGAAGAAGTTGAGCCTAACGTGGACGGTGACTCGTCAATAGGTCGATTGGATGTAACCCAATACCAAGTTGCACAAATTGTTGTCGAGGGTGAGTTAAACGCTGATGAATTTGAAGGGAAGCTAGATACCGAAACAATTTCTGTTTACCGATCAAGTGATTCAACCGTTGCATTTTATGTTCCGGGTTTAAATGAAGGGACATATCTTTTATCTATTCCTTCCCTTGATTATCATGCTAATCTTTCCATTGCAGAGACAGAACTAGAAGAAAGCCCGAAGGAAATCCTCACAGGAGTTGAAATGGCGCTTAATTCCTTCAGTACCAATATTTCAGCTGATGATGAGGATAAAAACGAACTAAATGCTTCTATACAGGGTTTATCAGAAATGCTTGAAAAAACTTCTGATGAAGAAAAACTTCGACTGGCTAAATTTTACAAAGCCAATGAGTCAGCCTTCAGAGAAATACTTTTTGAAGATTACGATAATGCAAATGGAAGAACAGCTTTGTGCCTTACCTGTGCTTCAGCAAACTTTAAATTTAAGGTATCTGTTTTAGCATTTGGAGTTGGTGTTGGCATTGCCTGGTTTGCCCCGGATCCGCTTGAAAAATTGTTGGGTGGGGCAATTGCACGTGTCGGATGGAAAAAAGCAAAAAAATTTGGAGAAGAAGTCACTTCTGGAAGGTTAAAAGTGCTTTATCACGTGATTGACAATATATCCAGCTCAAGGGTTGCGGGTAATTCATTGGAATTCTACCATGGTCAGGAAAAGGTCTTGGATTTCAAGACTTCCAGTAGAAATATTTCCTTATCAGATCAAAATTCTGATGAAGATGGCGTGGCTCTTTTCTTTTCTTCCTTCGATCTATTCAATTTGAGCATTGACAAATTAAATACAGTCATTGAATTCGTCAATGATAAACTACCTTTTACCAATATTGATTTGCTTCAAAATTTCGCCACTTCCTCCGACCTGGAATCAGCAAACTTTGATGTAGCAGCAGAAGTTTTTGAAAACTACTCATTTTCTACATCAAACCCAGACATCAATGTTTCCGCCGAATTAACTCAGGATGGCAAAATTGGCTTGACCCTTACAGCGGATGAATCGATAGACTTGACCGAACCCATCGAATCAAAATTAGTTATCACCTATTCGGATGAGTTTAATGAAAGTACCCAGGGGATAGATATTAATTTGAGTTTTGGAATTCTTGGCACCTGGCAGATACAGGTCAGTGAAACTTGTCAAACTAATGATGGTGAAACAGTTATTACCAAAAATAACGATTATACAGCGACCATTACTCTCAATGAAAACGGAACCATTTCGGGTGATTTCGGAGATGTACAGATTCTGGTGAATACCTATACATTTGAAAACTGGAATTTGAATGCTGAAATCACTTATAATTTTAATTTTGGCTTTACATGCAATGGAAAAACAACCCAAAGAATTACTGAAACCTTTTCATTGGTATATGATCATGATACGGACCAGTTTGTGGGAACTTCGACGTTAAGCCGAAATCTTATTGCTGGTGAAACACCAGGAGGAGGAGGATGTTCCGCATGGGGAGAACAATGCTCGGGTACAGTCGTGATGTATAGATAAGTCAGGTTACAGGCAATTCTTGTGTTTCAATGATAACTGGAAAGAATAATCTGTAATTGTAAAGGAGAAATTTTAAATATGAAAATATTGTATTTTCTTTTATCAGCTTTAATTTTTGTTTCTTGTGTAGGGTCAAACACATATAATCCCCTCCCTGGTGAAGTTGACCTCAGAATGCTCACCGGGAAATGGATAGGTTCGCATGTATATGATGGAGATACATTTGCAATTAAAAGGATCATAGAATTAGAAATGAGAGGGCCAAAGGCCGGGCAAAGAGACTTTCTTTATTTGAGTGAATATGAGCATGTCAATGATCCTGATGACCAACCCAGCTACAGGTTCCCTCACCTTATGGTTTTGGATGATGAAATTTCTTATTATTCTGAATCATACAAAACGCAACAATTTCAAAAGATTGACAGCCTTACCTGTGAATGGGATCTGGTGGCAACGAGTATGTTTCAAGACGCTGCAGGACATTCATTTTCGCCCTTTCTGCAGATTGACAGAACAGGAGATACACTCCTGATTTCCGAATCAAAACTTTATGATAATATTGAATCCGATGGTTCCGAGTTAACATCCATCACAACACTTGTGAGGCAGTATTAATGATTAATTGATACATGGTATGATCCCAATTTCACTATAAAAAAAGTAACAGAGGAGATGAGGAAATAGAGGTTTTTATGCAATTGAATTTTTTCATATGTTCCACCTCACTCAGAAACTATGTCATAGACAAAACTTGTAACAAGCAAAAGTCTTAATTTAGAAGGGTAAATGATTGCCCATGCCCAAAGAGATCCAGGTCAAATCCGTGCTGAACAAAACCAAAAAGCGGGACAGCTGGTTTTTGGATGATTATACCTTTAATCCATATAGTAGCTGCTCATTTAACTGTTTATACTGCTATATCCGGGGCAGCAAATATGGGATTAACCTGGAGCAAAGCCTGTCTGTCAAAACCAATGCCATTGAATTATTGGACAGGCAATTATCCAATCGGGCGAAAAAAGGTCAATATGGTATCATTATCGTTTCCTCCGCCACCGATCCTTATCTGCAAATCGAAAAGAAATACGAATTGACAAGGAGGGCGCTGGAAGTAATTTTAAAGCATCAATTTCCTCTTCACATCATTACCAAATCGGATCTGATCGAACGAGATTTTGATCTGCTTAAGCAGATTGAACAGACAGCCATTTTACCCGAGGACTTAAAATCATTAAAAAGTGGCGTAATGATTAGCTTTTCCTTCTCTACCCTAAGAGATGAAGTTGCGAAAGTATTTGAGCCGGGTGCAACCAAACCGTCTAACAGACTTGTTGCACTGGAAAAAGCTATCGGCCACGATTTTTTAACGGGTGTGAGTTTAATGCCTTTGCTTCCATACATTTCCGATACAACTGAGCAATTGCATCATGCATTTTCAACATTCAAAACGATGAAGGTTCATTACCTTCTTCCGGCTACCATCACCTTGTTTGGTGATGATCAAGCAAGCAGCAAAATACTCATGCTCAATGCTATCAAAAAGCATTATCCCGATCTGGTTGGTAAATACAATAAGTTCTTTTCAACAGGTTCGGAAATGCCCTATTTCTACCGGGACGCCTTTTATAAAAAGATGAAAGAACTTTGCGAGGAGTATGGATTGAACGATGGAATAATAAAAGCTGCTATCGCGAAAAGACGATAACACTTAATGAAATTTTGATCATAATACCAATTTGCCAGGACATATAAGAAATCGGGATCATTGATAATATATATTGCCACCGTTACTCCTCGAAATGTACCGAATTGCCCAAGCCCAACCCCTGAAAATAACCTGAATAATTCTATGAAATTGTGCTGTATTAAGTAATCAATTCTTTACCTACGCAAAAATGTCCAGATAAACCACCTCATCTGAGATCGGGATGATACCATGTGGTTCCAGGGAATTAAAATATACACTATCTCCTGTGCCAAGTGTGTATTCAATAGATCCGACTTTGAGAGTCATTTTGCCTTCCAGAACGTAGATGAATTCTTCACCTTCGTGAGTAAGTTTATGTTTCTTAACCTCGCCCTTTTTTGCAACAAAAAGAAAGGGTTGTATTCTTTTGCTATGAAATTTTGAAGCAAAGGGAAAAATGGAATATCCTTTATTTGTTATAGTCAAATTTTGAAGGGCATCATTGTAAGAAGTATACTCGGTTGAAAGGGTTTCCTCTGCCTCCAGTATATCTGATATGGAGACGCCTAATGACGAACCTATTTTAACTAATGCAGCAATTGAAGGAATTGCCTTATCATTTTCTATTTTAGAAAGCATACTTTTTGAAAGTCCGGATGAGTCAGCCAGGTCCTGCAACGTCAGGTTTTGTCGTATTCTGAGACTTCTGATGTGAGTTCCTATTTTATTCATCTGAACATCTTCTTTCGTTTGAGTCATATGTTATGAAGTTTCCAAACCGTCTCCAAATATTGTTAAATATTCAAAAAAGACAATTATTAATCTGCAAAAATTGGAATATGGCAATAAGATTAAGATAAATTATTATAATTTTATTTTGTTATTCAACAAAGTTTCATAATATTACATATAGTTTCATATATGAGTTAAGCCTTACATGTAGTACTACACTTTTCCGGAGCTCTCTTCAACTTGTAGAGACAGATCCGGTTTTGCCTAAATCCTAAAAGGATTAGGAGTATAAGTAAAGTATTAGCAAAAACATCATTAACGTAATATACAATGAAATGCAATTCTACGGAAAAATTCGTACTGAGAAGACTATTGCATAAAGTATTCTCATACAGGTGCCAGGTAATATTATTTCTTTTATTATCAACTGCTTTAGAACCAATATTCGCCCAATCAGACTATAAAGGAATTTCGGGAAATGTAAAAGATACAAATGGCGAACCTTTACCGGGTGTAGCTATTATAATTAAAGAATCAAATTCTGGTACGGTAACTGATATGAATGGCTATTTCTCCCTTGAAGCTAAACAGGGAGATGTACTAAGTTTTTCTTTTATAGGATATAAATCAAAGGAAGTACAGGTTGATGCTCAGACAAAATATGACCTGGTCCTTGAAGAAGACGTTACTGCACTGGAAGAGGTGGTTGTTATCGGGTACGGTACCCAGCAAAAAAAGGACATCACCGGTGCTATTGGGAGTGTTTCCAATAAAGATATTGAGTCAAATACGATTAGCACGGCCGATCAGGCTTTGCAGGGAAAAGTTGCCGGTGTGATGGTAAGCCGAAATTCCTTCGCACCAGGTGGTGGTATATCGGTTAGGGTCAGAGGGACCTCATCATTAACCGCAGGTGGTCAGCCTCTCTACGTAATTGATGGGGTTCCCATTACCAACGATGCGCAAACAAGTGGACAGAATGACGCCGGTACTTATGGTGCTCCCCCTAATCCGATGAATTCTATTGATCCTTCTCAAATTCAATCCATTCAGGTATTAAAAGATGCTTCGGCTTCGGCCATATATGGTTCGAGAGCTGCAAATGGAGTTGTGTTAATAACTACCAAACGTGGTGAGGAAGGAGGTCATACCATAGATTTTGATACTTCTATCGGTGTTTCGACCATCAGCAATGAACTAGATTTTATGACAGGCCAACAATGGGCCGAACAAGCCAATGAAAGAGCTGACCAACTGGGTCAAAGCAGGGTTTACACTGATCAGGAGGTTCAGGCGTTTGGCGATGGTACAGATTGGCAAGATGAAATTTACAGGAAAGCTTTGTTGCAAAGGTACAACCTTACTTTTTCCGGCGGGAACCAGGGATTTCGTTACCTGATCGGACTTAATAAACTGGATCAGGAAGGGATCATTGATGGCACCTACCTGAAAAGATGGGGTACCAATATCAATCTGGATGGAAACATAACCGATCGCCTGAAAATTGGCAACAACCTGATGGTAACTTATACGGAAAATAAAATTGTGCCAACCGATACTAAAGGATATGAAGGTGTTTCAAATGTCATCGACGCTCTTTATGAAGCGCCTCCGACTATTCCTGCCAGAAATGAGGATGGATCGCCGTCATTCCTGGGGGATTATCCTTTTGGTGGTGGAAAAGAAAATCCATTGACAATGACTGAGAAGTATGATCAGGTAGGTACAACGTTACGGGTTCTCGGAAATATCTTTGCGAATTATACCATCATTGACGGCCTGGATTTAAATATCCGACTTGGAGCCGATATCAATGATTTCAGATGGCATTCCTATTATCCCATTGGATCTGAAGGTTCAAGTGGTGCTGGCGGAAAAGCCAAGCAAATTGACGACAGAATTATTAACTGGGTAAATGCCAATACGCTTACGTATCAAAAGGTAGTTGGAAGTCACAATTTTACAGTTTTAGGTGGTTTTACCTATCAAAAGGAGTATCGCGAAAATCTTTCAGCCGAGTCATGGGGATTCCCGGGAGATACCTATACTTATCATAATCTCGGTCTGGGATCAAACCCCAGAACTCCTGATACCTACGCCACTCAATGGGAGCTGATTTCATATTTAGGTAGGTTTAACTATTCATTATTGGATAAATACCTCCTAACCGCTTCACTAAGGGTTGATGGTTCATCTAAATTCGGTGATAACAATAAATACGGATACTTCCCATCATTTGCCGCCGCATGGCAGCTTGGCAAAGAAACCTTCATCCAGGATCTGAATTTGTTCAGTAATCTAAAATTACGAGCAAGCTTTGGTAAAACAGGAAATGAATCGATTGGTGTTTATCAATCGATTGCCACTGTGAGCACTTCGTTTGGAACCAGAAGCTCTTATATTTTCAATGGAAGAGCCGAGCCGATCGCATATCCATCTAAACTGGCCAATCCTGATCTCAGCTGGGAAAAAACGAGTGAGTGGAATTTTGGTCTGGATATGGGATTCTTTAAAGACAGATTACAGGTTACGGCAGATTACTATCAAAAGAGTACGACTGACCTTTTGTTAAGTGTGCCTGTTCCCGCTCAAACCGGATTCGGAAGTGTACTTCAGAATACGGGCTCCCTGGAAAACAAAGGTTTTGAGCTTACTTTAAATGGTGATATTGTAGAGAATGAAGCATTTACCTGGTATTCGACCATCAATCTTTCTCTGAATAGAAATAAAGTAACATCTCTTGGAGGAGCTCCATTTGTGTGGGCCGGATGGGTTGGAGGAGGAAATGTCAATCCTCATGCTAAAAACACGGTGAAAATTATGCCTGGAGAGCCAATGAGTAAGTTTTTCGGATCAGTGTACGAAGGGATTTGGCAATCACAGGAAGAAATAGATGAAGTAGGTACGATGCCAGCAGCACGCCCAGGGGATATCAGGTATAAGGATGTAAATGGTGATGGTACCTATGATACTGAGAATGACGATGTTTATGTAGGAGATGCCAACCCAAACTTCAATTATGGCTTTACGAATAATTTCACCTATAGAAATTTAAACCTTCATGTCTTTATCTATGGTCAGCAGGGAAACGATATCCTGAACATGGCTACTCAGCAGCTTGCTCTTGATGGCCTGGGTACCTCAGCCAAAAGACTTGACAGATGGACGCCTGATAATCCCGGAGCTAAATATCCATCAGCCAGCGCCTCAAATCCACAACGAGTCAGTTCATTGTTGATTGAAGATGGTTCCTTTATGCGAATAGGAAATGTGACACTTTCCTATAACCTGCCTCTTGAAAAATTAGGCATGTCAAATGCTTTCAGGTCCTTCCAGATAGGTGTTGCGGCAGACAATCTTGCGGTTTTCACCAAATACACAGGTTATGATCCTGAAGTAAATTCTTATGGAAATAGCAATCAAACCAAGGGTATGGACAGATTTGGTTATCCACCATCCAGAACATTCAGGGTGGAACTTAAGCTTGGTTTTTAATAATTAACAAAAGAAGAAATTATGAATACGATCAATATAAAATTAGGTTATCTGAAGACCTTGATCCCTTTATTAGTTTTGGTTTTTGCCTTTTCAAATTGCGAGGATGCCCTAAAGGAAGAGCTTTTCAGCAATGTTGATGTAGAAGATTTCTACAGTTCCGAGCAGGAAGCTAACCTGGCTCTGAATGGGGTGTATGTCCAGCTATGGAATGATGTCTATCGTGATGGACAAATGATCTCGCTCAGTGATGTAGCAGGTGGAATAATGGTAGGTGGTGGCTCTGCTAATGGATCGGGGGATCGTTCCGGTATTGACACAGAATGGAACACATTTACCTGGACGGCGGATGCTAACGAACTATTCACAGCTTGGGGTGTTTATTTCGCTGGAATAAACAGGGTAAATTTCCTCTTAGACGGGATTGCAGAATCGAGTATATCCGATGGCGTTAAAAGTTCTATCAGTGGACAGGCGAAGTTCTTACGAGGGTTATTCTATTTTCACCTTGTGCGATTTTTTGGAGGAGTTCCTATTTACATAGAGCCGACAAAAGATCTAAGTGCAATTGATAAGCCAAGGAACACGGAAGACGAAGTCTATGATCAGATAATTAAAGATCTGCAGGAAGCTGCAAGCGAATTGGAGCCATACAACGCTGGCGACCATTCAGCAGGGAGAGCAACTTCGGCAGCAGCGACTACCTTATTGGCAAAGGTTTATTTGCAAAGAGGGGATTGGCAAAATGCAGCGGCAGAAGCAAAAAAGGTAATGGATATGGACGCTTTTAGCCTTATGGAGGACTATCAAAACATCAACAGCCCTGATTTCAACAACAATAATGAGATCATTTTCTCCATTCAACATGGTGGTACTTCCAATGAAACATCTTCATTATTTCAAACAAGAATGATTTACCTTTTTGGACCACCCCAGCAATCGGCAGGGGGAGAGGTTGTTCAGTTTCATCGGTTAAAGGATTTGGTGATTTTTCAGGCAAGAGGAGATGTCTATGATGAAATTCCTGATACTTATAGAAAGTGGTGTACGGTAAGAAACAGAATGCCCTACTATTATACAGAAGGTTTGAATACTTATGTGGATGATACCGTGCAAATGTATGCACCTTTTGTGATCAAATATCATTATTTAAACCAGGAATCAGGGCAGCTAAGAGAAGGGGTTGATTTTCCGATTCTTAGATATTCCGACGTACTCCTGACCTATGCCGAAGCGATCAATGAAACATCTGGTGGACCAACCGTTGAAGCGTATGAAGCAATTAATTTGGTACGAAGAAGGGCGCGAGGAGTAGGGACAATGTACGAACAGGATGCAAGTATTTATCCGGATTTAAGTGGCTTGGACCAAACTGCTTTCAGAGAAGCAATTTTAGATGAGCGAATGGCAGAATTCATGGGTGAAGGTCATTTTCGTTGGGATTTGATCAGGCATGACGCTTTGGTAAGTTTTGCACAAGGCCATGGTATTTCAGGAGCTTCGGATAAACATAATTTGTTTCCTATTCCGTCCAGTCAGACGAGTATCAACTTAAATCTGGAACAGAATCCGGGATACACGGAATAGAGATACAATCACATAAAATTTTTAGCATAAAGTTTATATGAGATCGATAATCAACAATTTGAAAAAGTCAATCAGAATATTATTAACTCTTTTTATAGTGAATATTTCCAATACGGTTGATGGTGTCCCTAATCCGGAGGAGGGAAATGAGGAGGCTGTTGAGATAGAGGTGGATTTCTCAAAAGAAAAGGGACCCATGAGTACCATGTGGGCATGGTGGGGCTACGATGAACCCAACTATACCTACATGAAAGATGGAAAAAAGCTATTGACCGAAATATCCCAATTAAGTCCTGTGCCCGTATTTGTACGGGCACATAGCTTATTGGTGACGGATGATGGCCCAAGAGCAGCATTAAAATGGGGATCAACCAATGTGTATACGGAAGATGAAGATGGCAATCCGGTTTATGACTGGACCATTATGGATCAAATTTTTGATACCTACGTTGAGCGCGGCATGAAACCCATGGCTCAAATTGGTTTTATGCCGAAAGCGCTTTCCAGTAAGCCAGAACCATATCGACACTATTGGAAACCCGGAATACCATATAAAGAGATCTTTACAGGTTGGGCTTACCCACCAAATGATTATGAAAAATGGGCTGAGCTCGTGTACCAATGGGTTAAGCATTCGGTGGAAAGGTATGGCAAAGAAGAAGTTGAGAGCTGGTACTGGGAAGTATGGAATGAACCAAATGGCGGATATTGGCAGGGAACCACGAAAGAGTATTGCAAACTGTACGATTATGCAGCTGATGCTGTTAAAAGAGCTCTTCCGACTGCATTAATTGGTGGTCCTGAAGTGACAGGCCCTGGAGGAGAAAGCGCTTCGGCGTTTTTAAAAGAATTTCTTGATCATGTTGTAAATGAGAAAAGCTATGCAACTGGCAAGGAAGTCCCTTTGGATTTTATTACCTTTCATGCTAAGGGTAGGCCTGAAGTGATTGATGATGTTGTCCAGATGAATATGGGAAAACAACTAAAAGATATAAACAACGGGTTTGAAATTGTAGCTTCATACCCCTCTTTAAAACATCTTCCGATTATCATTGGAGAATCGGATCCGGAAGGTTGTGCTGCCTGCTCGGAAGCAGATTACCCACACAATGCCTACAGAAATGGAACCATGTATTCCAGTTATACAGCAGCATCTTTTGCACGAAAATATGACCTGGCGGATCAGCATGGGGTTAATTTGCTTGGTGCTGTCACATGGGGCTTTGAATTTGAAGACCAGGCCTGGTTTGCCGGATTTAGGGACATGTCAACCAATGGAGTTGATAAACCGGTTTTAAATGTATTCCGAATGTTTGGAATGATGTCTGGGAACAGGGTTGAAGTAGCAGGTGATCTGGCATACGATGCACAAGAGATAGTCGCAGAAAGCGTTCGAGGGGATCGTACAGATGTTAATGCTCTTGCATCAAAAGACGAAAATACAGCTTGTGTGATGGTTTGGAATTACCATGACCGAAACGAAAACATCGCAAATCCGGAATCTTTGAAAATTAACCTCAAGGGTCTGCCATCAGGTCAGGTTTTGCTCGAGCATTTTACGATTGACCAGGAAAACAGCAATTCCTATGCGCTTTGGTTAGAAATGGGTTCACCGCAAAATCCAACAAAAGAGCAAATTGCTGAGCTGGAAAAAGCAGGGCAGCTTAAGTTAAAGACCTCGCCAGAGTGGATTGATGTTGCTAATGGCCAGACAAATGTTGACCTGATGATTGGACGTCAGGCTGTATCATTTTTAAAATTATCCTGGTAATTGAAGAGATTGAAAACTTAAAATTAAAAGAAGTATTTATATGAATTTTATTTGTATCACCTTGAAAAAAGTATTCACTTTTACTCTGATCATTTCGATTGTTTTCCTATCCACTCAATGTATTTCCAAATCCGATGCAGAGGATGACGGAACCACAGACATTCATGTAGATTTCACCAAGGAAAAAGGACCAATGAGCCCGGTTTGGGCATGGTGGGGGTATGATGAGCCCAATTACACCTACATGAAAGATGGAAAAAAATTATTGACAGAAATATCGGAATTAAGTCCGGTACCGGTAAATGTAAGGGCTCACAGCTTGCTCGTTACAGATGAGGGGCCCAGGGCTGCCTTGAAGTGGGGATCCACAAATGCCTATACGGAAGATGAAAATGGCAATCCTGTTTACGATTGGACGGTATTGGATCAGATTTTTGATACCTACATTGAGAGAGGAATGAAGCCTTTCGCCCAGATTGGTTTTATGCCAAAGGCACTTTCCAGTAAACCGGAACCTTACAGACATCATTGGAGACCCGGGGCGGAATACGATGAAATTTTTACCGGATGGGCATACCCGCCAAACGATTACGAGAAATGGGCGGAACTCGTGTATCAATGGGTAATACATTGTGTTGACAGGTATGGAAAAGAAGAAGTGGAAAGCTGGTATTGGGAGGTTTGGAATGAACCCAATATTGGTTACTGGAGAGGTACCATGGAGGAGTATTTTAAATTATACGACTATGCTGCGGATGCCGTAAAAAGAGCCTTGCCAACAGCAAAAATAGGAGGGCCTGAAACTACCGGCCCGGGATGGGACAAAGCCGCAGAATGGCTGAATGCTTTCCTTGAGCATGTGGTAAATGGTAAAAGTGCCGCTACAGGTGGAAAAGTTCCTTTGGATTTCATCACTTTTCATGCGAAAGGTAGCCCAAAAGTGGTTGACGGCATGGTTCAAATGAATATGGGTGCCCAACTAAATGACATCAATGAAGGATTCAAAATTGTTGCTTCATTCCCTTCATTGAAACATCTTCCGATCGTAATAGGAGAATCAGATCCTGAGGGTTGCGCAGCTTGCTCAGAGGCAGATTATCCTCATAATGCATATAGAAACGGCACCATGTATTCCAGCTATACCGCAGCGTCATTCGCACGAAAATATGATCTTGCAGATCAGCATGGTGTTAATCTGCTTGGGGCTGTGACCTGGGGATTTGAATTTGAAGATCAGGCCTGGTATGCAGGTTTCAGGGATATGGCAACCAATGGTGTGGACAAGCCTGTTTTGAATGTTTTCAGAATGTTCGGGATGATGTCTGGTGACAGGGTAGAAGTGTCAGGTGACTTGTCCTATGATGCCCAGGATATAGTGGAAGGAAGCGTGCGGGGTGATCAAACAGATATCAATGCGCTGGCATCAAAAGATGAAAATAAAGCAACCGTAATGGTTTGGAATTACCACGACAACAACATCGTTGATGTGGAACCTGAACCTGTGAAAGTGAGTCTGAAGGGACTTCCCAATGGCCGTGTTTTGATGCAGCATTACAGTGTTGACCAGGAAAACAGCAACTCCTACAACCTATGGCTGGAAATGGGTAAGCCACAAAATCCAACAGAAGAGCAATACGCTGAACTGGAAAAAGCAGGGCAACTTAAACTAAAGACCTCTCCTGAATGGATAACCATTGAGAATGGTGAAGCGACAATCGATCTGAAACTGGAAAGACAGGAAGTGTCATTATTAAAATTCACCTGGTAGAGCAATTAATTCATAATAAACTCAAACTGGAATTAATGAAAATAACGAAAGTAAAAACCAGGCTTTATCAGTGGACAGGTCCGGTCAAAACGGAGGACACCATTTTTGCAACACCCTTAAGCCCTTTGCCTTTTCAGGATGATTCGCAAGCTCCCTTTCGGTTTGTTACCTGGCTGGCGGTCGAGATTGAAACAAATGATGGAGTGACCGGTATAGGTAATGCCGGCCTGGCGCCTGATATTACAAAGCAAATTATTGACAACAAACTTACCGGACTGCTGATTGGTGAAAATCCACTTAATACCGAATACCTCTATGAAAAGATGTACAGGTCAACAGTGGCCTATGGACGAAAGGGAGTTGCACTGGCTGCCATCAGTGCTCTGGACATTGCACTTTGGGATATCAAGGGTAAAGCCATGAATCAGCCTGTTTTCATGCTGATGGGCGGCCGAACCAAGGAAGCCATTCAAACTTACTACAGCAGACTGTATGTCAGGGATCTTGATAAACTCCAAAAAGAAGCAGAAACCTTCAAAAATCAGGGCTTTAAAGCCATGAAAATGAGATGTGGCTATCCGCTAAGAGAAGGACTTGCCGGTATGAAGAAAAACGTTGAAATGATAAAAGTGGTGAGGGAAACCATTGGTGAGGACATTGATCTGATGATCGAAGCCTACATGGGATTTGACCTTCCCTATGCCAAAAGATTTCTGAAAATGCTGGAGCCATTTAACATCCGCTGGGTGGAGGAACTTCTGTTACCGGACGATATCTATGGATTTGCCGAACTAAGACAACATACAGATATACCGATTTCAGGGGGTGAGCATGAATTCACTCGATTTGGGTTTAACGACCTGTTAAAGGCAAAGGCACTGGATATATTTCAATTCGACACCAATCGGGTTGGTGGATTTACAGAAGCTCAAAAGATATGTGCGATGGCTTTGCCAAATGGAATTGAAGTCATTCCACATGGAGGACAAATGCACAATCTTCATGTGGTCATGAGCTCTTTTGCCTGCCCAATGGCTGAGTACTTTCCCAAGACAGAAATTGAAGTAGGCAATGAAATATTCTGGTATATGTTTGATGGTGAAGCTGTTGCTGAAGACGGTCTGCTTCAATTGGACGATGCCAAGCCGGGAGTTGGCCTGACCCTAAAAACGGAAGGTCTGGAAAATTTTAATATCATAGAATAGGAAAAACTAACTAATGGAAATAAGCATTTTAGATTCTTTTAAATTAAATAGTAAAGTCGCATTAATCATTGGAGGAAACCGTGGATTGGGTTTGGCTATGGCCAAAGCATTGGCGGAAGCCGGCGCTAAAATTTCGATTGCAGCCAGATGCGAAAATGAAAATAAAAAAGCTGCTGAATTGATTATAAAGGATTACGGTACAGATTGCATCAGCACTAAATGTGATGTCACATGTGAAACAAGTGTTAAAGAATGTGTTCAGAATACTGTTAATGCATTTGGTAAAATTGATATTCTGATCAATTCTGCCGGAATTAATATCAGGGGGTCAATTGAAGAGCTTTCAATGGATGACTTCAATAAAGTTCAACAGGTCAATGTCACTGGTAGTTGGATAGCGTGCAGGGAGGTTGTTCCCCATATGAAAAAAAATGGTTACGGACGAATTATCAACGTGGGGTCCATGCTCTCTCTGACTGCCATTCCTGAACGAACTCCCTATGCGACCAGTAAAGGGGCAATATTGCAGCTTACACGATCATTGGCTATTGAGTTGGCGGGTTCAAACATTAATGTAAATGCTATTCTTCCCGGACCATTTGGGACTGAGCTGAATTTACCATTGATGAATGACCCTAAAAAGTACCAGGAGTTTGTATCACGCATCCCTATGAAAAGATGGGGAGAACCTTATGAGATTGGAGGATTGGCCATCTATTTATCAAGTCCGGCCTCCAGCTATGTAACAGGAGCGGGATTATCGATAGATGGAGGATGGGTCGCCGAATAGGTTTCGATCATTAATGTTTTTAAATTCATTTTTAGGATACGATCAAAATGAAAGACAATTCAACGCGACTGGTACAAATTCAAAATGACCAAAGGGAAAGAAAAATAGCTTTGGTTCAGGAACCAAAATTGGTTTTAATAGAGAAATTTGAGTCATTGTATGATCTGGCTGTAACAAGCATCAGTCAAAATATAAATATCAGACAACTGATCAAAGACCACTTGACCAGTGAGAAATTAGATTATTCCGAGCTTTATAACAGGAATTCCTCCTGGAAACTGATGCCTTCGTTTGACATACCATCTAATCCATCAAATTGCATGGTCTCCGGCACAGGCCTCACACACAAAGCAAGTGCGTTAAATCGCCAAAGCATGCATGAAATTAGTGAAAAGGAACTAACAGACAGCATGAAGATTTTCCGGATGGGTCTGGAAGGAGGAAAGCCACGAGATGGTGAAATCGGCGTACAGCCGGAGTGGTTTTACAAAGGCACAGGTCACATTCTCAAGGCTCATGGCGAGGAATTGACTCTTCCTGAATATGGGGATGATGGAGGGGAAGAACCTGAAATTGCCGGTGTGTATGTGATAGATAAAAATGGAGCGCCGGTGAGAGTTGGTTTCACAACAGGCAATGAGTTTTCAGATCATATGATGGAAAGTAAAAATTATTTATACCTGGCCCCCTCAAAACTTCGCGAATGCTCCATTGGTCCTGAATTAGTTCTTGATGCTGAATTTTTGGATGTGAAGGGTACGGTGACCATTTTAAGAAATGAGGAGGTTGTCTGGTCAAAAGAAACCCATACAGGTGAAAAAAACATGTCCCATAGCTTGAAAAACCTCGAATACCATCACTTTAAATATCCATCGCACAGGATTCCCGGTCAGGGCCATGTCCATTTTTTTGGCGCAGATGCCTTTAGTTTTGGTGAGAAAATAAAACTTCAAAATGGAGATGTAATGAAGGTTTCGTGGGAAGCGTTTGGCAGACCGCTTGTGAATAAAATTTTAATTTCAAACGAGGAAGAGCATTCGATAGAAATAAGAAATATAACAGATAATCAATGATATTATTCATAAATAAGGTAGTGTGTTTTGTTTTGGAGAAATGGGTTTCCCTTATTATGGCAGTGGTTTTAATCGTAATTCTGAATGGATGTGATGCTGGAACGGAAGAAAATTCAACACCCAAACTTCGGTTCCGTCTTGCGTTGGAATTAAAACCTGAAACCAAAATATGGGATGTTTCCAGGCTCTTTAAAGAGAACTTAGAGAGCGCTTCTCCAAAGCACGGCATTAAAGAAGGGGAGATTCGGGTTGATTTTTATGATCAGGGATCCATTGGTACGGAGAGACAATTGTTGGAAGCTTCAAAATTTGGGGTCATAGAGGTTGTGCAGGTCAATACAGCCGTTGTGACTACCATTGAGCCTTCCTATGCGATATTAAACCTTCCATACCTGTTTGATGATGAAGAACATCACCAAAGAGCATTAAATGGAGAAGCCGGCGAGCAGTTGCTTCAATCACTTGAACATCAGCAACTGAAGGGTTTGGGTTTTTACAGTGCCGGATTTCGTAACATGTTTTATCATTATCCTGAAGAAAGACCTTGTCCGGAAACACCTGAAAATTTCAAAGGGTTGAAAATACGTGTGATGGAAAGCAGAACTATGATTAGCACCATGGAGGCGATGGGCGTAAGCGCAGTGCCGATCCCTTTTTCAGAATTATACCAGGGAATTAAAACCGGTGTGGTAGATGGCGCCGAAAACAGCCCTAAAGTTTTTACTTCCTACAAATATGAAGAAGCCGGGTGCAATTGCTACACATTGACGGAGCATTCGACTGATCAGCATGTTCTGATTGCCAATAACAACTGGCTTGAATCGCTGGATCCAAATTATAAAGACAGGATTTTGGAGGTGGCAAAAAATATTATCCCCGAGTACAACGCCATTTGGCAGGAAACCACAGAAAAAGCGCTCATTGAAATGCAGGAGGCTTCTGTGAGGGTCAATAAAATCTCTGATAAATCACCGTTTGTCATTGCAGCTGATCAGGTGCATGAAGAATTTTTTAACATGTATCCCGAGGTTTCCAGGGAGTTGTACGATCGCATTAAATCAAATTAAAAGGTATGAGAGCAAGAATAGATTCGATCATTGATGGACTACTGGTTATTTGCCTGGCAACCATGGCGCTCATCGTTTCAGCCAATGTATTCTGTCGATTTGTTTTGAATTTCTCTCTTTATTGGGCTGATGAATTGGCCATGATCATCTTTGTATGGTTGACATTCCTGGGAGCGGCAGTTGCAGTGCGGGAAAATTCGCACTATGTCTTGAATTTTCTGACCGAAAAGTTAAGTGGGGCATCACAAAAAGTCATGCTGTTTGTGCAGAAATCGCTAATGACCTTAGCCATCGTAATTTTGCTGATTTTTAGTTCGGTAGTGACCTGGCAAATACAGTCATGGATCATGCCAGCCACAGAGATGTCTCGAGCCTTTGTTTATGGAGCTTGTCCGGTGGGATGTGTTTTTATGTTGTATTATGCCTTTTCCAAATCGCCTGTAAAATGAACGTATTATCCTTTATTTTTTAGTGTAAATCCATGGGTATTGTTTTAATCACGCTCTTCATTCTTTTGCTCATCCTTGATGTGCCAGTTGCATTCAGCATGATCATTTCTTGCTTTGTTGCATTACTCTACGCAGGAGTGGATACCATTATGGTGGGATTGGAAGTGCCGCGATCCTTATCTTCTTTTTATTCCTTTTTAGCTGTTCCTTTTTTTATCCTTGCGGGTGAGCTCATGTCTTACGGAGGTCTTTCACAACGCCTCATTCGATTCGTAAAAGCATTAATTGGCCATTATCGAATTGGCTTGCCGGCTGTTACAACCGTTTCTTCCCAAATATTTGGCGCCGTATCAGGAGCCTCAGCAGCTACATGTGCCGCTGTGGGTGGAATCATGATCCCGGTGTTGGGTAAGAATGGATATGACCGTGCTTTTGCCTCAGCACTCACGGCGTGTTCGGGAACAACCGGAGCACTTATTCCACCTAGTATTTTATTGCTGATTTACGGCACACTGGCCAATGTTTCCATCGAAAAGTTATTTATTGGCGGGATCATTCCGGGTATTTTAATAGGTGTGGGGTTAATTTTAGTGACCTCCATCATTACCCGAAAGATGACGATCGTTCAGGAAGAAAAGGCCGATTGGAAGGAGATAAAGGAAAGCGCTTTCGGAGCAATCTTTCCCTTAGGACTGATCGCCATTATTTTTGGCGGAATCATGGGAGGGATCTTCACCGCTACCGAAGCCTCGGCCGTAGCGGTTATTTACGCCGCCGGTTTAGGCTTTTTCGTTTACCGGGAGTTAAAGATTAAGGATCTTCCCAAAATACTCATCGCATCGGCCAAGACTTCAGCCGTACTTGGTTTCCTGATTGCTTGCGCAAGCCTGTTCGCCTGGACCCTGGCAATAGGAAAAGTCCCCGAATTACTGACAACCAGCCTGATCTCCTTTTCAGATAATATCTTAGCACTTTTCGGAAATCAGCTTTCACCTGAAACTACGGCAGATATCCAAAAGATTGTCATCCTCATCATTCTCAATATTTCACTTTTACTGATGGGGATGTTCATTGATGCCGGTCCGGGTTTGTTGATCGTCGTGCCGGTTGTATTGCCCATCAGTGGTGCGATTGGAATGTCCGCAGGATTAGATGCTGTCCACTTTGGGATATTGGTCGTTTCAAATATGATTATCGGATTGGTCACCCCACCGGTTGGTTCAACTCTTTTTGTAGCAAGCGCAGTCGGGAAAGTATCGATTACGAGAATGACTCCCTTTGTATTAAAATTTCTAATTGTAATGATCATTGTGCAGTTGCTGATCACTTATTATAGTCCGATCACCACATTTTTGCCTTCATTGATGTCAGACTTTTAGAGAATTACCAGTAAACTAACTGATGTTTTCTTCCTTTTTATAAAAAGATCTGTAGAAGATTTCCGGCCAAAAAATTACCTATTAATATGAATTCATAGAATTTTTTTACGAATTGGGATAATTCTCAATATGTAAATAAAATTAAAAAATTAACAAAGTATAGTTTAAATATGGTTCTAATGTTGCCAAATATCATGAAATGAAAAAAGAATAATGAAAATTTGATAAATGTAAAAAATACGTTTATTTTGATATGGACTTTTTTCCTGCCATGGAATAAGACCTGAAAGTTGCTCACAGAGTATTTCCGTCTGAGGATTACTGCATCTGGACAACAAAGTTGTAGCTGGATTTAAGATCATTAATGAATCACCCTGTATGAATGAACTTTACTTTGACAGTGAAAAAATAATTGAAGAAATCGCTAAAAACAGTAATGAAAGAGCGTTTCGAAAATTTTTCGATCTTTACTATCCAAAGCTACTTCACCTTTCATTTTCTATTCTTAAAAACGATGAAGTCGCGCAGGATGTCGTACTCGAGGTTTTTGAGAAAGTATGGGAGAAAAGGGTTGGGTTATTGCAAATAGAATCCATTCCCAGGTATTTGTTTGTACTGGTCAAAAATAAATCCATTGATGAGTTGAGGAAAAGAAAAGAGCTCATCGTGCATGAGAGTGAAGGATCTAAAGTAGTTGAAAAGGTTTTGCTTCTCCATCCCGAGAAAATATTATTGAATAAGGAGCTATCTGAAAAGATCAGTGAGGCAGTACTCGGCTTACCGGAAAAATGCAGGTTAGTTTACAGGTTGATCAAGGAAGATGGCTTGAAGTATAAAGAGGTCTCTGAGCTTTTAAACCTGTCCCCCAAAACAATTGACAATCACTTGTCAAATGCCATGTACCGAATTAGAAATGAGGTGGCATCCTATCTCAATGACAGTAAAAATTATTCCTGGAAGGTCATCAGGTCTGTTCTGTCAATCTTATCAATTTAGCATTCTATTGATTACTTTTTTAAAGAATTTGATGCTCATTTCTTCAAATCACTATAATTGATGAGTCTTATTCCTCTTCGTTCAATGACTGCCTTCACACGTTCATCTGTCCAGGCTTTGGTTACCCCATCCCTGTCTATTGCGACGTCTTCGTACCCCTTGTGATGCAAAGCCCGAAGTTCAGGCGTGTCATAGCCAGGGTGCTCGACAAACAAATACTTTCCCGGTGTGACATTTTCCAAAGCTTCCAAAAAGTTATTGATTTTAGATCCTGCATCCCTTGCCCCTTTGAATCCATCAAATCGTTTCACACCAAATTCTTCCAATGAGGACATCAATCCATATTCATTTGCCAACTTGTTAAAAATCTCACCAAATGTGGGATCTGCATGATTTCCACCCATGTGAAAGCTCACATGTGAAATGTTGGGGATATGCTTCATGGCCAGTTCTATTTGTGCTCTTAATTCTTTTTCAACATCTTCCGCTTTCCAGTTATTATGTGTGAGTGTTTTTTCTTTAGGAAAATTATCTCCTGCCCAAAAAGTTGGATAAAAATACCCGTTTTCATCAACAAGGCTGGGTGCATGACTTACAGGTCGCCATTTCATGTTTTCCCATTCGCTTGTGAGAGACAGATGGATTCCCACATCGTAATCGGGATAATTTTTCAATAATGTGACAGCTTCGGGAAACCATGGTGCCGGCACGATCACCTCTACCGATCTGGCAATACCATTTTTGTAAACATCAATGCAAGCTTCATTTCCGGCATGGCTAAACCCCATGTCATCAGCGCGTACGAGTAAAAATATTTGGTCATCTTGAGCGCTGCAGGCAAAGCTAATCAGGCATATTGCTATAGCTAAACATATTGTCCTTATCATTTTTTTGAAATTTTGTTAACTGTTTAATAATCAACTTGTTCAAGGAAACCAGACTTCTTCAAATTCTCTTTGCATGCTCCCTTTGACGTCCTCGTATTTTGCTTCATTGGTAAAATGGGTTGTTTCGTACGGATCTATATTTAAGTCAAACAATTGCTCTACAGAATCTTCTCCATAGTATTTCACATATTTATATCCGTCCTCATGGACGACCATTCTACCAACCTCACTTTCTACTCCCAGCATTTTTCTCCAATTGGCGTTAGGGTTCTCGATAATGGGGCGTAAGCTCAATCCTCTTGGATCGGCGCTACCTTTTATGCCTGCATAGTCTGTCACCGTTGGTAAAAAGTCCAGTCCATTCGAAACTAAATGTGTACTATCTACCCTGCCCTCCGCAATTTGACCTTTCCACATTACAATAAAGGGAATATTGGCCGATTCTTCATACAACAATGACTTGTGCTCCAATCGATGGGAAGCATCCATGTCACCATGATCCGAAGAAAAAATAACCATTGTGTTTTCCTCTTGTCCGGTTTCTTTCAGCGCATCCAAAATGATTTGGATCTGGGCATTTACCACCTCAGTCAGCCTGCAATAAGCCCATCGATGGAGTCGCCAATCCTGTTCAGTATATTGTTCCCTCGCTAGCTTTCTGAAATTTCTTTCTTCAACCAAAGCCTCAATTGCACGAGGTTCATCTTTTTGGGGTTCGAAGTTCGGAGGCAATGGTGGTACATAATGATTAAAAAACTCTTCCTCTGTTATTCCCTTTGGTCTTTTAAGTGCGCTGTCCAGGGTTGCCAATTCCAGTTCACCAATCTTTAGCAGTAATTTTTCCTGATCTGTAGAAGCAAAATCCCGAATGGCCATGTAGCAAATGTCATGTGGGTTGATCAGTGAAACGATCATAAAATATGGCTTCTCCTGATTGTTTCTTATGTAGGTAGAAGCCTCTTTTGCCAGATCAGACCGTTCATTTTCAGAGATCACATTGAATCCAAGCTTTTCAGGGTCAATCGGGTCCGGTAAATGTTGTTTGCCTCCGTAAACGAGTTGATAATCAGCCTTTTTAAGCCATGCAGCCAGGTGTGTTTGTTCAACCTTTTCAGAGATTTTTTCAACCTTCATCGCTTCAATATTCCCGGTTACGACTTCGCCATTCACATCTTTAAATTCACCGGGAAACCTTCCTGTCATCATGCTTATTCTTGCAGGGCTGCATACCGGGTTGGTGGTGTAAGCCCGTGTAAACCGGATGCCATTCTCAGCAAGATAATCCATGGCAGGGGTTTTCAGCCAGTTATTACCGGCGCAGCTCATCATTCGGGCATGCTGCTGATCAGTATAAATATAGATAATGTTGGGTTTTTTGGTTTGATTACCTTTATTGATGCAGGATGAGAAAATAACTAAAATACCCAGGAGAATAGTATTATTAAAATTCATCATAAAGTATTTTTAATTGTAATCAAACTCAGTTTTTGATTAGGCAGAAAACTATTGTGATCCTCCAACCACAAATCCATAATCACCACTTTTTACTCGGTACAATTCATAATTCCCAGATTTTTCCAGGAATGTTATTCCAATTGGATCGTTGTTCACGAAAACAACTTCTTCACCGCTTTCAACAGGAACATACACCGTAGCCTCGCAGCCAACGGGCACTTTTACATCCATGGAAAAGTCATTTGTAGAATTTCTCCAGGTAATGCCTGCTTTACCGTAGTTGGTTAGGTTATAATAGCTCACCGAGTCCATGTCCTTTATGACCTGTGGTTTGAAAATAATGTGTTTAAATCCGGCTTTTTCCTGATCAGGTTGCATGCCTGCAAGGTTTTGGTAAAACCAGACCAATCCGCCACCAAACATCGGGTGATTAAAAGAGCCACTTTCATCCCAGTGCTCTCGCGAGGTAGTAGATCCCAACTCAATCCATCGGCCGTAGCTGGGAAAATCCTTTTTATTCATCGCTTCGTAGGCAAGGTCATTGAGATCATTTTCTGCCAGAACTTCAAAGAAATACCTCGTTCCGAAAATTCCCGTATCAAAGTGTCCGTCATTTGCCTTTATGTTGTTTACGAGTGACTGCAGTACAGCTTTCTTTCTTTCATCAGGGACCCCCATTCTCAATGCCAGAACATTACCACCTCCATTTCCATAAGTTTGTTTTTCTTTATCGAAAAATGTGTTGTGAAATGCATTTTTAGTATGAAGAGCAAGATCAGCATACTTTTTAGCATCTTCTGTTTTACCTAATATTTCTGCTGCTTTTGCAGTAATATCAGCACAAAGCCAATAGTAGAAGGTGTGAACTAATTCATCAGGTACTTGTGGTCCGGGAAATGCCCACTCCCCAAGGTTAAACCATTTCAAAATTTCACCGGTTCCACCTCTTCGCTGCGAGTACATAATGCCCTTTTCATTCACCCACTGGTCCATGTAATGGATGTAGCCCTTCATCGATTCGAAATTGTCTGCCAGCATGTCGATAGCGCCATAATGCTGATAAAACTCCCATGGCATAATGCAAATAGCCGCTCCCCAGGCCACGCCACCCCCACAACCCGGTTGCCAGGGCGCACCATTGGGAACGTAACCGGTACTTTTCACCTGGGCATCGTGAATATCCTGGATCCATTTATGGTAAAAATTGCGAGCATCATAATTGTACAAGACTGTCTGGACAGCTACCTGACCATCTCCTGTGTAAGCCGACCGCTCCCTGTGTGGACAATCAGAGGCAATCCCTCCGTGCATGTTGTCCACTTGGCTTCTTTTCCAAATTTTATTGATGTCATTAAATAATTCATTGGAAGTTTGGAAGGTGGCTGATTCATGGACTTCGGTGTAGACTGCTTCTGCCGTGAGATGTTCCGGACTCAATTCCCCCGGCCAGTTTTTCACTTCAATTCCGCTAAAAACAAACCAATTAAAACGGGGAGCGTAGTTTCCTGGGCCATTTCCATCACAGATATAAGAATTTTCACCGGAGTATAAATTTCCATTGAATGAAATATCGATTTGATGTCCGGCGGGGCCATCAACATTATTTAACCGGACCCAGCCACTGATCTCCACTCCAAAATCTACCTGGTAGTCGCCATTCTCCATTTTTTCTATCGATACAGGCTGAAAGGTTTCCATCACCTTGTCCGGGTATGCGGTATGGGCGACAAGTTCCCCGCCAGGCGCTCTCTTAACGACCGTGTTTTGCCAGGAACTATCATCAAAATCATTGGTGCTCCAACCGTCAAGTTCCTTTCGGGCATCGTATATTTCGCCGTAATACACCATGTTTTTCAGAATGGGTCCTTTCGCAATTTTCCAGGATTCATCGGAAATAATTACTTCTTCACTACCATCCTGGTAGGTAAGGTGTATTTGCCCCATAAATCGTGGAGTTCCATATCCTTCGGCCCAGAATTTTTCCGGATTGTAAAAACCATTTCCCAGGATACTTCCAACAGTATTTTCACCTTTTTGCAGCAAATTTGAAAGGTCATAGGCCAGGTAAAACACTTTGTACCGGGTAAAATCGTCCGGTACGTTTATGTTGGCATTCGCCAATGCAGGCCGTTTACCATAATTTGTTTGATTGGGCACCAAAACATCATCTCCTACTTTTTTGCCGTTGGCATAGAGTTCAAAATATCCGAGACCGGTTACATATGCTACCGCGCTTTTTATTTCCTTTTCGATTACAAATTTTTTCCTCAAGAGTGGGGCAGGTGGGCCAAAAGTGTCCGGTATTTGCTGAGGGTAGTTCGTGCGCGGATATGCATCTTCACCTTGCCATGGCGCTCCAATCCATTGGGCTTTCCATTCATCTGCCTCCAGAATGCCCATTTTCCATTGTGCTGGTTCACTCCATGGTGAAGCGTTATCATCATTATCCCAAACCCTGACCTGCCACCAGCAATCTTGTCGGCTGTTTAATGGTTTGCCTTCATAGATGATCCTCGACGACTCACCGGATACTACCTTTTCACTATCCCACATGTCCGGGTCACTGAGCTTATCCTTTGTACTGGCAACCCGAATTTGATAAGCCGTCTGAGCCAGTCCACGTTTATCTAGAAGAGCCTCGTTGATCCATGATAACCGTGGTTGGCCTATATCAATCAATGGCTGATCGCTCCGGTATTCGCAGCTAAGGGATACAGGACTGATCTGAGCAACCTGACTTGTTTGCTGGCAGCTTAATAGAATGAAGATTGTGATGATAAATATTAGAGGGCGCATGAAAATTGGGTCTATTTGAATGAATTTCTGTACTTAAATATGACTTTTAGTTGAATCAATTCAATATAATCTAAGTCAATATTTGATCGTAAAATGTTTTTATTGCTTGTCATCTAGAAATAAATTGACTCAATTTATTAATTTCTTTTTATAGTAATTTTTCATTCTTTTCTTAGATCTCCGACCTTTTTATAAATCTGATTTTAGAGTTAAGATTTTAATGCTTCTATGTGGCCTTGTAAAATAATTTAAGCATAATATTTTTGGAAATTTTTCTAAAAATAAACTTGATATCGGGTCTATTTTGAATGGAGGCCGTTTTTTTATCGTTGATTCAACCTTTGAGAAACCATTATTAGACTTAAAAGAGCGAGGCTCCGGAATACCTTGTTGCGTGATCATTAATCAAATATTCACATTCTTAAGCCTCAAAAGAGTGATCGAATAGATAGTGATTTTTTAATAGCAATATCCTCTCTTGTTCTTAGGTGACAGGTAGAAATTTCTTTATTATTTTAAAGAAAACGCATGAAAGTGGGGGATAGGTTGACTATTGGATGTGTGTACATTTAGAGTATGAAAAAATGTTTATTCTTTATTGTTTTACTTGTCCACATAAAAACAGGATTGTTTGCCCAAACATCCATTCCCATGGATGGATTTTTTGGTGTGAATGTTTTTCGATGCCAGGAATCACCTGAAGACATAGATGATATTTCAAGTTGGATAAGGGATTATACTCATTGGAGCTACTTTGAACCAAACAACAATGAATATCGTTTCATGGATGCCATCCTTCCTAAAATCAAGGATACAGTCAATTACGATGACTATTACAAGCAGCTCAAAGCATTAGGAGTCCAATCGCTCTTTGTGGTCATGAGCTCACCCAAATGGGCAAGTAGTCGTCCGGATGATGAGAAATATGATCAGTTTGCCCCATCGTTGGATCAAGGTGGTTTAGAGCCGGAGCATTACAAAGAATACGCTGAATTTTTTTATCAGCTGGCAGCGAGATATGGTGGTAAAAAACACGATGAAAAAGATTTGTTGACGAGAGATAAACTTTCAGGGTTGGACCTGGTGAGTGTGATTGAACCGGAAAACGAACCTGATGGTCCTCCTGATTGGGGAGATCAGATCACACTGGAGGAGTACGCCGCCATGCTGAATGCTGCCTATGATGGAAATGAAGGAAAGTTAGGCAAAGGATACGGGGTAAAGGCAGCTGATCCGGATATGCCTGTTTCCATCGGGGGGTTAGGATTTAACCTGATTGCGTTGAAAGAGATTGTGGAATTAGCGGGAAGGCAGCCTTTTGATGTCATCAACGTTCATTTTTATACCTTCAAACATGTTCGCGAGAATTACCGTATAGCCACCCCTCCGGAATGGTCCAGTTTGGAGTCCGACATGCGTGAAATAGCTGAATGGCGAAACAAAAATGCACCAGGTAAACCGGTTTGGCTAACAGAAATAGGTTGGGACACCAAGGATTACAGCACGGAGCAAGTATCTGAACAGGAGGCGGCCAATTACCTGATCAGAAGTTATTTACTCTCATTAGGTGCAGGGGTGGAAAAATGCTTTTGGTTTATTTTCCGGGACCTGGATGATGGAGGCAAACCACAGGTTTTTTCCTCCAGTGGACTATTTGAAAATAACAATGTGGAATGGCAGGGGAAGACGCGCTTGAAACCCAAGTTAACTTATTGGTACAATGCCACTTTCAAGAGCCTGACTGAGGATTATGTCTTTGAAGGAGACTTTCATGTTTTAAAAGATTCGACGGTTCGGCAATATGACTTTGCTGACGCAGATGAATCAAAAAAGCTTTCTGTTTTGTGGTATTGCCCCAAAGAACGCAAACGATGGGATCCGATCCCTGAACCGCTGGAAATTGACCATGATTTCCAGGTTCCCGAAGGTTGGAAATTAATGAAGGTGCTTCGACCGGTAGATGGTACGATGAAAGGAAAGGAGGTGAATTTCACTACCAACCAGTCTGATGTAAAGTTCAAATTAGATGGCACACCGGTATTTGTTTTTTTGGAGAAGAAATAAATCGATGAAAAACCTATTTTTTTCGGTGATCCTGCTCGCCTTAACTTACGCAGGCGCGGCTCAATCAAGTCTCCATACGGATGAAGTACTTGGATTGGCCGGGAAAGTTGCCGATTGGCAGTTGGCAAATCCCGGTGAAAAGGCGCAGAATACATGGGAATATGGCACGTTCTATTCCGGCCTTATCGATTTGTATCAGGTTACCAGAGAAAAAAAATACCTGGATGCTATTGTCAAAATGGGCGAAGAGATCAATTGGGAGCTTCGACCCAGGCCTTACGATGCCAATGTCTATGCCATCGGACATGCCTTGTTTGAGTTGTATGAAATCACAGGTGAGAAATACATGATCGACAAATTGCGCCATACCATGGACATGCCATTGATGCGTTGGCTGGAGCCCGAAGTTGTATTTGATGGGAACAAATACTGGTGGGAGTGGTGGACTTGGTGTGATGCACTTTTCATGGCTCCTCCGACGTATGCCAGGGGAGCAAAGCTGCTCAATCGTCCGGAGTACCTGGATTATATGGTAAAAATGTGGAAGCTAACTTCCGATTACCTCTATAGCCCGGAAGACAGCCTTTATTTCAGGGATGATCGCTTTTTTAAAAAAAGAGAAGACACAGGGGTTAAAATATTTTGGTCCAGGGGAAACGGCTGGGTAATTGGAGGATTGTGCAAAGTTCTGGAATACCTGCCTGAAGATCATCCTGAGAGACCTTTTTTTGAACATCAATTTGTGGAAATGATGACCAGGGTCAAAGATTTACAGCTTGAAAGTGGTGGCTGGCCGACAAGTTTACTTCGAACGGATGACAATAAAGTAATCGAAACAAGTGGAACGGCTTTTTTCTGCTATGGAATGGCATGGGGGATCAATCACCACTTGTTGTCAGAGAAGGAATTTTTGCCTTCTGTTTCGAGCGCCTGGAAATTGCTTGAAAGTTGTGTGGAAGAAGATGGAAAACTTGGTTATGTGCAGCAGGTAGGAGACCAGCCGGATGAAGTTAGCCGCGAAGACACAGAAGCTTACGGAACGGGGGCCTTGTTGATGGCTGGAAGTGAATTGTATAAGCTTTTGAAATAGATAATAAGCTGATCTTTGGTATTCCACTTGATGAACTGGAAATGGAAAATTTTGACAATTATTAATATTAAGGGTTGAATGAGAATTTTTTTGGGAAAAAATTGGGCGTTTTTCATTTTGTTGGCATTGACGACATGTCAACAAAAAGAGATTGAAACAATTCATCTCTATGAAATGAAGGAAATAGTTTTGACTACCGAAAATGAATATAACAATCCGTACACGGAAGTGGAATGCTGGGTTGAATTGACGGGGCCTGATTTTCATAAAAAGATTTATGGTTTCTGGAATGGTGGTGGGGAATTCCTTGTTCGGGTCGTAGCGACCAAGCCTGGTATTTGGAAATGGAAAAGCTATTCCAACCAGGAGGATAATGGCCTTAACGGCAAATCAGGTTCTTTCAAAGCCATCGACTGGACAATTGACGAGTTAAATGAAAATCCGAACAGAAGAGGTTTCATAAAGGTAACCGAAAATGGCAAAGCGCTGGAATATGCCGATGGCACACCGTTTTTCATGTTGGGTGACACATGGTGGTCCGCAGCAACCTGGCGCTTTCCCTTGAAAGGTAACACTCCCGGGACGGACTATGAACCTCAGGACGGGATAAGCCTGGAAGAAGCCCTTGCCTTTCGCAAAAAGCAGGGCTACAACACCATTGCCATGATCGCTTCATTTCCAAACTGGGACACGGATGAGTATCCCGCCCAATACACCAATGAAGATTCCATCGGCGTACGTCAGGCATGGGAGAAAAACGGCATGAATACGGCCAAGGACATGCATGATGATGAGGGCAACAGGCCATTCGAAATATGGAAAAAACCCGGGATCATAGCCAATTTTAATCTCATCAACCCGGAATATTTCAAGAATCTGGATAAAAAAATAAACTATCTTCAATCGCAGGGATTTGTTACGTTTTTGGAAACGGTGAGAAGGGATCACGGGCCTACATGGAAGAAGTATTTTGATTGGCCGGGATCTTATGCGCGATACGTGCAATACATCGCCTCCCGCTATGGCGCGAATAATATTCTTTTCAGCGGTATTCACCTCGACTGGATAACTGAGGGGTTTAGCCTTAGCGCCGATGAGTTTAACGAGGCATTGACTTTTCATTATCAAAAATATGGAGGATTGCCTTTCGGACAGCCCCACACCATTTTGATAGATGGTTCAACCTACGAGCAGTTTGGACATGGCGAGGAAGCGCCCTGGTTGACGATGCATGCGGTGGGAAATTCGCCACGAAATCATGGTTTTTATCCGATGATTGAAGAAATTTTTCAACTGGAACCACCCTATCCGGTAGCTAATCTGGAGCCGTACTATCCCGGCTGGAATCATGGTTGGCATAATAATGTTGCAGGAGAATTGCCTGAACCCGACTCAGATCGTGATAATTATTTTGGCCGCACCCAAATGTACGGTAGTGTTCTTTCCGGTGGACTAGCAGGACATATTTATGGTACTGGCGCTTACGATGGAAATACGACCGGAGAAACAAGAAAACCCTCGGAAAGACCCTATATCTGGGAGGCTTTGAAATATTCCTCCGGGGCACAGATGCAATTCCTGGGAAAATTTATGTTATCGGAAGGAAAAGCTTATCAGAAATGTATTCCGAAAAGGAATTTGCTTCACCCCGGCAAAGCCAAAAATGCTCCTGAAAATGGATTGGATGGTTGGGGATTCCTTCTCCTGTCACCGGAAAATGACCTTGGATTCTTGTATTTTGAAAATGCTTCCGAGATTCCGTTCGTAAGTGAATTGAGACCTGATACTGATTATTCTATCGAATGGTTTGATCCGAAAACCGGAAACTGGTTGGAGATAAATGAAGGTCGTACAGATCACGGTGGGAAACTTGATTTGAAATCATTTCCCGGTGGTGAAAAGGTTTCTTCCAGGGATTGGGCGTTAAAAATTAAAATCGCTGAATGATGATGTTAATTAAATATACATGGGCTGGATTTTTGTTATGCGTGTTGGGAATATTGTCTTCATGCCAGGAGAAGCACAAAAATGAATTGGTAGAAAAGATCCTCGGTACCGATGGGCTGGTCGCGCTATGGGACTTTAGTGAAAAAGCCGGGAAACAAAGAAAAGCCCTGGGATTGGGTGATTTTCCTTTAGCTGAAGCGAATGGAAAAATTGGACGTACCGATGAAGGGCCGATTTCAGGATATGCCGCTAAACTGGATAGTGGCAATTTTTTTATGCTCCCCTGGGAAGAAACAGGCGCTTTAAACATTTATGGAAAAGATCAGGGAGTGACGGTCATATCCTGGGTAAAATGGAGCGGAAAAGTAAGCTGTTTTGTCGGTGGCATGTGGAATGAATACCAGGATGGTGGCAAGAGGCAATATGGGCTTTTTGTTTCGCTGCCTCATTATAATGGTGGTGATCAGGTCTGCGGACACATTTCCCGAACCGGAAAACCTACACCTCCATTTCCTTATTCCATTGATTATTCAGCCAGTAGGCAGGTTGTTCCGGTAAACGAATGGGTGTGCGTGGCTTTCTCTTACGACGGCGAATACATGCGTTCCTACCTCAACGGTGTTTTTGAATCTCGTAAGCCTGAACAGATCGACAATACAACCGGATTTGAAGGTTATCCTGATGGACTGGTTCAAAGTAAAAATCCGTATCATTACCCCGATGGAATGGGAAACAACGGTTCTGATTTTACCGTTGGGGCGGTTTTGGTCAAAGGCGGAATGGGAAACTATTTCAAAGGCCAAATCGGTGGCTTGGCTGTTTTTGACAGGGCATTAAGCGATGAAGAAATGAAGGGAATCGCCATTGTGCCTGATTTTGATGGTCAATAAAAACCCACTCGGATTTTTTCACTTTTCCGGCCCGTACACAACGATGTTTTGAATTCTAACCGGATGTTCCTCTGATGGATTAAGAAGTTTGATCTTTATAGAATGCTTCCCTTCTGGCAGATCATACTTCCAGAACAGATCAGGGCTCCTGGTAACAAAATTTACAGGTATTTCAGTTTTTGATTGGAACTGGTCATCTACATACAATTCAATTTCGAAAACATAATCCGTACGGCTATCCCACGGAGCAGTCTCACCTGAAATGACAAAACCTGTCCCATCTATCACCCATTCCAACTCATCCTCCAATTTTTTATGAATCTCAATTTTGTCTTTGGGATATAATCTGGGAAAGCTTTTTTCAAAACGAACTGTTGATACAGGCTGAAGTGCAATATTCAGTTCATCGTCATGGACATTGCCTCCAGTCTGGTCAATTTGTTCAAGGGCAAGGTTAAAGCTGGCTTCGTACACATCAAGAAGCGACATTTTGGTGTATAAGAAATCAATGTCTTCTATTTCCTTTAATCCTTTTTTCCAGTTATCTGGAATATTTTCATATCCCAATATGACCCCGAGAATACCACCTGCGGTAGAGGGATTGCAGTCAGAATCCTGTCCGGCTCTTGTCGATATTTCCATGGTTTGGGTAAAATCGCCTTTTCCGTAGAGCAGCCCTAAAACGACATAGGCAGCGTTGATTTTAGCATCGATGTTGAAAGAGCTGAACACACCATCCGGACAGCCTATATCTTCCGACCACTTTTTCTGGATTTCAAACCAATTGGATTTCCAATCATCAGGATATTTCTCATGCCATTTGATCACGTCATTGATGCATTGATAAAATTGGCTTTCCGAAGGAATACTTTTTAAGGCCTCGCTAACAACATATTTTATGTCTTTGGTCAAAAATGCCAGGGAATACATATTGGCTACATAAACCCCGCCATACCATCCATCGCCATAATTCATGATATGACCGATTTTGTCAGATAACTCAGAAGCTGATTGTGGTAATCCCGGATTCATAAGCCCGATAAAGTCTGCTTCAATCTGAAAATCGATGTCATCGGCGTGGGGATTATTTAACCAATGGCCTGACTCAGGGGGATTGATTCCATTCAGGAGATTGTACCTGCTAGCCTGGTTAGCATGCCACAATGCGTAATCTGCTTTCGCAAATGCCTGGGCAAAAGAATCGGCCGGTGCCTGAAGGCCATGTTTGACCAGAATTTCTACAAATGTCAGGTCCATGTAAATGTCGTCATAGAGGGTAGGACTGTTTTCAAAAGTCTGTTTCAAAGATTCAGAGCTCCAGTAAATGGGCTGATAGTCCTGGATGAAGGTGCCGTTGAACCGAAATTCTGTCGGACCTCCAAATGTTACTCCAATCGTTTGCCCAGCCCAACCGCCTTTGATTTTATCTTTTAATTCTTCTCTGGAAAGCGTCAGGAAATGTGGTTTGGGATTTTGTGCCAAGGCTGTCACACTTAAAAACATCAGAACGACAATACTTTTTTTCATAATGGGAAAACAAAAATGTGGATAGAATTTATTCAGGTTTTCTTATCTAGGATCATTTCATGAAACCAAATTCCTTTAAGAACTCATCTGTCCGATTCAAAATTTCTTCATCAAATAGCCTCGAATAAACCTGTTCGCCTTCTTCATCACCATCACCCAGATAGTGTTTCTTCCCCTCCAGGGTAACAAGTTCAAAATAATTACCGAGTTTTTTTGTTTCTCGTTGGTAAAATCCTACTGTCCAGTAGTCCACCACGGTATCGTCTTTCCCATGAAAAGCAATAACCGGAGGCAAGTCTTTCCTCAGGTTGTGGTAGGGACTGATTGACCAGATGAGTTTTCGCTGGTTTCCAAGCAGGTAATCGCACCAGGGAGCAACAGGGTTCACCGTACCGGAATATAGAAGCATGGCGTTGGGAACTGAGCTAATGGCCAGATTGTCTGTTGACTCGTTCACCGAATCTGCACACGCTGTGCTTAGTGTAAGCTGTCCACCTACAGATTGACCACCAACTATGATTTTATTGGGGTCGATGTTCAACGTTTCAGCATTTTCTCTTAGCCATCGAATTGCCGATCGGGCATCCTTCACACATTCAACCGGCGTAATATCAGGATTAGGGGTTTGGCCATCTTTATCAACAGACAAGCGATATTGAAATGAAAAGGTGATAAAACCTTTTTGGGCGTACCTTTTGCTGGCGCCGTGAAATTCTGATGGATCGCCAAATGCCCATCCGCCTCCATGAAAAAAGGCAATGGCGGGATGAAGCCCATCGCGTGTCAGATCGTTTGAGCGAAACATGTCAACATAGAGTTCCCGATCATCCACCTTTTTATAGATATGCTTTTCCTGCACGACATCCTGAGCTGGTAAATGTCCGGTAATGAGGAAAATAACGAAGGTGAAAATATACTTTTTCACGTGAAGTATTTTAATTCAAAAGTGCAATTAAGTTTAATTTCGATAGAAAATCCATCCCCTTCCATCCCTTTTGATGTTTGTGATAATTCTTCTAAACTTGTTCAAAAACCAAATAATATGCACTGTCTGTTGTTTTGTAGTTTCTGTCTTTTCCTTCTACAGAATTGTTACCAGCCTTCGACTGGAGATGTGGTCTTTGAAACGGATTTTCAAAACCTCGATTCCACTCAATGGATTGTCGAATCCGAAACAGAAATTAAATGGTCCGATCTGCAGGGAGAAAATTGCATGGATATCGATGTGCAAAAAGGAATTACTATCTGGTTTAACCAAAAGCTTAAAAGAGATGTGGTAATTGAATTTGCGGTGACTGTTGTCGATGAAGGTAGCCCAAACGATCGGGTGAGCGATCTGAATTGCTTCTGGATGGCCTCGGATCCGGAAAACCCCGATAATTTTTTTGAAAGAAAAGATTGGAGAAATGGCGTTTTCTGGCATTATTATTCACTAAACCTGTATTATGTCGGTTTGGGAGGCCATGATAATTCCAAAACACGATTTCGAAAATATCATGGAAAAGCCGATCCAATTCCGGAAGTCATTCGTGAATATACCGGGTCGAAAAACCTGATTACTCCCAATAAGCGTTGCACGGTCAAAATTGTGTGCAAAGGAAATTTGACGCAATATTTTTACAATGGTCAGAAACTGTTTGAATTGGACGAAGAAAATACCTACGACTCGGGTTATTTCGGATTTCGAACGGTTAACAACCACATGAAAATCCACTCTTTCAAGGTTTTTAAACCCTGAGCTGGTGTGTACAGAAACCGTGGTTTGCCCCTCCGAAACCGTGGTTTGTCCCCTGACAAACCACTAGGATATAGAAGTCAGACGTCATAGGTAGGTTGATATTTTCAACAGAATACTTTAGTAAACAAGTGGAGCCTGAAAGTCATGACATGAATGTAGGGGATGGTTAATTGGCTGGCACACCTATCTTGGAGAAAATGAACGGGATGATTAGGTTAGTATTATTTGCGTGGGGTTTCGTCCTTTCTTTCCAATTGAATGGACAGGAGCTTGAACTGGTTCAAGGAAGCAAAATCGTTTTTAATGGTGAGGTTCAGTACGATTCATTAAAATGGGTCATTTCCAGCGAAAGGAATGTTCCCCTGGCAAGGATGCGAGACAGGTCTCCAAATGCTCCAGAGGATTACCAGTATCCGCCGGAAGTGCCGGGAAGGCAGATCTGGTTTCCTGTTCTTGATCTGCAATTGAGGCCTGGACTTAGAATGGTAGCTTCTTTTGAAAATGTCCGGGTTGGTGACTCTGTCTGCCTCAATGGGAATTTTTACAGGGTTTGTGATCCATTGAAAACACAAATGATCTACTCATCCCGGTTGGAACATTGGGAAAACCAGCTGTTTATTAAGTCAGAAAATGTTGTTTTAACCGAAATAAATTTTCAATTACCTGTTTCGGAAAATAAAGATCTTGAATTGCGGCCTTTAACATCTCACTGGAGTGGCCATGTTGAAATACAGGGGCTCGATGAAAATAAGCAATGGAAAAAGATCGCTTCAAAAGGATTTACTATTGGTCAATCCGCATCACCAGAATTAGCGGCTGAAAAAGAAATTGACCAGTCTTTGGTCTTGGAAAGACTGGCGTTGGCCGCTGACTATCTTGCAAACAGCAAGAATAGAAATCCTTACAGCCCTACTTATGGAGGGCTTTATCTGTTCTATGATATGGAAATGGACACCTATCGACGTTCGGATTGGATCTGGTCATACGGTCCGTCAATTCAGGTTCTCATCGAAGCATCAAAGCTGTCAGGACTATCAAATAATCATGCCGGTGAAGAGTACATGACAGCTGCACGTCAGGTTGCAGAGGCAAGCCTACGTTTTCAACAAAGAGAAAATGATCACCCTGCTTATGGACTGGTGATGTGTCGATATGATCCGCGAACGGATTCACCCCAGGGTGCGGAAGGATATTTTAGTCCGGCAGACAGCTACTTTCTGGCTGGCTGGGGATGGATGCCTTATTACCAGGCAACAGATGATAAGCGTTTCCTGGAAGCAACCAGGTTGATGACCGCGGGAATAGACAGAATTTTAGGCCCTGATAAGTTAACAGAAAATGGTATTCATCCAATCGTAGAACAGGACTACTTGATGAAGGCTGGGAAATGGAAAAACTGGACCATGGATGAATCCGGTTTTGGAATGGAAGGAGCCGAACAGTTGTTTTTGGCCACCAACGACCCTTACGTTCGAGAGGTGGGTGAACGATACATCAAAGGTTTGCTCGATCACCTGGAAAGACAGGACGGATTATGGGACCGGACCTGGCACAGAAATGATTCGCTCTATGCAGATAATGGCTGGCCGGTGGGTGCGCCTAGAGGAACGCCGGTATTGATTGAGACGAAATACAGCACTCGCGGATTGGGCTGGGCAATGATCGGTCTGCTTTCTTCACATGGTATGATGCCGGAAAATGATGTATATTTAAAAAAAGCTATTAAACTGTCTGATCATTTGATTGAATCCCAGGCTGCGGACGGTCATTGGGATTTTCTGTTTGACGGAGGTGGATACCCGGAAGAAGTGAGTGAAAAAGGTACTGCTCTCTGGAGCTTGCTGTTTTACGAACTTTATCGGTATACCAAAGAAGAAAGGCACCTGAACGCAGCCCGAAAAGCGCTTTTGTGGTGTATCAACAACCAGTACATATCTCCGGAAAACTCTCCTGCTCTGGGCGGAATTGTTGGGAAAAACAGGGAGTCAGGAGTGGTATACAGAAGGTGGAGTCCGCTGATTTGTAGCTATACCGTTGCCTGGTTTGGGCTGGCTTTATTAGAAGAACTAAAATTACAGCATGGAAAATAATCGTTATCATCATCAGGGAATAAAAGCAATTTTTCTCCTTTTGGTAAGTCATTTTTTATTTTTCAATCTGAGTGCACAAAGTAAAAAAATACCTGTGCCAGCAATAGATGGCGAATGGTGGACAATAGCCACAAATCCAGACCTTGGAGAATACAATGATCCCGGTCAACAACCGGTAGATTTTGGTATTTGGCAGGCTGCAGATGGAACCTGGCAACTTTGGTCGTGTATTCGAAAGTCAAAATTTCCTGGTTCTTCTTATACCACAAGGTTTTTGTATGGATGGGAAGGTAAGTCAATTACATCCAACAATTGGGAGCCTAAAGGGATTAAATGGGTCGCCGATCCATCGTTGGGAGAAACTCCCGGTGGTATGCAGGCGCCTTTTACCTTTAAAGAAGATCAAACTTACCACTTATTTTATGGCGACTGGAAGAGAATTTGCCTGGCCAAAAGTTACGATGGAAAGAATTTCGAAAGAGTATTAGGAGGAAACGGGCAACCGGACCTCTTTACAGAGGATTCCCAAGCTGACTATGAGAATAATACAGCAAGAGATCCGATGGTAATTAAGAGGGGCAATACCTATTATTGCTATTATACAAGTCATTTGGGAGATCCTGAAAATCGGGGTGCATCGTATTGCCGAACATCATTGAATTTAAAAGACTGGAGTGAAAGTGTGATGGTATCCCGTACTCCACCTTATATGGGAAACAGCGCTCGGTATGCCGATGAATGTCCACAGGTAGTTTATCTCCCTGAAGCCGGCCTCTATTACTTGTTTGTGACACAATTGTATGGTAAAAATAGTCAGACAACTGTCTATGCTTCTTCTAACCCAATGTATTTTGGAGTTGACGATGACACCAAAAAGGTATGCACCTTACCCATTGCAGCGCCTGAAATCATCTACTTTGACGGACAGTATTACCTTGCAGCTTTACATAATACCTTAGATGGGATCCGGGTAGCAAAGCTCAAATGGGAATAGTGTTGCCTGTCAAGCGAAGAGAATGTCACCTAATATTAATAGGATCCTCTATCGATAAGCTTGAAAGGGTTTTTAATATCTCTTCCTTCCTTATCAAGGATCATTTCAGCTGCCATATGTCCCATTTTTTCGAAATCGGTGGTTAAGACAGTAATACCATTTTCAAGTATTTCCTTAAAAGGCAAATCATTGTAGGAAATAATGCCATATTCTCTACCCATTTTTAGTGTCGATCGACGCATATTTTTAATAAGGGTTATCAAATCATCATCCGATATTGTGATAACTCCTTCCCCCTTCATCGGCCTGAAATCTTCTGAAACCTTATTTATTATTTCAAACTCAAAATTGTTGAACACGCAAAACCTCCTGAAACCGTGAAGAATTTCCTTCGGGTAGGGGTAGGGATCCCCATCCGGAAATACAAGGATGAGATGTTGGAACTTTTTTATCAGGTTTAAGTTCTCATAAAGAGCATCATAGATGTCCATCTTGAAATCCTGATAGATGTTTCCGAATGGATTTTTGAAATACTCCAGCTTTTTATCAAGAATAATAAGCTTGTCTTTTGGTAATGAAGATAGCAGCTCTGTTAGCTGGTTGGCATGATCTTCTGACCGGAAGTGGGGCATCACCATAAAGTAGTGATAGTTTTCCCTGTTTTGGATCAATAATTTTCTAAAAAGATCGAACTCAGCATTAAAGATAAAGAGATCAACATCCGCTCTTCCTTCGAGCTCATTCGTGATGGTGTCGTAGATGATCTTTTTATAGTTACTTAGTTTATTGAACAGCAACATTACCCGCACTTTTGAAATGGGGTTCGTGTTTTTGACATAGTAACCTTTTCCTTTCACTGCATCCACTATTCCGCTTTCTTTTAATTGGATGTAGGCCTTTTCGACCGTATTTCTGGACAGCAGATAATTTTCACTGAGTTCATTGATGGAGGGTAGTTTTTCTCCAAAAAGCAACATGCCTTTTTCAATTTTGTTATTGATTTCTGAAACTACCTGTTTGTACTTTGGAGTACGAGAGCCATTTTTTATTTCTAAATCCGATAAGTGACACATGAGTATGCATTTTATTGTGTGATATAAAATAAAGAAATGGGGGTAAGAATTTAGAAATGCTCTGAATTATAAATATTGTAATTTATTCTTTTCTAAAAAAGCCATTTTGAAAATTTTTGAATTTATCACAATATTCAATAGTTTTAATGAAATCGGAAGCCATTGGGAATTAGTCATTTTTACCATAAGCTTCCCCGGGTATATGCCGATTATTGCTTTTAGAACAACACCCTATGCATAGCAAAGCCAGTCACTTTAAGTTAACTCATGATAAGGAAAAGACCGATCTGGTAAAATTCCCATCACACGATCCGTTTAAACTGAAATCTGATCATGAGATTTGGCAGGCATTCAAGGGAGGTAATGAGTCGGCGTTTATTCACATATACAATAGTTGCTACGATAGTCTCGTTCAATATGGTATCAATTTTTCAATGGATCGCGAACTGATAAGGGATTGTATTCAGGATTTATTTATAGAATTACGCGAAAAGAGATCAAAAATAGGGATAACAGATTGTATAAAACCGTACCTGTTTGTGATTTTTCGCAGAAAAATCAACCGGTATCTCAAATTAAAAGCCAGGATATCTAAGATTCAAATTGAAAAAGTCCAGGACAAATTTGAATTCGAGCTTTCCTTCGAGCAAAAGCTCATTAATAAACAATTGAACGGGGAGCAAATCCAACAACTCAATCAGGCAATATCAAAATTGACCAACCAGGAAAGGGAAATTATCTTTCTTTTCTTTTATGAAGGATATACCTATCCACAAATATCAGATATTCTGGGATACACGAAAGTGAAAACAGCGCGATCATTGTTGTATAAAGCCCTGTCAGCGCTAAGAAAAACATTGGAAACCTCATCTGTTGGGCACTTGTACACTTTATTGTTATTTTGATTTTTCTCAGCCTTTACGCTTTTCTTATTGCTCATCAATAATTATTAGAATCACATTTTTATCCATGTATTATTGTGTGTTTTTTAATAGATAATTAATTTCTCTGCGTAAAGTGTAAAATTTTAAATTCTTTAAATTTTTTTGGGGTTGTTTGGATCATTCCGTGCATATATATGCAAAGGGTCATGATAAATGAAAGAGAAGGATTATAAGAATTATTTGTTGGAGGACTTTCTGCTGGACGATGACTTCAGGTCATGGGTTCATGATGGTGATAAGAAGTTGGATTACTTCTGGCAGAAATGGATGGATTCACATCCGGAAAAGGTAGAAGATGTATTGACTGCACGGCAAATCCTGTATTCCATGAAATTTATGCCTGTAATGGTGGAGGAAGATGAAAGAGGCGACACTTTGCAAAATATTATCCAGCGCAAAACATCTGCTTATGGTAGCTTCAATTCCGGTGACAATTTTGTCCCATTCAGGAAAAGAAGTAATAAGGTGCTGTTTTCAATTGCTGCTTCCATCGCTTTACTTATTATTGCTGCAGGTAGTTTTTATTTTATGAATATAGATCCCGATATGCGGGAAACACGACTATCTGATACCGTTATTCAAAAGTCAACGGTGAAAGGACAAAAGCTTACCCATACTCTGCCCGATGGGTCTAAAGTAATACTTAACTCAGAAAGTCAGATTTCCTATGTAGATCACTTCCATGGATCTTCCAGAATGGTCAGACTTACCGGGGAAGCTTTCTTCGAAGTAGTTGAGGATAAATCAAGACCTTTTACTGTCATTACAGGAAATACTTCCACACAGGTTTTGGGGACGTCTTTTAATGTCAATGCCTTCCCTGAAAATAATGAGACCAAAGTTTCCTTACTAACCGGAAAAGTGAGGGTATTTGCGAATAATGAAGAGGATAGCAAATGGGAGGTTTTTCTGGAGCCAGGTCAAAAAGTATCAATTGACCGCACTTCCGGGGAGTTTATTCAGTCAAGGTATGACTTTGTCAGAGAGATGGGGTGGAAGGAAAATATTCTGGTTTTTGACAAGGCAGACCACGAATCTGTGGTGAAGGAACTGGAGCGATGGTATGGGGTCAACATAACCACCGTTAACAATCCACCTCTGAAATGGGAAATCAAAGGTCATTTTAAGGATGCCAGCCTGGAAGAGGTGTTGGAAAGTCTCCAGTACACCAATAAAATTGAGTTTAAAATTGAAAATAAAAATGTTGAACTTAAATTCTAATGCTTATGAAATGACCTGACTATGAATATAAAGCAAAACCGGAAAAGTGGGGGCTCTTCCGGTTTAGAAATGCTCTTCATGCAAAACTCATTCGAAATTGATTTGCATGAACAATCGAATTGAAATTTTACACAAACTTCAAAACACTTAAAGTTATGAAAAAAACATTACTAAGGATAATTATGAAGTGTTCAAAACTCGTTTTTTATGGATTAATTATTCAAACATGCTTCATGGGAGTGTTGATGGCTCATGAAGGTTCCGCTCAGAAGAATGAGCGCGAAAAAATCAAAAGCGTAAGGGAAACGACTATTTCTTTATCGTTGCAACAAGCTTCAATCGAAGAGGTTTTTCAAACCATTGAGACAAACAGTGAATACCGGTTTTTTTATAACCGGGTCAATCTGGACAAAAATCTTAGGCTAAATGTAAGTGCAAATGACGTGCTTATAAGCGACATTTTACTTCAGATCTCAAATCAAGCTAGCCTCAAATTCAAACAGGTAAATGAAATAATAAATGTATCTCCTCTGAATAAAAAGAATGGAGGGGTCCTGGTAGTGGAGATTAGTCAGGAACGGACAATTACAGGACAGGTAACAAGCGAGGAAACTCCTGAAGGGTTGCCTGGAGTGAATGTAATATTGAAAGGTACCACAACTGGTACCGTGACAGATGTAAATGGCGATTACTCTATCGATGTATCGTCGGAAGATGCCGTATTGGTTTTCAGCTCCGTAGGTTTTATTCAGCAAGAAGTTCGGGTGGGTAGCCAGTCTGTTGTCAATGTATCAATGCTGGTTGATGTTTCTTCTCTTGATGAAGTTGTGGTAGTGGGATATGGTTCTCAGAATAAAGCAGAATTGACCAGTTCCATTTCATCTATTGCTCCCGACGAGATAAAGGAAATGCCAGTTGTTGGTGTGGACCAGCAAATCCAGGGCAGAGCTGCAGGAGTGGTTGTGGTAAATAATACAGGTGAGCCTGGAGGAGGAATTACCATGCGAATAAGAGGAACTTCTTCCATTGGATCGGGAAATGAACCGCTCTTTGTCATTGACGGAATGCCAATCGAAAACACTCAGACGGCGAACAGGAATGTGGGTAATGCGCGAATAAACGGGCTATCACAGGTCAACCCTTCAGACATTGAATCCATTGAGATCTTAAAAGATGCTGCAGCAACAGCTATTTACGGTGCCCGTGCTTCCAATGGGGTTGTTTTGATCACAACCAAGCGAGGGGCAGAAGGTGTTTCCGAATTTAGCATTGATGCTTATGCAGGAGTTTCTCAGCTAACAAGCAGATACGACATCCTGGGAGCATCAGATTTTGCTGTGTTGAACAATGAAGGAAGGGCTCAGATTGGAGAAGATCCGATTTATACACAAGATTTTATTAATAACCCAACAATTGATACTGATTGGCAGGATGAAATATTCAGAACTGCGAATGTGTACAGTATGAATATAAATGCCAGAGGTGGTAACAAAACAACAGGTTATATGGTGAGTGGTGGCTACCTGAATCAGGAAGGAACTATCATTGACTCAAAATTTGAACGATATAGCATGAGGGCAAATATTGATCACAGGATCAATAATTTTATCAAGTTGGGAGCAAATTTCTATGGTGCATTCATCGATCAGGATAGAGTGAGAAACGATGGAGGTCCCGATGCTGGTGATGCCTCGCACTATAGTCACATTTATGGGCCACCTGTATTAAGCACAGCTCTGGTGAAAAACCCTGCATCCCCGGTATATGATGAAAACGGAGACTATTATGTCGATACCCTGGCGTTAAACTATGTGAACCCTGTCAGACAGGCAAAAGATATAGATATTGATTTTCAGGCAACAAGGCTTATGCCTTCTTTATTTCTCAACATCAGTCTTACCAAAAACCTGATGCTCACTTCCAGGTTTAGTGCGGATATCAGAAATGAAAATGAGGAATGGTGGAACCCGCCTGCCCCTAATCTACCGGTTGGTACAGATGGAACAGGACAAACATCCAGAAGGACGTATGACAAGCTGATGTGGACGTTAGATAATTATTTCACTTATGATCTTGATCTTGGTGAGGGGAGCAACTTTTCTGTTCTTGTTGGAAATAGCCTGCAAAAATCATCCACCGAATCCAGTTTTGTACTGGCAGCAAGCATAGAATCGCCGTTTATCAGGACGCTTAACGCAGGTGTGGATTATGACGTTGTAGAATCCAACAAAGAAGCATGGAGCCTGGCCTCCTTCTTTGGGCGTATCAACTATGACTACAAAAATAAGTATCTCCTAAATGTCAATGCACGGTACGACGGGTCGTCAAGATTTGGCGAAAATAACCGGTTTGGATTCTTTCCTTCGGCAGCTGTTGGATGGAATATATCCAGAGAAGATTTCATGAGTAGCGTTTCATCTGTACAGGAATTGAAAATTAGGGTTAGCTATGGTCTGACAGGAAATCAGGCAATCGGGAATTATGCTTCGAGGGCGCTCATGAATGTTGGTACGGGTACAAATATTGGAAACAACTACACAGGAAAAACCGGGGCTAAATTTCAAAACCTGGCTAGTGATGATCTTTCCTGGGAAGAAACAGCACAGTTAAATATTGGGTTGGACGGATCCATTCTGAAAAACAGGTTAAGTGTAGCAGTGGATTATTATATTAAAACCACAGATGATCTTTTATTTAATGTTCCTCTTCCGAGACAAACCGGGTTCTCCAATATTGTTGGCAATTCCGGGAAAATGGAGAACAGAGGAATTGAATTCACACTAAATTCCACAAACATCTCAACTCAGGATTTTCAGTGGACCACGAGCTTTAATATTTCGAGAAACAAAAACAAAATTCTTGAACTCCTCGATGATGAGGATGTGATAGTTGGAAGCAATACTACCGGGTATAGTATTGCCAGGGTTGGTGAATCTATAAGTTTTTATACCTACCAAAGAGAAAAGCTTGTCAACCCTGAAGATGGTACTGTGACATTGATTGATCAAAATAATGACGAGGTTATTAATACAGACGACCTGGTAATTACCGGAAATCCATTTCCTGATTTCTTTGGTGGGTTGAGGAATTTCTTCACCTACAAAAATTTTGATCTGGACATCTTCTTCCAGTACAGTTATGGCAATGACATCTATAACCTGACCAGAAGAACGCTTGAGATTATGAATGTTCCCAATGAGGGGATCATTACCGGAAACACCACTCAGAAAGCATTTGATAACAGATGGCAGAACCCTGGCGATGTGACGGAATATCCTAAAGTGAATTTTGACCAGACCAATAACAATTTTAACCAGGCACATGATGGTTGGATTGAGGATGGTTCATACATGCGCTTAAAAACACTTACCGTGGGCTACAACTTCAACAGCACCCTGTTGGAGCGATTAAGCATGTCAAGGGCACGAATCTATTTTTCGGCTAATAATATCCTGACTTTCACTAATTATTCAGGGTTTGATCCGGAAGTTGATCATTACCAGGGTGTATTCGGTGGCGCAAATAGTGGGCTGAGAAAAGGATATGACTACGGTGATTATCCTCAGGCCAAAACGTATGTGGTAGGGATTAATGTCACCTTTTAATTGAAAAACTTAAAAAGATATCACCATGAAAATATTAAATAAAATAATAATATTCAGCATCCTGATAGGGGTGAACTTTTCATGCGAAGAATTTCTCACTGAGGTACCTCAGTCACAGGTAGATGCGAGTACATTTTATACAAATGCTCAATCAGCGGAAATTGGTATTACAGGAGCATACAATAGTTTCTTTGATCAGGATTCTTACTCCAGAATGGTTATGCTGGTACAGGCTAGTACAGATGATGTAAATCAACCTTCCGGCGCTTTTTCTACCTATCAGAACAGGGATTTGATGACTGCACCTGACGGTGATGCACCCATTTGGGAAAACATGTACGTTACTCTTGCCAATGTGAATTTTTTCATTCAGGAGGTAGAAAAACTTTCGGAAAATGTTTTCCCCGAATCGGGACGCAAAGAATCCATCCTGGGAGAAGCTCATTTTCTGAAGGGAATCGTTTACTACTACCTCTATAATACATGGGGATCGGTACCACTGATAAAGGAATTTTCAGAAGATCCGATGGAATTGATCATTCCTAATTCTCCCAAAGAAGATGTACGTGCATACGCAATTGAACAATTATTATTAGCAGAGCAAATGCTCCCTGATGTGATTGGGAGCTATCCAAATGATTCGGAGACGAATCTTAGAAAGGGAAGAGCCAGCAAATGGGCCGCTAAGGCGTATCTTGCCCGACTGGCAATGGAAGACCAGGATTGGCAAACAGCAATCGACCTGGCCAATGAGATCATCAATAGCAATCAATTCCAGGTAGCTTCGGTTTGGAGAAATATTTTTCAGGAGCCGTTTAATTCTTCAGAAACTATTTTTGAACAGCAAAATGATTATTCTCCAGGATTTTTCGGATCGGGTATCTATGGATGGTTTATGGGTTTTGATTTTGAATGGTCGGAACAAGCTACGAACCTGTTCGAACTACCTGATACCATCGGGCAAACTCAGGGAAAGGATGTACGATTTGAGCTTTCTCATACACCTTATCCATGGGGGCCAAACAGGTGGCAACCGAATAAGATCATACCTCCAAGGTTGTTTGCAAATGGTGGTATCGAACAAGCAAACATTACCCTGGTGAGGTTAACTGAAATGTACTTCATAAAGGCAGAGGCTTTAAATGAGCTTGGATTTTCAGCCAATAAAGATGAGATAATGGATATCCTGAATATGGTTCGGGCCCGTGCCGAAGACCCGACCTGGGTAAACGACTGGTTTAGCGGCGTGCCACAAGGAACAACAGGAATTCCGCAGCTGGATCCAAATGACTACACCAGTCAGGAAGAGCTGAGATCGATCATTCGTGAAGAGAAAAGAAGGGAACATATGTTTGAAGATATCATCCGATGGGTTGATCTGATGCGTTGGGATAAAGAATACCTGAAAACAGTAACCCATGCCGCTTCCGATGACCAGTTGTACTGGCCCATCCCTCCTGATGAAATTATCAGGAATTCTGATTTGGTTCAAAACCCAGGGTGGGATTAATGATTTTTCATAAGCAATGATTTATTAATAAGAGATCCCGAACAGGGTTTTCGGGATCTCTTCCTTCAAGTCATTTCATCAAATACTTTATTAAGGTTCCTAAATCGATCACGAGGGATTCCAATGTGTCAAAAACGTGAACTATGTTTAAGAAACAACTTATTTTAATTCTATTTTTTGGATGCAATACAGGTCTGATCAATTCTTATTGTCAGGACATTAAACTTATACCAACCGATCAAATTGAAATTGATGGTGCTGCCAGGGAAATTAATCCCGGTGATACACTCAAGCTGGAACCAGGACTACGATCAAATTTATCTTTTAAAAACCTGGTGGGTACAAAAGAAAAACCAATTGTCATTGTAAATGATGAAGAAAAGGTGATCATCGATACCGATGCCCACACGGCTATTTTATTTGAGAATTGTTCGTTCGTACAATTGACAGGAACAGGAAGTTCTGATAAATACGGTATCGAAATCGCTTCTGCAGGAACGATGGGCGTTTCTGTAACGGAATTCAGTACCAATTTTGAGATCGATCATCTGGAAATACATCAAACAGGATTTGCAGGGATCATGGCTAAAACGGACCCGAATTGTGATCGGCAGGATGTCAGCGAATTTGTCATGAAGGATCTCTCTTTTCACGATAATTACATCTACGATACTGGTGGGGAGGGTTTTTATGTTGGCTATTCATGGTACCCCACAAGAGAAGTGGATTGCAATGACGTGAGCACCATCCTTTATCCGCATCCCATACATGAAGTGCGAATTTATAATAACATTATTAAAGACACGGGTTGGGATGGACTGCAGGTAGGCTCATCCCCTCAAAATGTTCAGTTGTATGGTAATTATATCGAAAATTATGGAATTGAGGACAGGTTATATCAAAACCATGCAGTGCAGATAGGCGCTGGAACAACGGGTGATTTTTATAACAATTTTATCTACAATGGTACCGGTGGAGGTGTTTCCTTTTTTGGGTCGGGTAATAACCGGCTTTTCAATAATATTATTGTTGGAAATGGTGAAAATGCCATCTATCACAATGACAAAGGGGCGGAGCCGGGAACAAAGTACCAGATTTACAATAATACCATTGTCAATCCGGGAAAAGGAGGAATCGACCTGAATGCCAGCAAAACCAACAATAACCTTGTAGCAAATAATCTGATTGTTCTCGGTGGGGCAGTATATGGAATAACTGGAGACGGATCGAAATGGACAAGCGAAGGAAATCAGGTATATAATTCTGTTGAGGATGTTGGTTTTAAACATGCAGATACCTTGAATTTCCGATTAACGGAAAGCGCGAAGGCGGTCGACGCAGGGTACGGAATTTCCTATTTAAATTTTGATTTTGACTTCAATGCCCGGCCAGCTAATACTAAGTACGATGTAGGAGCTTTTGAGCTGGGAGCGGAAATATATGTTCCGGTGTTGTCATTAGAGGATGAAGAGGAAAATATTGTGATCTTTCCCAATCCAGGGTCAGGTATCTTCAACATTCGCATGGCGAATAAGATAACCCCGGATTCAATGATCATAAGCGATGAGCTGGGAAGAATTGTATTCAGCAAAGACCTGACCCTGATGAAAACTAATGACAGTCAAATAAACATCCAAACCAATCTGGAGGCAGGAATTTATCTATTGAAAATTTATCATGGGGACAGCGAACTGACTACTAGGAAATTGATGATCAATAACAGGGATTAATTTATTGGATAAATCGACTTAATGACAGAACTAAAAAAGATTATTCTATCAATAACAGGTGTGGTCGCGGGTATGATGGCCAATGGACAGGAATTGTACAGAGTGCCGGAAAATGTGCAAACCCGTTGGATAAGTCCTGAAAACTGGGGTGGAGATAAAGGAGAAGGAGGAAAAGTAAATGGTGGCAGGAAAGGATCTCCGAATTTTAGGCTTCAGGCAGGGGAGGAAAAGATCCTGGCAGAGGTCACAGGTACTTCCGGTGTGGTTCGTCGGATATGGATGACAATTTACGATCGAAGCCCCGAGATGTTGAGAGGTTTTCGGATCCAGATGTTTTGGGATGGGGCGGAAAAGCCGGCGGTAGATGCTCCGTTAGGTGATTTCTTTGGAATAGGTTTGGGCCGAATGGCGCCATTCGAATCGGTATTTTTTTCCAGTCCGGAGGGTAAAAGCTTCAATTGCTCCATTCCTATGCCCTTTAAAAAATCCATGCTTATCAAGTTGATCAATGAGACCGATTTGGATCAGTCGATGGTCTTTTTTGATATCGATTATACCATTGGGGACGAATTGACGGAAGAGGATTTATATTTTCACGCATTTTATAATCATCAACGACAAACTTCCTTTCAAAAGGATTATGAATTCCTGCCAAAATTAGAAGGAAAGGGGAGGTTTTTAGGGGTGAATATTGGCGTGGATGTTAATAAGGAAGAATATTTAAGCTCCTGGTGGGGAGAGGGTGAAGTTAAGTTTTACCTGGATGGTGATGATAAGTATCCGACCCTGGCAGGAACAGGTACAGAGGACTATATTGGAACTGCCTGGTTCCTGGGTGGATATTCACATTTCTATCAGGGCTGTCCCATCGCCGATCACAACGAGATGGAATTCGCTTTTTATCGCTATCATGTAAATGACCCGGTTTATTTTCATGAGGACATCCGTGCTACAATTCAACAAATAGGGTTTGCGAATGAAGAAAATTACAAATTGCTAAGCAAGTTAAAAGGCGATGTATTTGTTGCAGCAGAGGGAATGAATAAAGTGGATTTCTCGCAGCAAAGAACCTGGTTGCTGTTTGAGCGATCAGATGATTACTCAAGCTGTGCTTATTTCTACCTTGACAAGCCTTCAACTGATTTACCGGAACTTATGCCAGTAAAGGAAAGGGTCAGATGAGATTAATAATGATGGTAATTATATGTGCGTTATGCGCGAATCTCTCTTGCCAGGAGATGAGGCAAGAGGTTCCAACGGTAGGGGAATTTGTCAAAATTTATGATCCTTCCATTGACGAAGACACAGCCTGGTACATCAACGACCATTGTTTTATTTATGGAGATGATCAAAAGTGGCATATGTTTGGGATCACCCATGAAGAACCCTTTGACCCACTGAATGAAATCCACTTTGCCCATGCGACAGCCGACAGTCTGACCCAAAAAAACTGGGAAAAACAACCATTTGCCATGACAGCCGATAGCACCCGGATGGAAAGACATCTTTGGGCGCCATACATTATTCAGCATGATGGAACTTACTACATGTACTATTGTGCGGGTGATCAGGATCATACAAACTACAGGATGCATCTCGCCACGTCAACTGACCTTTGGAATTGGAAAAGACATGAAGGGAACCCGCTGTTCCGGGATGGCTACGATGCCCGGGATCCATATATTCTGAACCATGAAGGAAAATGGATCATGTATTATACAGCGAATGACAACCCTTCAGGAGGTCATCACATCGTTGCTTATCGCACCAGCGATGATCTGTTACACTGGTCAGATCGAAGTATCGCATACCAGGATTCGGTATCCGGAACATGGGGAGGACCGTGCGAATCCCCTTTTGTACAAAAAAAGGATGACAAGTTCTACTTATTCCTCAGTCTGCGAAGCACGTATTCCCTGACGGAAGTGATCGCAAGTGAAAACCCTTATCATTGGAAGATTCAGGATAAGGTATTTGGATATGATGCCCACGCCTCGGAAGTCGTGCAGGATCTGGATAATAAATGGTATGTTTCACATTGCGGATGGGCACAGGGAGGATTGTATCTGGCACCGCTTAAATGGAATGATGGGGATGACTAAAATGAAACAAAATCGATTATTTATTTTACTTTTTCTTTTGAATCTCCTTTCGATGGGAACCTCGGCAGAAATCACACTTCCGTCCTTTTTCTCGGACAACATGGTCCTGCAACGAAATGCGGATATTTCAATTTGGGGTTGGGCGGAAGCAGGAGAGCAAATCCATGTAATCATTAAAAATAAAACCTATAAAGCTAAAGCTGGCAACAACGGGAATTGGTCGGTTTCGATTGGAAGATTCCAAACCGGTGATTCCATTCAAATACGAGTCAAAGGAAAAAATGAAATCATCCTGAAAAATGTGCTGATAGGCGATGTATGGCTGTGTTCCGGGCAATCAAACATGGATTGGTCACTATCCGGTGATTACAATGGAGAGTCGGCTATCGCTAGCGCCAATTATCCGGAGATCAGGTTGTTTAAAGTGGAAAAAGCACAAAGCCAGCACCCCGCAAAAGATGTAGCTGGCAAATGGCAGGTTTGCTCTCCTGAAACAGTGGGGCACTTTTCTGCGGTGGGATATTATTTCGGAAAGGAACTTTTTGAAAGTCAGAATATACCCATTGGGTTAATACAAGCCTCATGGGGAGGTTCGGACATTTCTACCTGGATGTCATGGAATGCGTTGGCAAAGCTACCGGAATTCAGAGAAGACAGAAAATTGCTCCGGGAGGAAGAAGATTACCTGGCAATCAAATCTGACAAATACGAGCAGGAATTGAACAGTTGGTTGTCAGACTTAAGTATGAACAGCAAGTTACTGAAGAATAAAAACGAACTTGACAGGTCTTCGCTACATGGTGTAAAGTGGATAAATACTAAAATGCCCTTGATCCTTGAACGAACTTCCGCCGGAGATATAAATGGTCTGGTTTGGTTTAAAACCACAATTCACAATGGGAAATATTTCAAAAGTGACTCCCTGACCTATCTGAGTTTGGGCAAACTTGATGACCATGATCTGGTCTTTCTTAATGGTCGGTTAATCGGTCATGCAGGATGGAAGGAATGGAACCGGTTTTACGAAGTCCCAGATTCGCTTTTGGAAGATGGTGCAAATGAACTCGTTATTGGGATCGTGGACTACGGAGGGGATGGTGGGTTCAAAGGGAGTTCAAACGATTTGTTCATAGATTCTTTCGATCAAAATGGTGTAAACGCACGGTTTCCTTTGTCTAAAAACTGGCAGTATCTTGTGGAAGGTTACCTTCCGAAGCTCAAACCTACTTGGTTGGGAGGGATCAATGAGCCAACCATTCTTTACAATGCGATGCTGGCTCCACTGACAAAATATGCCTTGAAAGGAGCAATTTGGTACCAGGGTGAACATAGTAAGTCACAACCAGATGGCTATGATTCAAGATTAAAAGCCTTGATCAATGACTGGAGAGAGCAATGGAAACAGGAAGATCTGCCCTTTATCTTTGTCCAGCTGCCAAATTATGCGAATGAGCCCGGTCAATATCCCGATGGAAATTGGGCGTTGCTGAGACATTTGCAATCCAAAGCCCTCGAACTCCCAAATACCGGTATGGCTGTTACCTATGATGTAGGAGATCCTCATGATATCCATCCTCTTCATAAGGGACCAGTTGGACATCGTCTGGCATTGGTCGCCAGAAATAAGGCTTACCATGAAAATGTTGTTTGTTCAGGGCCTCTGTTAAAAGAAGTTGAAAGGAAGGATAGTGCTATTTATATCAAATTTGAAAATTTTGGTGAGAGAATGATGGTGAGGGATCCATATGAGTATTTACGCGGTTTTCAAACAGGGTATTCTGAAAATGGAAAGCTGAAACTCGGTTATAGTCAGGCAAAGGTTGCAGGCGATAAAGTTGTCATTGACTGCAAAGACAATATAAAGATTGAAGTGATCAGATACGCATGGGAAGATAATCCTGACGCGAATTTATACAATGAATCGGGCATTCCGGCTCCACCTTTTGAATATTGGTTTAACTAAAAATTGTTAACAAATGAATCTACGAATCAAGTTTTTTGTTTTTATTTTTCTTCTTGCTGGTAATAGTATTTTTGCACAGGATCCCCTACGGTGGGAGGAGACCATTCAAAAATACGAAAAGAAAGATAGCATCAACCCCTCAAAAGAAGGTGCTAACTTATTTGTCGGAAGCTCTTCAATCGCCATCTGGCAAGACATGGACGAATATTTTCCGGACTACTATGTGTTGAACCGGGGTTTTGGAGGTTCCCATTATTCAGATCTCATCCACTATGCAGACCGGATAATCTATCCCTATCATCCTACCAAGGTCTTTATTTACGAAGGCGATAATGACATTGCTGCCGGGGAGGATATCAAAGCCATATTTGAGGAAGCGAAGCAACTCAGGGAAATGATCAGTCAAAACCTTCCAGGTGTTCCGGTAGCGATCATCTCACCAAAACCAGCAGTCGCACGGTGGGAATTCAGAAAGCAATACAGGAAGTTAAATAAAATGCTGGAAAAGTACGCCGATAAAACTCCGGATACGGAATTCATCGATGTTTGGACTCCTGCCCTTGACGAAAACGGGGAGGTATTTACCAATATCTTTTTGGATGATAATTTACACATGAATGCAGAAGGCTATAAGATCTGGCAGAAAGAAATTGAACCCTACCTTGTAAAATGAAATTTAAATGCCTCGTACCATTGATCTTATTGCTGGGTTGTATGATGGATAAGCAACCAGTGGAATTCCAGTCATGGGATACCGTCATACGAGATGTTGGTACCTTTTCTTCACCCCGGGCATGCGACCTGAATGGCGATGGCATTAAGGACATTATTTTTGGTTCAGGCAAGGTGGAATTCCAGCCAACCGATTCTGCAGTCTTCGCTCTGAATGGTGCAAACGGAGAGCTTTTATGGAAAGTAGGAGCACGCGATCAGATCTTTGGTTCGGCCGGTTTTCAGGACATTACGGGAGACGGAATAAAAGATGTTTTCATCGGGGGCCGTTCTGCAGAATTTATGGCCATTAATGGTGAGAGCGGCAAGGTAATCTGGGAGTACTTTCCACAGGGGGACCAGGAAGATGCCACACTAAAAAAACTATACAATTTTTATAATCCTCAATTTGTCAGGGATATTGACGGGGATGGACACAAAGACATCGTTATTGCCAATGGAGGTTACGTGAAAGCGCTTCCAAATGATCATGATCGACCACCTGGTAAACTGATGATTATCAGCGCCAAGCACGGTGGTCTCATCGCCGAAGCGTATATGCCTGATGATAAGGAAACATACATGTCATGCATTCTAATGGACTCTGATACGGATGACCCAAGAATTATTTTTGGGACAGGAGGGGAAAGAATAGCCGGAAATTTATACGTGACCAGGCTTTCAAACATTTTGGAAAATGATATTTCCGAAGCCAGGAAAATTGCTACCAGTGCAACAAAGGGGTTTATCGCTCCTCCTGTTTTGGCTGATATCAATATGGATGGAGAACAGGATATCGTGGTCAATGCAGTGGATGGCAGAATGATTGCAATAGATGGATCTGATTATCACATATTGTGGGAGATCTCCATTCCGGGCACGGAGAGTTATTGCTCGATAGCTGTTGGTTATTTTGATGAAGATGATGTGCCTGATTTCTTTACGAATTTTGGGATTGGGGTCTTTCCGGACCTTATGAGATCTATTCAACTGGCAGTGAATGGCGCAAATGGAAATATTCTGAAAATGGATTCATTAGGAAGCTTTCATTATGGAAGCCCTGTAGCAGTTGATCTGGATGAGGATAATCGTGATGAGATATTCTATCATATCAACGAATCCAGTCCTCAGATTATAAAAAATGTCCTGAAGGTCTTTGATATCAATAACGATACAATTTACAACTTTAGTGAAAAGTGGTCTGGCGCCAACATCGCCTCAACACCTTTGTTGGATGATCTGGATCAGGATGGATATTTAGATATCGTTTGTATTCACGAAAATAATCCGCTGGATCTATTTTCATTAAACTACAAAACCGGTGTGGTCATTCACACTTTTAAAACAGATTATAAAGCTAGTAACCAATTGCAATGGGGTTCATACATGGGTACCCATTTTGACGGAAAATTCAATGAAATTATATGAGAAAATTGATCATAGCACTTTTGATAGGATCACTTCTTTCCTGCAACAAAAAAGAAGAGCCTTCCTGGGTTGATCATGCAATTGACGTCTCAGGTGTTCAATACAAAAAAATGGCTGAAATGGCATTAGCTGAGCAATCATACCCGCGCAGCGTGGATTCGAACGGTAGCATTAAGTGGGTTGGTCCACATGACTGGACCAGTGGTTTTTTTCCCGGATCCTTGTTTTACCTGTTTGAGCTAACCGGTGATTCCTCGTTCTATTCTTACGCAACTCGTTTAACAGAATCCTTGCAGGTCTTGGAATATGACTCAACCACGCATGACCTGGGTTTCATGATATATTGCAGCTTTGGCAATCAATACCGCCTGCAACCGGAGGAAATGGTCGCTGAAATAATGATTAATGGGGCAAACAGCCTTTCATCAAGATTCAATGAAACGATCGGCTGCATCCGTTCCTGGGATTTTGGCAGTTGGCAGTTTCCGGTCATTATCGACAACATGATGAACCTGGAATTTCTTTTCTGGGCAACAAAATATACAGGCGACCAACGTTACGCCGATATTGCCATACAACATGCACAAACCACTATGAAAAATCATTTCCGTCAGGATTTTAGCTCTTATCACGTCTTGGACTACGATACCCTAACCGGCAATGTGCTATCAAAAGAAACATTTCAGGGATATAGTGATGAATCAGCCTGGAGTCGTGGTCAGGCCTGGGGTTTGTATGGGTTTACCGTTGTCTTTCGGGAAACACGAGATAGCACATATCTGGAGCAAGCAAAAGGAATAGCAGATTTTATTCTGGATCAGCCCAATTTACCGGTAGATAAGATTCCTTACTGGGATTTTAATGATCCGGATATACCCGAAACACCACGGGATGCTTCAGCCGCAGCGGTAATGGCCTCAGCATTCCTGGAACTTTCCCAATACATAGCGGAAGGGGATAAATATGAATCAGCTGCCAGGGAAATATTGAAAAATCTCAGTTCGTCAAAATTCCTGGCAGAAAAAGGAAATAACAACTCTTTTATACTCATGCATAGTACGGGTTTTAAACCTGAAAACAGCGAAGTGGATGTTCCTCTCAATTATGCAGATTACTACTACCTGGAAGCATTGAAACGTTATTTAAAACTTAAAAATTCTTAATTGAATGATGGTCAACTTACGGATAAACCTAACTATTTTCCTACTCCTTATTGGCTTGGCAAGTCAGGTAATTGCGCAAAAGCATTTACCTGTATTGAAAAAGGAGGATGGAAAGCATACATTTTATGTGGATGGAAAACCCTTTCTCATCCTCGGCGCTCAGCTTTGGAACAGCAGCGCATGGCCATCCGTCACCGATAAATTCTGGGATCAGGCCAAAGAGCTAGGTTGCAATACCATCGAAGCGCCTATTTACTGGCAAAACATTGAGCCTTCCCCGGGAGAATTCAACTTTAAAGAACTGGATCATCTGATCCTTTCTGCAAGGGAGAGTGGTTTCCGGTTGGTTCTCCTTTGGTTTGGAAGTTATAAAAACGGGCGTTCGCAATATGCCCCTCCCTGGGTACTCGAAAACACGGAAAAATATCCGCGAATGAAAAATGCAGCGGGGAATGATATCTATGTTCTTTCTGCTGTTTCTGAAACGAATTTGGAAGCCGACAAACATGCTTTCGTTGAAGTGATGAAGCATATCAGGGAAATCGACAAGGATCATCAGACTGTGATCATGATGCAGGTAGAAAACGAGCCAGGCTCTATGTGGACCGATCGGGATTATTCTGATAAGGCAAATGAGCTCTTTAACAGCCATGTGCCCCAGTTTATTTTGAAAAAATTAGATAAAGAGGATGGGACATGGGAACAGGCTTTTGGCATCGATGCACCAGAAGCTTTTAATGCGTGGTGCATTTCAGGCTACATCGATGAAATAGCTGAAGCAGGAAGAAAAGTCTACAATTTACCTATGTATGCAAATGTCTGGATCCGCGAAAATGCCTTTGAAAGGCCGGGTGAATACCCAAGTGGTGGACCTACTTCAAATATGATTCCAATTTGGAAAGCCAATGCTCCCAATCTGGACCTGCTTGCGCTGGATGTCTATCATGGTAATGTCAATATATTCAACGACTTATGTGAAAAATACAACCGTTCTGATAACGCTTTGTTTATCCCGGAAATGGGTAACGGCGATAATTTTGCCCGCTTTCAGTTCTATGCAATAGGGAATTATGGAGCCATAGGTGTAGCCCCTTATGGTATTGATCCTTTCCATAGGGATCCGCGGGATTTAAGAGATCAAATCAAGCTTGACAAAAAATTTGATGGCATAGCTAAAAATTATAACCTGCTTTCAAAGGCTATTTACCCTATTTCTCAGCTACAGGGAACCGATAAATTGAAAGCCGTGGGAGAGGAGGAAGGAATGTCAGAGAAATTATTGAGACTTGAAAATTATGATCTGTTGCTATCTTTTGGTTATCCGACTTACAAAGATCGAAACAGGCGAACAGGTCGGGTATTGGTGGGGCAAACCGGCGAGGATGAATTTCTGTTAATTGGTTTTGATACGAAATTTGAATTCCGGCCTTCCTTTGGTTCTCCGTACAACAATGTGGAATTTGTATTGGTGGAAGAAGGCTATTTTGAAGGGGAAAAATTTGTACGGGAAAGGATCTGGAATGGTGATGCCTTGTATCATTCGACATTACCACCGGAAGGCGCCGTGTTGAAGATCAAGCTGCGGAGGGTTGAATCATCGGAACAAAGAAAGGAAAAGGCCAATTTTGATAAATAGATTCTTCTCCCCGAATGAAAAAGCGTTAAGATGAACTCACTTTCGAAATGCCTGAAATTCATTTTTTTGATTGGATGGATACCTTTTATTGTTTCCTGCCAGAAAAAAAAATTACAATTTAAGCTGGACAAACCCAATATCATCATTTTTCTGGCAGATGACCTGGGCTACGGTGATTTGGGTTGCTATGGTCATCCGGTAATCAAAACGCCAAACCTGGATAGACTTGCTCAGGATGGTGTGAAGCTCAATCGGTTTTATGCAGCTTCTCCTGTTTGTTCGCCAAGCAGAGTAGGCCTCATGACGGGTAAGATCCCAAATCGTTTAGGGGTTTATGACTGGATACCTGAAAATTCCAATATGCACATCCCGGATTCGGTGACAACCCTTCCCCGGTTGTTGAAGGAAAATGGCTATCAAACCGGGTTGTTTGGAAAGTGGCACTGCAATGGTAAGTTCAATCGTCCTGAGCAGCCGCAACCCGACGATTTGGGCTTCGACTACTGGATCGCCACGCAAAACAATGCTGTTCCCAGTCATGAAAACCCGGAGAATTTTGTGAAAAATGGACAGCCTGTCGGTAAAATGAGTGGTTTCAGTTCCCAGCTTATGGCTGATGAGGTAATTACGTGGCTGGATAACAAAAGGGATTCTCAACCATTTTTTTGCTATGTGCCCTTTCATGAACCGCACGAACCTGTCGCTTCACCGCCTGATTTAGTTGACAGCTATTTGGATCAGGCTATTAATGTTGATCAGGCACAATACTTTGCCAACGTTTCCAATATGGACCGTGCAATCGGCAGGGTAATCAATAAGTTGAAGGAAAGCGGGGAACTGGAAAATACCCTGATCATTTTTACCAGTGACAATGGCCCGGAGACATTAGGCAGGTACCCGGGTACGAATAGGTCATATGGTTCTCCGGGAAATTTAAGGGGCATGAAGGTTCAGCTGTATGAGGGAGGAGTGCGTGTACCGTGTATCATCTATTGGCCGGGATTGAATTCTCGTAGTGAGACGACAGACAAAGTAATTTCTTCATTGGATATACTTCCTACCGTTGCTGATCTTATTGATGTCGATTTGCCAAAAAATGAAATCTTTGATGGAGAGAATATAATACCGGTTTTAAAAGGTGAAAAACCACAACGGGAAAAAGAATTGTTCTGGTTTTACCCAACCGCTGTTGTAGGGCCAAATATTGCCATGGTTTCTGGCGAAAATAAACTGATGGCAAAAAGTACTTATGAATACATTGAACCCGGAAAAACGGGAGGCATATTGATCAACAATGAATCTGTCCATGCTATTGTAAATGACTCTGTTAGTGCCAATTATTTTTTATTTAACCTGAACATCAACCCTTCAGAACAGCAATCTTTATCAGCCTATTCTTCTCATTTGGTGGATTCATTGAATGCCAGATTGCGTGATAGATTTTATGATCTGAGAGAAAATTCACCTGAAATAAATTTGCGTCAATAACAAAGACAAGGATTTAACCCGGGAAATTCTGTGAATTTTCCGTCCTTCGGACCGACGATTTGCAAAATCGTGGTTGTGAGAAAGTTTTGTTTAATAACGATAACAATCAGAAATTAATCATTCCTCAAATCTGAGGAACAAAGATTTTGCAAATGTCGGGGTTAACCCCCTACGAGTCTGATACGACTTTCGGAGTCATCAGACCTGGCAAAACTTATTGGATAACGGAAGTTTTCCATAATTTTTCGTCACTATTCATATTTTTCACATGAATAAAGGGGGTTAATTTTAAAGATGATTGGCAAGCTTTAAATATTCATTTTTTGCCTTTTCAAAGGTGTTTAATACTTCTTGTTTCGCCTTATCGTCAGGGAATTTACCTTCAGTCTCCAGCCAGTCAATGGAGTTTTGAAGGTATTCAGCAAAATATGCGGCATCTTGTGGGACAATGGTTGGTTGACCTTTGTATACAACGTAAATGGGAGACGTGTGAGCAAAGGACACTTCTGGTCTTAACGTTCCAAAATATTCATTTAATTTAGTGCCTCCGCCCCCTCTGTCCCTTCTTTGATAGAGGTCTACAGCTTGTTCAGCATCACTCTTTGAGAGTTGATAAGACCGGGCGCATAACCACGTACTTTTATTTATAGGATATTCAAATTGCAATTGGGTAGGTTCCTTGTAATCCTTTATTTCTACCTCTCTGATAACGTTACCATTAGCTATGATTTCCAATTTATCAATTGGCATTTGGCTCCAAACTTCAGCTTTTATCAGGAATGTCTTCTCAGATTGTATGATAATAGAATCGCCTGGAATATAATTTTCAATGGAAAATTGAATAAGAGGGGAGTTAGTAATAAAGGTTCTGCCTTCATTAAGTGATTGGATCCATTTTTCATAATTAAAATCACCATCAATTTTTGCATACACCCTATTGGCGCCAACTGTGATCTGGTTGTTCATTTTGTCTGTACCAGCTGTGAGTGGAATTTTTAAACCACAATTTAATAGCCGATACCATAGCTTGATGCCCGGGTTGGAATTCCTGTCAGGCACAACATCCGAAACAAATATTGGCGACTGAAATGGGTCTAAAGTACACAACAGCTCAACGGCGTCAATCTTATTCAACACTGCTCCAAGTGGAGCTTCCAGGCCCGGCCAGGCTGCAAAGTGTGCCCAGGAGATATGGCCCCCTTGCATACGGACCTCCTCACTTGCATCAGTATTGAGAGGGTACTGATATTTACGTTCCGGTTTTACGGGCTCGATGAGTTTTTTTTTAAGATTTAAAAAATTGATATGTCCCAGCCTTGCCTCCCTGTATTCCTGGTTGTAGTAAACAATATGATCCCTTTCAGAAATATTTTCCGCTTTTCCCTTAAACATATCCTGATCTATGGTGAAATCTGAGATCAGAATGTTACACACATTTAAGTCCTCTGCTTTCATTTCCAGGAGAGCGGTTTCCGGATTGATGTAGTGGACGTGGACATCCCCGGAAAACCAGTCTTTGGTCAGGTTTGTTCCCTTGCTTAAAGTAAAGGTGAGCGTGTCATTTTGCGGCTTCAGATCGATGATGGTGTCGATGATGCTATATTCAAATCCTTTTAATAATTCAAACCGCAACTTCTTATGAGGCAAATTCATACTGGTCATGTTTTGTATGTAGGCGAATCTTTTTCCTTTATCCAGAATGACATCCTTTTCTACTGCAACGGGAATGTCAACAGAACCAGGTTTAAAATCCTTTTCATGACCTTTTGGTGGATAGTAGGTTCCTTCCGCGTCAGTTACTTTCAACCTTACAGCAGTTGGAAGCCGGGTTTCATCTAAAACTACGATCACAAATTCAGTTTCTTTCATACACCCTGGGATGATCAGGGTGGAAATCGTTATCCATGCCAGGGTAGTCAGTAAACCTCTCATTTAATAAATGTAAGGATAATTCAACTTTGATCATGGGTGAAAGTAGGGGATGGACAATCGTAAATGATATCTTTTTGACCCCCATTTAATAAAATCATCTTTCTGATAAGAACCGGGAAATTTTTTTCGAGTGCTTATAAACGAGGAACACCCATGCCCTTCCATGTGTGATGAATGCCTGTTGTTCACTCAAAATACAGGATATGGACTCTTCCAATTCCGAAATAAACCGGTTGTTAGCTGGCCTTGTCCTGGTAAAGGTCAGTATACTTAATAGGCAATAATAAAGGTGTTGTTGCTAAAAATTGCACATCTGATCATTTTGCCAATATCAAATCATCAAAATAAACTTTTATGGTTGTTCATACATATTCTTACCTCTTACTCATGTCGATTATCGCTCTTGCTTCTTGTAAACCTGGTCCTTCGTCAGAATCGGTTTCCGGAAAACCTGGGCTTATCCCTGTAACATACAATAACCCCGGGTTAGAGGTCGACCTTGGCGTAGGTCTGTGGGCATGGCCCCTCCCAATGGATTATGATGCTGATGGAGATCTCGACTTGATCGTAGCGTGCCCGGATACTCCCTACAATGGACTGTACTTTTTTGAAAATTCTACGGGAAAAGGGATAAAAATGCCCGTATTTGAACCTCCTGTTAAAATTGGTCCGGGAGAGAAAAACCTCCAGGTTAGCCATGCAAATGGCAAAACCCACATCCTGGGAAGAGGAGTGGAGTACATGGATTTTAAGGACTCGGTTTTAGGGAATCCTGAAGAAATATTCCCCAGGGAGGAATTGGAAAATGAATTTGCCAAGATCAGGTTTTCGCAGTGGAAATATGTGGATTATGAAGGAGATGGTGATCTGGATATTATCGTTGGCATAGATGAGTGGGGAGACTATGGATGGGACAACGCCTTTGATGAGCAGGGAAATTGGAAAAACGGACCCCTGCATGGGTATGTATTTCTGATAGAAAACGTAAATGGAGAATATAAAAACCAGGGAAAAATTCTTGCTGGTGGAGAACCCATCGATGTATATGGGGCACCTTCCCCTAATATGATGGATTTTGATGGTGATGGTGATCTGGACTTGATTTGCGGTGAGTTCCTCGATCGCTTTACCTGGTTTGAAAATTCCGGAACAAGGGAAAATCCGGTATTTGAAAAAGGGAGGTTCCTGGAAAATCAGCAGGGAGTCATAAAAATGGACCTCGAAATGATCATCCCCACTGCAATTGACTGGGATGATGACGGCGATGTGGACCTCATTGTAGGTGATGAAGATGGCCGGGTAGCATTCGTCGAAAATACAGGGGTGATTAGCAATAACATGCCGGTATTCAACTCGCCACAGTATTTTCTTCAAAAAGCAGAGCTGGTGAAATTTGGTGCCCTGGTAACTCCATTTAGCGTAGACTGGGACGATGATGGGGATGAAGACTTGATCTGCGGCAATTCAGCTGGTTATATAAGTTTCATCGAAAATCTCGATGGTGGCAGTCCTCCCACATGGGATAAGCCGGAATTGTTGAAGGCCCGCTTGGCGAGGCAGGCTGAAAGTGAAATCATTCGAATAATGGCTGGCGATAGTGGCTCCATACAGGGGCCTGCAGAGAAAAAATGGGGGTATACCACCCTTACTGTTAGCGATTGGGATGGAGATGGCCTTCGGGATATAATTGTAAACTCCATTTGGGGCAAGATTCAATGGTTTAAAAACATTGGGTCAAAGGGATCTCCGCAATTAGCGGCCATTCAGCCTGTTAAAGCTGAGTTTTCCGATCAGGAACAAAAACCTGCATGGAATTGGTGGACCCCGGAAGATAACAACCTGGTCACACAATGGCGAACCACGCCTGTTGCAATAGATTGGAACAACGACGGCTTGACCGACCTGGTAATGCTGGACACGGAAGGCTACCTGAGTTTTTATGAACGCTATAAAGATGGGGATGCAATCAAATTAATGCCTGGCGAGCGGATTTTTTATGCCCCTGATGGTTCTACGTATGACAATAAGAATAATGTGGTGGATAGCACAGCCGGAGTATTGAGGTTGAACGATAAGGAAGCCGGAAGCAGCGGCAGAAGAAAACTGTGCATAACTGATTGGGATATGGATGGGGACTATGATTTGATCGTGAACAGCATAAATGCGTCTCTTTTTGAGAATACCGGGACAGAAAATGGAAAGGTCATGTTTAGAAACAGGGGGCTCCTGGCTGAACAGAAACTGGCCGGACATACAACTTCTCCCACAGTAGTCAAATGGAGTGACAAAAACGAACCACGTCTGTTGATCGGAGCTGAAGACGGACACCTGTATTATTTGGAAGTCAACAATTGACGATTAAGGGTGGAAGGGATTGTAGACTGTGGTGCTGGCGCCTGTTCAAGAGGATTGCGAAGTTGATGAGGATGCGCGTGATATTTGTAAATGTTTGATTTCATTGAAAACAAATTATATGTGCAAAACAAACGCATTTACAAATCAATTGTTAAAACAGCCAAATTTTATCCTTTCAAAAACACCAATATTTTCCATAAATTGACATCCATATTTTTTGAACCATTTTAGTGTAAATGATTACCAATTTCATTAAACCACGAAAAGCCCTCAACAAAGCTTACCTCAAAGTAAAGCCCAACCGAAGTGAAATCGAGCAATTCAAAAAAAATCTGATCCAGCTGCTCGATCGAAGTGATGACCAGGAGTCGGAAGAATTTCACAAAAACCTGGTATCGGACTTTTTAAAGAACACCTACTACAGTCCCAACCATTTTATCAATACCAAGGGTCGGTCTGACCTGGTTATCCACAACGGAAAAGAGGCGAAAAGCACAGTTGGGGTGATCATTGAAACCAAGAAACCCAAGGCCTCCGGAAACCCGGAAATGGTCAAAAAGGAAAATATTAATACCAAGGCATTACATGAATTAATCCTGTATTTCCTCCGGGAACGTATGACACACAAGAACCTGGAGATAAAATACCTGGTAGCTACCAATATCTTCGAGTGGTACATTTTTGATGCGAGCCTGTTTGAAAAACAATTTGCCCAAAATAAAGACTTTGTCAAGCAATTCATCGCTTTTGAAGAAGGCCGGTTATCAGGAACTACTACCGATTACTTCTACAATGAAATTGCCAAACCTCTCGTAGCAAAATTACTGGCTGATCCCGACACCTCTGGGAAACTGGAATATACCTGGTTTGATTTCAGGGAGTATGATACGGCATTAAGGAATCAGGACAAAAAAGATGATACCAAACTCATCGCCCTTTTCAAACTCCTTTCTCCCGAGCACTTACTAAAACTTCCCTTTACCAACGACAGCAATAGCCTCGACAAAGCTTTTTATTCTGAATTGCTGCATTTAATTGGTCTTTCCGAAACAAAAGAAGGTAGCAAAAAAGTGATTGGACGAAAACCGGAAGGAAAGCGGGATCCAGGCTCTCTGCTTGAGAATACAATCGTCCAATTGGATAGCATGGATATTATTTCAGGATTGAGAAATGCCGGTCATTTCGGATCAACCTACCAGGAGCGTTTATTCAACGTGGCCCTGGAGCTGGTCATCACCTGGATCAACCGGATCCTGTTCCTGAAATTGCTGGAGGCGCAGTTGATTTCCTATCACAAGGGGGACGCTTCTTTTGCTTTTCTCAATTTTCAAAAAGTAAAGAATTTCGATGACCTGAATACTTTGTTCTTTTCTGTCCTGGCCAGGAAGCCGGAAAACAGGATTGAGAAAGTTAAACATCCTTTTGCCCAGGTTCCTTATCTGAACAGTTCTCTTTTCGAGCGATCAGAGATAGAGGCCCAGTCTATCGTGATCAGTAATTTAATGGATGAGCAAACCATCCCGGTTCTTTCGTCCACTGTTTTAAAAGATTCCAATGGCAACAAGCGTAGGGGCGACTTGAATGCCATCGAATACATTTTCGAATTTCTCAATTCCTATGATTTTAGCAGTGAAGGTTCGGAAGAGATACAGGAAGAAAATAAAGCACTGATCAACGCCTCTGTTCTCGGACTGATTTTCGAAAAGATCAACGGTTACAAAGACGGCTCCTTTTTCACTCCCGGTTTCATCACCATGTACATGTGCCGCGAAACGATAAGAAGGGCCGTGGTGCAGAAGTTTAATGAGGCATTATCAGGAAAGATCACACCCCCAAATCCCATCTCAAAAGGAGATTTTGGCCCCAATGATGATAGCAGGTCTTCTGAAGTTGACGAAAGCACCTCAAATTACCCTGAAACTTCATCAAAGAGTTCTCCCCTCTTGAGAGGGGCTGGGGGTGTGTACTCCCCACGCAGAAAGATCATCCCATACAACAAGAACCTGAAAGAACTGGCCAGGAAGCTGAGAAAAGAAAGTACAAGATCAGAAGTACTTTTATGGAAAGAGCTAAAAGGTAAGTTTGAAGAGAAATATGACTTCCAAAGGCAAAAACCTCTTGATGAGTTTATTGCGGACTTTTTTTGCCATGAATTGCAGTTGGTTATTGAACTGGACGGGATTACCCATGATTGGGAAGAAACAATGGGAAATGATGAAGTGAAGGAAAGAAGGTTGAATGAATTAGGGCTGAATGTACTTCGCTTTCCTGATGACGAGGTGTCAGAAAATATTGATGGGGTGGTTGATACGATCAGGCTTTATATAAAGTGTTTTGAAGCAGATGATGGAAGTGGGTTGCAATACGAGGACACACCCCTAAATCCCCTCTCAAGAGGGGACTTTATCAATGCTGATCCGGGAAGTTTTTTTGAGTCCTTTAAAAAGGGTTCTGAAATACCATATGGTACTGAAACTTCATCGAAGAGTTCTCCGCTCTTGAGCAGTAATTCCACCAATAATCCTCCCCTCTCGAGAGCCCATCTGCCGAGGCAGGGGGCTGGGGGTGTGTCAAAATACTCCTCCCTCACCGACATCTACGAAGCCATTGGTACAGACTTCACCAAACAGGAGGCCAACCGCATTATTAACAGCCTGAAGATCTGCGACCCGGCAGTTGGTTCAGGTCATTTTCTTGTATCTGCTTTGAATGAGATCATTGCCATTAAAAGTGAGCTGAAGATCCTGATGGACCGCACCGGTAAGACCCTGCGCGATTATCATGTGGAGGTGGTCAATGACGAGCTGGTAATTACGGATGATGATGGAAGGTTGTTTGAATACCACGCCAATTCTCCCCTCTTGAGAGGGGCTGGGGGTGTGTCCGAGAGCCAAAGGATACAGGAAGCCCTGTTTCATGAAAAACAGCTGATCATCGAGAACTGTTTGTTTGGGGTGGACATCAATCCCAACTCGGTGAAGATCTGCCGCCTTCGGCTGTGGATCGAACTGTTAAAACATGCCTACTATGTGCAGGAAGAAACGCTGAAGTCGAGCAGCCCGGTTTGCTACCTGGAAAGTGAAGAGCTGCGGGAAGGATACGAATTTCCATCGGTCGGACAGCTGCAAACGCTGCCCAACATCGACATCAATATCAAGTTCGGCAATTCACTCATCAGCCGGTTTGACCTGGATGCGGACATCAGCCAGGCGCTGAAGAAAAGCAAGTGGACCATCAACACCTACCGCACAGCGGTGCAGACTTACCGGGAGGCCCGCAGCAAGGAAGAAAAACGGGAAATGGAACGGCTGATCGAGGACATCAAAAAGGACTTCGAATCGGAGATCACGAAAAATGACAAGCGCGTACTGCGCCTGAATAAAGTGAAAGGTGAGCTCTTTAACCTCACCAACCAGCAGTCCCTTTTCGGGATGAGTGACAAGGAAAAGAAAGCCTGGGAAAAGCAGGTGGAAAAGCTAACGAAATCGGCCGATAAGCTGGAAGCCGAAATCGAAGAGATCAAAAGCAATAAGATCTATGAAAACGCCTTCGAATGGCGTTTCGAATTTCCGGAAGTGCTGGATGAGCTAGGGAATTTTGTGGGCTTTGATGTGGTGATTGGGAATCCGCCTTATATCAGACAGGAAGAATTTTCAGAGTTGAAACCGTACTTTCAAAGTACATTTCAGACCTATGCAGGCACAGCTGACCTGTATGTTTATTTCATAGAAAGAGGTCTTCAAGTAGCCAGACAAGGAGCACAATTTGTATTCATTCTTCCCAATAAATGGATGCGGGCAGGATACGGTTTGAACCTAAGAAAATGGATCAAAAACTATCAAATAGAATCCATCATTGACTTTGGGGATTTGCCGGTGTTTGAAGAAGCCACTACCTATCCGTGCATCTGGCAAATACAAAAGGAGGAACCGGATTCTTCTTTTTTCAAATCTGCTCAGGTGGCAACACTTGACTTTCCTGACGGATTGAACAAGTACCTCACCAACGAGCTTATCGATGTAGATCAAAACCTTCTGCCCGATGCAGGATGGACATTGGTGGATGATAAAGTTCAGCGATTATTGGAGAAAATAAAAAATGCAGGAACCCCGCTTGGAGAATATGTGAACGGGAAAATTTTTAGGGGAATTGTAACTGGATTAAATGAAGCTTTTGTTATTGATGCTACCACGCGGGAGAGGTTAATTGATGAAGATCAAAACTCTAAGGAAATTATTAAACCCTTCCTAGCAGGAAAAGACATCAAACGGTACCAGCAACCAAAAAGTATTAAGTATTTGATCTTTACAAGAAGAGGAATTGAAATTGAGAATTATCCAGCTGTTTTGAAGCATTTATTAGAATTTAAAGACAAACTAAGTAAAAAAGCAGGAAATGCTGAATGGTACGAACTACAAGCTAGTCCGAGCGATTCCCAAAAATTTGAAAAGGTGAAAATTATGTATCCTGATATTTCAAAAAACTTAAACTTTATTTTAGATTTTGAAAATCACTTTAGTGTCAATACAGTTTATAATATTGAAAGTCAATCAATTTCTTTGTTGGGATACCTAAATTCCAATTTGTTTTTATTTTATTATCAGTCTGTTTCAAACTCCATTAGAGGTGGATATATGAGGTTTTTCACAGATTATATTTCATTTTGTCCTGTACCTAAAGGTATTGGCAAGTTAGAATCAAAAGTCTCCCAAATCCTCTCCCTCAAAAAGCAAAATCCTTCCGCCGACACAAGCGCCCTGGAAAACGAGATCGATGTGATGGTATACAAACTCTACGACCTCTCCTACGACGAAGTAAAAATCGTCGATCCGGAGTTTGCAATGAGCGAGGAGGAGTATAATGAGATAAAAATATAATTTGCTTTTTGAAAGAAAGGTTGACCAAACATGAAAGTCTTTTCTTAAGACCAGCCCATTTCTTTATCACTTTTCCTCAGGACTTTCTTACTTTCCACTCCCTTGCGCTTTGATCCATTATCCTCCAGCCAGACGATGGCTCCCGTCGGACACCTTTGAATGGGTACCTCGGTGGCATGATTGAGTGAATAATTGATCCGGGGGAGGTTGTTTATCATGCTGATCAAAGGCCCTCCGTCCATGGCACATTTTCCACAGGCCGTACAGCCCACTTCGCAGTCTTCGAGCACCTCATCCCCGGCATCCAGGCTTTTGCAGGCTACCCAGAGTCTCCTGCTAATTGGCTGAAGCGAAAATAAGTCTTTTGGACAAACCTCCACACAATCGCCACAAGCGGTGCACTTGTCCGGATTGACTACGGGTAGCGAGTTTTCATCCATTGTGATCGCATCAAAATCACAAACCACCTCACAATCGCCCTTACCGAGACATCCCCAGAAGCAGCCTTTGCCACCTCCGGAAACCAGGGCAGCTGCGGTACAGGTATCCAACCCATCATAATGAGCCCGGTTGCGTGCCACATTTTTTCCACCGGCGCAAGCCAGTCGCGCTACCATCTTTTCCTCAGAGCCTAAGGATACTCCGAGATAGCTGGCAATTTGCTGTCTGGCTTCATCTGAGCTCACCGTGCATTTGCCGGGTAGCACGGTACCCTGTACCAGGCCTTCAGCAAATGGTCGGCAACCAGGAAATCCGCAAGCCCCGCAGTTAGCATGGGGTAGCATGTCTTCCACCTTATCTATTCTTGGGTCTTCATAAACATAGAGTTTCTTATTGGCTATTACGAGCATAATTGCCAATAAAATGGTAAGACTTCCAAGAGCTATTAAGGCAGTTAGGATCATCGTATTAGTAAATTATTTCCCTCCATCGATTGCCTGCGATCAGTTCAGCTTTTCGCACCTGCCAGGCACCGAAGGAGCCAAGTATGGTAGAAAAAGCCCTGTCAAGCTGTTCATAAATCTTTTCATAACCAGCCACATAAATTCGGGTGTTAACCTTGTTTAGCATTTCCAGTATCTCCTCTGTTCTTGATTCGATTTGTGTAGCCAGCGGAATGTCGTCATTCATGTGTGGACGCGGACTTAAGGCATGAAAAGCCTTGAAGGTTTCGCGGTCATAGTAATTGGTCAGGTCCCCATCCTCTTCATTGAGATAAAGAAGTTCCAGACCACTTTTGGCACCATAAAACAAACGGATCCGTCCTTTCCAGTCTTTTACATCCTTATAAATGTGTTTCACAAAAGCCCTAAAGGGCGCAATGCCTGTCCCCATGCCAATGAGTATCAGGTCTGTAGTTTTGTCTTCGGGGACTTCAAAAGGAATCTCGTGCGGACCTGTTATGGTAATCTGATCACCAGGGTGCCTGTCGCAAAGGTAGTTGGAAGCTACGCCCTTGTACAACTCACCATTGAATTCGTCCACATAGTCACAGCGCTTGACCAGCACTTTGATTTGTGTCGCGCCTTTCTTTTTCTTCGGCATATCCGCCACGCTGTATAACCGGTAGTGTTTATTGGTTCCGAACTCACCTTGATGATCGACCAGAACGCCAAAGCTCTGGTTTATTTTCGGTTCCCAATCAAGGTCTTTGACTTCAAGTAGCAGTTCCCTGATCTCTTCAGTATCCATGGGAGTCAGCCGCTCAGAGGCCATCACTGTCGCCAAATGAGTATCTGTTCTGTCAAATTCTTTTAAATGTGCCATTGCATTATTGTTTAATGTTGCTCTTCATGTTGTAATTTCTTGTTTAGCTTTTTGGTGCATACCAGACCGCAGCCACAACCGCCGCCCTGACAATCAGATCTGCCGGCCAAAGCGTCTTCGTCATTTATATATTCTCTGAAATAACGTTTCCAAACAAACTGAACCGATATCCAGCCTAGTACCATGGCTACCACAGCGCCTGTCCCTATGATCAATGAGTAGATCATTGGCTTCCTAATCCTGAAAATCCCATAAAGACCAGCGACAAAATTCCGGCTACCAATAAGGTTAACACCGTCCCTTTCACCGTCCACGGAACATCGGCGAAATCCAGTTTCTCACGCAAGCCTGCTATCAGTACCAGTGCCAATGTGAAACCAGCGCCAGCGCCCAGAGCGTACACAATACTTTGGACAAATCCATAGCCCTTGGCTGTTTGGAAAAGTGCCAGACCTAAGATGGCACAATTGGTTGTAATCAAAGGCAGGAATATGCCCAATGCCCTAAACAATGCCGGACTCATTTTCTTGATAAACATTTCGACCAACTGTACTGTGGATGCAATCACTACGATGTAGCTGATCAATTGGAGAAATGGGGCATTGATAGCCTCCAGTCCCCAGTGAATCCCATAGGCGCACATCGAGCTGATCAGCATAACAAAAGTCACCGCTGCTCCCATCCTGGTAGCTGTGGCCATCTTTCCGGACACTCCCAGAAAGGGACAAATGCCAAGGAAGTAGGCCAGCACAAAATTGTTGACCAGACTTGCGCTTATGAAAATGTACCAGATCGATTCGTTCATGTCGTTTTTCTTCGTTTAAGCAGGTTAAAAAACAAAAGCCACAGTGCCAGCGTAAAGAATCCGCCTGCTGGCAGGATCATGACCACCCAGGGTTGAAATCCTTCGGGAAACAGGTGGATGTTAAAAAGGCTCCCACTTCCCAGTACCTCTCTGACGGCTCCGAGGCAAAACAACGCAAACACAAAACCGAAGCCCATACCGAGCGCATCGAGGATAGATTTACCTATCCCATTCTTCGAAGCAAACGCCTCCGCACGGCTCAGTATCAGGCAGTTCACCACGATCAGGGAAATAAAAGCACCTAAGCTGTTGTGCAACTCCACGCTGATTGCCTGGATGGCGTAGTCTGTCATGGTGACGAAGGTGGCAATGATTAGAATGTAAGAAGCGATTCTCACCTGCTTTGGAATAACCTTTCGCAATAGCGACACCAAAATATTTGACATTAGCAGAACGAAGGTCGTTGCCAGTCCCATCGCCAGGGCGTTCTCAGCAGTATTGGAAACGGCCAATACAGGGCACATACCCAATACCTGAACGTATACCGGGTTGTCCTTCCAGAGCCCTTTGACAAATTCGTTGGTAGAGGGGTTGCTCGCCAATGAAGCAAAAAAGCCTTGTTCCTTGTTTCTATTCATTGCTGGCTTGATTTTGTAGTTGTTCCAATTGACCCTGGATGATGGGTGCCCATCTACTGGCGCTTTCATCAATGATACTACCGACTGCACGCGACGAAATAGTTGCCCCGGTGATGCCATCCACTTCCCATGGGTTCTTTTTATTTCCAAATTTTACAGTTACCACTTCATTGGCGAGTCCAGATTGATCGGAGTTCAACGACACGTCCAGGGCTTGAAAATTATTCAGGAAGTTTTCATCCTTAGCAATCTTGTCTCCAAGTCCCGGTGTCTCCTTTGTTTCCAATACCTGAAATCCAATCACCGTTTGTTTTTCAGGACTATAGCCATAGAGTACTTTGATCTTATCTGCATAACCTTGACCCTCTCCCTGGATCGCAATTCCCACCAACCTTCCAGCATCATCATACCCCGCGTAAATCAATTCGGACTCCTGGTCGCCTTGCACCAAATTGCCGTCTACCAGAGAATAAGCTACCGTCTGCTTAGTGCCAGGCACCACATTGAGAATCGCTTTTTCCAGTGCCTCGGCTTTCAGGCGTAGCACGCGAGGCAGTGTCCCCTCATAAGTCAGCACTATCAGCAGGGCACAAAAAATACCGATTCCACCCATCGTGAAAAGCATTTTTTGGCTGCTTGTAGCCTGGGTGTCTTTTACTTCATTCATGAGGCGATCTTTTTTGTTCCATATACACGATGTTGTATAACCCTGTCAATTTGAGGAGCGATGGCATTGCCAATCAGAATGGCATACATGACACCTTCCGGCAATCCTCCCCAAATCCGTATCACTACCACCAGCAAGCCGATAACAGTTCCATAAATCACCACTCCCAGGGAAGTAATGGGTGAGCCTACCATATCAGTTGCCATAAATACGGCGCCGAGCATCAATCCACCAGAGAAAAGCATGAAGAGAGGTGTAGGGTAGCTTTCCGGGTTCAAAAAATTCAAAACAAAACTGAGTGTAAACACGGTGGCCAGTATGGCTACCGGTATTCGCCAGTTCATCATCTTTCGGCCGATCAGGTAGAGGCCAGCCAATAGGATCACAATAGCAGATGTCTCGCCTGTTGAGCCGCTTACCAGGCCCAATGCCAGATCTTGCGTTTCCACAGCTACTTTGTCAAATTTCCAGGCAGACAATGGGGTAGCGCCGCTCATCGCATCGAATACCGGTTCCATAAAAGGCAACGCCATCAGAGAAGATCCCACTGTGCTGAATCTGCTGATCGCAAATGGCTCCGTCCAGGTGGTGATGGCAACCGGAAAAGCTGCTTGTAAAAAGGCACGCCCCACCAGTGCAGGGTTAAATACATTGTAGCCCAGCCCGCCGAAGACAAATTTACCCAGCGCAATCGATACCATTCCTCCCAGGACTACCATCCACAGTGGGAAGGACGGAGGAAGGGTCAATCCAAAAAGCAATCCCGTAATTACAGCAGACCAATCCGAAATAGTTGTTTCCTTACCTGACCACTTACAAAGGACGTGTTCTGTTATCACACAAGACGCGACTGCAGCTGTGAGGACAAGCAGGGCATTTATTCCAAATGCAAATATAGCATAGGCTGCCACCGGCAGGAGAGCGTACACGACATTGCGCATGATGTCTACGGTGCTAGTCCCTTTGACAAGGTGTGGCGAGGTACTGATATGTAATACTTTTCCTTCCATCAGGCTACTTTTTGACTGGCTTTCCGTTTTCGTACGATTCCTTTTGATAACCTGAATTGCTGGACCAAGGGGATATTGGATGGGCAGACATACGAACATGATCCACATTCAAAGCAGTCCATCAAATGATGTTGTGCTTCCATCTCATCATAGGCCTCTGCTTTGGCCAGGATTCCCAATTTTGAGGGGTTGAGAAAAATCGGGCAGGCATCCACACAGGCACCGCAATTGATGCAGGGGAAGATTTTTTGGTTTTGCTTTACATCTTTTTCCGTGAAAACTACAACCCCCGATGTTCCTTTGGTGATGGAAATATCAAGGTTGGAAACGGCCATTCCCATCATGGGACCACCCATGTAAACCTCCCTGATGCTACCCTTGATACCTACCTTCTCCAGCGCAAAACGCAGTGGCGTTCCAACAGGCATCAGGTAATTTCCTTTGTCTATTACTCCCGGGCCGGTAATTGTAATGACCCGCTCCTGAATTCCCCGACCGTATGGAAGCAAACGGCCAATTTCTGCAGCGGTCGCAATATTGATCACTACCACGCCTACATCAATGGGCAATCCCCCGGATGGGACTTCAATGCCCAATACGGAGGTGATCAACATTTTTTCAGATCCCTGGGGATATTTTACCGGCACAACCTGTATCGTAACAGGAAGGTCTTTCGGGATGTGTTTTGACAGGTGAATGGCTGCATCTTTCTTATTGGCCTCGATGCCAATAATGGCTTTCGGAGCTCCCGTAGCTTTCATCAGGTAGCGGATCCCCAACATGATGTCGCTCTCCTGCTCCAGCATTACCCGGTGGTCTGTGGTAAGAAAGGGCTCGCATTCTATTCCGTTAAGCATTAGGGTTTTGCACTCCTTGCCATCGGGTACTTTTAGTTTTACATGCGTAGGGAAAGCGGCTCCCCCCAGTCCAACAATGCCCGCATCCTGAATTCCCTGGAGTATTTCCTCTGCGGTGGCGCTTTCCACATCAATGGGTTCCCCTTCAATGGCTTCCTGGCCGGAAGCCGGAAATGGACGGATGTGTAATCCCGGTACCATTTTGCCGGAAAGGATCGGTACGTTGCCGATTTTATGAACCACTCCCGATACAGGTGAATGCAGGGGTACGGAAACGTAGCCTGATGCTTTGGCAAGCAATTGTCCCCGAACGACTTCCTGCTTTTCCCGTACGACGATCTCTGAGGGAGCGCCCAGGTGTTGTACAACGGGTAAAATAATTTCAGGGGCAAAAGCGAACTGTCGGATCGCTGATCCGGCAGTTCCCTGTTTATTTTCCGGGGGATGAACCCCATGTTTGAATGTTCGCTTGCTGAAGGAGATAAGGCCCATTGGTCTTCGCAGATTAGATTCAGTTAAACTTCTCGCCTCTTGCGATCCATTTTTCCAGGTCCTTTTCATTTTTGTCCTTTGGCAAACCGGGGTGGATCACTCCAGCCGTACATTTTTCCGCAGCTTTGACCAATTCCTGATAGGTGCCAGCGTTGCTGTTTTTAATGTAGGCATGTTTTGCCTCATCGTAGGCGAAAACATTGGAGTTGATCTTGATGCATTCATCGCAGGAGGTACAATGTTCTGTTTCGATCCATGGCTCCATTGCTGCGCCATTGGCGGTTTCTTTCGAGGGAGCCTCTTCTTTTACCTCAGTGGCATCCTGTACCAGGTTCATGACACCCGCTTCCGGGTCTCCTGCCATTTTCATTAGTCCCTGTGCGATTTTACTCACAACTTCCGATCTGATCTTTGCTTCGAGATCTACCGGCTCTTTTTTGTCGGGCCTGATACCCGCCATGTCTCTTAACATGATCCAGAAATCCCGCCGTTCTTCGCTGGACTCTACGATGGGCTTGGCCACCATTACCCGGCTAAGCTGCTGTTTTTTATCAACTGCCCAAATGAACGGATACTTACCATTTCGATCGTCCTCACTCATTTCCATGAATTCAGCGAGTGGAACCATGTTTTCATTCCAGGTATCCCGTGGTGCTTTCCTGAAGTGTTTCCTGAACCGAGCTTCAGTGATGGCAAAATCGGCAAAGGTCATGGCTACCTCCATGGTCTTCTGGCGACCGTTTTCAATGTATTTCAATTGATAGCTTGGCCATATTTTGTCCATATCCGGGTTGCCGGAAAGGTCAAATGCCTCAGCTGCCTTGATGCTCACATCGGGGTTGTATTTGAAAATAGGATAAGCTCTGGACTCCAGCGCCAGCTTTGCCTGATGTGCTCCCAGGTCATCACCCACACCATGCTCGGGCTGACAGGTGGTGTATAGATTGAACAAAGCAGGGCGTCTTGTCATCAGTCCATCGATAAAGCCTTCGATCATGTGGCTGGTGTTTGCCATACAGCTTTGCATCACATAAGTATTTCTATGAGCCATCGCGATCAAGCCAATTTCCTTTCTGGGTTCGGGCTTGCCTTTCCATACTTTACCGTATTGGGCCATATCGGAAATCTGCCCGATAAAGCCAGAAGTACACGCCTGGCCACCAGTATTGGAGTATACCTGCGTATCCACGATGATCGCTTTGATCGGTTTGCCGGAGGCCATCATGCGGGATAGGTTTTGGAACCCAATGTCATACATCGCTCCATCACCGCCGAGAGAAACAACGGGAGGGCAAAGGTGCCATTCATCGTCGGTAAACTGCTGCCAGTTGAAATAGGTGAAGAAGTCCTTGTGCTGTGCCGGATTATAGCTTTCCGATAATTCTATTTCTGCCTGTCGAATGGCCTTGAAACCTTCGGCCATTTTAGACATGTGTCCCTCGAAAATACCCATCGCCAGGGAGGGCGCATCCTGGAAAAGGTGGTTTGCCCATGGGAAAGGATAGGGATTAAAGGGGTAGGTGCTGCCCCATACGGAGGTACAGCCAGTTGAATTGGTCATACCCATAGAAGTTCGGCCTTTACCGGTTACGCCTTCTGTGTATTGCCAGATAAGGTTTTTCAGTTTGGCCAATACCTGCGTCATGGTTCGTAGCCAATCCTGATCAATAGGCTGTTTGCCTTTTTTAGCTTCAATTGAACCCGCTATTTCAGCAATGCTGAGGTCAGAATGTTGATATTCTTTGATTACCTTATCCATCAGGGCAGAATCGCCAATATTGACATTGCCAAAGAGTTTGGACTGAATGTGTTTTTCCAGCTTATCAACAAGATCACGGAGGTGTGCCACATGTTTTTCGATCCTCTGTTGCATGAGTGACTCCACAGTGGCGATAAACAAATGGACTACCGTTTTCTCCGAACAGCCAAGGCACGCTCCATCGCCACTTGCAAATTTGTTGTAAGCTTCTTTACTGAGAAGGATGGTTTCCAGGGGGCCTATTTTTTCTTCCAGGCTGTCAATGCGTTTATATTTTTCAGGGGTCGTCGGCAAGTCAGTCCAGAAGTCAAAATCTTTCCTCAGACGAGCGACGGAACCTTCTGTCTGAATGACTTTGCGAAGGGCATCGTCATCACAGACCTCGATGCATTCCATACACCCTTTACAGGTTTGCGGATTGACCGTAATGCTAAACAAACCACCTGAGCCTGCCTGTTTTTTCTCATGTAAATCAAAATAGGGACGGGTCAGGGCAAACTGGAAGTCACCCAATTCTTCCCGGAACCATGTCAATTCCTGCCTGAGTTTCCCATCACCTTCTTTGATCAGGTCATCGATCACATCCTGTATCAGGTTATTGATGGTAGCGCCATTTTCCGTTTCCGGGAAAAGTGAACGTATCCTAGGTTCCATACTGCGGGCTACTTTGGGTAGCTGCTCTAATTCCCCGTGGTTTTTCCGTACGCGTTTCACTATTGTTTCCAGTACATCTGAAAGCTGGCTGACCAGTCCCGGAATCGCCGTGTCAGGGCATACGGTGTAGCAGTTGCCACAAGCGGTGCAGTTATTTGGGATCCATTCGGGATGTTCAAAGCGAATGCCGGTCATATCTCTGAAGAGAGATGTTGTGGCAGGCATGACACTTAAGCCGATGAATGGGTCAGTGATGTTGTCATTCCCCAAACCCTGAGCATAGAAACTTCCGGTTTGTTCCCAGAACCGGTGAATGTCACTTTGTTCAGACTTGCTTTTAGGCATGGACTTTAGCATCTCGGGGAGCGGCAGGGTCTTGCCATTGATGGCACCGACCTTTTCCGTTGAGACGACTTTGTCTTTGATTTCTTTTACTTCATCAAAACCCCGACGCACCACGCGCATATTATCGTCAACTACCCGCTGGCCTTTGGAGCCGAATTTTTTGGTCACCTGGGCTTCGATCGACTTTAAAAGAGCTTGCTCAGAAAGGTTAGCCGTTTTCATCAATGGTGAAGCTGCGAAAAATGCACCCTGGAAGGCGATACCTTGCATCCGTAGTTGAAGCTCAGGATCGGTGGCTTCTTCACGTGCAATTTTAAATCCGTCGATGTAGAAGATATGGATGTCTTCATCGACGATCTGCTTCTGATAGTGTTTTGGAATATCATTCCAGACCTCTTCTGCTTTTGCTTTATCACTTTGGATGATGAAGCAACCTCCTTTTTTTAGCCCTGCCAGCGCATTCGTATGCTTGAATACATTGGGATCGGGGGATAACACCACATCCACAAAATAATATTCGCAGTTGATGCGGATCGGTTCTGGCGCTGCTGTGAGGTAATAGGTGGTGGGCTGGCCTTTCTTTTCCGAACCATATTTAGGGTTGGCCTTGATGTCATAGTCCAGCAGATCAAACAGCGTCATGGCCAGGTTTTTACCGGTGGTCATGGCTCCCCAGCCTCCTACTGAGTGGAACCTGACTGTGATGGAACCTTTCGGCATCAGGTTTGGGTTTTCAGAACCACGCACGGCCAATTCCTTAATGTTGGGGTAATTGGCCAGGATGTTTTCCTGATGTGAACGCTGCTTCGGGGTAAAGGCTTTGTCACGGATGAAATCAATGGAAAGGTAAAACAGTTTTTTATGTTTCCCCTTTGGCATCATGTTTTCGATCGCTCCGATAATGCCCTCTGGTTGAAGGTCCCTGCTTCCCATTCCAAAGGAACCAGAGTACAGGGATGGCATATCCGCCGGAAGGTATGTCTCCAGTTCTGGATAAGGTTTTCCGGCCTTCTGATTTCCATTTTCCAAACACTTGTTGAGCGTAGAACGAACCTCGCGTATGATGGGCAGGTCAGCGGCGAGGGGTTGATCCAATCGTTCCAGGATGGTTACGCCCCTCTTGCCTTTAAGAAGTTTGGATACCAGATCACCAGGGAAAGGGCGGAACATCAACAGATCCACCACACCCACTTTTACTTTGAATTTTTCCCGCATGTAGTCGGCTACGACTTCTGCACTCGATACCACACTGCCCTGGCCGAGGATCAAATAGTCAGCATCTTCCGCCCGGTATGACATGACCCGTTGGTAGAGCCTGCCTGTCAGCTCGTAGAATTCCGCCATCGCTAGATCAGTCAATTCCTTAATATGGTCAAAGAAGTAAGGACGCTGGGCGGCCACCGATTGCATGTAGGAATCCTGGTTCTGCACAATTCCCGCCATCATCGGATTGTCCACATCCCAAAGTTCAGGAATTCGCCTTCGCTTGTCCCCATAGATCATGCGCTGGGCAGGGGTGGGTGTGTCAATCAGGTCGTCCGGTCTGCCTAAATATTCTTTGATCAATTCCCGTTCGGGTAGGTTGAGGGATTCTATAAGGTGGGTGGTCAGGAACCCATCCTGCGCTATGGCACCGGGAGTAAGCGAAAGCTCTGCAATGCGGTGTGTGATGATGTTCAGATCGGCCACATGTTGCGCATTTTTGGCAAACATCTGGAAGAAACCTGTGTCGTCAATGGCGTGGTAGTCATCATGACCGGCGTGTACGTTGAGCGTGGACTTGGTCATTGCCCTGGCGCCGATGTTGAGGACATATGTGAGCCGTTTTCCCACTGCTGCGTACAGGGATTCGTGCATATAAGCGATCCCCTGTCCGGAAGAAAAGTTGGCAGCGCGCTGTCCTGTCATGGACAGACCGGCCGTCACAGCGGCTGCAGCATGCTCTCCTTCCGGTTCTATAAAGATTAAGGGTTTGTCTGAAATATTCAGGTGGCCTTTGGCGGCTTCTTCTGCCCAGTATTCGCCCATTTGAGTGGATGGTGTAATGGGGTAGGCTCCCGCAGCATCGGTTGATTCCCTTTCGCACATGATGGCTGCTGTATTTCCGTCCAGAGCGACCCTGACACCTGGGTATTTGAAAGTTTTTTGTGATGACATGGTTTTAATTGAATAGTAAATGATTAAAGTCCGACGATGAACCTGGTTTTTTCAACCAGTCGAATATATTCCCTTGCGCGATCAATATTCATCCAAAAGTCCCCGGTGTCTTTTAAATGTTGTAATATGCTTCGATTGATCACCTTAAACTTCTCATCTTGTAGCATAACAAGATCCACCAGTTCGCTTAATTCTGCCTCCTGGCTAAAATTGATGCCCGCATGGTGTAGATAACCCTGTAAGTATAAAGAGATGGCCAGTTGACACCTCTCGCAAACCAGGTAGGGGACGATGTCCTCTTCAGGTCGATTCATTTCTTCTTTTGCTGATAGGTATGATTCCTCAGCCCGATTGTAAGCAGCTAACGTGTCCATTAAAATGCTTTAGTTGATTTCAGGTCAAGTTAGAATCATTTGCAGCCACTTCTAATGAGGACTGTCAGGTAGAAGTATGATAATTGTCATTGAAATATGGGTAGCTGATAATCAATACTGTACAGATGGAAAAATTATCTGAATGCCTTTTAAGTCTGTCGTCAGCCAGCTAAAATTATTACATATCTCATTGCCTGGTTCCAACGGCAACTCTGATTTTTGCGGTAGAATTATGATCAAAGTTACAACCAGCTGGTTGGAAAGAAATAAGCGTTAATATATGCGCACTATTAAAAAACTGGAATCACGATTTCAAAGGACATTAAAATCACTCAATTGCCATAGTTTGTATTTCCATCTCGGTTACCTAATTCCCGCTTTGGCCATCATAGGCTTGTCGACGATGATCCACCAACACCATCATTATGTTAGCTTCCTTTGATTAACCTTTCACTAAATCCTCACCTCACAATCTTTAGCCGCAGACTTGTAAATCGCTTCTACCACCCGAATATCCCTTAGCCCTTCTTCACCAGGCACCATCAGTGGAGCATTGTTCATGATAGCCCGGGCATCATCATCCATTTGCCTGGCTTGCTGGCTTTCAATAGTAAAGTTGATGATGGTGCCATCTGATATGCTGCCGTTATTGCCATTATACGAAGAATGAGGCTGCATTTTGAGCCAGCCATTCTCATAGCTGACCTGAAGGTAGTTCATGTTAATGCCAAAGCTCGTTTGGCAGGCAGCACGGGCGCCACTGGGAAATTCCAGCTGAAACATCATGGTTTCTTCTACTTCGTGGTAAATCTCCGGCCGCGTGGTTGAGGACTGGGCTGTAACGGAAACAGGTTCTTCCCGTGTCGCCAGCCGGGCGCCTTGTATGGCATAGACTCCCATATCTCCCGTGCATCCACCACCCATATTTTTCATTTGCTTCCAGTGATTGGTTCTGCGATCAAAATAGCCAGCCGCTGAAGTGACCATTTTTACTTTTCCAAAAGGAAGGTCTTTCCCCACTTTCATGTAGGCCTGAATATTCGGATCGTGCTGACACCTGTAGCCGATCGCCAGTGTCACCTTATTGTCTTTTGCGGCTTTGATCATGGCTTCACATTCGGCCACAGTAGGAGCCATCGGCTTTTCACACCAGACATGTTTTCCGGTTTTTGATGCACGAATGGAATATTCCGCATGCATGGATGGAGGCAAAACCACGTAAATGACATCAATGTCCGGATTATCTGCAATGGTATCAAAATTCTGGTAGTCGTAGACATTTTTATCTTCAATACCATATTTTTCCTGCCAAACCGGGATTTTTTCCGGGCTTCCCGTTACTATACCTTTGAGTTCACAGTGTTGGGTAAGCTGCAGGGCAGGGGCAAGAAGGTCTGTACTGTAATAGCCCAATCCTACCAATGCAATGCCCAGTTTTTCATTTTTAGGTCGGGTAGCGGAAAATAACACATTTGGTAAAAATGCAGTAGATGCAGCGATGACGCCTGCTTTTTGGATGAATTCACGACGTTGATTTTTCATGTTTTCAAATTAATAAAAAAATCAATAATCATGTTTCATGATCACACGAAACATCACTCTTGATTACGTCTCTCAGGATTAATATACAAACTACCCGGATTACACAAGTTTAAAAATGGTGGGTATGAGAATGCAGGAGAACAGCCATTGCGTTGCATTAATTGTCGATTTCCATAATTAAACAACACATTCAGCCCTAGCGCTTCCTCCCCGGTCTTCGTCTGGGAACATTTCTCTTAACCGGAACATTCAATGCAATCAAATTTTTAAATAATTCCAGGTTACTAAATCAAAAATAGATCACTAAAGAGCAAAATGGATCTCTAAACTTAGAGAGATATCTTATAGATGAATCACATCTCAAATTATTAAGTGATGAGTAAACAGGTTATAACTTATCCTCACTTCATTAAACCGGGGATTCAACTCGTTAGATTGGATTTTTGTGACTTATCGCCTCCTGATATTAACGGGATTAACCAATAAGTTGAAAGACAATAGACATCTAATTCATCAGCATAAAATCAAATCACCAAATAATTCCACTATGATACCAAAAAACCAATTATTTGTATCGGTTCAAAATCACAATTATGAATCATGCAAGGCTGAAGTCACATTCAGAATGACTCACCGCAAAGACTGGGAAAAAATACCTTACAATGAATCCCAGGGATGTTACATGTTAGCAGGCTGCCAACCTGGTACGTATGAAATAAAGGTTTCAGGCAAAAAAGGTTGGCTTGAAGATCACCGCACTGTTGATATAAAGTCAGGAAATAATTACCTGTATAGCAGCATCGCTCCTGAAAAAACTCCTTTTTATTGGGCATCAGACAATGAAAAAGTATTTTTTCAAGAAGATGACAGCAAGGTATTATTATTTGTCTACGGTAAGGAAGCTGAAAAACGGACAAAGGAAATTTCCAAAGCCAATAAAATTAAAGTTGATGACCTCCCTGAAAATACCAAGGACCAAAGTGCTCCGGGGGGTGCAAAATTTTATTTGAATGTTCCCAAAGAATCAAAAAGTCGGGATGAATTTTTAGATGGTTTTACCTCGTTGGCTAATGCCAGATTTAGAGAACATGGCTTACAGTATTACATTACCAAACCCATTATTAAGGGAGAAAATACTGTTGAAGGCCTCCTCAATGAGCTGATAGTTAAATTCAAAAGCCATGTAACCAGGGAGGAAGTTCATCGCATTGCGAAGGCGAATAATTTTGAGGTGGTGCGTTCTGTAAAATATCTGGGTAATACCTATGTACTACGGTATGGTAAATACCCCAACTATGAAATGTTGCGGACCCCTCTATCAAATAAAGAGGAGCTTCCAATAATATGGGTTGAACCTAATCGCATTGAAACCATTACGAATGATCTTTTTATACCGAATGATTTCCTGTATTCAGAACAACCACATTTTGGAGTGATCAATGCCGATGATGCATGGGATACATTGGATGATATTAATATTAATATCCGATCAGGAAGTCCGGATATTACCATAGCTGTTTTTGACCCAAATGGTGTAAGCCCTTCTCATCCGGATCTTACAGGAACACTAACCGATGGAACAGCTAAAATGGTCGCAAATTTTGATTTTACTAATTGGCAGAACCAAACTGTAGCGTTGCTGGGCGGGGATCATGGAACCGAATGTGCATCAAGTGCCACAGGCCAATTTAACAATAGCACTGGTGCCACAGGTTTAGCAGGTAACTGCCATCTAATTGGCGCAAGACTAGGGGCGACTCTTACAGATCAGGCGGATGCCTGGATATGGGCAGCTGGTTTTCAGACTGGCAATACAAACCCAGCCTTTCCTGGTGCTGTTTCACGACCCGCGGATGTGATCTCCAATTCCTGGGGAAGTAATGGCTCTGCTTTGTCAAACACATATAGGGACACGTTTGACTTCTTAACCAGTTTTGGTAGAAATGGAAGAGGCTGTATAGTTTGTTTTTCAATTGGGAACAATGGCTATGTTGATTTCACCACCCATGCCACACTTCGTAGAATGTACGCAGCTTATGAAAAGACTATAGCTATTGGTGCTTCAATCAACGCTAATCCGACTAATCCGGTAAACAGCTCGCACCCGGATCAAAATGGGAATACTAATAATTTACCGGCTTCAGTAGATACAAGGGCGTATTACAATCCATTTGGGCCAGCCTTGGATATCGTTTCACCTAGCCATACTTCATATGCTCCGGCAAAAATAGATCCAATTCTTTCAGCAGTTATTGAGGACACAGGTGATATACCGAGTGGCGCTGTAGCCTCATCAACCTTGCAAGCTATTGCATCTGCAGGTAGTAACACCATTATCCTTAATTCAACAGCTGGATTTGCTGCTGGTGAATTCCTGGTAATAGGATTTCCCGGATCAGCAAATCGAGAGTATTTTGGTATAAATTCAATAGCTGGAAATACAATTACATTGAATGGGAATTTGGCGAATGCACAACCTGCAGGTACAGTTGTGTCTTCCGGACCAAATGATTATGAATTTGACTTTGGAGGAACAAGTCACTCGTGTCCAACTGTTGCGGGTGCTGCTGCTTTGGTATTGTCCGTTCGCCCAACACTAAATTGGGTTCAGGTGCGTGAAATTCTTCGTACCACTGCTGCTCAAATTGATTTTACACAAGCAAATGCTACCGGTCAGTGGGTAGACCTGGATGGTGATGCTATTCCTGACTTTAGTCAATGGTATGGTTATGGTCGATTAGATGTTGATGCGGCTGTCCAAACTACCAGGGATATGCTTAACTTCCAGGATGTTGTTATTCGGGACAATTTGACAGATGTAGGCATTGTTCCATCAAATGGTTGGCATGCCCATAGCCCGGACGTTTGGGTCCGTCAAAGTGACGATCCAATCCCGGCGTTAGCCTACAATGCAGCTCCTCCACACCAAAATGCTCTTAGAGGTCAGGATAATTATGTCTTTTTAAGAGTCCGAAACTTTGGAACGGCGGCAACAAACGAAGTTTACCTGAGAGCCCTGATCACGCATTTTCCGGGATTCGAATTCAGGTACCCGCAAGAATGGCAACCATCAAACAGGCCGGGACAAGCCCTACCCAGTCCACTTGAGCCGGGCACATATCTCATTGGTGAACAATTAATTGATAATTTGGCAATTGGTACCGATACGATCATCAAAATGACATGGGATCAAAATCTTATACCTCCGGCTTCAGTGATGGTTGGTGGCATAAATGTTGAATGGCACCCTTGTATACTAGCAGAAATTTCTCCCCACGATGGACCAAACCCTTCAACGACAGGTCATGCTGTAAAGGATAATAATAACCTGGCTCATCGGAACATAAGAATTGATGATCCGGGAGATGACATATCCGGAGATGATTTTGCAGTAGCAGTAGTAGCAGGCACTTCTGACGTTTTTGGTGTGCAATCAATCATTCTAGATCGGACTTTTCTTCCCGATAATTACGATGTTTTCATTCGAGTTGAAGACGAAAATGTAATGAACCGATGGATTAAAGCGGTGAAAGCAAATGAAATCAAATCTGCACCAGTTCTACCTGGCTCAGAGGAAGGTCCAAACGATCAATCACCAAATAAAGATTCAAGAAGGGAAGCATGTGGAGTTACCATACTTGATCCTACAAGATTATCTGTCAAATGTTGTGATGGCAACCAAATTATCATTCATGTGCCGGGAAAAACTCTGATAGAAAATCAATGTAAAGAGTCAAAGAAAGATAAACCTGGTTTAAAAGTAGGTCGATACCAAAACAAGGAAGTATTGGTTTACACAGGTGGTAGTAAAGCTGTAAGCCTACCGTTTGCGCTTCCTTCAAATGTATACGCTCCAGTCGTAATAGGTATGAATAGACCAAGTGGCGAGAGAGCAAAAGGTTATTTGAAAGCTACTCAACAAAAAACGAATGGGGAACTTTCAGCAGGTTATACAATAGAAGGTTAATTAAGTTAGTCAATGAGGAGGTAGGGTGTAACTACCCTACCTCTATTATATTTATACTGCATCAGATTCTCAAAAGACCCTGATGGAATCAAATGCTTCAAGGGTACCAATTTTTGTCAGGTGGGTACAATGCTTTCACATACTATATAATAAATTACTGTCTTGCCCAATTTTAAATCCCGGATGACAGTAATTTAGAAACATCTTTACAATTTAAGTAATTGCAATTTGCAAGCATTAATGAATGATCCTCATAAGTTAAAATCTTTCTATTGCTCTTCCGATACAGAAGGATGAGTTCAATATCAGCTCATCCAAACAATAAAATGACATTTATTCACCAACTACTTTTTCCAATGTCGTGGTTTTTTCTCATTTTGGTAAACGTTAAAATTTTATAAAACTAAAGACACCAGTTGTAGGAGGAATTCAAATTTAAGTCCTTCTACCCGGTCTGATTAAGCTAAACAAATACGATGAAATTAATTCTATACATACTCCTGACAATTTTTATCAACCAGAATCTTTTCGGGCAAGAATCAATGTTATGCACAGGTCATTATTGGACAGAAGATGAAGCAGCATTGATGTTGAAAAAATTTGAATCAGAGTGGAATGGTTTGGCATCATGGGAAAAAAGGGCAGATAAAATCAGGGATGGCATCATTGAGGGAATGCAACTTGACAAAATGGATGATATTTCAGGAAACTTCCATGCAATCATCAGAAATACGAAAGAAATGGATGGTTACATTGTAGAGAATATTGCCATTGAAAGTTTCCCGGGTTTTTACGTAACAGGAAATCTCTACAGACCGGCACAGAAACAGGAAAAATATGCAGCCGTTTTAAGTCCTCATGGCCACTTGGCAAACAAACGATTTACACATTACATCCAGAAACGTTGTGCCGTTTTAGCACGGATGGGAGCAATAGTGTTTGCTTATGATATGGTCGGATATGGAGAGTCTCAACAAGTAAGTCATAAGATCCCTATTGCCTTACTGCTCCAAACCTATAATAGCAAAAGAGTGTTAGACTATTTGCTTTCCAGGCCAGATGTAGATCCGGAACGTATAGGAATGACCGGGGGTTCAGGTGGAGGAACACAAACCTTTGTTTTAGCGGCTATTGATGACCGGATAAGGGTTTCTGCCCCGGTCGTTCAGGTATCAGCACATTTCTTCGGTGGGTGCGTCTGTGAAAGTGGTATGCCTATACACAAAAGCAATGAACACCAGACTAATAATGTTGAGATTGCCGCTCTTTGTGCACCGAGGCCCATGCTATTGGTATCAGACGGAAATGACTGGACACGCAACACGCCACGAGTTGAATATCCTTACATACAAAAGGTCTATTCTTTGTATGATGTAGAACACAAAGTGGAGAATGTACATTTACCGCTGGAAAAACACGATTATGGATTTTCAAAACGAGTAGCTATGTATAATTTCTTCTCTCACTATCTAAAACTTAATAGTAGAAATGTTCCCTACGAAGATGGTTACAAAGAGGACTTTGTAACAATTTTGCCGGAATCAGACCTGAAGGTCTTTGATGAGAACTTTCAAACACCAAGTGACCTTTTACAAGGTGATGAAGCAGTCATGAACTATCTTGATATTAGATAAGAATTTTCACTAACAACGTGCTATACATGTATCATTTTTTTTTGCCATGGTTATTTCTTCTTAGGGGCTCTTTCTTTAGTCAATAGTTGTGCATCCTGAAGTTTTCTGCCCAGCTCATCATCTTTTGCGATTAGTAAAAAATCCTTTTCCAATCTCAATGCCTTAAGTACATTGAGGTAATGCCCAATGCTAACAGACGATGAACCCTTTTCTATGGATATCAATGTATTTCTACCAATACCCGCTCGTTCAGCGACCATTTCACCACTAAACTTCCGTCGCAACCGTGCCAATCGGATTTGTCCACCAACTGTTTCAAGGATCTGTTGCATTTTTGGAAGTAAAACAGCACTCTTCTTTTTCATAATGTTTATTATATTAAGCAAATATAGGCATTATTGTTTATCATATTAAACATTATAATTAATTCTATCAAAATCACTCAGGGAGGGCTATGAGTAAATCCGCCATCTCTGTTTCGATAAGTACAACTAATTTCTGCTTTCTTTTTTCTCCCAATCCTTTATCATCTTCTCACATTCTTTTCCGGGCAATCTTCGGTTAAAATTCATGGGCTCCTATAGCTTTCTTATTACTTCACTATAAAGGATGAAAGAACAATTCATCATTTAAATCTAATACCCACAATATCCCATGAACTTCAAAACCCATCTCAATAGATATTTTCCTTAACAAATTGTCACCGGTTAGGATACCAATGTCTAGCTCCCGGGCGTGATAAAAGACAGACAAGTTAGCAGGTGGTAATCGCTTGGATATTTCTTCTTCCAACTCTTCCAGGTAGTTAACATTTTTTAAAATAAAGGTAACTATTCAGGTAAAAATAAATTTCGTTTTAAGTGGATAACTTTGCAAGTTAAAAGTGTGGTTTTGAACAGTATA
>CAJXNP010000015.1 GCA_913057175.1 uncultured Cytophagales bacterium
GGCGTGATCTCGTAGGTCACCGTCCCGCTGTTGTTCCCGTCCGTGCTCGTCAGCGTCTGGGCGATCACGCTCCCGCTGCCTGCACTCGCACCGCTCACATTCGTGCTGCTGAATACTGTCCAGTTATAAAAAGTCCCCGATACCGAGTTCGGGTTGCTGATCATGATGTTGGTCGCCGTCCCGCTGCACTGACTGTAGGACGCCTGGTCCGTCGTCACATCCGGGGTCGGGGTGACTGTTACAATTACTTCCCTGCTCACACTGCTGCATTGATCCGGGCTCACCGCATAGATCGTGTAGGTCACTGTCCCGCCTACATTCGGCGTGCCCAAGCTCAGCGTCTGGGCAATCGGGCCTGCTACCGGTGTGGACGCACTCCCCTGGTCGGTCGCTCCACTTACCCCTGTCGCACTCGCTGTCCAGTAATACTGGGTCCCCGTTACGGAATTCGGGTTGCTCAATGCTATATTCGTCGTCCCTCCGTCACATATCGTCTCCGATGCCGGGTTCACCGCCAAGGTCGGTACCGGAGTTACCGTTACCGTCCGCTGGATCGATGTCCCTGAACAACCACTCGCTATCGGCGTGATCTCGTAGGTCACCGTCCCGCTGTTGTTCCCGTCCGTGCTCGTCAGCGTCTGGGCGATCACGCTCCCGCTACCTGCACTCGCACCGCTCACATTCGTGCTGCTGAATACTGTCCAGTTATAAAAGGTCCCCGATACCGAGTTCGGGTTGCTGATCATGATGTTGGTCGCCGCCCCGCTGCACTGACTGTAGGACGCCTGGTCCGTCGTCACATCCGGGGTCAGATCTACAGTCATAGTAATCCCTGCCGGACTATTCGTACAGCTATTCCCATCCGTTCCTACTACCGTTACTTCATCACCATCAGTCAGGGAACTTGTTTCATATGTCGTAGATGTTCCAGGTCCCTGCACACTTACCCCTTCAACAAAAAACTCGTAATTCGTCGCTCCTCCTGCTGTGAAGGTCACTGTCTCCCCTGCACATATCTCATCGTCTGCGTCACTGCTGATCAATGTTACCGTGGGTGGGTCTACGCTTGATAGTGAAGCATGTATTTGACCGTTTCCAGCTACCGGAGAGGTTCCACCAGATTCTAGAATATCTCCACTAGAAGAAGTGGTAATTGCTCTCACCTCTAAACCTGATACGGTTATCGCATCGACTGATGCTCCGGAGGCAGGATGAGAAAATGTTATTGTAAAAGTATTGGTCGCCCTGGTTTCTGAAATTGCTGAAATGTCACCGACATTTGATGAGGCAGTGCCTGTCGATGTATTGAATTCAAAATTGGCAGGTAAAGTTAATATATAAGTATCAGCTGAGTTTGGCCCAAAATCATCTACACCTGTTTCACTTATAACAATATCCCCTATTGATACATAATCACCTCCAACACAAATATTACTTCCGCCGGGAGCAGGAGTAACCACAATTTGCGCTTTGCAAATAATGGAAAAGGTTAAAAAGACAAGTAAAAAACTTAATTTGGGAAGCCCAAAGATTAGTTTTTTCCTTATGTTATTTAAGAATAATCCCAAAACAGCTTGTTTCAAACTTGTTATCAATTAAAAATTCAGGAAAGCGAAATATTATCAAAAAATAATACAAGTCTCACCCATTTTATCCTTTATTCTTACACAAATATTTTTAGTTAATAATGAGAACACTTTTCCATACCTGTCGAAGTGTTACCCATTAAATTTATTGTTTCCTTCTATTACAGTGGCACTAATTCACCAGTTGGATTTGCCTTGATTAATCCCATCTTATTTATCTCGGTATTATTTTCCTCTCCAAACCCCAATGATCCGCACAAAATAAAGTAATCATCACTTAGTTGAATAACACTTCCTGTAAGATCATTATTCTGACTCCCGAAACTGGTTTCCCACTCAATTTGATCACCAGTAAAATTCAACTTCATTAAGCCTATTTCACTTCCATACGGTTGAACTAATGATTTCATTAACAGTAAAAAACCACCATCATTCGTCTGTATAACCGAAGTTGGTTCTCTGGAAATCGATGCATTGTTGTATGTTACATCCAGCACCCTTTCCCACACAAAATTCAGGTTACCATCTACCTTTACCACATAGGGTATATTTCTGTTTCCATTAATTTGATACCCCGCGAGTAAGTAACCTCCTGAAACTTTTGTAAATGATGTACCATATTCCCGTAAATTGCTTCCAAAGAATTGTGGCGATCCTGTTTCATTACCCTGCTCAAGAATTCTAAATAAGTAAAAATTTTCATTTCCATCAGGAGCGCTTCCGCCTCCCTTTTGACTTGTTCCAAAACAGAGATAATTCAGATCATTATATATCATTGCTGAAGCTCCCTCGTTAAAAAATGCCCGGTCTCCAACCAATGGCCTGTCTCTATTGGGCTTAGCCTGTAGGTTTTCATCTACTTCCAGAAGATAGATGTACGCTGAGTCCGGATTATTCCCAAGATCCACATTATTCCCGACTATTAAATATCCATCGGAAATAGCTTCAATTATATCCACCCCAAACTCGTCCCATTCAGCACGTCCATGGTTTTGTTGGTTGATCAGGTTTCCGTTTAAATCTAACTCTATCAACAGAATATCTCGTCGATCATTTTCACGTTGGGTTTCGCCACAAATAATAATTGAATTATTGTCAGACGAAAGGATTACTGAACGAGCTAAATTATCAAATTGATCACCATATCTCCTTGTCCATTGCTTATTTCCCACTGAGTCAGTTTTGACAATAAAGACATCCTTATCGCCTTCATCGTATGATGTAGTGGATCCCACTATAATAAATCCATCATCATTCATCTGAAGGAAATCATTGCCTTCTTCACTTCCTGTACCACCAAATAATTTTATAAAAACCTGATTTCGATATGGCTCCAGGCTTTCCGCATCATCACAACCAAACCAAAATCCGGTTGTCAAAATCAACATGGCGCTATTTAAAAAAAATCTTTTCACCTCAATCAGTTATTTTTCTTGGTTTATATAAAGGATAGGTGAACCCTAAAATAAAGTTCAGGTTATTCAGTCGAAAAAAATCGTCAATATATGCAGATGGATATTTTAAATCTTTTCCTAATCGAGAATAGGAATCCCAGTTTCGATCAATATCGGAGTAATTAAACATCGAAACCTGATATCTGGCTTCAAATGTCAGGTAATTAATTCCAAATTTATATTTCAATCCAACCCCTCCCATTAGTGAATAATTAAACTTTCGCCTCAACTCATAAATATCAATATCTGGTTGTGGGGAAATGGCTTCATTTTCATTCGTGATATTATTTCTTATTCCGGTTTCCGAATCACTTATTTTTGCCAATAGTAAAATAGATGGAGCAACGCCAACTAAAAAATAAGGACTGAACTTTGGCTTAAAAAACGTATACTTTAAATATACAGGAACTTCCAGTTCCGAATAAGTCTGACGGTGACTTGATACCCTTCCAATATCCATGCTATCCAACTGAAACTGGTTGTCGGTCAATTCAAAATCCTTTTTCACGATATTCCCTTCAATTCCCAAATGTAAGTTTTTAATCAAAGTAAACTCTGCACCTAGTCCAAACCGGTAACCAACAAGAGACTTGCTGGTTTGTGACCCGTCGTTGTCGTTGTTCATGGAAATATCGTAGATGGGATGGTAATAGGTGAAATTAAACCCAGCCTTTCCTACTAAATAAATATAAGGGCGTGTTGTGAATTTCTTGTGGTGATTGACTAACTCAGCAAGTTCATTTTCCTCGACATCATATTCAGGTGAAAGTTTTAACAACTCGAGATAATTTTCATCTGCCTTTGTCTGATAATCAAGATATAGATAAGTGATGGTAAGCAATCGATATGCCCTGATCTTCTCCTCTTTGGAGAAGCCATTGCTTAAGCAAAGAGACAGCAGTTCCGGTATTTCGTAAAATCTACCCAATTCAAACTTATCCTCAGCTTCGCTTAACTTTTGATCACAAAAATCCTGAGAAAATAAATTGGTTGATATTGCGAAAAAAAATATCAAAAATATGTTAAAAATCTTTCTATTCACCAGCATCCACTTTCAATATTTCGCATTATTTGGATGATGCAATTTCACACGTCTTCCTGTATTCAATATCTTTGGCCACATAACGTTCCCACTCTTTCTGAGTCATATTTCTCATGAGCTTTCCGCATACTATATCCGACAACATTTTCGGTTTTGATGGCCAGATTTTAATATCTCCACTTCTCACGCCCGCAACTAAAAAATTACCCTCGGGATTAAAACTTATATCCCATATATGGTCTTCATGATCTTTGAATACCAATGGCAAATTATCCAAATCATTGACAACCCACATATGTACAGACCCATCCAGACTTGCGGCAGCAAGTAGTTTCCCGTCACTACTAAAATTAATTTTGCTTACCCTTGAGTCAGGTCCCGTCAACGTAAACAATTGCGTAATTTCACTTCCAATATTGGAAGCTTCGCACAAATATATTATTCCATTTTCATCTCCCACCGCCAATTGACCAATTTTTTCGTTAATGGCTAAAGAATAAATGGGCTGATTAGTGACTTTGTTGTTTGAATACCTAAATACAAGGCTTTGAGCATCCCACACCAAAAGCTCTCCTTCCTCGGATCCTCCGATCAAATATTTTCCATCAGGAGTGGTGATTAGTGATCGGATCCTCTTTTCAAATGTTTTAACTTCTTCACTTTTACCGTCGTAAGTATTTTTGAATAGTCGATTATCCTCAATTCCAAGAGTATAAAAATAATTTTGTCCCTTCGGCACAACTACACTGGTAATGGCACCTACATGTCCGGTCAACTTTACCGACCTAAGATTTACCAGATCAAGTAAAAGTACATATGGAGCATCTCCGGCTACAATCAGCCAATTCTCATCATCACTTAATTTCATGATCTTATTGACATACTCGTGCTTATACAGAACCTGTTGAGTCATCTTTTCTGCATCCCAAACCAAGACCTTTCCATCACTTCCGGTAGAATAAAATTGATCACCTTCTCTGTTAAACAAAATGGAGCGGACATTGTCCTGATGTCCTTCTAATAGATTGAATGTTTTCCCCTCTATTTTACTTAATGCGTAATACAGCCCATCGTAAATGTAATTATCATAGGTATTGCCACCATATTCCTGATTAAAGAGATATGCCTGCTGAGCCAGTAATGCTTTGAGATCATCATCTTCCGTTACATAAAGAGACTTAACGGCCATCGATTGCGAAATAGACAGCATCCTTAATGCCCATGCTTTATCTCTCTGCTCACTGGCGACCTGCTGAGCTTGTTCGGCTTCCTCTTGCTTGTTTGTAGCTATAACCCTTTGAGAATCAGCAACATTTTTCTGATACAGGGCGAACTCTTTCTGCTGGTTTGCATAATGTTCATTTTCTATCGCCCGCAATTTTTCAAAATCTGCGCGTTGTCTCTCTTCTTCAGCTATTTGCCTTTCTTTTTCTGCTATTTCGGCTTGTTCAACCGCCTTCTGTTCATTGAGTAATGCTATCTCTCTTTGTTCCTCAGCTTTTACCTGATTTTCTTTAGCGATTTCAGCCTGTCTTTCTGCCTCTACTTTTTGCATCCACCCAAAAACAAAAAATACGGCAGAAATCACCGCAAACAATCCAAGAATCAACGCTACGATCTTGGTACGGCGAAGCATTCGTTTTTGCAATAGCTCCTTGCTCTTTTGCTCGTTTTGATAGGCGCTATCGCTTATTTCAAGAAATAAAAGTGCCCGTTCAAAATAAGGATTATATCTATTAGCCCAGACAGCAGTTGGCTTTTGTTTGCGTTGCCAATTTAATGCTAATTGAAGATCAGGTGGCCTCCACAATCCTGTCTTCCCGACCTGATACATCTCAGCAGCTTCTGATAGCCGTCGATACATATTAGCTGATTCGGCCTCCTCATTCACCCAGGTTCTGAGGCGTTGCCAAATCCTCATCAAACTTTCGTGAGAAATCTCAATGATTGAATTTGCATCGAGCTCAACAGAAGTTGGAGGCATTAATAACGACCTGCCAGGTTGCCTGAATACGTCAATTACTTCAATTACCTCTTCCTCAGATACACCGGCAATATTTGCTATGTCCGCAAGCTTTGCAGCCCTTCTAATCCCTATATTATCAGAACTCTTCTCTGTCAGGCACTTAAAGAGAATTTCACAAATTTCTTTTTGCTGAGGATTGAGTTCCGAATATGCTTCATTGGCATGCTGGGAGAGGGCTTCATTGATACGACCAACGGCAATATAATGTCGCAAATCAATCGCTTCATCGCCTTCTCTGTTCTTCACCCAATAATCCCAAGTCCGCATAAGAGCGTGCTGAAGAACCGGTAATTGATCGGCGTTATTGCCAACGTCATTCAAAAGTTGTTGAACCAATCTCTTTGAGATTATCCCCCCTCCTACAGCGACAGGTCCTTCAATAGCCAGCCTTTGCTGCTCGCGGGTCATTTGAGGGATCAAATAATGGCTCTTGTTAATAATATGTGTCAGTTCAGGAAATTGCGAACATTCACCAATAAAATCCGATCTCATTGTCAACGCAACATAGATAGGTACCTCATCCTGATTGATGGATTTTATTAAAAGATTGACAAATGCAGCAGCTTCATTGAGTGAATTTGAATTACTTTCCGAATTGATAAACCTGAAAAGCTCCTCAAACTGGTCAACAAGAATAAAGATGTTTTTATTTTCTGTATTGACACTCTGTTTAATAGCATCCACAAGCCCCATGGAACTACTTCGCAAAATGGTCGAAGTCAGGGTTTTGGAAATTGAGATATCTTCCTCATCCATGTCTGAGGAATTTTCATCTTTCGAAACAATTGTTTCGGCAAGATTGTCAATAGGCGAAATTCCGGGGCGTGTGACAAATACGGTCCAATCCGCTCCTGCCTGGGTCATGAAACCTCCATATAGGATTGGGATCAACCCACAATACATTAAGGATGACTTACCACTACCTGATGCGCCTATTACTGCTGTAAAACGGTGTTTGGCCAGATTGAGTAATACTTCATCGCTTTGGCCCTCCCGGCCAAAAAACAAATGGCTTTCTTCAAACCCAAAAGGTCTTAGCCCGGGAAAAGGATTGATCAGATCAACATTGCCCGATATTTCATATTCTATTAACTCTAAATCCTTTTGGCTCATGACACTAACTTTGTAATTGGGCTAAAAAGGGCTCTAATGACTTTTCCGTCGACTCACCTTTACTATATAATACCATTGTATTTCTTCTGGATGCAAACAAGTCATCAAATTTCTTCTCTGAATCGATGATTACCGCTTGCGGAGCTGCAGGTCTTTCACTGTCAAATCCTAATGATTTAGACAAATCCTGAAGCTTACTTTTCATCCAATTTTCATTCGAACCTCCATAGTACAACAAGGTCGCGTCACATCTTCTGATGTTTTTAAAATGTTCAGTCCTTATTTCATTTGGAGATCCCTCAAATATTGAGGTGATGACTTTATACCCGTTACTGTTCAGAAATTTCTCAATTGGTTTACTCTTTTCCCGTTCTGATTTATTACAAATAAGATAAATCACCTTTGTACTTTTCTTTTTCGAAGAAACCTCTGTCTCAGAAGCGCGATATTCTGTGATTTTATTTGAAATAAAACCTTTTAATTCTTCAATGTTGGATTCAAGCAAATCGGCATTTTTAATAGCAACGGCATCTTTTTTAAGATTCTCAATATATACTTTCTGCTTGTTACTCATTTTTTCCAAACCGGGAGATATCCAGATAATTCTTCCCAATGGCAGTGGTCTACCATTGATATCTAATTTCGCTTCATCCGAAACCAGATCGGAAGCAATTCTCATTTGAATTTCAATAAGTGATGCACTTGTTCCTTTGATCTTACCAGGATCAGCCCCAATCAGATGAATAGCCATTTTACATTTTGAAATATCATTCCTGATCATCTTCATGGCTGCATCAAAATCATCGGGGATATTATTCTCCGGCAAAACCTGGAATCCACTTCTCTGCAATTCCCTTTTGATAATTGACCGATCATTTTCAAGATCGGAACCAACCGCAGATAAATAAATGTATTCCTGGTTGATCTGTTGCGTTATTGATGCCAGTTCGTCTTCAGGACCTTCGAGTTCTTGTTGTATTTTAGAAATATCATAGGCCAGATCGTAAAGCCTCATCCAAAATGTTTTTTGGGACTCCGGACTGGTAAAGTCCTCATATTTAATAATTTCATTTGTTAGCGGATCTTTATGATAAAAATTATATCCCAGTGAATTGCTTAAAAAATCCAATAAAAAATGGCTTTTGGTGGGCTGCCGAAAAACTTTAAAAATCCGTGAACTCCATGAAATATTATTACGTCCCTTGTTAATGCCTTTTTCATGGAATTTCTTGATTTCTTCTTTGAATATATTGCTTTGTAAGAGATGTTCAGTTGCCAGAGGAATGAGAATAGCAGAGGTTGAGTAGATACGATCGATGTCTAAACTCTTAACTTCGATTAACTGAATTCCCATTCGATTTTTTAGCAACTTCCCCAACAAGAGTTCCAAAAACCGATGAAAATTATTAATCCAGGAAAGTTTAGATTCAATGTCCTCGTCTCTTGAGGAATAAATAATAAATAAATTATTGTGTGTATCCATCAAAACCCAATGTAAAAGAAAAAAGCATTAATTGCTTAATGAAATTAAATTATTAAATAATACCATAAAAGTTAAAATCAAACACAACCTTACTCTGGTGCCTCACAAAAATAGGCACAAGCCAAAAATAGTTAAATTTTTAATTAAAGCAAATCATATTAAATACTTATATAACAGATAGTTATGAATATTCAATTTTCGATTTTTTATCCTGCTCGACATCCATCATATCCAGTATTCTCTCTGCAATCTCGTAGTCATCGCAGACAAGATCATAAAACCTGTTTTTATCTATTTGTAATAAGTGTGTACCAGCAGTTATCACCAATCTATACCCCTTAGGTTTCTGTGAAGAGAAGATAAATTCTCCCAGATACCCTCCTTCAAAAAACTCCTTGTCAATGTTACCATTATTATCATATAAAATGACCCTTCCCCTCAATACAAAAAAGAAGTGATTGGTCTTATAATTCACAAGGTCAATTTCAAAATCACGATTGACTTCCAGCTCTTCCAGACTGTCAACAAGTCTTGATAGAAATAACCCCGTCAATCCCTTTAGAGTAGAAGAATGTTTTAAGAATTCTACCAGATCATATTTCAAATACCTGGAACTCAGATCATGAATATCCTCTTCTTTAAATGAATCCAGAATTTTATTATTGAGCTTTAGCTGAGTTTTTTCATTTAGCCGGGTAATGTTTTTTCTATACATTTCGGGGCTCTTTTTATGCAAAACCCAGGCAGCCGTCTCTTGCATTAACTCGTCAGGGTTAAATAAATTTGCAATCAATTCCAAAGAGTAATCAGCATCAAAATCGGAGACTCCAATGCTGTAAAATGAACAAGCTTTCGTCCACCTGTTGGTTTGGCTAAAGTCCCGGTTAACAATGGCACGTAGAACTTCACTCACCTTCAACTCCAACTGAGGAAAATAAATCTGCAGTCGCTTTACCCGTTCATTGTCAGGAATATCATCCAGAATAGGGATGATCTTTTGTTTAATATCTTCCGGCAAAAAGACATCCAAAAGCTCTAGCGCATAAGTTGTGCCTTCATTTGTTTTTGATTCTATATTCTCCTTAACCAGTTGGATGGATTTCTGATCAAATATCATGGACATGAGCATGTAAATATGCGTGTAGTTATGCTCGTTTTCCTCATTAAGAGCATCAATTAAAATGTCATACTTCCCATCGTTTTGATCTCTTAATTTATCAAGCGCTACCAGGTTCCAAAGTATGTTGGAAATGTCATTTTCCAAAGCGGTCTTTATTCTTGTTATCTGGCTCCCATGTGCCTTAAATCCACATTGGCTCAATGAGTTGATAACTGCAAAAACTACCTGGAAGTCCGGATAATCAATTTTATTCCAAAGCAGATCGATTGCCTCATCACCACCTACTCTTCCGTAAATACCTACAATCCTCAACTTAACATTTTCTATTTGATCTGTAGCAAAAAAAGAGGTTTCAAGGCTTGCAAATGCCACTTGACCATAACTTATTAAGGAATCTGTTGCGGCATCGCGAAAACGTTCCTGAGTTAAGAAATCTACTAGGAACGGAAGCAACTCAATTTTCTTTATATTGCCAGCTGCCAAAATCGCCTGGTTAATGATTTCAGTATCGGGGTCATTTAGCAACTCGATCAAAATCTTGAAACCTTCTGTTGGATTAGCATGAGAGATAAAATCAGCAATGATCTTTTTCTGGTCATGCTTGGCATTTTTAACCAGCTTAATGATAAAATCAACATCTTGTTCAGCTAAATAGTCATGATCAATTACTTCTTCATCTGTCTTCCCATTGTCGGATTTAAAATCAGACTCGCCAATGATATTGTCTTCTTTCAATTTTGAAATCAGGAAGTTTCTGATGTCCTTGTCTTTGGATTTAATTGACTTTTCAAACGTTGTTTTAAATTCAAAAGGAAATAGCTTGGCGATAACTTTGAACGCAAAAATCAGCTTTTCAGGAGATCCTTTTTTTGATGATTCAATCAATACATTAAATATGTAATTTTTGCTGTGCTTGGTAATTTCCCTCCCGGCAGATCTTTTTTGTCTTTCCAGTTTTAAACGAATGTTGACCCGATAATTTTGATATACCCGCATGGCAAAAACTACCCAAATACCAATGATAATTAAGAGTAAAATTGAATAATGAATCAATTCTATAAATGGAATCAGACCAAGCGTAAAAATAATGGCTCCTCCAAAAAGCCGAGCAAATTCATTGACCATACCCTCGACTTTTGTCTGAATGTCAAACCGCACTTTGTCATCCAAAGGCATGAAAAAAAGTTTAAATACCGGATTTTCCATGGCCTCTCTCAGAGAGGAAGAAAAAAGCTTACTGATTGTGATAAACAGAAAGAACCAAATGAAATTAGTATCCGTAATATTAAAACCGAAATAATAGCCTGTGAACAAAGCTAAAGCGGTAAATATGGAAAGAATTACTGGCAAAACCAGTAAGGTAGTCCGAAGTCCATACATTGAAATAAGCCTTTCATTAACAAAGGTTTGAACCAATAAACCTATTACCAATACAGAACCTTCAATCGTACTGATAAAACTTAACAGCTTATTCTGATCGGGATATTTTAATTCAGCAACACTTAAAAAGCTATATTCTACAAGAGAAAAAGCAAGCATCGACATAAACAAGAATAAGGCGAGGAAGACCACATACCTGTTCCTGACCAATGATGTGAATTTCGTTTCTTTACTTTCCTGGGATCGATGAATATCGAATGCATTCAATTTGAAATTGGAAATAATGATCACGAGAAAAACCGTTGACAGGACCATCCCGACCTCTCCAATAATCAACAGATCTGAAACATGCCCCAGAAGCTGGCTAATAAATGGGATGGAAAAAAAAGCGATGATCGTTGCTACCAGCTGACCCGTATCAATCCCTCCAATGATCCTTTTCGATTGTCTTAAGTTGAAAATCCTTCCAAATGTTCCCCAAAAGGTCAGTAGCAGAACTGAAAGAATAGGAGCATGCATGACAAACAATACAAAAATCACCCACTCTGCATCTGCATAAACAAACATGATCCGCGATGCGGCTATAAATAAAAATATAAAAATGTAGTTTAGCAGAATGAGATTTGAAAAGGGGATCCGCCGTTGAATGAAAGCATAAATCCCTGTGGATATAACTCCCAAGCCTCCTGACATGAACATAGCTTCGCGAAGATACTCTCCAAGATTTTCAAGAAATAAGGTATAAGCAACACTTTTATAAGAAGCGAGAAAAATCCCAAGAAAGAACCCATTACCTAATAAAAGCAGAACTGGTTTCTCCTCACCCTTCTCAACATTCAGCAATCTTAGTAGCCCCTTTAACATGTGTGTTTATCCCTGTTACAAATAAAAAAATGAATATTTCGAAGATAGAAACAAATAAGTAATTTCGATAAAATCAAATTAAAATTTAAAACCAAATGTTGGGTTTGTGTTAATTAAACAATGTTTTACTTATAATATCTTCATTTGGACTACCATCATACCTGATGATGTCAAACATTTTGTAGGTAGGTATCAGCTCTCCATCCAGATCATTGGGAATGATCAATACTTTCTGTAAAATCGGCTTTTCCCGGCCAAAACCGGGGGCTTTAAAGACATCAAGCATTTTCATATTGATCCATTGAATGCTGGCTTTGTGCGAAAAAATGAAGGCATAATCAAATCTTTTCAGGCTTTCCATGTGTATGTGCCTTACTGCCAGAATATCTCCATCAAAATTTGAAGTGATGACGTTAAATCCCTTGTTTCTCAGATTTTTAATGATCGGCAAAGCATGTTTCTCATCTACCCTTTCATACAAAAAGTAAATGATTTTTTGCTCATCTTCTTTAGACACTTTTTTCCCGGGACTTTTAACCTGCGAAAGTTCAAAGCTTGTAAAGTGATAAATTAAACTTTTGAATTCTTCCCATGAAGAAACGACCAATTCTGTGCCATGCATATCCTCAATTTTCACACTCAGCTCCTTGTAAAATTTTCCGATTTTCTCATTTGTTAAAACACCCACCTTGTCAAACCAGAAAAACCTTCGGTACATTGCACCATCATTTTCTTTGGAATATAATGAAGAATAATTTTCGGTGATCTTGGCCTGTACCTCCTCTCTCGTATGATTGGTACCCTTGATGTTTGTGCTAAATCCATTACCTATAATATGGATGGCAAAATCAGAATTCTTCACATATTGATCCAGTTTCAGAATAAAATCCTGGGAACTCTCAGAAAATGAGCTTTTTGGCAATACCGACAAACCAATACTTTCCAGTTCTCTTTTTAAGTTATTTCGAAAACGCTCGGAAGTCGTGTTGGTATCGGCCAGAAAAACTGCGTACTCGCTTATATCAAGATGACCTGTTCCTTTCTTCTCAGAAAACGATAGAATTTCATAGGCAAGGTCGGTAAGTTTTACCCAAAAAGTCTTTTCCTCATTGTTGCTGAAAAAGTCCTTATACTCACTTCTTGCCTCTGCCAACCCATTTGCTTTATAAAAAGAATAGTCCTTGAATTGATGAAAAAAATCTGGTTCCAGTTCCTTGGAAAAATAGTGCTTTTGGATCTTTAATATGTTATCATCAGAAATCTCACCCTTGTCCATTTTATCTTTTAGCTGCTGAAGGAGGATGAGCTTTTCTGCATCATCCACTAAATTTCTTGATGAAATAATCAAAAAAAGATAATTCTCAGGCAATTTTTTAATATCCGACAGGCCATTTACAGTTTCGTAGGAAATCTCCCAACCTGCAATTTGCTTTAACAAAACTTTCAGAAATAAAAGAAATGCATCTACCCAACCGTATTCCTCGTGTACAGGTGTGCTATTATCTTTATCACTGTATATTAAAAAAATCTTATTTAATTTCCCCATATTTTAACCGAATAGCCATCGACTATAAAAAATGTTCTGAAAGTTATAAAAATTTACAACTTGGAAAAATTTAACTTGACAGTGTTATATTATACCAAGGCCCCCAATTCACGTATAAGTGTTTCGTATTGGATTTAAAATGAAAATCAACATGCAATGTTCCTGTTTTAATTTGTTTTTTTCAATTATCGTTTCAGCAATTTTCTTACCTGCCTGCAAAAGTTCCTTTCAGGTACAACATGAAAATATTCAATCCATTAAACCAGAGGAGCACCAGGCTTTTAAGTTTTTTAATCCTGCAAATCAACCTCCATCCAATTTTTCATTCAGTGAAGAAAACAAAAAGACCCTATTCGATGCAGTTTCCAATGAATTGAAATCAAGAGGCTTTGATAGCAATTTATCTGCATCACTATTGGTTAAAATAGAAGGTGGAACTGTCAGTGAAGTTCAGAAAAACGATAGCTTTAACACCTACGACCCCTACTACTACAGAAATTGGTATTACCCCTACCAAAACGACAGTTTCTATCGTGATATTTCCAGGAAACAATCAACCATTATCGTGAATGTACTGGACGCCAAATCAAACAAACTTATGTGGCAGGGAGTGGCAACAGGAGAAATGGGAAAGTCGATCAATGAAGTACCTGCAAAGCTGCAAGAAGCCGTAAAAATGATATTCGAAGAATTTCCTCAATAAGTTGTATTATGAATTTTTTTCCTTCGAATAGAAACCTTCCATTATTCCAAGTGTCATTAAGCTAAAAATTTCACAATACGATTGGAGACGGAACAGCAATCCATTTACAAATACCTGATCCAAAGATGTAAGAAGGGAGATAGGAAAGCCCAGAACGAGCTTTATAAGTTATTCGCGGCAGCTATGTACAATGTCTGCCGGCGGATGATGGGCGATGAAGACGATGCAAAAGACGTTTTGCAGGATACGTTTATTGATGCGTTTACCAAGCTTGACAGTCTTCAGAATGAACTTATTTTTCCTGCATGGCTGAAGAAAATTGCCGTCAACAATTGCATCAATGCGATCAGAAAGAAAAAACATGAGCTTTCTGATATTGATGAACATGGCGATGTGGCTGAAATAGTTGAAAATGATGTCGATTACACAAATTATAAAGCAGAAAAAATATTGAAGGCAATGGATCAAATAAGTGAAGGATGCAGGGTGGTGGCAAACCTTTATCTGTTTGAAGGATATGACCATAAAGAAATATCGCAGATCCTGTCAATCAGCGAATCCGCTTCAAAAGCCCAGTACAGCAAAGCTAAAAGTAAGATCAGAAAAATTTTGAACCTGGAAAATTAAAAGGATATGAAAGATTCCTTAAAAAAATATGTAGATGAAAACAGGATGGATTTTGATATCTATCAACAGGATTATGATGAGCTGTGGAATGGAATTGAGAAAAAATTACAACAAAAAAGGTCGGGGCATCCAACAGTCTTTAAAACCATTATGAGGATTGCGGCTTCCATCCTGATTGTTTGCACGGTGGCCATGGCCTATTACATGGGCAAAAAAAGTACGGAATACAACAAACACGGTATTGCCTTGCACAACATTTCTTCTGAAATGGCAGAAACAGAAGCATTCTACATTTCACAGATTAACGAGAAAATTGAATATATAAAAGACCAGAACACACCCCTGAATAGCGACATCTGGGAGTCATTAGAAATGCTGGACAAGGATTACGAACAATTAAAAAAAGACTTAAAAGACAATGCAGATAGTGAAAAGGTAATTGATGCCATGATCAATTACTACAGGCTGAAACTTGAAATGCTGGAACAAATTTCAAGTGAGTTACATGAAAAAGATGATGAAAATGAAAGTTTTAATATATAGGCAACTGCTCATATACCTGTTGGTTGCCGGGTGGGCACAACAGTCATTCGCGCAAAAAACCTCGCTCGTAAAAACACTTGAGCAGAGTTTTGAGGTAAACAAAGGAGTTAGTTTCGAGCTGACCAATAAATACGGCGATGTTGTTATAAATGGATGGGACAAAGACCAGTTTGATGTAACAATCAAACTGACTACATATGGCAAAGACGATGAGAATGCCAGGAAAATGATGGACCGGATTGAATTTGATTTTAATGTAGCCAAAAACTATGTGATAATCGAAACGATCATGGACCGTGAAAAAGGAATGCTGAGTGAATTCTTCAGTACTATAGGCGATTATTCCAAAACACTTTTAAATAAAAGTGAAATTGATATTGACTTCGAAATAAACATCCCCAATGGCGCATCAATTGAAATCGATAACAAATTTGGCGACATAGTGATCAACGACGTTAATGGAAAAATCACCATCAATCAATCGCACGGTAACTTTAAGTCTGGCAACCTCACCAATCTTTCCCGGATAAATGTGAGTTATGGGAATATCGATATTAACCAGTTCAAATTGGGTAATATCAACATACGTGGTGGCGATTTGGAACTCAGGTATGCTGAGAAAGTCAATATCACATCCAATTCATCTGAACTCTTTTTAAAGAAGATCGATGAACTAAAATTGAATTCGACTTCCGATAAGGTCCATCTTTCCGAGGTAGGCATCCTTACCGGTTCGACAAATTTCAGCAACATCGACATTTACCGTTTCCACAAGCTTTGTCAACTTGACCAATCTTATGGTGAAATGGTTATCCACCAAATTGACAAGGATTTTGAATCCATCAAATTGAAAGGTAAGTCTACTGACTATCATATGAATTTTCAAAAAGGCACGGTCTTCTCCGTTGAAATTACCGCCCGCGAGGACAAACTTAAAATGATAGAAAACCCGCTCGAAATGCAAAGTGGATTTGTGGATGACAAGGAAAAAATCATCCGCGTGGAAGGCACATACGGCACCGGTCAGCCAGACGGCAGACAGTTGCAACTCGAATCGAACAACGGTGAGGTGATCATTGATTTTGTTTTGGATGTAAATTGACAACATGATGAAAAAGGCATTTATATTAACAGCTACATTGCTTTTGTTTTTTACTCACCAAACAGAGGCTCAAAAATTTAAAAACTCCGCTGGGTTCAGGCTGGGACACATCAGTGGGGTTACTTACCAAAACCATTATTCAGAAAACCAGGCTTTTGAGGTTATCCTTGGCTTTCACCAGCAAGGTGTGCAAGCTTACGTCTTTAATGAATGGTTCAAGCAGATACCATTTAACATTCCTGAAGATTTTTACTTTTATTATGGTGTCGGCGGCCATATCGGTTATGCGGGTTACTCACAAGACAGGTATTACTATGACAATGCAAACGAGATCGATTATGATTACTCGCAAAAAAACTACTATACAGTTGGGGTTGATGGAATTACTGGTGTAGAGTACCGGATTTATGCCGTACCTATGACAGTTGGTCTGGAACTACAACCTTCCCTTGATTTTTACGGATTCCGTTATGTTGATTTTGATTTCTGGAATTTCCAGGTCTCTTTTAAATATATATTCTGATGAGAAAGCTATTTATCCTCCCAATTTATTTTCTGTTATTGATCAATTTTTCGGTGATGGCGCAAACAGAACCTGAGCCAAAAACTCTTTTCAAAAGCGGACGAGCTACCGGTTTTGGTCAATTTGATGTGAAATACACCCAAATTCGTGATAACGATGTGCTGATACTGGGAGGCCAGGGAGGTGTGATCCTCAACCGGCATGTCATACTTGGTTTAACAGCCCACAGCACCGTCAATGACCTGTATTTTGATGGAACAGCTCCTGCCGAAAGGCTTTCTTTTCAGATGGGTTATGGCGGAATATTATTGGGGTATATCGTAGCCCCGGTTAAAGTTGTCCATATTTCCTTTCCGGTTTCTTTTGGTGCTGGAACCGTAAATATTTACAACCGGATAAATGAAAGCTTTTATGGTGAGACGATCAAGGTGGATATAGAAAATTCACTCTTTTTATACACAGAGCCTGGAATTCAGCTGGAATTGAATATTGTGAAATTTATGAAAATAGCCGCGGGTGTAAGCTACCGGTTGAATCACAGCCTGGATCTGACCAACCCGATCAAATCAAACGATTTAAATAACTGGGCAACGAATTTCTCTATTGTTCTTGGAAAATTTTAACCAGGTAAAATGTTTGGTATGGCACTAATCATCTATAAACATGGATGAAAGATTCAAATAATTCTGGAAGAACAGGTCATAAGCATCGGCATTTTTAGGGTTGGGCCTATATATTTTCCCTTCGATCTTTTTTAAGGCAATGATGGTTTCCAGCAAGGTTTTTTCAGTTGCAATTTTTGCCAGCATGGCGGCGCCTTTTGCTGCGCCATGTGTTATTTTGGGACAAAAGGTTTCAACCCCGATAACATCACAAACCAATTGGATCCATGCTTCTGATTTTGTGAATCCTCCATCAACGATCAATGATCGGACCGTATTGGGCCTGGAATCGATCAATTCAAAAATATGCTTCAACCCATATGCTACACCTTCCAGACTAGCCTTTAAAAAATGTAGATTTGTATGTGAATGAGAAACACCGATATATGAGCCTTTGATAGAAGGGTCCCAAACCGGAGCTCTCTCTCCAAAAAGGTACGGAAGGAAGTACAACCCATCAGACCCACTAGATATATTGCTGACAGATCTCTTTAAATTGTCCCAATAATCACCTTTTTGATTAGATAAATTGCTTTTAAACCATTCGATTGCATTTCCTCCATTATTGACTGCTCCTCCTACGACATAGTAGTCTTTTAACACCGGGTAACAAAATAATTTCTGAGCTAAATTAATCGGTTGATTATATGCCGTTCTGACGGCTCCGCTTGTTCCAATCGTCAAGCTTGCTTTCGTATTATCCAATATTCCAGCAGCCATGTTTGCTAAACAACCATCTGTTGAACCAACCACAAGCGGAGGAATATCTGAGATATTTATATCTGTTTTAGTTGCATCGAGCCACTTATCTAAAACATGAGTAGTCGGGACAATTTTGGGTAATTGAGAGGCATCTAATTTAAGATACTGTAACAAATTATGATTCCAGTCTTCCTTCTCCAAATGATAACATCCGGTGGCGCTGGCAGTACTCTGGTCGGTTAATATTTCACCAAACCACTTTGCTATCAGAAAATCTTTGAAAGTAAGTACCTTGTAAAGTTGCTTTTTCTTATTTGAATACTGATTAAACCAAAGCCATTTGGCCAAAGGCAACATCGGGTGCATCGGCACATTGCTCTTCTCAAGGTGTTTCTTGATCGTGCTGTTTTTTTTGAGAGAATCGGAGACTTCCATTGCCCTGGTATCGGACCAGATCATTAAATCAGTTAGCGGATTAAGATCCTTATCAACTGGTAGAAAGGAATGCATCGCACAACTAAGTCCGATGGCATCAATATTGATACCTTTTTTCTTTGCCTTTAATAATGATTGGCAAAGAATTTCATTGGTGAGTTGTACTAATTCGACAGGATTTTGTTCACAGCGATCAATTGAGGGGTGCACCGTTTCAACAGGCTTTTCAATAGAGAAAACGGCCTCCCAGTTTTCATTAAATAGTATTGATTTTATATTGGTTGTACCTATATCAACACCAAGAAAATTACTCATTGTCTCTCTAATTGATCAGGTTTAAGTGGTTGACTCTTGTCTTAGCGCAGGTAATATAAATGTTTTTAGTATATCGGAAATAATTAACTCTTCCCGGTTATTTTGATATTTTCCGTTGAAAACCATCACCAATTCATACTCGGGAAAAACAATAATATAATTACCACCTAAGCCGCGGGCGATGTAGTTTTCAGTACCGTAATATCCTTCAATTGCCGGATGTAAAAAATCGTAGCGATACCATGATAAGCCTATGTTGTAATAATTATTGTCAAGAATTGTATTTTTTATCTCTTGCATCCACTCCTCAGAAACAAGCTGGCTATCTTTCCATCTACCATTTTGAAGAAACAATATTCCAAATTTCGTCATATCCCGGGTTGTAATTCCAAGCCCGGAATCAGCATTCAGGTATCCATTTGGCGTCACCTCCCACTCCCAATCCTGAATATCCATTGGCTCAAAAAATGCCTGATAAATTTGTTTTTCGAGACCACCATCTAATTCTTTCTCCAAAATAGCAGACAGTAAAATGTTGTGTCCACTATTAAAATTGAATTCCATTCCCGGTTCGCGAATTATTCTAGAGGAAAGAACATATTCCAACCAATCCGGCGATTTCATCATATCCCAATGATCATTTTCATCATAAGGACGAAACAGATCCCTGTCATTCCACCAAAATCCCGAACGATGGTAGATTAAATGCTCAACTGTGATCTTATCCTTTTGTGGAATATCCTCAAACAAATAACTATACTCAGGAAATAAATCTATAATTTTATCATTCGATGTCAGATCCGTTTTGGACAACATCCTTTCCATTGTCATTGAAAAAAAGGATTGAGTTATTCTCTCAACTTTATTAAGATCATGCTCACTGTGACCATTATAGTAGTTTTCGAAGAGGGTGCTTCCATCTTTCCAGATCATAATACTATGTACTTCGCCATATCTACCCTCCTTTATCAACTTATCCATGGCTAGCAAAGCAGCGCCATTAAGGCCTTTATCATCGGGGAATTCATAGTTCCACGCCTGATCTATTTCATCTGCCCGATCAAGACAACCTGAAATAATTACAACAAAAAATAATATGAATAAATATCTAATCATACTTGATAACAGAAACCCGCACGCTAAGAGACAAATTAAACCCTGTTAAATCTTTATTTGATGTACCGAGCAAATCAACACCTGAAGCGAGATCATAGCCTACACTTCCGGCAATTGCCAACCTTTTAATCAACTGATAACCCATCAATACTTCAGGCCTCATTTCCAGATAATTATCTTCTGCAAAATACCTCTTTTCTTCCAGCTCAGACCACCTGGCTTTTGCAAAAGATGCCCTCAATTGAGGCCTTAAAAACATTTTCTGATGAAGGTTAAAATTATACCCGGCATACACGCCCAATTTATAATTATCAAATTCATAAGAATTTGGAAAAACCACTCTTTTTAGAAACCTCCCCAATAACAACTCCCCATGCATACCGGCAACAAATCTTTTATCAAAAACTGCATTTGCCTCTATACCAGCATAACTTGTATTGATGTCAAAAGCGCTATTCCACTGGATGACCGGCGCAATTTCTATCGCTAATTTGGAATGATGTTTAACACTATCTTCATCTTTCAACTGGGTTTGACCGAAAGAAACAAGAGAAACAAGCAAAAAGAAAAAGATCAAAATGTGTCTCAACATGAGAGATTCCAAATTAAACCATAAATTTAATTGAAATAATCCAATAATTTACGATTTATGTGAATTATCTTCAAATATATTACACAAATGCTACAATTGCCTTTCAGCAATGTCATCATGTAACTCCTGCCCCCTTTTTGATTCGTTTCTTTAGCTATTAAAAATTAATTTGCATGTATTTATTATTAAGAGGGACTGATTAAATTTTGATATTGAAATGAAATACTTTTTAAAATTTATCATATTAGTGGTCATAGTTGGATTTGCTTCCTGTAAAGCCAGGAAATCCTACAATAGTGTTGAAGGGAAAAAGAAATTAAAGTACTATAATTCCATTCAATACGATCGACAACATAAACCTATGAGATAATTTTCTTTCTATGAAAATAGCGTTTCTTGACGTTAAAACCATTGGTGAGGTACCAAACCTCTCTCAGTTCGAACAATTTGGTGAATTCAAGGTTTACCAAACCACCTCCAAAGATCAAACAGCAGAAAGGATCCACGATTGCGAAGTTGTTATAACGAACAAGGTAATACTGGATACTAGTGTGCTAAAACAAGCGAAATCATTACGGCTCATTTGTATCTCAGCTACGGGCACTAACAATGTAGATTTAGAGTATTGCAGGGAAAACAATATAGTTGTAAAAAATGCGGCAGACTATTCAACCAAAAGTGTCGCTCAATCAACCTTTAATTCGCTGTTCTACCTGATTCATCAAACCAGTTACTATGATCAATATGTAAAAAGCTATCAATATGCTAATAGCGATATTTTCACTCATATCCATCACAATTTCTGGGAATTAAATGGAAAAAAATTCGGTATCATTGGCCTGGGCAATATTGGAAAGGAAGTTGCCCAACTGGCAACAGCTTTTGGAGCTGAAGTTGTTTATCACTCCACTTCAGGCAAGAATACTAACCAAACCTACAAAAGGATTGATCTTGACGAGTTGTTGGAAAGTTGCGATGTGATTTCCATTCATGCGCCATTAAATGAGAACACAAAAAACCTAATCGGCGAGAAAGAGCTTGAAAAAGTTCAGTCTCATGCTGTCCTGATCAACATGGGAAGAGGGGGGATAATTGATGAATCAGCTTTGGCAAATGCGCTTAATGAAAATAAAATAGGTGGTGCAGCTTTGGATGTTCTGGAAAAAGAACCAATCGAGCAGAATCACCCCCTCTTATCAGTTAAACATCCTGAAAAGTTATTTATAAGCCCTCATAATGCGTGGACAAGCATAGAGGCCAGGACAAAATTGATCGACATCGTCATCCAGCATTTAGCGGATTATGCCAATAACACATAATCAGGATTCAATTAAGCTTTTCAGAGCCTCGGCCTTAAATCTGGCATTGATCTTCTGTTCAAATTTTTTGGGATGAGCCACTCTATCCTGACAATCCAATAATTTACAGCGTTCGCAAGTATTGCCGACTTCCTTATAACTGATTTTTGGATCATCCCAAAATTTCACTACCTTTTTCATGGTGTCGTTGACTTCCATTCCAATAGAAATACTCATATTGATATTTTTGCTAGGCAGACGGTTCCTGGCAAAAGATATGATCAGGTATTCATTGTTCGTATCCATGATGTGTTTGGATATCTGGGCATCGCAAAGAGGTTTTTTGTACACCTCTTTTTCCTGAAGCTGCTCAAAATCCCGAATGATCGAGATTCCCTTCCAGCGACGACAGTAAAACTCCGCCTGCAAATTAGCATGTGGGCTGTGCAGGCCTGACAAGTGAAGCTCTTTATCCAGAGTGTAATCAATGGATCCTACTTCGTGCGAAAAATTGAAAAGGAATATTTCGTGTAATTTAAAATACTTTGGAATAATGTTTAAAAGCCGGTTGACAAACATTTCTGTGGAAGCATTATACTTCTCCTTGATCTCGATAAGTTCATCCGGATTAAACTTTTTATTCAAGAAGAAAGTTTTAAGATCAGCTGCCAGGCTCTCTTTGTTCATCAATAGAGCATTTGCAAAATAAGATGCTCGATAGTGATTTAATATTTGGTCGAATGACTTTATCTCAATCGGATTGGATGACCACGATCTTTCAGTTAACCCCAAAAACTGGTATCCCAATTCCAATCCGAGCATAAAAGCCCGCTGTTTATTATTTAGATTCTTGTTGAGAAATAAAACCGGCTTTTCACCCGGTTTGGTAACAGATGCCATATCATTTAAATATTCATGAAATGACAAAAACTCATGATCAACCTTATACCCAAACTCCGTTATTAGCAATTTTTCAAGTTCTTCCGGATATACCGTCTGACAATTTCCAATTTTGTATTCCTTGAGAAATTCAATTGCAGAGTTTTCAATATCCTCAAAATAGTTATTATTCATTTCAATGTAGGATGTCAGGACTGCAGAATAAAAATTATCTACAGTCATATCATAATTCCTGCTTATCTGAATAATCGTTGAAATAAAAGCACTGAGCTTTAAAGGTGCCTCTGATAATAATTCGATCAAACTTCCCTTGTCGATACCATAAACATCCAAAGGCAAATCAGAAATGATATTGGAGCGTAACAGATCTCCAATTGGCGCCATTTTCTTATTTAACTTCAAGGAAACCAGATAGTTATAATCAACCTTTAAAGCTGAAGCGATGCTTGCTATTTTATTGGCCTTAGGATATTTCTTTCCTTTTTCAATTTCATTGAGATAAGAAATTGAGATACCGCTAAGCTTACTCAATTGAGATAATGAAAGCTTTTTCTCATGCCTTAATTGCCTGAGTTTGATGCCAAAAATTAACTTTATGTTTTCCTCCTTGATGCTCAACTAACAACCTATCTTAAAAAAATACAATAATAAACGAATGACTATAAGGTGCAAAATTTAAAACGAAAATTCATAAAAAGCGAATTTTCGCTTGTATTATATTTCGCGCATTTATATATTTGATTTTACCAAAAATTTTGGCTCTAACGATGATTTAAACAAAGGATGTTACTGAAAGTTTCATCTTAAAATAAAAGACTTCTTCCATCAGTTATAAAGTGGAAATTAAAATTACAGTTCTGGTTTTTGAGGTTTATTAGGTTTGACCCCGCTTTTTAGCGGGGTTACTCATTTTTAACCTTTTAGGTTTAATAAGCCCATTGTAAATAAACCGCCCCCCAGGTAAATCCTCCTCCGAATGCTGCGAGTATAATATTATCACCTTTTTTGAATTTGTTTTCCCATTCCCAAAGGCAAAGAGGAATGGTAGCCGCAGTGGTATTTCCATATTTATCGATATTCATGGTCACTTTTTCGTCACCAATCCCCATCCTATTTGCGGTAGCATCGATAATTCTTTTGTTAGCCTGATGTGGAACTAAGTAGGCAATATCATCGCCTGTGAGATTGTTGCGGTTCATGATCTCAACCGAGACATCTGCCATTTTCGTAACAGCAAACTTAAATACGGTTTTGCCGTCCTGAAAAAGATAATGCATATCATTATCTACTGTCTCATGTGATGGTGGATTAACGGAACCTCCTCCTTTCATGTATAAGTAGTCTCCCCCACTACCATCACTTCTCAAAATCGAATCTTTGATACCATATTCGTTTTCACTTGCTTCTAACAAAACTCCTCCGGCTCCATCACCAAACAGGATACATGTATTACGATCTTTGTAATTGACAATTGAGGACATTTTATCCGCTCCAATTACAGCTATGTACTTGTATTTTCCTGACTTGATAAAATTGGCTCCAGTTTCCAGAGCAAATAAAAAACCACTACAGGCAGCTGTGAGATCATAGCTAAAGGCATTCACTGCTCCAACATTATTTGCAACAATATTGGCTGTAGTCGGAAATAAATAATCCGGAGTGACCGTTGCTATGATAACCGCATCGATATCTTTGGCTTCAATGTTTCGCTTTTCCAACAGTTGTTTCAATACTTCTGTTGCCATTACCGACGTTCCTTTTCCTTCACCTTTTAAGACCCGTCTTTCCTTAATGCCTGTTCTAGTCCTGATCCACTCATCGTTGGTATCGACCATTTTTTCCAATTCGTGATTGGTCATAATGTAGTCCGGAACATAACCCGCAACAGCTGAAATCGCCGGAATGATATCTTGCATAATTATTTATTACTGGTTAAAAATTTGGGGGCAAATATTCAATTTATTATTCTAAAATCCCACTATATATATTATTTTATTGAGGATAATCCTTTGACTGTGAGAATCCTCTGCAAAATATTTGTTACTTCAAAATCAACTTTTCCGTCCATTCCCTTTCCCCATCATAAAGTAGTACAAAATAGATGCCTTTTGATTGACCGGTAAGATCTATTATCCGATCAGCTCTATTATAGGTTGTTCTGATTTTTCTTCCAAAAGAATCATAAACACTCAGTATTCTTACCGGATCTGAAAACTTAAAAATCCCTTCAGAAGGATTTGGAAATACTGTTATCTTTTCATGTATTTCAGGCAAACCTGTAATTATCTCACCGGGGTCTCCAAAAATCGGACGGATCATCAGGCTACCCTGCAGATCTGTGTTGGGTTCCCAGACAAATCCGGTATTGAAAAAGATCTCGCTACCTGATGATGTATTTTTATCATATCCCACAACAAAGAATCCCTCACTCAATTGTTGAAACCCGATATAGAAAGTATCCTGTACAGTTACTTTTTTGTTAAAATAATACGTGGAAAATTCATTGAAACCTATGGCATTCTGCCTCGTCACAGACTGGCTGTAAATTTCGTTGTTGCCTTCATTGCTTAGCTCATCCCACACCTTGATCTCAAATGTACTTCCCCCACTCTGAGTGCTTACATTGGGAAAATATATTTTCATACCAGTAATCTGGTCTTCAATGGGAGTATAAAACCGGTAGGCGATCTGACCGCCATAACTATTTAAACCGGATGTGAATTCCGCTGTCCCATCATCGTATGCCAGGTCCTCATGAATACTAAATTCGGTTGTCACTGTATCATTAACCCGTAAATTGACAATATCAATCGTATCCAGTGTATTGATGTAAACAAAGGTGCTCAGATACAATGAGTCTTCCAGATCAAGAAAATTATCCGGTTGGATAATGGAGGAGGTGAAAGAAACAACCTCAAATGGATTAATGTTGTTATCCAACTCCCTTTCAAACTCGACCGTGTCGATAACAGAATTTTGAACCCTGTCTTTAATTATAACCGTACTTTCAATGTTGGTCTCCTCCGCCTCAATATTCATCATATCAAAGGATGTAGTGTTCAGGTACATCTCAGGGTCCGACATGAACTGATCATAAGGAACGGAAGTGTAAGCTTTGAAGATAGATGTCGGATGGGTAAGTATCGTGTGATCTGAAAGGTCGAGCCTGTCTCCACTCCTGTTTTCATTCAGATAAATATAATCTACATTCCATGTATCAAAATCCCCTGACAAGCGGCCAAAAGATTCAAATTTGAATTGAAAGTATTCATGAAAATATTCAGGTAAATCGATTAGAATGCTTTCGTAAAAGAACTCATCATTTTCTTCGAGATCGGACCCGGAAATTCGCCAAACTTCTGTCCACTCATTATTAGTATCTTTTATCAGCAGCCGAAGAAAATCATTTTCATCAGGTAGTTCACCCAGCCCCTCTTTTTGATAATAAAAGCTCAGATACGTACTGGCCTGACCAGCATCAGACAGGTTTATGAAACGGCTGACAAGGCTGTCTCCTATCCCCTCCGCAGTTGGTTGAGAGCTATAAGGGTTCCCATATTGATCTGCGCCATCAAAAACCGCAACATTTATGGAAGGAGGGAGTATCCCTATACCAGTTTGAATATTTACATTTTGGCTATTTACCCATAGTGAAGTGTCCGGGAATAAATAAGAAGTTGAAAAATCATCCCAAAATGGTAGCTCGAGCTGAGCACTATCAACATCTGTTGTCCTAAGATGCTGGCGTTTTTGCGAGTAATTTAAATAACCAAGCTGTATTTGCGCTTGAAGATTGAATGACGCGAAAATGAATAATATGAATGCAAATAAGCCAAACCTCATTTTAATTGAGTTCATCCTCCTCAATATCCTCTCCACTCTTCTGTTTCAGCAAATCGATGCTGTCAGCCCTGTTTAGGGCTCCAATCCACAAATCTACAATATCACCCAGCCGCACATTTGAACCCGCTTGCGGAATTTGCTTGATCACCATTCCCGATTCATTAATTTTGAGTGAATCAAGATCCAATAGATCAATCTCCAGATAGGTATCTTCATCGATCACCTCAATGATAACAGCTCCCAGGCTTAATCCCTGTCCGTTAATGGCGAATTTTACATCTTCAATATCCCTACCGACATAATTCCCCAGGGTGAAATTCCTTTTCCCATAGCCGTCGCCTACAATAAAATCAATGACGGACCCCTTTGCTACCTCATCCAGAGGCTCTAGTTTTTCTCCATTACTCCAAACTTCCAAAACTACATTTTGTGCCAAATCGGGCTTATAAGTAATAGAACCTCGCTTAAGTCCATAACTTTTCAGGATCAGCTCTGCGTTTTTTAATGATCGCCCCACCATTTCCTTCGGAATCTTGACCTTTTGAGGCTCCTTTGCCACCAATGTCACATAGATCTTTCTTCCACTTTTAACCAGCGCATCTGACTCAGGATATTGCTTGATGACAGTCAATGGTTCATATACCGATGAATAAGCAGAATCTGGTGTTGCCTCGTAGTTCAATCCCCGTTTACCAAGAAAATCCTCCAGTTGCTCATAGTTCATTCCTTCAAGATTGGGAACGGTAAGAGTCTCGCCTGAATGTGTGATTGCAGGAAGAAGCGAATTGAAAAATAAAAGGACAACAACAATACCTACCACAACAATCAATAAGAAATGAATCAGCAGCGTTTTGGCACTATATTGTTTGAATACATTGAAAGACTTCAAAAAATCAAGCTTCATATTCGTATGTGATAACTCAATAAATTTTTTTAAAAATAACTATTGATTCCAAACGTAGGAAATTTAATAATCATATAAAAGTCAGGCTTTATCGTAATGGGTTGAATAGGAATTTTGTTTTTCCCATCTTTTGAGAGCCATTTCAATCAATGAAGATATCAATTCCGGATACGATAGCCCCATGTTGTTCCACAGCATGGGAAACATGCTGACATTTGTAAACCCGGGAATGGTATTGATCTCATTGATCACAACATTGCCATCCTCAGTCAGGAAAAGATCGACCCTTGCATAGTCATTGCAATTCAAAGCTTTAAACGACTTCACACATAATTCCATTATTTTTTTGCTGATCGACTCGTCGACTTTTGCAGGAATGATGATATCGATCGCCTCGTCATCCTGGTATTTTGCCTGGTAATCGTAAAATTCGTAATTTTTCTTCAGGACAATCTCACCTGGAAGTGTTGCTTCCGGTCTCTCATTTCCCAAAACGCCACATTCCAACTCCCTGCCTTTTACATATTTTTCAAGTAAAACCTGATCTCCATACTGAAAAGCATCTTCCAGAGCTGACAAATAATCACCTTCATTTTTGACTTTCGATATACCAACAGATGATCCTAAAGCTCCTGCTTTGATCATGAATGGCAATCCAATTTCTTCGGTCACTTTTTGAAATGAAAAATTTTCCTTCTGTGCTTTGTCAAAATAAATATAGTCAGCCACCGGAACGCCTGATTCCTTCAGCAGCTTTTTAGAAACAATTTTGTCCATCGCCACAGCAGAACCTAATACGCTACATCCTACAAGCGGCACATTATATGCCTTGAAAATCCCCTGTATTCCGCCATCCTCTCCGTCCGTACCATGCAAAACCGGAAAAACGATATCAAATTCAACCTTTGAATGATCCACCAGATTGATGAGGGCAGCTGAATGGTCATGTGGAATTGGAGCGACTTTATCTCCACTTTTAATATTACTATCTACCAGATTGGTCAAATACCAAATACCCGATTTATCAATCCCAACCACAAGGACATTGTAAATATCCTTCTGAATATTTTCATAAACATTTTTCGCCGATCGGATGGAGATTTCATGCTCGACTGATTTACCACCATACAGGAGCAGTACCGTTTTTTTCTTACTCATTTTGAAATATCTAGGGTCTTAAAATTAATTTTTGAATGGTATCAATTGTTTCTCCTTTCACCTTCACCAAATAAACACCGGCAGGATTGCCCATCAGATCAACGCTGAAATATTGGTTTAGCGTACCGGCCAGTAATTTTGAATAGATCTTTTGTCCAAGCGAGCTATAGATCGAGATCTCAACATCCTGTTTGGTTTCTGTGTTGATGTTAAAATTAAACCTAGAACCCTCTGTTGGATTGGGGTAAATTAAAATATTATTCTCTTCAACTTCAACAATTTTTTCTTCAGACTGCAGGAAAAACTCGACATTGTCAATATATAAATTATTTCCATAGCCATTGGTGGTGACGAAAGCCAATCTCACATCTGAAGAACCAGTGAAATCTGACAAATCTAATGTAATATTCTTCCAATCCTCATCATCTTCAGGCTCCCAAAAATCTCTTTCATCTTTGACCTTAAACTCTTCTCCGCTTTGCGTAAAGATTTCCTGAAAAGAAACCCCGCAATCCTCCGAAGCCAGTATTGTCAAAGAATCCATAAAATCGCCGTTTTGCACATAGGATATGTCAAATTGCATGGTAGCTGAAAATGTATTGGACAAATCGATCAGAGGAGTAAACAACCAATCCTGCTCCCCCTCGTCGGGATAGTTATAAAGGTTAATAAATGCGGATGTTTCATCATTGATGCTTGCAATTTCCCAGGTTTTAAATTCGTCACTGGAAAAAGTCGCCCAAAGATCAAAATCCTCAAACATTTCCACATACGGAGGCTGAACTCTTTCATTGTGGATAATAAAAGGCAAACTACTCTGATTATTTTCCGGATAAAGATCGTCATCATTTGGAACATCAAATTCAAACAGAAAATTATACTGTCCTTGAATGAGGTTAAATTCCTGAAGGGATAAAACCAGTTGCTGACCTGCAAACAATGAGTCAATGTCAAGGGTGTCAGTTAAAATGAGATCATCTTCCACACCATATCGGGCAATGATCCTACCAATTGGATTGGTGCCAAAATTTTGAATGGTGACAATTGGCTGAATGGTTTCATCGCACGAAATCAAGGTCGGGGAATTTACTTGAACAATACCAATATCACTGTAATCAAAGTCAGGTGGAAAGGCTCCGGCCGCATTCAGCAAACTCGTTCTTCTTGGAGCATTATCCAGCACCACCTGCATGCGGTCAGACTGTCCCATGGTGAATATATTCATACATGCATCAGCTGTGTAATCCATATAATTTTGAAACATGTCATCAGATTCGCAGGAACTGACCGGATGATCTGGGCACTCACCATTATAACTTGATTGCTGTGAGGGAGTATCATCGACATAATCAGAAGCTATGCAGCTACCAGGATCTGCAAAAATATGTAGCAACCCCAGCCAATGTCCTATCTCATGGGAAGTTGTACGACCCTTATCGTACGGCACTCTCAAATTATCAAAATTTCCTTTATTTGAGCTGCCAAAAACGGTGTAGTCAATCACAACTCCATCAGTCAACCGGTTCTCTTTCATTTCATTTTCCAGCCCCGGCATGTCCAGGTCCGGGAATTGGGCATAACCAAGATTTTCACCAGATAAGTTACAAACCCAAATATTCAGATAATCTTCCGCCGGCCAATAGCTCTCAGATTTTAGCAATTCATTATCCTGGTTTAGTGGATTCCAGGAGGTCTTACTTCCCTGCTTCCTGACAATGCCATTGGTTGGTAATCCATTGGGATCTTGCCTGGCTAAAACGAATTGAATATTAATCTTTCCGGCTATTGCAGCGAACTCAATGGGAGTTTGAACCGTATCGGGATTCTTCCGCTGAAAATCTTCATTAAGCACTTCGATCTGCGAGAGAATCTGATTTTCAGGGATATTGACACCATTACCCAATAATTCTCCATTGTGAATAACATGTACAACAACCGGTATGAGAACTGTATCAGCTGTTGTCCTCAAGGTGCGCAATGTAGCCCTGGAACGAAGCTCTCTTAATCTTTTCTCAAATATTTTAGAAGATACCTGGCGACTTCTTTCCTGTAAATATTCTCTGTATTCATCGGTTGTACATCGCTTTTGCGAATGAGCATGAAATGGCATCACCCAAAAAAATACAATTGTTGAAAAGAGCAAAAAAAATCGCACGCCTGGAAAAAGAGTTATTGTCCGGGTAATTTCGCATTTGGATCATCGGGAGAAGTAATGTTAATTGCCTCAACTGCCACTACCTCCGGAACAGCCCGTTTGATGGACTCTTCAACTCCTGCTTTCAGGGTCATGGTTGACATGGGGCATGTACCACAAGCTCCAAGTAATTCCAACCTGACAACTTTCTCTGGTGTAATTTCCAAAATCTTCACATTCCCTCCATCGGCCTCAAGATAAGGCCTTATCCCTTCCAAAGCCATCTCTACTTTTTCTATCAGATTTTTTTCTGCTGTAATATTTTCCATTACTATGATTTAACTTCCACTACTTTGGTTTTATCGAAATTTGCATTTCGAATGGCAACTTGCTGAGCCAGTTTTTGTGAAATACCCAGGAAAGCATCAGCTACAACATCTCCCTTCAATACGGCAGGATAACCGCTGTCTCCACTTTCACGAATACTTTGTACAATCGGTACCTCCCCAAGGAATGGTATCTCATGCTTTTCTGCCAATTTCCTTCCACCATGCTGGCCGAAGATATAATACTTATTATCAGGCAGTTCTTCAGGTGTAAAATAGGCCATATTTTCAACTATTCCTAAAACAGGCACGTTGATTTGAGGTTGTTTGAACATCGCCAGGCCTTTTATCGCATCTGCAAGCGCCACTTTTTGAGGTGTAGTCACAATTACCGCACCTGTAACGGGAACAGTTTGCACCAACGTCAGATGAATATCGCTTGTGCCCGGAGGCAGGTCGATCAGTAAATAATCCAATTCTCCCCAATCAGCATCGGTAAAGAACTGTCTTAGCGCAGAGCTGGCCATAGGGCCTCTCCAAACGATCGCCTGATCAGGAGGTGTTAAAAATCCAATTGAAATGATCTTGACACCGTACTGTTCCAGGGGAATGATATAATTTTTTTCTCCCTCTTTTTTCACCTGAGGCTGTTCATTTTCACAATTGAACATCGTCGGCATGCTTGGCCCAAAGATGTCGGCATCGATCACACCAACTTTTGCTCCGGTCTTTGCAAGGGAAACCGCAATATTGGCGGTAACAGTGGATTTACCAACTCCACCTTTTCCTGATGCAATGGCAATAACATTTTTGACATTCGGAAGCATGGCCACACTGTTTTTCAGCGTGGTAACAGACGAACTCATGTTAATTTCCACTTTCAAGTCATCCCTGATATTTAACACTGCCTCTTCGCATTCGCTGCGGATCTTTTCCTTCAAAGGACAGGCTGGTGTGGTCAATTCGACTGTGAAATTAACTTTCGACCCATCAATTTTAAGATCTTTTATCATGTTCAGTGTGACCAGATCTTTTTTCAGATCAGGATCGATCACATCTGATAACGCCTCTAAAACCTCTTCCCTGGTAACTGACATGTCAAAAAATTTATAATCATTCTAAATTCTTCACAAATATCGCATTTATTTAATCGAAATACACGTAGTGAAAATTTTTATTCTCAACGAATCCCACATTTGGTCATTCCCTCGTTCTTTCAAACGATTTTATTGCGATTAATATTCACAACTATTTGTCTTTAATTTTGAATTTGCTGAATATCGTAATTTGCTTTTTGTTGAGAACAATAACGGACCCGTAACCCAGTTCATGAAAATAAGTCAGGATACCATCGATGAAATTAAAAGCCGGGTTGACATAGTCGACGTTGTTGGGGAATTCCTGCAATTGAAGAAAGTGGGAATCAATTACCGGGCAAAAAGTCCGTTTTCCAATGAGAAAACCCCCTCCTTCTTTATTTTTCCTAAAAACGATAATTTTAAGGATTTCAGCTCGGGAAAAGCCGGCGACGCCATCACCTTCCTGATGGAGTACGATGGATTGAATTATGTCGAAGCCATCCGGTTTCTCGCCAGAAAATATGGAATCGAAATTCAAGACGAAGAACAAAGTCCCGAACAGCTTCAGGAACAATCCGAACGGGAAAGCCTGCTCATTCTCACCAATTATGCAAAAGATCATTACGTCAATAACCTCTGGGAGCACGAAGAAGGTAAACGGATTGGTCTGAATTATTTTAAAGAACGAGGCTTTTCAGAAGAAACAATAAAGAAATTTGAATTGGGCTACAGCCTCGACCAATGGGATGACCTCGAGAAATCCGCTCTGAAAGCTGGTTACAAAAAGGAATTCCTCGAAAAAACCGGGTTGATCGTTGTCAAACCTGCAAGTGAAGAAGGTGGAGAGGAAAAATCTTATGACCGCTTTCGCGGGAGGGTCATCTTTCCCATCCATAACAATACCGGAAAAGCCATCGCCTTCGGAGCAAGGATCCTGACAAATGATAAAAAAGCACCCAAGTATGTCAACAGTCCGGAAAGTGATATTTACCATAAAAGCAAGATCCTTTATGGTATATTTCAGGCACGAAGGGCCATTCGCAGCCAGGATAATTGCTATCTGGTAGAAGGATATACGGATGTCATTTCCATGCACCAATGCGGTGTCGAAAATGTAGTCGCCTCCTCGGGCACTTCACTCACTGAAGAGCAGATCAAATCCATTGGTCGGTTGACGGAAAACATCACGGTTCTTTTTGATGGCGATGAAGCGGGGATCAAAGCCTCCATGCGGGGCATTGACATGATCCTGGAGCAGGGTTTGAACGTGCGGGCGCTCGTCTTTCCGGATGGCGATGATCCTGACAGCTACGCTAAAAAAGTTGGGGCTTTCAACTTCAGGGAATATATCAAAGAAAATTCGAGAGATTTTCTGGCCTTCAAAACCGAACTGTTTTCCAAGGGCGCCGAGCGGGACCCAATCAAAAAGGCAGAAACGATCAACAACATCGTTGGAAGTATTGCAAAAATTCCGGATCCGGTAAAACGAACCGTTTACATCAAGGAAACGAGCGTCCAGCTGAACATTGATGAAGACGTTCTGATTGCTGAACTCAATAAGATCATTCTTCAACGAAGAAGGCAAAAAGGCCAGACAAGGCCAGAGCAGTTGACTGAGCCGATGATCGAACTGATTGAAGAAAGGGAATCGCAAAAACGGGAGGAAGTTGATTCGCTCAAATTACAGGAAAGGGAATGTATCCGGCTGCTGATCTGCTACGGATTCAACGAAATTGAGAACAAATACCGGCTTCATGATCATTACCTGGAAGAGCTGGAAGGGTTGGAGTTTACGGATGGCCTGCATATTGAGATCCTTGAAACATTCAAGAGAAACATTGAAAAAGGAGATGTCATCACGGCAGATTATTTTATCAAAAATGGCTCTGACAAAGTGAAAAAATATGTAATCGACTTAATCAGCGACCAATACGAAGTAAGCGAAAACTGGAAGCGTTATTCCATTTTTGTCCCAAGGGAAATCGATGTACTGGACAATTCAGTTTATACCAACCTGCTGAGATTTAAATTTAACAGAATCAAAAAGCTAATCTCCAACATCAAAGAAGATCTAAAGGAAGAAACAGATATGAACAAGGTGGAAGAACTGCTGAAGATCCAAATGGAGCTGGACAAAGCCAAACTGGAATTTGCCAGGCCACTCGGGATTGTCATTTCCTGATTGTAATCTTGCCGGTGATAAAATATTTTTACCTTTTCGATCAATACATTAAATATTTAGATAAAAAAATCCGTTTACTTAACGATTTATTAATATATTGACAACTTATATTGAGATAATCAGTTAAACGAAAAAGAAATATTATAAACGCTAACAAATTATGCTACAAAGTTGGGGAAAGAAGATCATGGAGAAAGTAGATGAATTGATCGACCAGGTTCAGGAAAATCTTACCAAAAAGAAAAATAAGCTACAACCACTACCAGTCAAAGTAAAAAATTCAAGGATATTTTAATTGATTCCGGACTCAAAAAGCCGGAACTTAATAAACATTTAAATTCCAATCTGCTTGCACTAACCCAGTTAAAGGCTGGGTTTTTTATTGATTCTTATTTTAGCAAACCTTTTACAACTCAATTTATTTTCCATACCTTTGCAGTCCGTTTTCAAGCGGCGTTCGGTGAAAATCGCCGGATTGTATGTTTACCATTATAAATCAGTGGTTTACGCCCAGAATCACTGAGTAATTGAAAGGGCATTTTAATTTATATGAGTAATTCTCCAGAAGAGTTTAATTGGGAAGATATTGAGCCAAAAGGATTTGGCCAGGACTATTCTAAAAAAGAAAGACAAGAACTCGCAAAAATTTACGAAGACACCCTGACTACGATCGAAGAAAAGAAAGTAGTTGAAGGAACTGTTGTTGGCATCACCGACCGAGATGTTATCCTGAACATCGGTTTTAAATCTGACGGATTGGTTCCGTTGAACGAATTCAGGGACACTCCTGACCTTAAATCCGGCGACTCGGTGGAAGTGTACATCGAAGAACAGGAAAATGAATTGGGTCAGCTTATCCTTTCCAGAAGAAAAGCCAAGATCGTTCGCGCCTGGGAGCATATCCAGGAAGCAAGCGAAAAAGACCTTGTGATCGAAGGATTTGTAAAGAGAAGAACAAAAGGTGGATTGATCGTCGACATTTTCGGCGTGGAATCATTCCTTCCGGGTTCTCAAATCGATGTGAAACCAATTCGCGATTTCGATGTGTTCGTTGGCAAGAAAATGGAAGTGAAAGTTGTGAAAATCAACTACACCAACGACAACGTAGTTGTATCGCATAAAGTGCTGATCGAAAAAGATCTAGAACAGCAAAAAGCTGAAATTCTTAATAACCTTGAAAAAGGACAGGTACTTGAAGGTGTGATCAAGAACATGACCAACTTCGGTGTATTCATCGACCTTGGTGGTGTTGACGGTCTTCTCCACATTACTGATATTTCATGGGGCAGGATCAACCATCCTGAAGAGGTGCTGAACCTGGATGAAACCGTGAAAGTCGTTGTACTTGACTTTGATGAGGATAAAAAGAGAATATCACTTGGTATGAAGCAGCTGACTGCTCATCCTTGGGATTCTCTGCCTGCTGAAATTGAAGTGGGATCAAAAGTAAAAGGTAAAATTGTTAATGTGGCGGATTACGGGGCATTCCTTGAAATCATGCCGGGCGTTGAGGGTCTGATCCACGTTTCGGAAATGTCATGGTCGCAGCACCTGAGAAATCCTCAGGACTTCATCAGCATCGGCGACGAGCTGGAAGCGGTTGTCTTGACCCTGGATCGCGATGAAAGAAAGATGTCATTGGGCATCAAGCAATTGACGGAAGATCCATGGACCAAGCAAGATGTGTTGACCAAGTACGCAGTAGGTACCAAGCACAAAGGTGTGGTGAGAAACCTGACCAACTTCGGTTTGTTCATCGAGCTGGAAGAAGGTATCGACGGATTGGTACACGTATCTGACCTTAGCTGGACGAAAAAGATCAAACACCCATCTGAATACATAAAAGTTGGTGAAGAATTGGAAGTTCAGGTATTAGAGCTTGATGTAGATAACAGAAGGCTGGCGCTTGGACACAAGCAACTGGAAGAGAACCCATGGGATACGTTCGAAACCGTATTCGGAAGAGGTTCAGTCCACAAGTGTACCATCATCAGCAAAAATGATAAAGGCGCTGTTCTTGAGCTACCTTATGGTATCGAAGGATTTGCAACTTCTAAAAATCTTCAGAAAGAAGATGGCACTCAGGCTGAAGTAGGCGAAACGCTTGAATTTAAGGTTCAGGAATTCTCGAAAGATGAAAAGAGAATTGTTCTTTCTCACACTGCCATGTTTACTGAGGTTGAAAGACCTAAGAAAAAGGCCACTGCAAAGAGCTCAGTGAAGAAGGTGAACAAAGATGTTGAGAAATCAACTCTGGGTGACCTGGAAGCGCTTTCAGCTTTGAAAGAGCAGATGGAAGGCAAAGGCGAAGCGAAAAAAGCTGCTGTCAAGAAAGAAGAGCCTAAAGCTGAGAAGAAGGAAGAAGCTAAAACTGAAGAAGTAAAGGCTGAAAAGAAAGAAGAAGTGAAGGCTGAAAAAACGGATGATGCGAAAGCTAAAGACGAGGAAGCCATAGCTGAAGCTAAAACGGAAGAAATCAAGCCGGATAAAGTAAAAGCAGAAGCTAAAGCTGAGGAAGCCAAAGCTGAAGAAGAAGTAAAAGCCGAAAAGGCCGAAGCTGAGGAAAAGGAAGAAAAACCTGAACCAAAGGCTAAAGCCAAAGAATCCGACTCCGCTAAAGCTACTTCGGACAAGGAGGAAGAAAAAGAAGAAAAGGCTGAAGAAACTTCTGAAAAGAAGGCTTAATAGTTAGAAATTTCGTAATGTAGATAGAAAGGCGTCTAAGCAGGCGCCTTTTTTATCACAAAAGGTAAAAATAGTATTTGCGGGATATGCAGGAATTTTTATTTTTGCATCCTCAAATTTAAAAATGGTCTCGTGGCCGAGCGGCTAGGCAGAGGTCTGCAAAACCTTTTACGGCGGTTCGAATCCGCCCGAGACCTCATAATTAGTACTTAAACCCCTGACTATCAGGGGTTTTTGTTTTTTAGGGGTCATCCTGGGGGTTGTAGTATCTAAATAAACTATGTGATATTAAAAATGAAAAAAAGTAAAAGGCACATCAACGATGATCTTTTCATCAGAACATTGACATTTTTCAAAAACAACCTTGAAGAAGGGATCCGGCCGGCCGATTTGATTAAGCATCTTAATGAAAAATATGGTTATGATTTTCGCGGAATTCAAAACCACCCTCAATTGTTAACTATATTTCGTTTTGCCATCAATCAACAAAGTGTTAAAAATGATATATTTTACACTTTTTCAGGAGAAGCATATTTTAAGCTATTGGAATACCAGGAATTGAGCTTTGCCAGGAAGAATGCAAGAGAGGCTAGAATCCTATCAATAATTGCAATTATTATTGCTGTAATTGCTGGATTTCTGCCTTATTTTAATAAACTTTGACTTTATCGTAATTTCTCTTTTTTAACTAATTTTCTGGCAGTATTTTTTTGATCATTTTTCACAATGAAAAAAATTGCTTTAATATTTCTGCTTTTCTCCTGTACAACTTATCAGTCTTTTATCCAGGTAAATGATTTCGATAGCATCCCCAACGGCAGCAAAGAGATAATTGTCTTAGGTCCTATTGAGTACTTTCTGGACGTGCTTAAAGAAAACACCATCCATTATTACGAATCCGGAAATGGCATAGTGACTGATGAGATCCTGCTTGATGAAGGCACAAGGGCGCAATATAAAGTTTATGAAATGAAAAGCCAAATAAAAATAGTCCCCTACTGGGGTATTACGCAAAAAGTAATTAATGAAGCACAACTTTGGGGCGGCTATGAGACAACCGCATTTATGAGTAAAGACATGGAGCGAGTTATTTACAATAGCAGTAAGAAACGACCTAAAAAGGTTTTTGACTATGGCATTATGTTAGCCAGTCAGGCCGGGCAATATGAGGTAAACTAATCATAATAAAATAGCAATGACTAAGTTTACAATAATGGAAACGATTGCTATAATCCAGGTAATAATTTGGGCTCGCTTACTTCTCTTGGCAGACTTTTCACTTCGATCTGCTGCATTATTTATTTCCTTTATTGATTTCTCTAAATATTCAACATTTAGATCAAGAAACTTTTCTTCTTTGGATCTTTTTAACTCAAGGTTTTCAAGGTATTTTGTATAGCTCCCAAATTCTTCAATTATTTCATGGCCCTTTTCAGATAGTCGAATATTATGATCGTCAATATTTTCAAGTAATCCATCAGAATTCATGGCATTCTGGATCCGGGATGAGTCATGGTAAAGTTTTAAACTGTCCTTTCCACTTTGATTTGAATATTTATCTTGGAAAACATAATCATATGTCTCATTGAAATTAACGGAACCCCTTTTTGATAAAAAGAATAGCAGTTGATCAATTTTATTATTTACTTCTTCTCGATTCATATAATGCTTTAAAACATCTCCGATTGTTCGCCTGGTAAATTAAGTGTTGGTAAATGAATAACGGTTTTTGAATATACAAAATTTGAAGCTTCTGACAAGTCAGATAATGGCCCTGAGATTTAAACATACGGAATCAGGCCGGATGCGCTTCAAATATTGAAATGTGAGAAGCTTTGATATTAATTATCTTTACTTATTTTTCAGGATTCAATCACATACTCAATGGAAAAATTTTTTATTACCAATCCAAATTTGGGAGTGTTATGGATGACACTGTGGAATGAGCTGGTAAGAATTAAGGAAAAGATTCCGGATGAAAAAGGAGATGATTTTAAAAGAACCTATATACGTACGATGTTTTCATTTATTGAGGCAATAAGCTTTCAAATCCGACAGGTTCTATTACTTCGTGAAAAAAAGAATGAAATCCAACTTTCATTTAAGGATGTTTATATTTTAAGTGAAAAAAGCTATGATCTAAATGAGAGAGGCACAATTAATGAACGTGAAAAGTCCTATCCCTTCACGAGAATGTTAAAATATACATTCAGGCTCTATTCTAAAATTTATCAGAAAGAACACGTTTATGACCAGTATTTTAGTAAAAATGGATACTCAAAACTTTTAGATCTGTACAAAATCAGAAATTCACTGACGCATCCTAAGAAATATTCTGATTTATCTGATTTTAATATGGAAAGTGCCTACGAGGTATTGATCTGGTACAAAGATTTATGTTCGCATATACTCTATAATGATTTGGTTCATGATGAGCTTGAAGGTTTTTAGTCAATTAATTTTTTACGTTCAGCAAAAACTAATTATTCACAACATTTTTCATAAAAACCACAAGCATGTATTCCAGGTGATGAGCTGAGTAGGAGCCTAATGTTTTTGTCGCTTTTTCCCATCTTGAATAAACATCGGATTCACAATTGAAAGTTACATTAATTACTTCACTTTCTATATTATTAGAATTGTGGGTAGGAAGGATTTTTGCTGGATTTAGTATTGCAGCTCTCCTCATAAGCCTTTTAACACTAATTTTCAAATAATTCGAATACAAACCAAGACCTTAATTCCAAATATAACTATTCTCTCCCCTCCCCCAACATCTCCAGACAATGCACCATTGCCCTTACTGTGTGGTAACTTCCTTTCCAGATACTGACTTTATTAGATTCACTAAATTGATGGCCGACATCCAGTCCGTAGATGTACCAGCCGCCGTGCTCATGGTCGATCAGGTATTCGTTGACATAGGCCCATTGCTCTTCGAATTTTTGCATGTAAATAGTATCATCGGGAAATATGCGGTGCATCAATAAAAAAGCATTCAGCGCTTCAGCCTGAGCCCACCACTGTTTATGATCGTTGATGATGGCTACCTCTCCATCCACATATTTCCCTCCATCAAACAGGCCACCGTATTTCTTATCCCATCCGTGTTGAATAGCATGATCGACCATTTTCTTCATTTTTTGGAATAGTTCATTATCAATGATATGTAGCGCACCCGCGGCTTCATACAACAAAAAGGCTGTTTCCACATCATGACCGAATGTAATATGATTGGTTGGACTGTTTCCTTCCCTGGAGAATCCATGCAATTCCTCATCTGTCACCTGCGTCCAGTCCGGGTGAAAGTAAAGCTTCAAAAATCCCCTATCGTCCAGCATCACCCCGGAAACAATGTCATACATTTCCTGTAATCGCTGACGGACCAATTCATCCGGCCAAACCTGGTAAAGTGTGGTAAAAGCCTCAAGCAAATGGATGGAGCTATTGTAATCCTTCAGTCCCACCTGAAAGTTTTCATATCCGGCATATTTGGCAGCCTCCTCCCTTACAATCGGTTTTCCCGTTCGATCCAGGATTTGAAAATAACCACCATTAACAGGATCATGGCTGTTTTCTTCCAGCCACAGAAAAGTCTTTTTGGCCAGTTCCAAAGCTTCTTCGTTTTTGGAAACCTTGTAGTACTGCGCCAATGCATAAATGGCAAAAGAGTTTCCATAAGCACGTTTATCGGCACCAATTGACCTTGGAAGCAGATTTCCGGTCGAATCTGTCAGGTCATAAAACCCGCCAAACTCTTTGTCCCACATATGGTCCCTCAGAAAATGAAAACCATGCCCGGCATACCTGAGGTATTCCTCTTTTTCTTCATAATTCTCATACAAAAATGAAGTGGCCCACACGTGCCTGGCCTGGGTCACGATGAACTTATTTTGTGGCTCGCCCAATTCCCAGTCATAGGTGAAATCACTGAAATATCCACCATTTGTAGCATCAATCACCCTCGGATACCAAACATCGATCATCAAACTGTCCAGCACATGCTTCATCTCAGAAACCAGGTTTTTTTCAGTTTCATTACCTTGTTTTTCTTTCGGAGTGCAACATGATAAGACAAAAAGGATGAGCACAAAGACGGCTGTATTTTTCATAGTAATCTTTAATCAAATTAAATCTGATTGAAATGATAAATATATTCAAAAACCCGAAACTGATTTGGATAGAAAGCCAAATTACTGGCCTGCAGGCTTAATTGAAGTACTAATCCGATACCAGGCTTCGCGGGATCTTCACCATAAACCGGGTTCCCTCCCCTTTTTCAGATATTACCTTTATTTCACCACCCAGACGCTGTACGGATTCCTTCACAATAAACAACCCCAGGCCTGACCCGGTAGATTTCTCCGATGCCCGGTAATACATATCAAAGATCTTTTTCACATAATCCTTATCGATACCGATGCCATTGTCCTCAATTTGCAATTCACATTCGTGATCATTTACCTGACAATCAACCTTAAGGTATGGATTTTCTTTTCTGGCATCTGAATATTTCAATCCATTGTTGATAAGGTTGTGCAAAATGGTTGACAGTCGATAAGGGTCGGTGTCTATTTCAAGATCTTCATCAATCTGATTTTTGAAATCTACTTTCATTGCTTCCGGCCAGAATTTCAGCTGACTAAAAACTTCATCAACCATCTGATGTACATTCACCCTGGATATACTCACTTCAAAATGTACATTCCTGGCATAATCCACCAGGCTTTTGATCACGTCTTCAAACCGGTTAACGCTGGTTTTTACAAACGTCAGACATTCACGGATCTTCTCAGGTTCTTTTTCCCGAAAGGCAATATCTATCAATCCTCGAATGGACTTGATGGGCGCGCTCAAATCATGGGAAGCGCTGTAGACAAACCGGTCAAGCTCTTCCACTGTCTTGTCCAGCTTTTTAATGGTCTCTTCCAGGTGCATCGTGCGCTTTTCCACCATATCCTCCAGGTCTCGGTTGATCTCCCTGAGTTTTTCCTGTGTAAATTCAAGCTCCTCTCTCTGTGCGGCGATCTGATCGTTTTGTGAGGACAGTTCTTCATTTTGCGCCTGGAACTCATAATTCATGTTACTCAATTCCTGATTTTTTTGTTGGAGCTCAGAGGTATGCACTTCGATGGTTTTCTGAAGCCTGTCCCTTTGTTTGAGGAGATAATTGGTACGCAGCCGTAAAATCAGGAATCCAACACCGAGAAAACAAAGTCCCACCAAAATTTTAAATCCTGAAGTTTGCCACCATGCAGGGTGGATCCTGATCGTCAGAGGTTCATCCATTTCATGCCAAAAGCCATCTTTGTTGGTCGCCCTTATTCTTAATTTGTAGGTTCCCGGAAAAATGTTGGTAAAGGAAGCCCTTCTTTCCGTACCGATTTCCTGCCACTCATCATTCAACCCTTCGAGCAAATAGGCATATTTATTTTGATTGGAAAAATTATATTCTAAAGCAGCAAATTCAAAACCAATATTGTTTTGATCATGCTCCAATACAATTGGTTTTCCTGAATTTAAATGGGAAGTCAATGGTGATCCTGGGGTGTTCACCGGCATTAATTCACCATTCAGGTAGAATTTTGTCAAAACCATCTCCGGCCTTTTATTGACCTTTCTAATTCGATTGGGGTCGCACCCATTCCAACCGTTGGTGCCGCCAAAGAGCATTAATCCATTCGAAGTTTCAAATAAACTATTGTTATTAAAACGATTTCCCTGCAAACCATCAAACCTGTCAAAAGAAATAGCATGATTGTTCTCCACATCAAAGATGACTATTCCGTGATTAGTGCTCATCCAGATGTTTCCATTTTTATCCTCCAGCATTCCATGAATGACATTATCAGGAAGACCATTCTGTTCGCTAAAGGCCATCGCATCCTTCTTCCCGGGATCATAAACTATGGCTCCTGATAAGGTTCCAATCCATAACTTTCCACCGCGAGACTCCATCATACTGAGGATATTGATTTTATCGGTGAGAATATCCTGGTAGGTAATCTGTGAAAATGAATTGTTAACTCGATCATACAGGTTTAACCCTCCCAATTCGCCTCCGATCCAAACCCTGTTTTTTGAATCCACCAAAATTGAATTTATCCTGTCGCTGGTGAAATTGTGAGGATTGTCTCTTGTTGGAAGATAATTATTGAAAACATTATTCTCCTGATCGTACATGCTTACTCCATCTGTTAAGGTCCCCAGCCAGATATTGTTGTTCTGATCCAGTTCGATGACATTGACACTATACCCGACAAATTTTGAGTGGTTCTCATCAATTCCAAAGTACGCGTACTGACCGTTTTGAATGTCATATTTAAACAAACCACTACCCCACGTTCCTACCCAGAGATTTTGATTCTCATCAAAATGCAATGATTTAATTTTGTTATGAGGCTCCTTTGTTTCAGGGTTTATCAATCTGATCTTCTGATATTCATTTTTGTAAATATCGTTGACCCCATTGGACAGCATACTTAAACCTCCACCATCCGTACCGATCCACAGATTACCTTGATCATCCTCTTCAAAAGCTGTCACATTGTTGGAAGGAAGACTGCTTTTTATCCAAGGCTTGTTCCGGATAGGGGTAAATTTGAAGATCTCCGGATTGTACATATTGATCCCGCCATAGTAGGAAGAAACCCATAGCGAATTGTTGCTATCCACATAGACTTTTTTAATGGAATTGCTTAGAATGCTGTTTTCATCGAGAGGCTCATGAAGGAAATTGGTGAAATCGTTGGCCGGAATTCTGTTTTTCGAATCCAGCATCAGGCTTAGTCCATTATCCGTACCCACCCAGATATAACTGTATTCATCTTCTGCAAATGATTCTACCTCACCATTGTTCAGCGTATGTTCTTCATTTGTAGGACGATAATGAATAAACTCTTTCTCGTCAATCAGGAAAAGGTCAATTCCCGTATTTTGGTTCCCTATCCATAAGCGGTTCCTGGAGTCGACAAAAAGTTCGTATTGAATGTTACTGCTCACCGAGTTGGGATTGTTGTTTTCATGCTGCAGATAGGTAATCGATTTCCGCGAAGAATCAATTACATTGATCCCTCCATCGTAAGCGGCTGCGTAGATATTACCATCCCGATCTTGTGTAACAGTCGCTCGAATGAAATTCCCAGATAACCTGAGGTCTTCCGAGTCCTCATTAAATACCTTGAACTGAATGGATGAAAGATCTCCACTTACGGATTCGATCATGGCAAGACCTCCACCCTCTGTTCCCATCCATATTTTACCATCCTTGTCCTGAAGAATGGATTTCACCCGGTTATTCGGAAGCGATTTAGCATTATGCGGATCATGTATAAAATGATAAAACCTGTTTTCTTCACGACTATATAAGTTTAACCCTCCCCCAAGTGTACCTATCCAGAAATTCTGTTCATCATCCTCAAACAAACACAACACAAAATTTGAACTGATAGAATGAGGATTGTTCGCGTTGTATTTAAAAGAGGTCAATTCATAGCCATCAAATTTTATCAGTCCGTCTTCCGTGGCAAACCAGATGAATCCTTCATGGTCCTCCATGATGTCCCAGATATTTCCTAAACCGTAGCTTTCATTGGATGTCAGAAATTGAAACTGAACATATTCATGAGGAGAATATTGAGAAAAAGCTTTGTTGATAAAAAGGTTAACTATATAAAACTGAATGAAGACAATACAGAAGATTTTCCGAATTGTCGCAAATTTCCATTTATTGAAAAAATCGTTCAATTTTGCCATTTTCACTTGACTAAAAATAGCAAAATCTTTGATATTTTGATTTTTTCAGCTCATTCATTCACACTTTTCGTGAAAAATCGAAGAATTTTGAATTAGTCAAAAAGAGTATACCTGACTCCCAGGAACCCCCTTATTCCCTGGTTAGGAGCATACACATAGGAAGGGTCAAAAGTCAATGCCTGAGGATTGTCAACAGTTGGAATGACATTGCCTTGATCGTCAAACTCCACATTTTCGTCAAACGGATCAAATGCCCTGGCTATGCTGTTAGCAGCTGGGGTGAAGTTCAGCAAATTCTTTACACCTCCATAAATTTCCCAGCCTTTTCCAAGTTTTTTGGTCAATTGAATATTCTGTATACTAAACCATGGAGAATACGGATCCCGCTCATCCAAATCACCCAATAACGGCAACCGCATAGGACCGAATAAATTGCCAGTGTAATCAATCACCAAGCCCCATCGGAAAAACTCATAGCCTATACTCCAAACAGCAGAAAAACTTTCTGTTAGTAACTGTCGATAGGATTCGCCCTCCTCATTTACGGCTACATCCATCAAAGTGGCTCCAGCGAGGATCTTCAGTCCATTCCCCCAGGCCATATCCGTATTGATTGAAACACCTTTTGAGACAGAGGATCCATCCAGGTTGCTGTAAATAATTTTATTGGGATCGGTCTCGTAATCCGGAATAATGCGATTGGTGAAATAAGTATACCAGGCACTCATGTCCAGGCCGATGAAACCATTGCTGGAATGGACAATTTTCGTCACATAGTTTACATTGGCATTCCAGGAAGTTTCCGGTTCGAGTTCGCCATCAAATATAACATCCCTTGCTCCTGTTAAGGCAGCATGGTCTTCTGTAAATACATTGGCAACCCGATAGCCATTCCCAACACTTAACCGGATTACATGATCATTATCTCGTGAATTCCATTTATAATTTAACCTGGGAGTGAATATGTTTCCATGAATGCTATTGTAATCGTACCTCAACCCAACCAAAACCTTGTTGGTAGGATTAATGGTGATCTCATCTTGTACAAATGCGCCGGGCAGATGGGTGATAGATGGCTCATTGCCTTCGGACGATTGAGTTGCCGTGGTATTGTCTTCATAATAAGTATATCGATAGGCTACCCCCACCAACATTTCATGTGATCGGCCAACCAGCTTATTCCATGTAAATTGTCCGAAACCGATGTATTGATCGGCCAGGAATTCGGTGTCTCCATAAACGGAGTTTTGATTATGGCCATTTGTACTGAACTGAAAGTTAACATTCTCCTTAAATGGCAATTGATAGAGTCCAAAGACTTCCCACCTGCTGGTATAAATGCTTTCTCCATAAACATCTGTTCCACCGCGGTTTTCATGTGTCCAATCCATTTCCCCACCCCAACGATCTTCGTACACATATCGACCTGCTATCGAAAAAAGCCTGTTTTGTTTTCGGTTAAAATTCCATTTGTTGAAAACGGATATCCTGTTCTGAAGTGTGACATCCGTGAAATTATCTCCATTGTTATCGATCGGATGCTGATAATTGAAATAGTTGATCCCCAGAAGAGATTGGGCATTCTTAGCAGAATTAAATTTGATACCAATGTCCGTATTGATCTCCTGCCAGGTCGTACCAAATACATCGACCATTGCGCGAGGGGCATTTTCTGTTTTCTTTGTAATCAGGTTGATGATCCCTCCTACCGCCTCCGAACCATACAAAGTTGATCCTGGCCCCTTAACAATTTCTACCCGGTCGATGAGGCTTTGGGGAATACCGGTAAGGCCATAAACTGTTGAAAGCCCGGAAACAATGGGCATGCCATCGATCATGACCATGGTGTAAGGCCCTTCAAGTCCATTGATGTGGATATCGCCGGTATTGCAAACGTTGCAGTTGATTTGGGGGCGTACCCCGTTAACATTTTGCAGCGATTCAAAAACCGAAGGTGTTGGATTTGCTTTGAAAAATTCAGGTGAATACACCTCCACAGGTACCGAGCTCTCCAACCGCGAAACTTCTTTCATGGTCCCGGTCACTACCACACTTTCAAGTAATGAAGTGGATTCTTTCAGTGAAATATTAATTTCAGCATTGGAATGATCTGAATTTATCTTCACTTTCCTGATCTGCATTTCATACCCTACCATCGATACGACCAGGGAATAGTCTCCGTATGGAATGTGGTCGATTTTAAAATTCCCATCAGCACCAGTAGACGTCCCCAGACTTGTCTCCATCAAACCCACATTGACAAATTCAAGTGGGTGACCACCACTCACGATCTGTCCGGAAATGCTTCCCTGCTGTGCAAAAGCACATACATGAAACACCATGAAACATAAAAGAAGTAGAGTTTGATACATAAAAAGAATTTTTTAGATAATACAAATTTAAAAAGTTAGATTAATCTAACAAATGTATTAAGAGAATTTTTATATTTTTGTTGCATGTCATCGAGAACAGAAGAAAATTATATTAAAACACTTTTCAATCTGGCAAATGAAAATGGCGAGATTAACATCTCGGAATTGAGTAAAGCGCTGGAAATCAGCATTCCCACTGCTAACAGCATGATCAAAAAATTACACACCAAAGGGATGGTCAATTATGAAAAATATAAGCCGGTTACCATTACAGATAAAGGCAAGCTACAAGCTGGGTTAATCATACGTAAGCACCGTCTGACAGAAATGTTTTTGGTTGAGAAAATGGGTTTTGGTTGGGAAGTCGTACATGATATTGCTGAGCAAATGGAGCACATTAAATCATCCATTTTCTTTGAGCGAATCGATGAATTATTAGGCTACCCCAAAATTGATCCACATGGATCTCCTATTCCTGACAAACAAGGCAGAATGGACAGTCTATCATACCAAAAGCTCAGTGATTGTCAACAAGGCTATTCCGTCCGCTTAGCTGCGTTGGCCCACTCTTCCAGCGATTTCCTCAACTACCTGAATACCCGTAACATTAAGCTTGGAATCGACCTTCATATTCTGGCCATCGAGCCTTTTGACAGAAGCATGACAATCAGCTACCAGGATCATCCATCAGAAATGTTCAGCCAGACGATTTGCGAGAAGTTACTTGTTGAAAGGATCTGAAGGGTTATTGAGCATAGAAATTATTAATCATTATTTTTCATTGGAAAAAGAAAATACGGTAAGCATTATGATTCAATATCGTATATTCTCATGAATATCGGTATGCCGTATTTGACCTAAATTTTATCAGTTGATCATAATTCATTAGTAATGGATTTGCTTACAAGTTGTAAAGCAAACAAAAAAATATAGATAGGTTAATTGAAAAATGAACACTTTTGACGAATGAAAAAAAGGCCATAGTTTGAAATCAAAGTAAAAAGTATCGTAAGACTTGTTTGACGTATATATTGAAAATTGCAATAATCCTTAATAAACACATCAAAATTTGCTCAACCAAATAAGAAATTGAAATGACTCCTGAACAATTCCACGACATGGCGCTCTCCTTTCCAAATACGGAGAAAGCCCCTCATTTTGACCGGACAGCCTTCAAAGTAATCAATAAAAGGATATTTGCCACCCTGCACACACCAAGCAAATCGGCCAATCTGAAACTAACCGAAGTTGATCAGTCGGTTTTCAGCAATTATGAAAATGGTGCTATTTATCCGGTTCCGAATAAGTGGGGACTGCAAGGCTGGACGACCTTTGAGCTTGATAAAATTCCAAAGGAACTGATGCTGGATGCATTGGATTGTGCATACAAGGATGTATTGAAATCCAGGAAGAAATGAGTAGGGATTTAATTTGTAATTATATCAAACAGCTAAAGGAAGTTCAGGAAAAAAAGATCTGGATCGGGGAAAATTTCCATAAAAAATTAAGCCTGATTAATGAGGAAAATGCTTTCATCAGGCCATTGCCAAACCTCCACAGTGTGGCTGAAATCATTTCTCACCTGATTACCTGGAGAAAAGAAACCATTCTGAAATTAAAAACCGGAGATGGAAAACTGACAGATGACAGTGAAGAAAACTGGCTTTCGAATGAACAACTCAAAAAAATCGGATGGAACCAATTGAAATTAAATTATGAAAACACCCTGATAGAAATAATTAATATTCTGGAAAATAAAGAAGATCACTTTCTCGGGGAACAATATTATGACACCGATTTTAAAGGAAATTACAAATACCAATTTGTCATTGAAGGAATGCTACATCACGACCTTTATCACCTGGGCCAATTGGGAATTATTACAAAACTCTTATTATCAGATGCACCAGGTTAATTAACGGATAATTATTTGACTTGCACGTTTCACAAGAATCTGAAGTGATCTACAGAAATTCAAATCAAATTTTCAATAATTTCATAAATTCATTGAAACAACTCTTTTAAAAAGGGTAAATTTTATGTAAAATTCGCATCATATAACCGCAATCATACAACATGTCAATAAGAGTTGCCTTAAGGCATTATACACGTTACGATTACGAGCGTCATATTGAAGTATCACCTCAGGTCATCCGGCTGAGACCTGCTCCACATTCAAGAACTTCAATTAAGGGATATACCCTTCATATTCAACCGGAAAACCACTTCATAAACTGGCAGCAGGATCCCTTTGGCAACTACATGGCAAGAGTTGTTTTCCCGGAAAAAATCAATCACCTCGAAATAGATGTGGAAGTGATTGCTGAAATGGTTGTCATCAATCCATTTGATTTTTTTGTCGAAGAGTATGCGGAAAAATTTCCCTTTAAATATGAACCTTTGCTCAAAAAGCAACTCCTGCCATACCTGGAAATTAAAGAAAAAGATCCTCTTTTGATGAGTCTTGTCGAAGAAGCTAAATCAAAGAGGAAAAAGAAAATCCATACAGTCGATTATCTTGTAGAAATCAACCAGCTGATCTACAATCTCCTTTCCTACAACATCCGTATGGAGCCTGGAGTCCAATCCTGTGAGGAGACACTAACCATTAAATCAGGATCATGTCGTGATTTTTCATGGTTGCTCGTGCAATTACTTCGGCATCTCGGTCTGGCAGCAAGATTTACATCTGGATATCTTATTCAGCTGAAATCCGATACCAAATCCCTTGATGGTCCTTCCGGACCTGAAGAGGACTTTACAGACCTCCATGCCTGGGCAGAGGTGTACATTCCTGGCGCCGGATGGATCGGTCTGGATGCGACATCAGGTTTATTTGCCGGAGAAGGTCATATTCCATTGGCTTGTACTCCCAGTCCTGAAAGCGCTGCTCCTATTTCCGGAACAGCAGAATCAGTCAATACTGAATTTCATTTTGAAAATACCATCCGTAGAATAGTTGAAAAACCACGAGTCACCAAGCCGTATTCCGATGAACAATGGGAAAATATCCTGGCTGTGGGAGACCAGGTGGATTCGGAGCTTGCCACAAATAATGTCCGGCTGACGATGGGTGGTGAGCCAACATTTGTCGCCATTGACAACCAGGATGCCCCGGAGTGGAATTCTGCGGCTGATGGAGAGCATAAAAGAAAACTTTCCAACTCGCTATTTCATAAGTTGAAAGATGAGTTTGCACAAGGTTCCCTCATGCAGTATGGCCAGGGGAAATGGTATCCCGGCGAGCCTCTTCCAAGATGGAAACTAGCTTGTTTCTGGAGAAAAGATGGCCTTCCCATGTGGTCAAATGATAAGCTGATGGCCGACCTCTCCCATAATTACGGTTTTGAAGTTTCCAAAGCTGAGAAATTCATGAATGGTCTTGTTTACGAGTTGAACATAGACCCTAAAAACATTCACCCTGCTTATGAAGATCCTTTTTATTTTGCCTGGGAGGAAAGCAATATACCTGTAAACATCGATCCATTAAAACTAGACCTGAAATCTCCTCTGGAGAGGCAAAAACTTGCAGAACTGTTGAGTAGCGGATTAGACAAACCTATTGGCTTTGTTGTGCCAATTCAATGGGACGTGGAAGCTAATAACTGGCAGAGCTGCAACTGGAAATTCCGAAGGAAAGATCTATTTCTCGTTCCTGGCAATTCCCCTATTGGGCTGCGGTTGCCGTTAAAATCCATTCAATTTCTTGATCCGAAGAAAGAAGATATCAAGCCTGATAGAAGTTTATTTGCAGAAACGGAATCCCTACCAACCATTGAAGAATTGGAAGAATGGATCGATCCGAATGATTCATTCAACAATAGCAAGAAAATATTCAAAACCGCACTCCTCACCGAAATCAGAGAAGGCAAGCTGTTTATCTTCCTCCCTCCCGTAACTCAATTTGAGCACTACCTGAGTATCGTCAATGCTATTGAAAAAGTTGCGGAAAAACTACAAATCCCGGTTTTGATAGAAGGTTATGATCCTCCTTCTGACAATCGGTTACAAAAATTCATGATCACTCCTGATCCGGGCGTAATAGAGGTAAATATTCATCCTTCCTCATCCTGGACGGAATTGGTTGACAACTATGGAATTCTCTATGAAAAAGCCGCCGAATCGCGATTAGCAACGGAAAAATTCAACCTTGATGGACGACATACAGGAACGGGAGGAGGAAACCACGTTACTCTCGGAGGTGTAACTCCATCCGACAGTCCTTTGCTAAGAAGGCCCGATTTACTGAAAAGTTTTATTACCTATTGGCAGCATCATCCTTCTTTATCTTATCTCTTTTCGACACAATTTATCGGACCTACCAGCCAGGCTCCAAGAGTGGATGAGGGCCGTGATGAGATGTTGTATGAACTGGAGCTGGCTTTTCAGCAAATACCGGATCTGAAAGAAAATGAAGTTCCCTTCTGGATGGTCGACAGGATTTTCAGAAATCTTCTGGTCGATATTACGGGAAATACGCATCGGGCGGAGTTTTGCATTGACAAACTGTATTCGCCTGACTCGGAAAGTGGCAGGCTGGGCATCCTCGAATTTCGTGGATTTGATATGCCTCCACATTATCGAATGAGTATGGTACAATTCCTTTTGATCAGGACACTGCTATCATGGTTTTGGAAACAACCTTACAATCGCAAACTGGTAAGATGGGGCACAGCGCTTCATGACCGCTTTCTTCTCCCCCACTATTGCTACAAAGACCTGACGGAAGTGACAAACGATCTTCGTAATGCAGGATATGATTTTAATATATCCTGGTTTGACCCATTTTTCAGTTTCCGGTTTCCATTCCTCGGAGAGTTGCAGGTAGATGACATCCACATAGAATTAAAAATGGCCATCGAACCGTGGCATGTTTTGGGTGAAGAAATGTCCAGCATGGGGACGGCAAGATTTGTGGATTCTTCACTCGAAAGGATCCAGGTTAAAATCTCCGGCCTGACCGACTCCCGCTATCAGCTTTTGTGCAATGGATGCCGTATTCCACTCAAAAATACCGGTGTTCAGGGAGAATACGTGGCAGGTATCCGCTACCGTGCATGGCAGCCACCTTCAGCCCTGCACCCTACCATTGGTGTTGATACCCCATTGATCATCGATCTTTTCGATACCTGGACGAACAAATCTGTCGCTGCGTGTCAATACCATGTTGCCCATCCCGGGGGAAGAAATTACGAAACTTTCCCGGTCAACAGCTACGAAGCCGAATCCCGACGCATCAGCAGGTTCTTTGATTTCGGGCATTCTGTCAACCTGGTTGAACCCACTGTTGTAAAACGGCAGGCAGGGGGAAGATTCGTTACAAAGGTCAATATCCTCACCCAATACGAAGCAACCGGAGAGGTGGTCAATCCGGACTATCCGTACACCATGGACCTTCGTCGATATAAAGGCAAAAAGAATTTCTGATTTTCAAAAAAATTAAAAAAAAATCAGACATTTGGAGCTATGATCGATTTTTATCTGGCCGAGCGAACGAAGAACAACACGCCATTTTTTGACGAGCTGGCAACCAAGGACGGAACGGTATTTTCTCACTGGCAAAAACTGGTAGAAAGCTATGACCGAATGGGGAATGATAAGCTGAATTCCCGCGCTAAGGAAGTCATTCAACTATTAAGGGACAATGGTGTAACCTACAATATCTACGGGGATCCGAATGGCATGCACCGTCCATGGATGCTCGATCCTGTTCCAATGGTCTTCAGTGAATCCGATTGGGACATGATTGAAAAAGGACTTACCCAACGTGCCGAATTGCTCAATCAGATCCTTATCGATATTTATGGAGAACGTAAATTGATCAGCTCCGGACTCATTCCCATTGAAATGGTCTACAACCACCTGGGATTTTTAAGGCAAATGGATAAAGTGCGGATCCCGGGCAATCATCAGCTCATCGCCTATTCAGCCGATCTGGCCCGGGGACCTAATGGTAAATTGTGGGTGCTGCATGACCGGACAGATGCTCCGTCCGGTGCGGGTTATGCATTTGAAAACCGCGTGGCTATGACACGAGTCTTTCCAGATATGATCCGTGAAAACCATGTTCAAAAGATTACGAGCTATTACCAGACTCTTAAAAATACTTTGGTTAACCTGGCATGGCAAAACAAGGAGAATCCCAGAATTGTCGTGTTGTCTCCCGGACCGGGCAATGAGACTTACTTTGAACATGCATACCTTTCATCTTTCATGGGTTTTACGCTCGCCCTTGGAGAAGACCTGACTGTGAGTGATGGATATGTATGGCTAAAGACCATTGAAGGTCTGGAAAAAGTGGATGTAATTGTTCGAAGGGTGGACGATGTTTTTTGTGATCCACTGGAGTTAAGGATGGATTCTCACCTGGGTGTGGTCGGGCTAATGGAGGCTATTCGCCAGAAAAAGGTATTGGTCATCAATCCGCTGGGCACCAGGATATTGGAAAATCCGGGACTAATGGCGTTTCTTCCAAAGCTTTGTCGGGAAATAATGGGGGAAGAATTGATCTTGCCGTCTGTTGCAACCTGGTGGTGCGGACAGGAAAAGGAATTGCAATATGTGCTTGACAATATTCAGTTCCTGATTATTCGACAGATCTACCGAAACCACGTGAATAAATCAATCTATGGGGGAAATCTGTCTCAGCAAGAAATAGATGAATTAAAGAAAAGAATCATAGCCAAACCCTATTTGTATGTGGGCCAGGAAATGGTCAATTTCTCGACAACCCCTTCCTATATCAATGGAAACCTGGAAGCAAGAAATGCAGTTTTTCGCAGCTACATCGTATCCGATTCTGAAAACAGTTCCTATCATGTCATGCCGGGAGGCCTATCGAGGAGTTCGCCGGATCGTGGGGTTTTTATTGTTTCTAATCAATCCGGAGGGATCAGCAAAGATACCTGGGTATTAGGAACCTCGAAAAGATCTGCTGTTGAGGCAAAACCTGTGTCGCTGATCAAACAGGTTGACAATATTTTACCCAGTAGAACAGGAGAAAATCTGTTCTGGCTGGGAAGGTATATTGAGCGTGCAATTTTCCTTGTCAGGATGCTTAGGATCATTCTCAAAGAATACTATGAAACAGAGGACGAATTTCACATGGAGGATGACATCACGCTGGTGACGTTGCTTCAGACTTTGACATCCATTACTGCAACATTTCCCGGATTCAATCATCGAAAAACCCTCCACAATCCGGAGAAAGAGCTCATTTCCCTGGTCAACGACCAAAACAAACCGGGATCGCTCAGTCAGACACTTCAGTTTTTCTTATCGAATGGATATGCTGTACGCGACAGGTTAGGATTGGATACCTGGAGGATCATGGATAACATATCCGAAGAATGGGATTTCCTAAAGAATCAAAACAATCTTAATGAAATTAACAGGAGCCTCGACAATCTGATCGTTAAACTGATGGCCTTCCATGGACTCAATTTTGATAACATGACCCGCGAACCTTCCTGGAATATACTGAATATCGGAAGGTTTCTTGAATCATCCGTAAAGACTTGCTCCATTCTTAAAAGTATTCTGACAAAAAGGCACGACCCGGAGGCGGAAAGGACGCTGCTGGAGTATTTATTAATGATCAATGAAAGTCTTGTAACCTATCGATACCGGTATCGCTCAACACTGGAGGTTTTTGGTGTTCTAAATCTCCTTCTTATTGACGAGCTAAATCCTAAATCTGTCACTTATCAGATAGGAAGAATTGATTTGCATGTAGCAAATATGCCATCCAATAATAATCATTATCTAAATCCCATTCGCAAGAAATTACTGGAAACCACTACGCTTGTGAGACTGTGTGAACCACATGAACTTTCCCTGGCAAAAAATGGTAAAAGCAGAAAAGAGCTAAGCAAATTTCTTGACAATGTTATTGCGCTTCTTCGCGAAGCCTCTGATATGATTAACCAGCACTACTTTAGTCATATTCAAAGCCAATATGGATTTGTTACAACCAAGCTACCGGAAATATGAGATACAAGGTTAATCATACTACCAAGTACATATACCAGGCACAAGCAACTTTGTGTCACAATATTGTATTCCAGTCATTGGGACCCTTTCCTTATCAGCATGTTGAAAAATATGAGTATAGCATCCAGCCGGAACCCAATTTTCTGGTAAAGCGAAAAGATTTCTTTGGCAATGAATTTATTTATTTTGCCGTGCAGAAATCCCATAAGGAGCTGATCGTCAAATCTGATAGTGAGGTGACACTCGAAATTCCGAACTGGACACAATTAGATCCCTCATCCACGCCCCCGTGGGAAAATGTCAAGCAATGGCTGGAAAGTACGGAGGCACCGAACGAAACCCGACAGTTTTACCTTGAATCAACCCATGTAAAATTTATTGACGGACTTCGGGAATACACACTTCAATCCTTTACACCTAACCGACCCATCATGGAGGCCATGATGGACCTGAACACACGGATTAATACAGATTTTAAGTTCACTCCTGGATTTACTGATATTTCTACTCCGCTTGAAGATGTTTTTCGATACAAAAAAGGAGTTTGTCAGGATTTTGCCCATTTCGGTTTGGCCTGTGTCCGATCGGTTGGATTGGCAGGAAGGTATATGAGTGGATACATTGAGACTCTCCCACCTCCCGGAAAACCAAAAATGGTCGGTGCCGATGCCTCTCATGCATGGATGGCACTGTTTATCCCTGAAGCTGGGTGGGTAGAATTCGATGCAACCAATAACCTTTTAGTTAGCAATCAACATATTCGTGTAGCATATGGCCGCGACTTTGCAGACATAGTACCTCTGAAAGGCATTGTATACAGCGGTGGTGGACAAAAAATGGTTGTCACGGTTGATGTGAATAAGGTCGCGGAATAAACGGCCTTTCCCTATTTATTTAAATATCTTAAAAGAGTTTACTTTCTCTGATAATAGTTGCCATTTACTTACTTTTTAACCTAACTTGAAGGCATACTTTTTAACTATGCAAATAAAAGAATCTTCTAAAGTCTATGATGTCGTCATTGTGGGATCCGGAGCGGGTGGTGGCATGGCAACCAAAGTATTATCAGAAGCTGGTCTTAAAGTGGCAGTTGTAGAGGCTGGGCCTTATTTCGATCCGGCCGATCCCGCACAAAGAACACAACTCAAATGGCCCTGGGAATCTCCCCGGAGAGGCGCCTCGAACATCCGACCATTTGGTGACTTCGACAGTGCGTATGGAGGCTGGGAAATTGATGGAGAACCTTACACCAGCACGGAAGGAACCAAGTTTGATTGGTTCCGCTCGCATATGCTTGGTGGACGGACCAATCACTGGGGAAGGATCTCCCTTCGATTCGGTCCGAAAGACTTTAAAAGAAGAAGCATAGACGGTTTAGGTGATGACTGGCCTATCAGCTATGAAGATGTAAAGCCCTATTACGACAAGGTTGATAAATTAATAGGGGTTTTTGGCACCAAAGAAAATATCCCAAATGAACCGGATGGCTTTTTTCTTCCTCCACCAAAACCACGACTTCATGAACTGTTTTTAATCAAAGGAGCAAAGAAGGTTGGCGTTACGGTTATTCCATCCAGGCTGTCAATGCTTACGAAAAGGATAAATGAAGACCGGGGAGTCTGTTTTTATTGTGGCCAGTGCAGCCGCGCATGTTCTGTTTATGCGGACTTTTCAGCAGGAACTTGTCTGATATTTCCTGCTCAAAAAGCTGGTGGGCAGATCGACCTTTATGTCAACAGCATGGTGAGGGAAGTGCTCACAAATGATGAAGGAAAAGCAACGGGTGTCTCCTACATAAGCAAGGATGACCGTAAGGAATATGAATTGAAAGGCAAAGTTGTTGTACTCGCAGCATCTGCGTGTAGCTCTGCTCGAATACTTCTGAACTCAAAAAGTAAGCAACATCCGGGAGGATTAGGAAACAGCAGTGGAGTAATTGGAAAGTATTTACACGATTCGACCGGAGCTAGTCGCGCAGCATTTATCCCTGATCTGATGAATCGCGATACTTATAATGAAGACGGTGTTGGTGGTGCGCATATTTATTTTCCCTGGTGGCTTGATAATGCAAAACTTGATTTTCCAAGAGGATACCACATGGAAGTCTGGGGTGGCTTAGGAATGCCTTCCTATGGATTTGGATTTAATCCCAATGATCTGAATGAATATATAGGAGAGAAAGTTGGAGGGTATGGAGATCAGCTTCGCAAAGATGTTAAAAAATTCTATGGTTCTGTTGTTGGTATTTCCGGAAGAGGCGAATGCATCGCACGTGAAGACAATTATTGTGAAATAGACCCCAATGTGGTAGATGAATATGGGATCCCTGTCCTTCGGTTTAATTATACATGGTCTGATCATGAACGAAACCAGGCGAAACATATGCACGAAACATTTGAAAAAATATTTGATGCAATGGGTGGCGTAACCCTGGGAACCAGACCTGGAAAGGAACGGGATTATGGTCTGGCAACACCTGGCAGGATTATTCATGAAGTGGGTACTACCCGTATGGGTAACGACCCCAAAAAATCCGCAACTAACAGATACCAGCAACTACATGATGTGGATAATGTATTCGTTGTGGACGGTGGTCCATTTGTATCTCAGGCAGATAAAAATCCTACCTGGACCATACTCGCATTATCCTGGAGAACATCGGATCACATTATAGATCAACTCAAAAAAAGAAATATTTAGGATATGGATCGAAGAGATACTTTAAAATCATTGCTCATTGGTGGAATTGGAAGCGGTTTAATACTAACCGGGTGCCAACCTTCTCCGGAAGAAAAAACCCTTTTAGAAAAACCTTCTGAGAATCAATATGGACGAACGGAAAAGGAAAAAGCTCATGATGCCAAACTTTTGGGTGAGAAGTTTTTCAATGACCATGAATTAGCGACCATTGCCGTATTGTGCGATCTCATCTTGCCTGCAACTTCTACAGCAGGATCGGCAACGGATGCAGGTGTACCTGAATTCATTGAGTTCATCGTAAAAGATATTACGTACCACCAAACCCCGATCCGTGGCGGACTTATGTGGCTGGACAATCGTACCAACAAACAATTTGATAAAAATTTCATTTCCTGTTCTGCCAGTCAGCAAAAGCAACTAATGGACGAAATAGCCTGGCCTGATGATGCTAAGCCTGAAGTAGAGCAGGGAGTCAGGTTCTTCACCCAAATGCGAAATCTGGTCCTCACGGGTTATTACACAACCCGAATGGGAATTGATGACCTGGGTTATAAGGGAAACATGCCCAATGTTTGGGATGGTGTTCCACAGGAAGTCCTGGACAAACACGGAGTGGCTTATGATCCGGAATGGCTGGCAAAGTGTGTCGACCAGGAAAAAAGAACAACCATCGCTCAATGGGATGATGAAGGAAACCTGATCAGCTAACCAATAATGGAAAGTATCTTTCTTCGATCACTTTCCAGTGATGGAGAGAGTGACCGATGATTGTAAAACCCAAAGCCAATACGGAGATTTCAATGTTGTTTGCTGAGCCTTTTCTCATGAGCTCTTCCTTACCAAAATTTCGATACAATGAGATGGTTGATTGCCTTACAATAGATAATTCTTCCAGCAAATCATCAACGGTTCTTTTTACAGCATTTGCTTCATTGCCATAAAGTGACTCTTCAAAACCATTAAGCGGTGTATTGTCGTTCCTGGCAAAACGCAAAGCACGGTAAGACATGATCCTTTCCACATCTATGACATGTTGGAGAATATCCTTGATCGTCCATTTGCCTGGTGCATATCGTTGGTTTGAAAGTTTGTTTAATATTTTCTTATCGATGGGACAGTTCTTGTGGCGAAAAAAAGAATTCATAAGATCTTCATCATCAACTAATCGAATATATCGGTCAAAAAATTGAGGCATAACATCGATATCAGATTTTTTCATATTGTTCAGGTTTACAATTGATAGATTTAAAATCGTAGCTACGATTCAGTGATTGAAAAGTTTGTTTTGCATCACTGAATTCGTTCACATAAATAAATTTTAAAAAATCATAACTTCACAATCTGAATTCGACTTCATGAAACCGATCATGCTCCACCAGTTGACGGAGCACTCGGTGTAATGCCCGTTCCAATACTATTGGGATTGGGAAAAACAGGAGGTTCTCACAAAGGAATCTCGCTGGGGCTTATGCACCATTGAAAAAAGACAATTATAAGCATATGAAATATATAGTTCTTGTTTTTCTCCTTGGAGCCATTGCCATATGGTTTGGTTTTGGAGAAAAATTTTCATCTCAAAACAATACCATGAAACCTAAACTGAAAGCATTGATCATAGATGGTGAAAGCAATCATGGAGTCTGGCCGATGACTACCATGATGATGAAAGATTATCTCCAACAATCAGGCTTGTTTGAAGTGGATATCAACCGGACGGCCTACGCCTGGCTGGGGCCGCATTACGATCAAAGCATTGGGCTGAAAGACATCAAAGAACTATTGACCATGTATCCACTTACCGATGGTCAGAAAATCACTGCTGTAGATAAACCAACACCAGATCCCAGCTACAGTCCTGCTTTTAATGATTACGATGTGGTAATCTCCAATTTTGGCTGGCAGGCATCGGATTGGCCGGAAGAAACTAAAAAGAACTTTGAGGAATACATGAAAAATGGTGGAGGACTGGTCATTATCCATGCGGCGGATAATCCCTGGGGCGATTGGGAAGAATTCAATAAAATGATCGGCATTGGCGGCTGGGGAGGCCGGAATGAAGATAGTGGCGTGCATATCTTTTATGACAATGAGGGTAATGTGCAGAGAATCCCCGCACAAGGTCCCTGTGGATCTCATGGTCCTCAAATGGAATTCATGATGGAAACACGGGCTCCTGAACATCCAATTATGAAGGGATTGCCGGCAAAATGGCTCCATGCAAAAGATGAACTTTATGATCGGATGTGCGGACCAGCTGAAAACATGACAATTCTTGCGACAGCCTACTCCGATCCGGAAGAAAATTCTCCTCCCTGGAACAAAGAGGTAAAAGGAACTGGCCGACACGAGCCGGTTCTGATGACCATCGATTATGGCAAAGGCAGGGTGTTCCACACTACCCTGGGACATATGGACTATAGCATGGAAGGTGTCGGTTTCATGGTCACTTTTCAAAGAGGGGCAGAATGGGCAGCTACCGGCAAAGTGACTCAAAAAGTTCCCGATGATTTTCCCAATGCTGAAGCTGCTACGGTCAGGAAGTGGGAAAAATAACGGTAGGGGTGATTACACCATCAATGACACAAGAACGGAGAGTAATTTTACTAATAATAGTTTAACGGTTTCATGCTAACGCCGATAGCATTGTTGACAGATATGCCGAATTATTTGACATTTTACTTATTACTCTCGGCTAATAATCTTACTTGACTATGGGGCGTTCCATGTGCAATTTTCTAATCGAAATTCCTTAACAATCGTGGAATGGAGTTAAAATAGATGAAAATAGCACTTGCATGAGAGGTCATCAGGTGTTTTGGATGACTAAAGAATTTATGCCGGCTTTCAACTATTTCTTCCTCTTTGAACGCTTCGCCCGATCATTAAAATCAAGTGCAAGAGATATCCAATAATCAAAATCTTCCTTCCTCCTGTAGCCTTCTTCACTTACGAATACATATCCTTTCATGGTCCGTGCACCGTGTATCATGGGTCGGCTGCCGTTTCGTTCCAGCGCTTCTTCAAAAACAACAGGATCGATCCTGCACATAAGTTCTTCATCCCTTACGCCAATGCACATTTTATCATTCACCATAAATGTCAAACCCTGAAACATCGTTTTCTCCTCAACCTTTTTGGGAACATGAATAAGGGATTCTCTAACCTTGTTGACGAGATCTTCATTGTAGGACATAGGTTGAATATTTTGATCTCAATAAGTTTAATTAAAAAATAAACCTCATTCAACCTTTTTATAATTAACTGCTACCTCCAATAATGGAGAAGGTATCAACCCATTAGAATCAAACAACTTTAAGACTTTTATCTCAAAATAATACATTTTTACCTTGCTTCTGTACACTTTGATTTCCCAACAGCCAGCCCCTCATTTTTCATCCCCTTTTAATAGAGTTAAATTGATTAAGACTTTTTAACTAAATAATAGCTTAATCATGGCAAGAACTTCTAACACAGCAACGAAGAATTCGAAAATGAAGGTTACCCATAATGTTGAACGGGTAGCGCTATACGAGTTTGGATATGAAAAGGCGGGTGCCGTAAAGGGTGATCCCGACGTGTACGCCGCCCATCTCGACCTCATCATAAATGGTGATTTGGTCGAAGAACCTTACAAGGGTTTTACTGAGGAGGAAAAAAAAGATCGATTGAAAGAAATCAAGCAACTCGAAAAACAAAAGAAAGAGCTTGAAGCTTCCAATGCCTCCATCGAAGACGAGATCAAAGAGAAAGAAGAAAAAATTGAAAAGCATCGTCAGGACTTGTTAAAGATCAGGGAGTCCCGGGCAAAGGATACAGAAAAGTTAAAAGAGGAAAGTTTCAGCCCAATGAAGTTTTCTATTAGCTTGTTTATTCTATTATTTCTGACAGGATATCTATTTTTCTTTTACGTATCCGCAGCATACAAAGCGCTTTATGTTGATTTTGAAGCCATTGCAGAAGGAATAGCGTCGGGAGCTGGAGTGGGCAGTATTATGCCTCAGTCTTATGAATTAATTGAAGCCCTTCAATTCAATTTCCTTTTAGTATTGGTTCCTTTTGTCTTTTATGCATTCGGTTGGGCGTTTCACGTATTGCTTGAAATGAAAAGCAAAGTGAGAATCGTCTATTTATCATTATTGATCGGGGTGACATTTATTGTCGATTTTCTTTTGGCAATGATCATTCATGCTAACATCGAAAGTGCAAAAGAATTAATGGGATTGACCACAGAGCACTGGTCCACCAGCTCTACTTTTTACATCATCCTGTCATTTGGATTCCTGGTGTACATTGTGTGGAGTATTTTGCTTGATTCGATGTTGAGAGAGTGGGACAAAAAGCAAGTTTCAAAGAATATCAAAAAGATCATCAAGCATTTTCAAAATGACGTCAAAATATTGGAATCCAAGTTGGCTGATACAAGCGCCATAGAAAAACAAATCGCGGATTACCGGGAAGATATTGCTACGGTAATGTACGGAAACCTGAAAAAATACGTCGATCAGTTCTCATCCGGTTGGATGATGTTCTTATCTCCTTCCAACATGAAGGATGCCAAGGAAAATTGTCTGGCGATCAAAAAGGCTTTTGAGGATAAACACAATATCAAAACCGGAACGGTTAAAGTAGTCAGCAAAAGAGGCTAAAAAATCGTTCATCTAAACTCAATATCATGAAAAAATCACTAAAGATAAATATGCCGGCTTTGGCAGTCCTTGTAATATTAACAATGCTTGCAGGATGTGGCAAACCCCCAAAAGAAAAAAAGGCTTCCCAAAGAATGAAGCACAATTACATTGTGCTGCTCGACCTGTCGGACCGGATCATCGTTCAGGAAAATCAACCCGATCGCGACAAGGAAATCATCCGGAAACTATATGGAATGTTTGAGGGCCAGGTTAAAAAAGATCTGTACATCAAATCTCGGGATGAAATCAAGGTAGTAATCGCCCCACAGAAGGGAAGCGATGTGAGAAGAGATGTCTTTGAAGACCGGTTGTATGTCAATATGGATAACATCCAGAAGATCTACAGAAGGTCAAAAGAAGACGAAAGAAGAAAAGACTTCTATGCGAATCTTGATTCCCTTTACCAGGAAGCGCTTTTCAGCAAAAAACCGGAAGATTACCACGGAGCGGATATCTGGAAATACTTTTACGAAGACCTGAAAGTGGATTATGTAAAAGATACGTTGACGGAAAATTACCTTTTCATCCTGACGGATGGCTACCCGATCGTTGGTAAAAACCAGATAAAACTCCAGGAGGTGAAAAATGAATATCCGGATCTCCACATTGTACTGATAGAAGCGGCTCCAAGGGAAAAAGACATGGAATGGGATCGCATCATGGGAATCTGGGAAAACTGGTTTGACAATATTGGCGTGAAGCAATACACACTTATCAAGCGTGGCGCTATCTCAAAAGAGCTGGAACAGATAGAGGATGTCCTGAATAGTGAAGGAAATTCTTCTCTTACCCTAAAATAAGCTGGTATAGACCTGCTTAGATTTTAGTAAGATTTAAAGAAAGCCACGAATGCGCGAATAAAAATATTCGCGCATTCGTGGCTTATTTCATTAAGTTTGTACAACATCTTTTATTGCCTTGTACTAACAAAAAAATGAAGAACTATAAAATTGAAATGGGTAATTATCTTGAAGATTACTCGATTTTTTACAATGAAAGCGATGGTCGGGGAGTCAAAAGAGAACTAAAGATTGACGTAGATATTATTAATTCAAGCGTCTTCAATCTCTTTTCAAAAGGGAGAGTTACCATTTATCTTGACAGCTTTACAGCATGGAATTCACTTCAAGTTTTAACACTCTATGAATACTCGATAGTTATTAAGAGAGTTTATAACTATTTACGAAAGAAAAGATATGAAATAAGATTTGAATAAACCTTTCGATTGGATTTCAAGCAGAATAAAGGTAAAAGGGTAAAATAATGTGGGTTTTCGATTTGCTTGGTTAATTTGAATGATTCAATTATAGAGGTAATTTTTTTAACGAACAAATATTCAGTCAAAAATTTACTGAAGATATTTTAAGAAAGCTGAAAGTATATTGAAAAAAGGAAAAAATATCTCATAAAATTTTAAAATTTTTGCAAAACACTTTCAATCTTTTCGCCGGTTTCAAGTATCTCATCCTCACTAATAATAAGTGGTGGAGCTATCCGCATGCTATTATCACAAAACAGGAACCAATCGCTTAAAACACCATTTTTAAGCATTTTTTCAATGATTTTCTGCAGCAATTCAAACGATTCAAATTCCGCTGCCATCATCAGTCCTTTTCTCCTAACTTCCCTAACCATTCTGTTCCTTATCAAATGATCATGGATTAATTGTGATTTTGTTTCAACAACGTTCAGTAAACCGGATTCACGTATAATTTTCAGATTAGCCAGGGAAGCTGCTGCAGAAACAGGATGGCCTCCAAATGTAGTGATGTGGCCCAGCATAGGGTTATTTGTCAAAGAATGCATAATTTCCTTGCGGGAAATAAAAGCTCCTATAGGCATCCCTCCTCCCATTCCCTTTGCCGAAACGACAAGATCCGGAACAATACCGTAATGTTCAAAAGCCCAAAACTTGCCTGTTCGACCAAAGCCACATTGTATTTCATCGACAATCAATAACGTTCTCTCATCATCGCATTTTCTTCTTAACTTTTTAAAATAACCATTTGGAGCTACCCTCACTCCTGCCTCACCCTGGAATGTTTCGATGATAACGGCTGCTGTATGTTCATTAATCATTTCCAAATCCTCCTCGATCCCAAATCTGATTTGATGAACTCCGGGAATCAAGGGTCTGAATGCCTGCTTCAGAGACTCATTTCCCGCTACTGAAAGAGCACCCTGTGTGGAGCCGTGATAGGCACTATAACAGGATATAATTTCCCGCCGGCCTGTGTATCTCTTTGCCAGTTTAATGGCCCCTTCCACAGCTTCAGAACCACTATTTACAAAATAGACATTATCAAGAGGGTCAGGCAGCGTGGCTGCCAAAGCTTTTGCCAGTTCCACTTGTGGAGATTGGATCAACTCTCCGTAAACCATCACATGCATGTGCTTGTCAACCTGATCCTTCACTGCTTTCACAATTGCCGGATGGTTATGTCCAAGACTGGAAACGCCTATTCCTGAAATCAGATCGACTGTTTTCTCACCATTCGGACCGTAAAGATAAATTCCCTCAGCCCGTTCTACTTCCAGCATCAAGGGAAATTCAGTGGTCTGTGCAAGATGTTGTAAAAATAGTTGCCTATTTGATGACATTTTAAGTTAATTGATGTTCTTTGGCCTGAATTAACAATATTCTGAATGAAAAATAAACTTTTCGCATTCATTATCCTCATTCACATTTCCAGTTTCAGCCTTGCGCAAAATCCTGTAATGGAAAACAATCCCGTTTCTGTCAAATGGGAACGAATCATCACACCGTACTTCAATATTATTTTTCCAAAAGGCAGCGAAGACCTCGCACAGAGAACAGCCAATTTGCTGGAAACCGTTTACGAACCCGGAGCAATCTCCATGGATAAATACCCTAAGAAAACTTCTGTCATCCTGCAAAATAAAAATGCCATTAGCAACGGTTTTGTATCATGGACTCCCTATCGTTCGGAATTCAATACCTTTCCATCCCAGGCCTGGTACCTGAACGGCAACAACGACTGGATGGAATTATTGAGTTTTCACGAATACCGCCATATGGTTCAGATCCAGAAAAGCAAGGTTGGATTTAATAAAATTGTTAATATTTTGTTTGGCCAGGCTTCTACTGCCGCCATGGCCAATTTCGCAGCGCCTGATTGGTTTTGGGAGGGAGACGCTACCGTTATGGAAACAGCATTGACTCAATCGGGACGAGGGAGAATTCCTCATTTCGATCTCATTTTCAGATCAAACTTAATGGAAAAAGGCTCTTTCACCTACAATAAGCAATATCTGAGATCTTTTAAGGATGCAGTTCCGGACCAGTATGTGACCGGCTATCACTTTACCGGCTATTTACGGGAAAAGTATGGAGTGGATGTAATGGAAAAGGTTACAGAGCATGCATGGAAATGGTCGTTTGTTCCTTTTATGTTTTCCAATTCATTGAAAAAATATACCGGCAAATACTTATTAGACAACTACAGGGACTTCGTAGACCATCAAAAATCAGAATGGGAAAACCAAATAGAAAAACTGGGAGTAATAGACTACGAACCCATTAACAAGAGACAAGACCATATCTTTACAAATTACACCTATCCTCACCTAATGGAAGATGGAAAAATCCTGGCTCTTAAATCAGGTTTGGGTGACATCCATACTTTTGTATTCATTGATCAAAAAGGAAAGGAAAAAGAACTATTCATTCCCGGATTTATGCAACCTACCGGAAGATTTTCTTTTAATGGCCAAAAAATTGTCTGGGATGAGGTTACTCCCGACCTTCGATGGGGCGCGAGGAATTATTCGGATGTAAAACTATATGACCTCGAAAATGGGAAAATAGAAAGAATTACTTTAAATGAGCGATACTCATCCTCTGCTATTTCTCCAGATGGCAAAAAGATCGTCACAACTAAAAATGATACGAAATATCAAAACAGCCTGGTCGTGCTTGACCTTTATGGAAACATTCTGCATGAATATATAGATCCTCAAAATGCAATTTATTTGTGCCCGGACTGGACAGAAGATTCACAGAAAATAATCGCCGTAAAATTGTTGAACAGAAACAAATCAATTGTTTTAATCGATCCGAAAAAGGGAGCTGAAGAAGTTGTGTTTGAAGGGTTTGAAGAAAACATGCATTATCCCAAAAAATGTGGGGATTATATCTTTTATCAGTCACCTTACAATGGCATTGGAAATATTTATGTAATGGATATTAACACAAAGATCCATTATCAGGTGACGAATGCCCGTTATGGAGCCTACCATCCATTTCTGGATACAAAGACCAATACCCTGTATTTTAACAACCACCAGGAGTTTGGTTATGATATCGCTTCCATTCCTTTTGATATTGAAAGCTTAACAGAAAAATCAAAAGTGAAAGTTTTTAAAGATCCACTTCCGGAAGTATTGGCCAATCAGGAATCAGGTACAATTGAACCTGAAGACATTGCTGATTATCAGTTTCCCATTGAAAAATACAGCAGCCTAAAAGGCATCATCAATCCACATAGCTGGGGAGTAACAGTTGGTTCACTTGACAATGAGTATGTGTTTTTTGTCAATTCCAGAGATATCCGAAGCACCACTTCCATCAATGGAGGATATGCTTACAATTTCAATGAAAATGCCGGAAAATGGGAAGTCACCGCCAGCTACCAGGGATTGTACCCCATCACAGACTTTTCATTTTACAGCGGAGACCGAAGAATGACAAATGTGTTCAACGACACTGCACGCACTGTCAGCTGGGATGAAACCGGGATCGAACTGGGCCTAAGGGTGCCTATCAATCTGACGCGAAACAGGTATTATCAAAATGTTTTACTTGGAGCAAAAGCAGGATTTACAGAAGTGAGTAATTACTACTACCCATATGAACCAAGGTTTATCACAATCAATGGGAATTTGCAGTCATTAAAACTCAACGCCAACTTCCGGAGATTACTGAAAGTAAGCAAACGGGATATTTATAGCAGGTGGGGGCAGGTATTCAACATGTATTTCTTCTCAACTCCTTTCAAAGGTGATTATGAAAGCACATTGTTCGCTTTGGATGCTTCAGCCTTTTTTCCCGGAATTTTTAAGCACCATTCATTTTTTGTTCGGGGAGGATATAAATACGAAAACGATTGGAATTACACATTTTCCAGTCCCATTAGATTCCCGAGAGGATATAATTATTCTTCCTTCGACAACTTTTACATGGCATCTTTTAACTATAGTCTTCCCTTGCTCTACCCTGACCTGGGCGTCGGACCGTTACTCTATATTCAAAGGATTCGTGCCAACCTCTTTTATGATTACGGAAAAGGAGAAACCGAAAGCAACTTTAACTTCTTTGCTAAGGACAAGACGTACAATAGCACTGGAATTGAAGTGAATTTTGAGTTTAATGTTATGCGGTACCTGGCTCTTCTGGATGTAGGGTTCCGGGTGAATTACCTGCCTGATGAACAGGATGTTTCTTATGACATCATAATTGGGAGTTTAGGGTTTTGACCGTTCAGAATTATTGGAAGCTATCTCAACAAGATCCTTTGAGAGATTTTGAGACAGCTCCTGGGATGATTTTTATTCCACCCTCACCCATGTCTCTTTCAACAGAATATCGCCATTTTCTGAAGGTATTGTTCCTGAGTGCTTCCATGTATTCCCATCTACTTCAGCTTCAAAAGTGATGGTTTCACCGGCTACTCCGGGAACAGAATGGTATTTGAGGGTTTCGGCATAGGTATCCCCATCATAGGTATACGTCCCCCCGCCTGCTACTATCGTAGAATCGGTTTCCTGAAACCCAAATGAAAAATGTGTAGCAGTCAATAGTTTACGCGAAGGAGCGTCAGATTCTCCCATAACAATTGTCGTGTCCGGATATTCCATAATAATTTCCGTCATTTTCCAAACACCGATCAAATCATCCGAATGATCATCAGCAATTGAAGTTTCTTCAGGTTTTGGCGCATTGCAGCTGGAAATTAATATAATAATTCCCAGGTATATAGGAATTAAGCTTTTCATAGTGAAGAGGTTAAGTTTGTGATGAATTAATTTGGCAACATATAATTTAAGGAATATTGAATTTAAAACCTATAAAATAAAATTGTAGAAAATCGCTATCCCACCCATCATGCAACATATTTTTCATCCATCGTGAATTTTCCTGTAATAAATATTGTTGGTCTATAAACATTAGCCGGATTTTATTATTTTCAATTTCATGAATCAAAATCAGCTATGAATAGACGTGAAGTCATCCACTCACTTGGCCTGGTGTCCACCCATGTGCTGTTTCCATCTATACTATCAGGATTTTTATCCAGGTGTTCTAATTCAAATCAGGAAAGTTATACCTCTCAATTTTTTGGCCCGGAAGAATATGATGCAATTCAAAAGACCATTGACATCATTCTCCCGAAAACGACAACAAAATCAGCCTCTCAGGTTGGTGTCCACCAATTTCTCGATGAAGTATTTGCAAAATGCCTTACTGCGAATCAGCAGGAAATCGTTCATGAGGGAGCGAAAATTCTTCAAAATGGTTTATCCTCTTCAGAAGATCAAATAACTTTCTTAACAGAAGTTGACCAAAAGGCCTATGAAAACGATGATCAATATGCCTTTTTCAAAACCATCAAACAATACACGCTTGTAGGATTCTTTACTTCTCAGGAGGGAGAAACCAAAGCAAGTAACTATGTGAAATTCCCAGGTGACTACAAAGGAGATATCAAACTTAACGAAAACACCTTGAACTATGGAGAAACTGGCCTCAGATTCTACCTCTAAAAAGCAGGCTTATAATATTTTGGGAAAGGGAGCATCCCAAAACACCTATGATGCCATTGTCATCGGATCGGGAATGTCAGGTGGGATAGCAGCAAAAGAGCTAACCCAGGCCGGACTCAAAACACTCGTTCTGGAGAGAGGGAGAATGGTGGAACATGTGAAGGATTATCCAACAGCCACAACAGATCCGTGGGATATGCCCTTAAGAAACCTGGTCAGTGAAGAAGAGAAAAAAGATTATGAAATTCAGAAAACACTCTACCTTTTTGGACAAGACTGTAAGCATTTCCTGGTAAAGGATAGCGAAAGCCCTTATCATCAATCAAAGCCTTTTATGTGGTACAGGGGTAATCAAATGGGAGGCAGATCCCTCTTATGGGCTAAGCATACCTTCAGGTTAAGTGATTATGATTTTGAAGCAAATGCCAGGGAAGGAATCGGGATTGATTGGCCCATCCGGTACAAGGACATTGCCCCATGGTATGATTACATAGAAAGCTACATTGGTGTAAGCGGTAACAATGATGGCATTCCTCAGCTACCTGATGGAAAATTTCTTCCACCTTTTGAAATGAATGTTTTCGAAAAGCATTTGAAAAAGCGTATTAAAGAAGAGTTTGCTGAGCGAGACCTCATCATCAGCAGAATGGCAATCCTGACTCAGGATCATAACGGTCGTCAAAAATGTAGAAATCGCAACCTTTGCCACCGCGGATGCATATTTGGCGCATATTATTCCAGCAACTCTGCTTCCTTACCTGATGCTGCAAAAACAGGTAACCTCACCATGCGGCCCTACTCTATTGTCGAAAGACTCATTTTCGATCCGGAAACCAGGAAATTAAAAGGCGTTAGCATTATTGACTCAGAAACAGGAGAAAGTGAAGAATTCTATGCAAAAGTGGTATTCCTTAATGCTTCTACGATAGCGAGCACACAGATTTTGTTACAATCTGCAACGGATGAATTCCCAGATGGATTAGGCAACTCCAGTGGCGCACTGGGTCATTATCTCATGGATCACCATGCTTCAGTGGGGGCAATTGGTGGATATTCAGGACTCAAAGATTCATTCTACTACGGACAACGGCCGGCGAGCGTCTATATTCCCCGATTCAGAAATTTAACCAAAAATGACCAGGAATATCTAAGAGGGTATACTTTTGAAAACTACACCAACCGATCAAACTGGACAAGAGGATTCAATGAGCCGGGGATTGGCGCCCAATGGAAAGAAAACCTGACTAAACCAGGAGACTGGTTTGCCTATTTCGAAGCATATGGAGAGACATTGCCCGTCTTTGAGAACACTATAACCTTGCATCCGACCAGGAAGGATAAATGGGGCCTTCCTCAGCCCGATATTTCGATGGAATATGGTGAAAATGAATTGAAGATGAGAAAAGATATGCAATCAACCGCCGTAGAAATGCTGGAAGCCTCCGGATTGGATTGGGTAAGTCCGTTTGATCATCAACCTCCTCCCGGAACGGTCATCCATGAAATGGGAACAGCGCGAATGGGTAATGATCCAAAAACATCATTCTTGAATAAATGGAACCAGGCGCATGAAATAAAAAACCTTTTTGTGACTGATGGATCATTCATGGTTTCCTCACCTCCTCAAAATCCCTCATTAACCTATATGGCCATGACAGCCAGGGCATGCAATTATGCTGTAGAGCAATTAAAGAAGGGAATATTGTAGAATCAGAAGAAAATGCTGGTAGTTGGGAAGGGTTGGTAAGTTGATTGAGGCGGGCGGGTTGCTGGTTTCTTGTTGCTGGTTGACAATCTGTCTTAGCCTGAAATAGGTTGACCGATTTAATTGTGTTACAACTACCGGACGCATAGTTATTCTCTCCCTTTTGAGCTGCAGTTCGAATTTTTAGCTTCTCGCCTCAGGTTATGAGAAAAAGTCACTATTGATCAAAATGGTAAAGAAAAACCACCGTGGCACTAAAAGCCGACTTGGGATTGTCTTTGATCTCCATTGTTGTCACTACCTCAACCTTGATCGTTCCTCTTAAATTTACGGCTGATTTCAATACCGCCTTCATCCTAACTTCGTCATTTACGCGGACGGGCTGGTTAAATCTGAGGTTTTCAATCCCATAATTGATCATCATTTTCAGATTGTTAACCTGGATGATCTGGTTCCAGTGGTAGGGCACAATTGAAAGTGTTAAATATCCGTGGGCTATGGTTGTTCCGAACTGTCCTTCCTTAGCTGCCCGATCTGGATCAGTGTGGATCCACTGATGATCAAGGGTAGCATCTGCAAAAGTATTGATTTGTTCCTGGGTGATTTTCAAATAAGGAGAAATACCAATTTCATCTCCTACATGTTTTTCAAATTCTTCAAAACTGTTTACAACTAACATGGTAGAGGGTTTGTCAATAAAGCGTCGAATTTAAACAAAATTATGATAATTCAACCCTGTCAATCGTATTACCTTGTCAATATAATTTTATTGACCAGATAACTGCTTTGTTTTAATTCCCAAATTGATTAATTTTTTATGATCTATCTATCATGACATGTGCCTGGATCGAACCAATAAATCCTATCATGAAGTCAGTCATCAATTTATGCTTCATATTTTATCTGCTATTTCTATTCATCATCACTATTCCTGCTTATCCTCAAGGTATTCAAAGGGAAATTCTTTGGGGAGAATACCCCTATGAGTTATAGAGATCGGGTAAAATTCGGTCACATTATTGTTCCTGAAACGAGAAATTCTGACGGCGACCGAATGCTCAAAATCGCCTTTTGCATTATCAAGGGATTCGGTGAAGAGGGGTTGAAAAACCCTATTGTTTATCTTCCCGGCGGACCGGGTGGAGGAATGACCAGCTATGCTGCCAATATGTTGAGTTTTCCCGGAAACCAGGAAAGGTTCGAATTTGCTGATTTAATTCTATTTGATCCTCGCGGATGTGGAAAATCGGAACCGGATCTATGTCCACAAATGGATTTGCCGGAATTTGAGTTCAGGATCTTACTCGGCAAAACATTTAAGGAAGCTCAGGACGAAAACATCCTTGTTATCAGGGATTGTTATGATTCATTACGGAAGGAAAATGTCAATCTGAATGCTTATGGTTCGGATGAGGTTGCGGAAGATTTGGAAGATTTGCGGGTAACACTTGGTATAAACCAATGGAACTTCAATTGCCTCTCATATGGAACCAGGTTTGGTCAGGCAGTCATAAGAAAATTCCCCAACACCGTCAGAAGTGCTGTATTTGCCGGACTGGTACCCACCGTTCATAAATACGACAATGAAGTATTAAGAACATTTTCGCTTTCCTTAAAAAAGACATTTGCATCCTGTGAAAGTGATCAATCTTGCAGTAGAAAATTTCAAAGGCTCGAAGATAGATTATTCGAATCATTGGAATATTACGATCATAATCCATTGATCATCCCTTCAAATGAACATAATATTCTCAGAGACGAGGCGATATTTATTACCGGAAAGATAATTGCACAGGGTTTGTTCAGGCTGTCTTACGACAGATCCGGAATTGAGATTATACCACAGGTTATTCAATCTATTGCTAACAGAGATGAATGGGTACTCAAAAACCTGGTGGTTTCGCTGGGATCTATGTTTGTTGGTATGGATAATGATATGTATTACTTTATCCGATGCAATGACAGCCCTTATTTCGGAATCGATCCGGATAATGCGTGGGAAGACTCATTTACAAAGAAACTGGAAAGGTATGTTTTTGATCGCTCTTTGAAATCAGAAACAGAATTCTGCCGGGTATGCCAAATAGATGTTGACAGTTTACAATATTCACCGGTACCGACTGACATACCTGCGATATTGTTTACAGGGGAATTCGACCCCATTACACCACCGGAAAACACACTTATAACAGCTGGATACTTTTCAAATTCAACTACCTTAACCCTGCCGGGATTTGGACATTATGCAGGCTCAAAATGCCTGAGTGAAAAAGTTACCCAATTTTTCAAAGACCCCTTCATGCCAATAAACCTGGACAGCTGTTTACTCACAGCTGAACCTGTCAATTTTGTAACAGATGTTGTTTATAACAAAGGCATATCCAGAATTGGGAAGAATATTCAAATGGGGAATATTTACAAAGTATTTGTTTCATTGGCCATATCTGTGCTAATGATCCTTTTTGGATTTATTAGCTGGCCGGTTTACTCTATAGTTCACTCAGCCAAAAAGCATAAAAGAAAGAAAAACAATGCAGCCGGAATGGGTAGTTTTTTGATCTGGATATTGACTCTTTTGAGCATAATTTTCCTGATCCTGCTTTTCTTCTCAGTTACCCAAACTGCCAGCAGGAATATATATATTCTAGCATTTGGTTTGCCCAAAGCCTGGAACCAAATCTTCTGGATGGCTTTGCCTATGATAGTGATTATCACTTATTTCACCTGGCGGTTTAAGGAGTTTAAATTGGAAAATGGAAATAAGTTTATAAAAGTTACGACCATCATTAGTTTTGCAGGAGTTATATTGCTGCTAATACTCATGTGGACCTGGGGGCTCTTGTGGCCTCTTTCAAACTGAACACTGGTTAAAGATTGACAATAGAATCGTGCTTTTACACCTCACTCACCTCTCCTACTCTTTCTTTCAAAACCTGTTTCTTTTCTTCTTCGCTTGGTTCATCTTCGTGGACACCTTCCTCCACTCCCTTAATCGTTCTGACAACATCTTCAAGAATCAGGTATAAACAAGGAACGATAATAAGAATGATTGAAGTAGCAAAGACAATCCCGAACCCAAGCGATATGGCCATTGGGATCAGGTAATAGGCTTGACGGGAAGACTCAAGAATGATGGGAGTTAACCCACCAAACGTAGTCAACGTGGTAAGGATGATCGGTCGGAAACGTCTTAATCCTGCTTCGTGAATCGCATCAAACGTAGAATGGGTCATTCTCTTTTTGTTGGCATAATCCACCATGATGAGCGAGTCATTTACAACGACACCAGACAAGGCAATCACACCCATAAGACTGACTAATGACAAATCGTAACCCAGCAAAATGTGACCTATTACCGCTCCAACAATACCAAAAGGAATAGCTGACATCACAATCAAAGGTTGAACATAGCTGCTAAATGCCATAGCTAATAGTGCATAAATCACCAACATAGCCATTATAAACCCTCCCCATAATACCTGGGTTGATTCCCGCATCTCTGCCTGACTACCTTGAAACGTCCAGGTAATGCCAGGGAAATCTGCGCGCAGTTGCGGCAAAGTTTCTCGTTGTATGGATTCCAATACTCTTGACACAGCATTGGCCGGTTCAACATCCATCCCAACATTCACGACCCTTAAACCATCTCTTCTGTTGATGGAGGTAAAAGCTTCTCTTTGCTCAACACTGACCACGTCCAATAGTGGTACTTCTGTACCATCCGGCGCACGGATCAAAAATTCTTCCAGATTATGCATATCCCTTCTTTCTTCCAGCGGAAGCTTCACGCGTACCTCTATTTCATTGGTTCCCCGTAATTGCCTCATTGCCAAAGCACCAAAAAAAGCGTCCCTTACTTGTCGGCCTACATCAGAAGGAGTTAAACCGAGATTTCTGCCCTCTGGCAGGAGTTTAAAATCCAGCTGGGTTTTTCCTTTGTTGTAGTTGTCACTTACATCACGGGTAGATTCAAAAGCCTCCACACGTTCAAAAAATGCCTTACTGGCCCTTTCAAGAACATTAATATCCGAATGACTCAGATCCACACTTATAGCCTGCTGAAAACCACCGGGACCACGCTCTGCTTCAAATGTAATCTGATCGACACCTTCAATATCACCAATATTATCCCTCCATAATTCAATGACTTCATTGGCAGTCATCTCCCGTTGATCAGGTGGCTTCATGACGATCTCCACGTCTATGAAGTTTTGCCCGCGTACGTTCGTTTTAATTCCTTCAGCAACTTCATAAAGGTTGTATTCATCAAACATCCTTTGTGTGGATTCAGTAATTTCCACGGCCACTTTTTCGGCCTGTGCAGGAGTTGTGCTAACGGGCAATCTCACACCTGCTTCAATTTCATCTGCTGATACTTCAGGCATCATGATGATCCCCATGTGATCACTTAGGGCAAAACCTCCCACAACCAGTAGCAAACCCAAAGCTGTACTCAGTGTGATGTACCGGTACTTCAGACACAATTCGAGGAATGAACGGTACTGATTATTCACGAAATTGTTAAATCTTTTTGCAAAAGAGCCCTGCCATTTGTCAAGCCATTTTGAAAATTTATATTTCTTCTTTGAACTATGGGCAAGATGAGCAGGAAGTATAAACAAAGCTTCCAAAAGCGATACGGCCAGGATCACGATGACTACAGCTGGTAAAGGCCACCAGAATTTACCCGTTTCTCCAGGGATAAATAATAAGGGAATAAAAGCAATAATGGTGGTAAGAATACTGAAAACAACAGGTTTTGAAATATCCTTTGTTCCCGCAATGGCGGCCTGTAAATAGCTCATGCCTTGCTGCCGGTATTCATACACATTCTCCCCGACAACAATCGCATCGTCCACTACAATCCCTAAAACAACCAGGAAGCCAAACATTGAGATCATGTTGATGCTGACATCAATAATTGGAAGAAATACAATTCCTCCAACAAAAGAAATGGCCATGCCCATCATCACCCAAAAGGCCAGGCGATACTCAAGGAACAAGGTAAGGATCACAAGAACGATTACGATTGCCAGTACTCCGTTCTCTGTCAGAAGTGATAATCGTTCACGATAATCTTCTGCACGATTGCTATCGATCCTTACATTTACGCCTGGTGGAAGAGTTGATTCATAGTCTGCCAGGATTGTATTGACTGCCTTTTCAATGTCCAGGGGCGATTGATTTCCTATTCTGAAAATCTCCACCTCCACGGAATTCTGTTGGTTGAACTGACCATGAAAGCCTGTTTCTTCAAAGCCATCAGTGATTTTAGCGATATCCGATAATTTGACGTTTGCCCCTGATTCAGAAGTAACAATAACAATGTTTCCAAATTCTTTGGCCCATTGCTTACGTTCCTTCATCCTCAACAGGATCTCTCCGGAATTAGTCTCAACAGCGCCAGCCGGGATATCCTCACTTGCCTCAACAATCAAATCGGCTACCTGACCAAGGGTTAAATTATATTCCCGCAACCGATGTCTGGGTATTTCCACATGGGTTTGAAATTCAGGGACATTTCCAATCTCGACCTGGGTAATATTCGGGTCACTCAATAAGATGTCACGGAGGCGTTCTGCTAATATTCTCAATGCCCAAATGTCTTTATTGCCATAAAGTCCAATCTCCATTACATCTCTTTGCTGAGATTGCAGGCTGACCTCAGGCTCTTCGATGTCATCAGGAAACGTCCTGATGCGCGCAACCGCCTGGTCAATATCCTGAAACGCTTTCATCCTTTCCGTTCCTGCTACGAGTTCGATCAGAATTTCTCCCGAACCTTCATTCGCCGTTGAAGTTATTTCTTTAATACCCTGAACACCACGGACGGCTTCTTCAACAGGCAATAAAATTCCCTTCTCTACCTCGGCGGGAGAAGAACCCGGGTAAGACACGCTCACTTCTACAAAATCCAGCTGAAACTGGGGAAACACCTCCTTCTGTATGTGAAACATCGTCCAGACACCGCCGCCAATTAAGATTATCATAAGCAAATTGGTAGCTATGGAGTTCCTGGCCATATAAGAAATAGGCCCGTTTTTTTGTTCCTCGCTATTTAGCTTTCCATTATTTTTCTGATCTGATTTTTTCATTAGTCTGTGCTTCCTGCTGTATGTGTGCCTGTCGGCGCTGAACTGCCAACATTACGTGACTCCGAACCTGTACTTCCGGCTTCTGAAACCCTGAGAGGCGCACCATCAGTAACTGTTGATAAATTTGTGGTGACGATCTGATCATTCGCCTCTAAACCTTCCCGGATATATGCATACATTGCATCATTCATTACGATATCAATATTTCGTATCCGCAATTTTCCATCATCCATGACCCAAACGGTTTCATTATTCCTAACAAAATTTCGTTCCAATCTAATGACATCTTTTATCTCCCTTCCCATTACACTTGCCTCAACAAAAGCCCCGATCATCAGCTGGGGAACTTCAATGGAATCAACTTCCTGACCTAGGGGATCTGGAACAGAAACCAGCACCCTTGCGAGCCTGGTTTGATCTTCGAGAGAACCAATGAGCCTATCCAAGTATCCCACGCGATATTCATCATCCTCCCAGGCAGATCTATTCCTTATTCTTACTTCAGAGCCTTTTGGATTTTCTTCATCAGGAAATCTTAACCATCGAAGCTTGGCAACCGGCACAGTGACAATAACCCAATATTCATCCATTCCCACTAACCTGCCAAGGTCATCTCCCGGAGCAATCTGTGATCCGATATTTACATTTCGGCTTAAAATATGAGCGTCAAATGGCGACCTGATAGTCGTTCTTTGTAAATCCAGTTCTGCCTGCTTAACGGCAGCTCTTGCAGCTTCTACCCTTGCTTTTACAGCATTGAGCTGAGGCTCCCGCAATACGAGTGAAAGGTCTTCTTCTGCCAATGTGTCTCCGATCAATTGATAATCCAACATGGCAACATCCTGCCTGCCTTCTTCAATATTCAGATCGGCGATGGCCTGATGAAGATCACTTTTTCTCAACATCAATATGTTTTGATAATCAGCCGGATCTATTTGCAACAAAACCTCTCCTTCCTTCACATTTCCACCCGGCTCAAATCCATCTGCAAGACTAATTACCTGTCCGGTCACCCTCGGGCTAAGATTGATATCATCTACCGGCCGAACTGTCCCCGTTGATACAATAGTTGGTCGGAATTGACCATATTCCACCTTAGTCACATCAACAAGCATGGCTGTTTCTTTAGTGGCTCCTGATTTTTTGGCGGTCGGCTCTGTAGAGAATATAATAAAGGTTATCAACGCTGCCGTCAACAGTATGCCAATTGAAATAATCCATATTTTTTTATTACTCATAGTATTCTCTTCAGGTTTAATAACCTTCTGATTTTGTATATGTTTTATTTATCCGGTTTCTCTGTCGGTGACAAATCCACCAGCGAGAGCACGGTACAATGCAATGCGATATTCCAGCTTTGTCATGTTTGCAGCTATCAGATTGCGTCGAATTTGTTGCTCCTGGTTTAGGGCTGCCAATACATCCAGATAGTCGCTCAATCCATTAAAATATTCTATCTGCAATTGACGGTAGGTTTGTCCGACAAGGTCAAGTTGCTTTTGCATCACCTCAATTCTTTCTTCCTGCTTGATCTCCAGAATCAAAGCATCTTCAATTTCACGGAAAGCAACCAAAACCGTTTGTCCATATTCATACAATCTCTGGTCTTTAACAGCTTCAGTTCGGTCAACTTCAGCTCTCAGCCTTCCTCCGTAAAACACAGGGGCTAGTATATTTCCAGCCAAAGACCTGGCCCATTCATTGAACAAAGATTCCGCACTATTTGCCCGTAAAAAGACTGATGCACTAATTGATAAACGTGGGTACTGATTGCTGATTGCTGCTGCCAGATCTTTGTCTGCCGCCATCAGTTGATTATAAGAACTTTGTACATCAGGTCTTCTTTGTATCAGTTCAGTGGGTATACCGGTGGCCGGAATAGGCGGAAGTTCAGGAAGAGGTTGAATATCATATTGAAAGTCGATCTGTGGCTGTCGCCCAAGAAGAACAGCCAATTGATGTTCCAAAACTTCGACATTGGATTCTGCAAACACCTTTTGCTCACGAGTTGACTCCAGCAATTGACGTTGCCTGAGGATATCCACTCCTCTTATTTGACCGGTGCCAAAACGTGCCCTCATCGCCATCAGTATCTTTTCATTTGTTGCTATTTGCTCATTGACAAGGTCAAGTTGGTTTTCCCAGGCCATTAATTGATACCATGTCAATGCAATTTCAGAAGAAAGTGAAATAGCCGCAGCGTGGTAATCTGTAAAGTTTGCCTCTGCACGGAATTGCTCTGCTTTAATGGTCGATCGTATTCTCCCCCAGAGATCAATTTCATAGGAGGCCTGCAGTCCAAAACGTATATTTTCACCACCCACAAAATCGGGCTGAGGCCGGTTCATAGCTGCCGAAACAGTCGCATCCAGATCCGGAATAAGATTTGATTTTTCCCTTTTAACAACTGCCTGTGCAGCGCTAAGTTGATGCCAGACCGTAATGAGGTTCAGATTCGATCGCAGGGCACTATCGACTAGATTATTAAGTTTCTGGTCATTGAATACAGTCCACCATTTTGCGGGAGCAGGAAGTTCTCCACCCCTCGAAAAATTATGGAGAGAATCAATTGGAAGAGCAACATTTCTTGTTTTTTTGGAGCAGTTTGATAAAAGTAGTCCAAACAGAAGTAAGCTTGCTACTATGAGTACAGAAATATAATTTTTATTGGAGACACTAAAATTTGAATGCTTTTGCGACGTATTTTTACTTTTAGTCGCCCAATTTCGACCTTTTATACCTAGGCTGTTATGAAGTGTGTGTTTCGTAATAAGCTTTGAATAGTTGATCCGGGATACACTATTATAACGTTATTCTCCAATAATCAAACTAATTTTATATGAAAAAACAAAATACAAAGCTTACTGGTCTATGCTAATCATTTCTAAGAAACGACTTTAGGAAGCTTCCCATCCTCATATTCCTTTTCCAGTTCATGTATGCGTCTTCGCGCTTCGGCTTTTTTCTCTTTTGTCCTTTTTATCAATGCTTTGAAATCCGGATACTCGTACATTCCTTCATATACATGAAAGTGTGGTAATAAAGAAAAATAACTACTATACGGATTTTGTCTTTCAAGTTCCAGCAATTTTTTCATTGCCTTTTGATATTCGCCAAGAGCAGCATACGTTTCAGCTATTGCACCATTTGCAGAAGATTGATAATCTATCTTATCAATTAAATCAACATTCACCTTTAGATAGTCTTTTAGGATCCGCCTTCCGATTTCCTTTCTTCCAGTTTTGATATATGCATAACCTAAATTTGCATCTCCTCTTATCGCTGTATCAATTATATTTTCTTCATTACTAGCATTCAGCATTTTCCTAAAAACAATCGCTGAATCATACTTTTGGCTCATACAATACAAAAGAGTTTTCCATCCATAATAACCTGCTGTTTTCCCTTCAATAAAAAGACCAGATTCAATAATCGCATTAGCCGAATCAAACTTGCCCTGTACTATTTTCATCCAACAAAGAGGCCCATCCATTATACCCATTCCGGGCGTGATCTTTTGATTATATTTATATAGGTCTTCTGCTTTGGAGTAATCTTCTATTGATAGATAAACATTAGCCATATGATAGACTATTTCCTTTGTGTTCAGTCCATTCTTTTCATAATACTCAGCGGATTTAATATTTTTAAATGCTTCTTCAATATCCCCCTTATGTGCATAATATAGGTTCGCTAAACTTATATAGGCTTCTACAAAATTATTTTTTAAAGAGAGTGCTTTCTCAAAACAAAAAATGGCTGAATCAGGAGAATTCTTAAACCTATAAGAATCTCCCATTAAAGCATAAGCCTCTGCTAACCTCGAGTCAAATATCAAAGCCTTTCTCGCATAATCTCTCATGCTATCCGCATTTTCAAACATATGCGGAGAAAAGGATGCACCAAATCTGTTTCTACATTTAAGTATTTCTCCCAAACCCACATAAGCCATTGAAAAAGTTGAATCTATGGATAAAGCTTCTTTATAGAGCTTTTGTGCCCTGTCAAGATTTTCATCATCAAAACGCACAAGATAATTTTCATAGAATTTTCTTCCCTGCAGGTAAAGATCATAGGCGGGAAATGCTGTTGTTGGATTAAGCGTAAGATGTTTTTCTTCCTCCGGATTAAGGTTAACGTTTAATGCCGTAGTTACTTCTAATGCCACTTTATTCATGATATCAAAAACACCATCCAGTGGTTCCGTAAATTGTCCGCTCCAAATGTTTTGATCTTTTTCTACGTCAACAATATTTGCCGTAATCCTGACCTGGTTGTCGTATTTCTGCACACTTCCTTCCAGAATATAAGCAACTTCCAATGCCCGACCGATCTCATCAATGGACAAGACCGTGTCCCTGAACAGCTCGCAGGAAGTTCTGGATGAAACCCGAAGATCTTTAATAGTTGATAAATTATTGATGATAGATTCAACAATTCCATCAGCGAAATACTGGTTTTCCTCATCATTGCTGAGGTTATCAAAATAAAGGACGGCGATGGATTTTTCAGCTTCGGGTGAAGGAGAATTATTTTGAATGGATCTATTTACAAATAAGAACGATACCAATGCGACCAATAAGATGATACCAATTGTACTAACCACTAGAATATTGGTCAACTTGCTTTTTTTCCTTAAATCAACTTCTTCAGTAGTTTGTTGTATAATAGGGTCTACTCCACTTTCATCTACATCTTCCAGTAATTTTACTTCGCCAGGTGTAGTTTCGAAATATTGCCTGAAACATGTGTTAAAATAGGAAGGACTATTAAATCCAACCTTGTAGGCGATTTCCGACACGGTTCCAATATCATCCTTCAAGTATTCCATAGCCTTCTCCAGCCGGGTCTCACGAATGAACTGGCTAATGTTTTTACCTGTTAGGGATCTCAGTTTTCGATGGATCTGGAATCTGCTGATAGCTACTTCTTCGGCAAGTTCATTTACACCAAAATTTTCATCAGACAGGTTTGATTCAATCGCGTCTTTTATCTGCTTCAAGAAGGCTTTTTCCCTGGGTGTGATGGATTTTGATTGAATTCTGTCAGTTTTATCGTGAAAATCGTTGGCCATTCACAGATAGATTAAATCTTTTTTATTCAAAAAATATTACTAATGAACTTTCTTTAAGATACAAAATTTGGAGAAATTCCTTGTTCGTATTGTTTTTCTAATTCCCGAATACGTTCCCTGGCCAAGGCTTTTTTCTCTTTCACTCTTTTTATTAATGCCTTGAATTCAGGCATATCCCACATTCCTTCATATAGATGGAAATGGGGCAAAAATGTGAACACATTCGAATAAGGATTTTGTTTTTCCAGCTGCAGGAGAACGCTAATGGACTTTTCATATTCTCCTGATGCAGCATAAAGCTCAGCTAGTTCAAAGTCAGGGTTAGATGAGGATTTTATTTTTTTCTCCATTAGATATTTTGAATACTGCTTCCATTCTTTTTTATGACCTGTTTTGAAGTAGGCATATAACAGGTTCACATCTACCCCAACCGTGTCAAGCTCGACAAAATCAATGTGAAAACCCTGTTTCTGCTGATAAAAATAGATAGCTGAATCATACTTTTGCATCATCGAATACAGCATACTTTTCCAGCCATAATACCAATTCAATTCATTTGCAATATTTGAACCCTTGACAGAATTATATACTGAATCCAAAATTGAATTTGATTTTTCAAATTTACCACGAACAACATTCAGCCAGGCAAGGGGACCATTCAATTGAATTATTTCCGGGGAAATCTTCCTGTGATAAATAATTAGTTCCTCAGCATTTTGATAATCCTCCACTCCTAAATAAAATGAACCCAATGTGAAAATTATTTCTGGCAACAGAACCCCATTTCTTTCATAGTATTGAGCTTTCTTGATATACTGAAATGCCTGAACAACATCACCTTTTTCCTCGAATAGGATTTGTGCAAGGCTAATATGTGATTCAACTAAATTGTTTTGAAGTGATATAGCTTTGTTGAGATACTTAATGGCTGAATCCGCAAAATGATGAAATCGAAAATAATCTCCTGTTAAAACATATGCCATGGCTAAATCAGGATCGTACCGGATAGCTTTATTTGCATACATCTTCATACTGTCCGCATGTTCATATATGTATTTTGAGGATGTTGCCCCCCATTTGCTTTTACTTTTATGAATTTCACCGAGACCCACATATGCAAGTGCAAAAGTGGAATCGATCATCAGAGCTTCCTTATAAAAATTTTCAGCTCTTATCAAATCTTTGTTCGCGTATTCAATCAGAAAATTTTCATAGTATTTTTTACCCCGGAGATACAGGTCAAAAGCAGAAAAGTTAATTGTATGGATTCGAGCCATATTTTTTTCTTCTTCAGGATTAAGATTTACTTTCAATTCTGAAGTGACATCAATCGCTACCCTATTCATAATATTAAAAATATCATTGAGTGGTTGGGTGTATTGACGGGACCAGATATTCTTGTCCTTTGCTATATCAATAATATTTGTGGTAATGCGCACCTGGTTATTATACTTCTGAACGCTTCCCGTCATGATGTAGGAAACTTCCAGCTCCCGGCCTATCTCTTGAATTGGTTGATCTGAATCTTTGTATGGATCGGTTGATGTCCTGGGCGAAACCCGAAGCTTTTCAATTGTAGATAAATTGCTAATGATCGATTCGACAACCCCATCCGCAAAATATTGGTTCTCTTCGTCGTTGCTTAGATTATCAAAATAAAGGACAGCAATAGATTTTTCCGCTATGGAAAGTTGGGGCTTACTATGGTATTTATTCGCGATAAGAAATGCTGCTACCAAGCCAATTACGATAAAACAAACTGCACTAAATATGATCAGATTGGAAAATTTGTTTTTCTTTTTATATTCATCTTTTTCATCGGATCTTTCTTCAACTTTTTCGATACTATCATCAAGCACATCTTCCGATAACCTGATCTCACCGGGCGTAGTCCCGTAGTACTTTCTAAAACAAGTGTTAAAATAGGTTGGGCTGCTAAAACCAACCTTATAGGCTATTTCTGATACAGTGCCAATATCATTCTTTAAATACTCCATGGCCTTTTCCAACCTGGTTTCGCGAATGAACTGGCTAATGTTTTTGCCCGTCAGGGGTCTCAGCTTCCTAAGGATCTGGAACCTGCTGATTGCCATCTCATTTGCGAGTTCATTTACCCCAAAATTTTCATCAGATAGATTTGCCTCAATGGCATCTTTTATTTGATTCAGGAAGGCTTTATCCCTGGGAGTGAGAGATTTTGATTGGCTCCTTTCAGTTTTATTTCGGAGGTGGTCTTCCATTTGATAGATAGATTAATATTCACAGTCTAAAAAGTACTTGGTTCACTTAATGCAACCCCAGGTAGTCGTTAATTTTTAAGTTAGCGATTTTAGTGCAGAAATTCATTAACAAATAATTATAAGAATTAACATCCAACTTGTCTGGTTTTATTTATCAATTCATTGATAATAACCATAAAATACCTTATTTTTTAGTATAAAATCCTTTTTTGTGCATTTGTGCTTAACCTAACCAATGATGAAATTAATTGAATGGCTTCTTTACTTTTTTCCATTCAACTGGAAACTTATCATTTTGATCCTATCCACATCAATTCCTTTTTTATTTCCTTATCATGTTTTTAGTCAATCAAATCTTTCCGGATACATCTATTCCATTGAAGACAATTCGCCTGTAGTTGGAGCTGCTATTTTCGACCCGGAAAATCAGAATGGAACACTATCGGATAATGAAGGTAATTTTGTACTTGATATTACAGACCGCTCTGACACGCTTAAAATTTCAGTCGTAGGTTTTCAGGATTTGGACTATCCAATTAATGGTCAGTCACATGTATCCATAGCTTTGCAGCCTGAGACCCGGTTCCTGAATGAAGTAGTTATCACAGGATACAAATCACAAAGAAAGGAAGATATCACCGGAGCGGTTTCCATTGTAAATGTGGAAGCAATGGAGGAATATCAGGCACCTTCCTTTGTTCAGCAACTCGAGGGCAGAGCCGCAGGTGTGCATATGTTTTATTCCGGAGAACCAGGATCACCAGTAGATATTCGAATTCGCGGAATAAGTTCCTTTACAGATAATGATCCTCTATATATCATTGACGGTGTTCCTGTAAAAGACCGCCAAATGAACTGGCTTAATCCAAATGATATAGAGCAGATGCAAGTATTAAAAGACGCTTCTGCTGCATCCATCTATGGAGCCCGAGCTAACAATGGGGTTATTATCATTGAAACGAAAAAGGGAGTGGAAGGAAAAGTGAAGGTAAGTTACAATGGGTATTTTGGCTTTCAGCAACCTGTAAAGACCTTTGAAAATATTCTAATCCAGAACCCACTCGATTATGGAGAATATATTTGGCAAAGATACCAGAATGCAGGTTTGCCAATACCACCCCAATTTTCTAACATATTTGGTAGTGGTGTGAAGCCTGTTGTTCCTGATTACATCATAAAAGATGTTGGCTACATGGACGATGAAGTAAATGAAGATGACTACCTCTATCCGGAAAACCAGATTATAAAAGTTGACAAAAGAGGTACCAACTGGAGTGATGAGTTGATAAGAAAGGCAATGATCACTGATCATAATATTGGTGTTTCTGGTGGAAACGAGAAGGGCCTTTATAATTTTTCATTTGGCTATTTCCGACAAGATGGAACTGTTAAGTTCAATTATCTTGACAGGTATTCACTCAGGGTTAATAGCCAAATAGATGTTGGAGTTTTTACATTTGGGGAAAATCTATTCCTATCAAGAACCCAACACGCATACCAGGATTATAACATCCGTAGCGCTATGCCCTTCCTTCCTGTCTATGATATAACCGGCAATTTTGCCGAGAGTGATTTTCTACAGAATCCCTATGCAACTATTTTCAGAAATAAGGATAATAAAACAACGTCTGAAAATATTTTAGGGAACATTTTTATAGAAGTAGAGTTACCATATTATTTCAAATTCAGAAGCAGTCTTGGTTTCCACTATGATATTCAAACCGATCTTAATTTTAGCTTTCCTGTTCCTACCTCCACTATTCCTCAAAATAATTTTAATGAGTCCTGGGGGAAATTCAATTCCCTAACCTGGACCAACACGCTTTCTTTTAATAAAAATTTTAATGATCACTATATTGGATTTCTTGCCGGATGTGAAATTTTTAATTCCAAAGGCAGGTTTATAGATGGTTATCTTGCCGGATATCTTGAGACAGATATTAATGTCTGGTATTTAAATGAAGCCATTGCCGAACCCGAGACAAAAAATGTATTAAGCGGTGGTGACATTGAAAAGCTGACTTCCATTTTTGGACAAATTGATTATCATTACGATAACAGGTATTTGTTCAGCTTTACTCTCAGAAGGGATGGATCATCAAAATTTGGAACGAATAAATATGGCAATTTCCCATCCATCAGCGTAGGTTGGAGGCTATCTGAAGAATCCTTTTTTACGGATCAAACATGGTTATCCGAACTTAAAATCAGGGCAGGTTATGGTATCACAGGGGGGCAAAACATTCCCAGTGGAAATGCTTATGACATTTATGGGGGTCGAGGTCCCGATGAAGCGTTTTATGATTTATATGGTGTCAATAATGATCTAGTTGCTGGCCTGGCATTGAGCAAATACGGAAACGATGAAACCCGCTGGGAAAGAAATAAATCCCTCAACCTTGGGCTTGATCTATCGCTAAAACAACAACTTGGAATTTCATTTGATTGGTACATAAGAAATACAGACGGACTACTTTATAATCCGGTATTACCAGGAACAGCGGGTATTGCGGAGGCTCCATTTTTAAACGTTGCTGAAATTCAAAACAAAGGATTTGATCTTACATTAAATTATCATTCCAACCTAGACAATAAGCTGTTATTTGAATTTGGTTTAACCCTCGGACATTACAAAAATGAAATTGTTAAAGTAAATAATGATGTGGATTTTTTCAGTGTTGATAATTTTTCCGGAATAGGTGTAAAAAATCTCAACCAGGTAGGTAATCCGATTTCCGGTTTTTATGGCTATATATCAGATGGAATTTTTCAAAATCAAGAAGAAGTAGAACAGTACATCGGTCAACCTGGTAAGCAAATTGGAAGGTTACGGTTCGTGGATTTAGACAACGACGAAGTTATTAGTTTAGAAGACAAAAAAATAATTGGAAACCCGCACCCTGACATAACTGCAGGCTTAAATTTTAAATTTCAATACAAAAGACTTGAATTCAATGCTTTACTTTATAGTTGGATTGGCAATGAGATTTTTAATAACACCTTGTTTTGGACAGAATTAAATGGTTTTGGCATTACCAATAAGAATATCGAAACCTTAAGCCATTCATGGACTACCATGAATCCCAATGCCAAAATTCCCCGTCTGGATCAGGAAGATACTTACAGTACGAATTCCAGCACTTATTATGTAGAGAATGGGTCGTATTTGCGAGCGAAACTAATGCAATTAGGCTATAATTTTAGTAGCGATTGGTTAGCTAAGATAAAGCTTAGTCAATTACGGTTATACATACAGGTACAAAATCTGTTTACCATTACAAATTATAAAGGGCTAGACCCCGTTATTTCACTTTCCGAAAATGACAAAGATTTACTGATGGGATATGATAATGGTGTTTATCCATCATCCAAATCATTTTCAATTGGCATGAATGTCATATTCTAAAATGGAGTCATGAAAAAAACAGTTTACCGTGGTACTACAATTCTTTTTATCACAATACTTGTCATAAGTTGTGGAGAAGATTATCTCAATGTTCCCCCACAGGGATCTTTGGATGAAAACTCTATTGGTAATCCTGATGGAGTATTTAAATCTCTTGTATCCACCTATTCATTGTTGGATGGCAAAACAACTGGAAATACATCGGAAGGGGCTACTGGAAGTAATTGGCTATTAGGTAGTGTAGCATCCGATGACGCATACTTAGGATCTACCAGAGGAGATCAGTCTGACAATTTCCTTCCCATCGAACTATATAAATGGAATGATAAAATCGGTGAACTTAATTTCAAATTTATAAATCTATATGAAGGCATTAAACGTGCCAATGCTACACTGAGATTAATGAATGAAGTAGAAGAATTATTAGAGTCTGACAGGAAAAGCTATGAAGGCGAAATGAAATTCCTTAGGGCATTTTATCATTTTGAAGCTTACAAAATCTGGGGTGATATCCCCTACTATTTTGAAAATGACCTGGACTTTAAAAAAACCAAATCGAATCCTTTCCCGGTTATTATTGAAGACCTCATAACTGCAATTAAATTATTACCGGAAAACCAGGAAGCACATGGTAGAGTTACAAAGGGTGTTGCGCAGGCTTTTTTAGGCAAAGTTTATTTATACGATAAGGAGTTTGAAAAAGCTAAACTTTACTTTGATTTAGTTGAATCAAGTGGTAAATATTTCCTACAGGAATCCTTTCACAGTCCTTTCAGCGTGAATGGTGAAAACGGTTCTGAAATGATGTTTGCTTTTCAGGCTTCTGTCAATGACGGTGCTTCATTCGGGGCAAATAACAATCCGGATGTACTAAACTTCCCAAACGGACCTTTTGGTTGCTGTGGTTTTCATCAACCCTCACAAAATCTCGTCAATGCCTTCAAAGTAGATGAAAATGGACTTCCATTATTAGATAATTTTAATGATAAAGACCTGGATTCTACTGTTTTTGTTGACCCGCGACTTGATTGGACTGTTGGCAGAGATGGAGTACCCTTTCTCAATTGGGGAATGCATGACCCTACCTGGATTCGTGACCGGGATTTTGCAGGGCCATTCAGCCCCAAAAAAAGTGTATATCACCAAGGAGCCGAAGAAAGTGGAACAGGCCCTTGGCTTAATCTTTATACATCTTTGAATTTCCACATTATGCGATATGCCGATGTCTTGTTGATGCTGGCTGAATGCGAGGTTGAGTTAAATAACCTGAATAGGGCAAGAGAATTAGTCAATCGCATTCGAATGAGAGCCGGAAATTATGTTCAAGGGGTAGGTACGGATTTATCTGATATTGAAACAACGATGAACGATCCGAACATCACCTGGGCCAAATACAGAATTGGCATGTATGAAAATGAATGGACTGACGAACAATTTGCAAGAAAAGCTGTTCGTTTTGAACGTCGTTTAGAACTCGCTATGGAAGGCCACAGGCTATTTGATCTCAGAAGATGGGAAATTGCCGAAAAGGTAATTAACGACTATTTGGATGTTGAAAAAGAAAAGCGTGAATATCTACAAGAAGCTACACTATTTGAAGAAAAACATAAGCTTTATCCATTCCCGGAAATTCAAGTATTGCTAAGCAAAGTAGACACTACACCTCAAATAGAACAAAACCCTGGTTATTAACCTTTCAAAATAAGGTTCATAAGTAAATTATTTTATCTAGCAAAAAGAAAACCGACCCAAAAAAGTAGGCCGGCCTTCAATCTAATCTATCGTACTAAGAAGCTCTTAACTATCCAATGTTTTGATGATAACAACACCATTCCTGCCTCTCGAACCATAGGTAGAGAGCGCTTCGGCATCGTTCATGACTCTTATTTTTCTCACATCACTTCCCTTGACCATGCGGTATATAAATGGGTAATCATATCCCATTTCTTTGCCATCAACAATGAACAATGGCGCTTCATTATTGAAAAACCTGATATTGTTGTTGATGGTAATTTTAGCTGACTGAAGATTACCCATTACCCGAATTTGAGGTACGTTTCTCAATACTTGTGTCAGGTCAGCATTTGATTTTTTGTGATCATTGACATTAGGAAGTAAATTGTCTGAAACACCTGGCAGATGGCTTGTTGAACAGGAACTAATTAAAACGATACATATTAGCGATACAGCAGTAAATGATATATTCTTAATTCTTTTAATTGACTTCATGGCTTGATTCTTTGTGTCTCCTTTGGTAAATGAGACAGGTTGAACATTTATTTAAACCTCCACACCCTGTAGGTCATAATCGAGTGATTTTTCCGCGAATTTTGGTTGTTTGATTGTCATTAAAAATTAGGGGATCAATGGATTCATAGGAGAAAACAGGCCTTCAGGATTTTCCATTTCTATCCATACATGCAAGGTCCACATGCTGAATTCCGTGTTGATTTCCCAGACATCTTCCCCTCCGGTAAATCCGTCAGGGGCGGGCTGCGGATTATTTAGATCAGCAATCGGAACTAAATATTCAACAGCGACAAATTCCATCTCGCCATTATCATCAGGTACAAACAAAAGTACCTCTGGTTTTTCATGTTCAAATGCATTGTCAACCAGGCTAGCTTTCAAATAGTGGTGGCCCATCCCGGTTCTGTAACCTGTTCCATCTACATCATATCCTCCGGCAACGGCTGCATCAAATTCTTTGTACGGCGCAATGGCAGTCTTTAACTCTTCCACCTCAATTTCCCAGGTTTCCTGGTTGTCTTCATCACAACTGACAAATATGCCAGATAAGAATATCATCAAAATGACCAGACATAATGAAGAATAAACATTGGCCGCAAATAATGACGGCCCCTGTGAAAGTACATTCACATAATTTTTGAGTGCATCAATGGATGCATGTGTTTTTGAATTTTTCATGGTTTTCGAATTTTTTATCTCTTTTCAGAGAGATGATTGAACAAATTTTGAATCCTATTTAAAGGTTTGAATCAAGTGGCCACTCAAATTCAAAAACCTGAAATAAAGTTGCATAAAACCGGAAGATGGTAGGTAGAAACCCTGTTGCGATTCATTTAAAATAATTACATAGGTATTCCAATTATGTGCGTTTCTTGCAATTATGTGCAAAATGGGAGTATTTCAACACCGAAACATGAGTGTGATGTTGTTTTATTTCTATCATTCTTAAATTTTGAAAGGCTGTCTTAGAAATCATCTTAAATTGCATTTCAAAGTCCCAAAAACTATGAATTTCAAACTCCCTTTTTGTCTTGTCCTTATCACGTTTTGGAGCTGCTCTCAAAAATCTATTTTCAATGTAAAGGATTACGGAGCTGTCGGTGATGGCCAAACCAATGACCAGACTGCCATCCAAAAAGCCATTGATGCCGGTAACGGCACTGGAGGAACAGTTGTCCTGGAAAATGGCACCTTTCTCTCCGGGCAAATTACATTGGGCAGCAACATGACCCTCGAAATAAAATCGGACGCAACCCTTCTTGGTATTCAGTCGGACAGTGAAGAACATTACCCGCATCACCTCATTGAAACGGAATACCACAATCGCATGGAGCAAGACTGTCAGCGCCGATTGATCTATGGCAATCATGTACAAAATGTGACCATCACCGGTGGCGGTACGATCGATGGCCAGGGAGATTTCGAGCCATGGATGAATGTAAAGGAGCTGGGAACTGAAAAAGACCGCCCATCCATCCTGGCATTTGTTGGATCTAAAAATATTACAGTTTCCGATCTCACCTTACTTGAACCGGCATGCTGGACCCAGGTTTACATCGAGTCCGACAGCATCCACATTCATGACCTTACCATTCATACCGGAAATCTCACACCTAACCGTGATGGCATCGATATTGTGGATTGCCATCATGTACTGATAGAAGACTGCTACATTCAATCGGAAGATGATGGTATTTGTTTTAAAAGTGGAAGTGAATATGGAGTTAAAGACGTGGTGGTCAGAGGGTGCATGATCGATAAATTAAACGTCAATGCTGGCAATTGCTTTAAGCTAGGCACAGATGGGTTAGGAAGCTTTACAGATTTTCAAATATCAGATCTTTATCTGAAAAATGCCTATCAAAACTCTGCCATCGCCATCGAATCAATGGATGGAGCAAAAATCGACAACCTGAATATTAAAAACTGTACCATTGAAAATTGTGGACAGGCATTTTTTATTATGTTGGCAGATCGGGGCAGAACGGTACCAGGACGTGAATCCCGGATCGGCAGTATCTCGAATATTTCCATCAGTGACATTAACGGAAGCAATTTCACCCAGCAATATCCATCCATTATTACGGGAATAGAAGGTCATAACATCGGCAGTATTAGATTTGAAAATATACACTTGCAATTAAAAGGTGGAATCAACCGCACGGATCAGGAAGTAATGGAGTACGACGGAAAATACCCGGAAGGAAGCAAATTTGGAAATACCAATGCCCATGGATTTTTCGTCAGGCATACGGATAAAATCTCTTTTACAAATTGTGATATTGCTGTTGATTCTCAGGATGCGAGGGAATGGCTGGTAACGGAGAATGTCGGGGAAGTAGTGATTGAATGAACTGAATTCTAAGATAACGTCATACAAAGTCCTGACCTGAATCCTGATTTAAGAAATGGTGGATTGCCATTAAAATATCTATTCAAATCATAATGCCATATTTTTTCTAAGACCCACCTCTATTTCTGTAAATTCATCGAGTTTACTATCTATTTTTGCATATCCGCCTAAAGATTCTGCCTGTAATTTAATAAGATACAATCCAAGCCCTCTGCCTTCCATGTGGTTGTTAAATCGTCGGTATATTTCAAACAGTTTATTTCGGTATAATTCCATATTTATTCCCATGCCATTGTCCCAAACTTTCATTTTGTAATATTCCCCATTTTCTTCAAAAGTATACCGGATAACAGGCTTGCGGTGAGGAGAATTAAATTTAATAGCATTGCTGATCATATGAAACAGCATGCTTTTCACCTTCTGATCATTGGTATAAATAATCTGGCTCTCAACCTGGTTTTCTACTTTTATATTCAGATTTGAAATCTCACTAGCAAATTGATCATTAATTTCCTGAAACAATTCCCTGATATTCACTTTTGATATTTGATGATGAAGACCATGTCTTAACTCAAGTATTTCATCAAGGTCATTAAAAACCTCTTCCATTGTTCTGGCGGTCTTTTCAAGGTGATTGAAAATCTCACTGTTTGCAGAGGAAAGATCGTCCTTTTTTACAAGGTTCATGAGTCCTTTAAGACTGGCGACGGGAGATTTCAGGTAATGGGAAAGCGTATAGGAGAATTGCCTCAGCTCATTGACATGCAGGATCAGCTGTTCATTCGTCAACGAAAGATCTTTTGTTTTGTGCGCAATTTGCTTTTCAAGGTCTTTACTATAAAACTCAATCTTGTCTTTTGCCTCCATCAAAGCCTTATTACTGATCTTCAATTTTTCAGTTTGCTCAATTATTTCCACATTCTGTTCCCTGATCTTTTTATTTTGAGCATATACTTCCGTCTCAAAATTATCGGTTGTGATCTTCAAGCCAAAGATAAAGCCCAGCAATCCAATGTAGGCAATCATTGAAAAAATGGTCGCCAGAATGTAATGATCATCGACAAATCCAAAATCAAAAAAGCCTATCCCTAAATAATCATGTATTGGGTCAAATAATAACAGGGAGAAGAAGCTTGGAGCCAACCCCAAAACAATGTACTTCTTTTGATTGGTGCTAAAAATGAGCAAAGGGACCATCACTACAGCCAGCAACAAAAACCTGTAAAAATAAAAATCCCTGATCCCGACATCATCTGCTTGTTGGGTCTTGTTGAATATTGAAATGAACATCATCAACAATGGAGGTAACCAGCATATAAAAAGCCGGGACAAATTGAATTTTCCATAATAATTGAATAAAAGAACCGATAGAAACACGAAAAAGGAAGCGAAAATTAATTTACGTGTACTTGAAAAACCGTATTCAGGAATAGCAATGAAAACCATTGCTAGAATTAGAAAACAGAGGCAACTGGTAATAATTGCTATCCTGTTGGTCAGAAGGACATGACGTTTTTCCTTTTCGTCAGAGATCTTGTTCAGTCCTATGCAGGAAAGTTTGTTCCAGATTGAGGTCATTCATAATCAGTTGAAGGTTTGAGCAAAATAGTGAAATTATGTTACTTTCATCAAAAAAGGTATCCAAAACATATTCCATTAGATGATACTAATCATAATTTTGAAGCAAGTGGAATTTCAATTGGTAAATCGATATAAGCCTGAATTGTCTGCTTACCAAAATACCTTAATATCTACTAATTAAAGGCTCTTTCCTGCTTTTTCAATTCCTTTTTGATCCCATCAAAAACATCTTCTTTTCGCATAGTAGAATCATTTCTGGAATGTGTCTTCAGGGACGCGTAGTAAATGACGTTTACAATTTCAGCACCTGTAATAGGATATTTATCAGCAATATCTTTCCAATTGATATCAGCATGAACCTTTAAACTATTGGGAATACTTTGCGTCCAGAGCTTGTACCGTTCGTTTGTTCCGGGAATAGGAAAATGAATGATATTATGGAACCTTCTTAAAAAAGCATCATCGATGTTATTTTTGAAATTGGATGCCAGGATCAGCAAACCCTCGAAGTCTTCAATTCGCTGCAGCAGATAGGAAACCTCCTGATTGGCAAATTTATCATTTGAACTCTGCACATTCGTTCTTTTTCCGAACAGGGCATCGGCTTCATCAAAAAATAAGATCCAGTTTTTCCTTTCCGCTCTTTTAAATACCATTTCGATGTGTTTTTCAGTCTCGCCAATGTATTTGGATACTACCTGGGACAAATCGATCCGGTAAACCGGAATATCGAATTTCTTGCCTAAAAGTGATGCGGTTGTTGTTTTTCCCGTTCCCGCTTTTCCATGAAACAAAACCCGGTAACCCGGTTTTATCCTTCTGCCAAAAACCGGATCATCCAAAACCTTTTGATGATGAGCCATCCATATCTGAATGTCGGTGATCTGATCAACAGTCTGTGGATGTAATACCAGGTCATCCCACAACATAGAGGTAGTGATCCTTCGCGCAGGGAACTCAAGGCTGTAAACCGGCGAAGCTTCCTTTCCAAAAAGTGTTTTTTCCAACCAATCGGGATTAGGCAATAGCCGACCGCTCATATTGGGTTCGCCATGCGGAACGTCATCAACCTGCAAAATTCCCTGACCAGCAAACTGTCCATCACTATTGAACATTTTCTGATAATTCAACCGATCAGAAATATGGCTGCCAGCCAATAAAAATAAAGCGGTTTCTCCTGTTGGTAATATCCCACGATGCTGTTGGCCTTTCACACCACCAAAAGCGATAAACTCTCCTCCTTGTGGGAGAGCTTCAACCATCACCTCTTCAAAATATCCCGGTTTGATGTAAGGGGAGATTGCCAGGAATAACACCAGTTTCTCTTCAAAAGTAAAAGTTTCATCCAATTGTAAGATGCTATTCAGGTCGGAATCAAATTGTTTGTTTTTGTAGTCCTGAATATTTAGTTCCGTTCCATTCTGTTCGGAAGCGATGCGGTCTTTGATCAATTTTCCTAAACTTTCCAGGCATCGATGGTATTCATCCTTATTTTTAGAGTCAATCTTCAGGTTGCTATGGACGCTTAACATATTTTGCGTTGGTTGTGTGAATAAACTTTAACCTGAGTTCAATATAAAGACAGTAAAAAATCAAAAGAAAACGCCAATATTCCATCCCGATAGCTATCGGGAACAGGGGTGACGGGGTGTGTAAAACACAAAAACCTGTTTTCTTTTAATTTTTTCATTTTGCAGTTGAGATAAATTTTGACTTGAATTATGAGGTTTTTAAATTACACACCTCTGTATCTCCTCTCAAGAGGAGAGTATTGGAATAATTCAAGTCAAAATTTCGCGATCTAATATCAAGCTCAGGTTAAGTTAGTACATAATTCAAACTTCGGAAAATATAATCAAACGATTATCACTTTGAATCGGACGAATCTGCTGGTGGTTCATCTTCACAATCCATATCCACTGTTACGTGGAATGGATCCAATGCATCGCTGGCGGCTTGCGCAGAGGCTCTTCTCGCCATAGCATTTTCATCATGCAATTGTTGAACATACTCCTGGATCCCAGCACTGCAACCTGTATAATCAATCGGTAAAGTTACCGTTCCATTGTACTGGATAAAAGCAGTAACATGATCCTGCTCATGTGGGGCCAGTTCACTGTCGATGGCAGATCGAACCCGTACATGCTGGCAGTCCGTCAATCCCTGTGGTACTTTCGGCAAGGTTACGCTTGTTGATACGGAATAGGTAATCACTAACTGTCCCGTATAATGCCAGCAATCATTTTCTGCACAATTCACACAATTTTCCGCCGGTGTTCTGGAGAGGTTCCGGGTTGTACCAACCCCTCCGTTGAAGGTTGCGTCTGTTTGTCCCTGAAAACTGACGGAATTACCAAAAACTGTTTTGGTAAATGATGTCCCTGAAGTATAAAGATCGGAAAGGCTTTCAGGCGTCATGACTTTCTCCTCTTCCATCTCGGCTTCTTTTTCCATTTCTTCAGCGACCGGGTCGGAGGATGCCTCTGTGCTTTCTTCCCCTCCTTCCTTGGGCATCATTTGGATGATTTTCTTTCCGCCCTTTTGTTGCTGTACATGCTTTAATTCATGAGCGAGCAATTGTTTCTCTTCAAGGCTTCCTTCCTGATAGTAATGATTATTCATGACAATGTGATTTTGCCAGGCAAAAGCCTTGGCACCAATTTCTTTGGAAGCCTGCGCTGCTTCCTCGTCACGATGGACTTTTACACTACCGAAATTGTCCTGCATTCTGTTTTCAAAAAATGTCCTTTTACCGGTCGATAGCGAACTGCCTTTTGAATCAATGTTATTCATAAAATGACCAAAAAAGCTTTTGGGAGAATGGGCTGATTGCTTATCAGATTTCTTTTGTACGCCTTTCTTTTCTTTCTCCTCCTCGCACTTTTCACACTTTCGCTGGACATGAGCTTCGAAGAAAGCTTCATTCTGATGTTTCTTTTGGGAAGGCTGCTGTTTTTTAGCCCTCCGCTTTCGGCTGATGGATTTGGTTTTCATTTCAATTAATTTTTAACGCGTATTCCTATTAAATATCTTTATTGTTCTTCCAAAATATTTGGTACAAGATCATCATAGCCTTGATCTTCGCCAATAGAACCGAAAGAACCCTCGGAAGTCTCATATTCTACACTCATAAATTTTCCGGGTAATCTCTTCAGATCTTTATTTACTACTGTTTGTAACTTCTTTCCTAGCTCTTTCTCTACAGGCTGATCAGCGCTTGTTGCAGTAGGATTATCTTTCTTGAATTCTGTCGTAAATAAATTCGTCAGGTTATCCCCACCAATTTTCTCTTTACTGATCTTAGCTTTTACATCTATATCAAAAGTGTTTTTATTTTTCAAAACAGCTGCCATTCTATCTTCAACATCACTCATTTCTTTCGTATTGTATTTGGGGGATGAAGGATAAATATTCAATGCCTTACCTTTACCTGACCCACCAAACCTATCACCAATCAAATGCGCATTATGAAATCCTCCGGTTGCAGAATCGGTAACTCCCCTGGGATTTCCCTCCGGTTTAAATACTAAACCTTTTCCTGAAACGCTTCTGGTTTCTTCCTTAGGCGGATTGTTTTCGGTTATTTCAGAATAGGAAACTTCTATTTTAAAAGTTGGCCCGTCTTTTCCATCAAATGTTTTCGTTAAGTATTCTGCTATATATTTTCCGTTTTTCTCAGTTACTTTCACATGATCAGGGATGTAGTTTTTATGAGGTGGAACATAAACTTTCTCTTCTCCCGGCATGAGTATTCCATTATCATTGATATATATTGGCAAATAACCTTCTTTTGCTTTATAGGCTAATCGTTGAATCAGCAGTTCTAAATAATCATCTTTTGGTGTTTTTCTTAACTGATAAATATTTTTGCCATCTACTTCATTTAATCCTGAATCAATATCATTTTCAAATCTTTTATATATTTCTCCATTATTGGTAACAACTTTATTATTTAACCACTTATTTAAGATACCGACATTTTTCTCATTCCCACCAAAAAGCCTACTGAGTTTAGGTACCAATAATTTCATACTCGCATCTATTTCAATTTTAATTTCATCTCTTTCGGGACCCTTTTGTTTATTGTCTAATAGTGTGATCTTTTCATCAATAGATTTTGATATCTCCAATGCATCAGATTTAATTTGATCGAGCGCGGGATCTGAATTAGTATCAAAATTTTCCAAAAACAGTGTTAACGGTGTCGGTACACTAGCAATAGTTAAAACAGCATTTTTTTCATTCCCTTCAAAATACAGGCTATGGGATTTGCCGTCATTACCTTTAAAGGTTTTCTTATTCTTCCACCATTGTAAAACAGATTCTATTGCTCCTTTCACCTTCGCCTTCCCTTTTTCAACCAGTCCCTCACCAAATTCAATCACCCTCAATACGCCATCAATAATCGGTTTTCCCACTTTCAGTGCTTTGGCTACCAGCCAGTCGATACCTTCAGTAATTTTCTCGCGGATCTTGCCGATAATCTCTGCGATCTTTTTACCTATGCCGCCTAGTCCAACCTGGTTGGCCAGGAATCCTATCATTACGGGGATTCCTTTTGCCAGGGCATTTTCGAGGTAATCAGCTGCCACTTTGATATTTCCCGCTGCGATTTCAGCGATACCATTCACGAATGAGTTGAGGATCTCCAGCATGGCCCTTAGCTGCTCAATGAAGGACTCAATGGCTTTGTAAATAGCAATCACGCTATTGATCACTGCCATGATGCCTGTGGGATCGAGCATGCTTAACAGTTTGGTTGTAACAGAAGCAATAATTCGGGTCATGATCCAGTTTTTCGCTGCATCCAAAACCATATTCCAGAGGTCGCTTAGTTTCTCCTTGATAAATTCCCAAATGGCAATCGGACCTCTGTCAATAACATCCTTGATGAAGGTCCAGATACCTGTCAACTTATCAATGGCTCCCTTGATCTTAGCTACTTTTTCGGCACCGATCTGTTCGGTCAGCTTCAGCCAAACCCTTTCCATCACGCGCTCGACGCTGATTCCCAGGATCTGTAATACCAGGTTGAGAATGCTCTTGAAGCTAAAATCAGGAGGCATCTGAATGCCCAACTCTCCAAGCGAGCCAAACAACCAATTAGCCAGTCCATTCATCAGGTGTTTAAGGATATTGTCGAAGAACTGAACAAATCCCTGCTTGATCCCTCGCAGTATATTTTTGAGGAAGCCAATCGGATCACGTTTGATGTTACCAAATGCTTCCATCGATCGCTGGATGATGTTATTGACCGTTTCGAACGGGAAGTTCATAGCAATCAGTAATATCTCGATGGTGATCTTCACAATGGTGATAATAAAGCGGACCAAACGAATGACCGGATCACCAAATGTGCTGACGATTCGACGGAATACGCCAAATGGGTTAAGGAAATCGTTCCAATCGAGCGATTCCCACAGGCTGGTAAATAGACCCAGGATGTATTCAAGGGTAAAGTTGAGCTGTCTGACAGCTTTATCGATCTCTTCGGTCATCCGGTCGATTTTTCCGCTTTCTTTCAATTGACGGAATTGCTCTTCGCCTCCATCCATCAGACTAAAGAAACCATGGATAATGTTCTCTGTCGTTCTCGGTACCCGGTCTCCCGTAAATGGATCCCTTCCGATCAAAACGGTAATCAGAAAATATCCCCTGGTTTCTTTTGCAAAATTGCTCAACCTGCTCAAAAGCGCCTCCCTGAGGATCGCCAGCAGCTGGATCATGGCATCTGTCATGAAATCAACAATGCGGGTAATTGGTGTGGTGAAAGCTTGCGCTATTTCAGTGAAGGTCTCAATCGGAGAATAAAGCGACTCGAAGGAGATGGCTTTCCAGATGGTGTCGAAGATATTTCCGATATCGGAAATTAAAGATAGCACCAGGTTAATGCTTCGGTCGATCCAGGCTACACATTTCTCAAAGATGCCATTTTCAACCATTTGACCTTTTATTTGTGCTCCCCTCTCACCCAATACTTTTAAGGCGGCATTCAGAATGTTTGTGCCGTTGCGATCTACCGGTTGCTTGGTAACGGGGTCTTCACCGAGAATAACTGTGAGCAAATCGTAAGCATCAGGGAAATACTCTTTGATAAATTTCACTAATACATTGATGGCAATATCTTTTACCATCGTCAGAAAATCTCCTCCGACATCTTCAACAAAGGAAACAATGCTTGAGATTGTATCACGGAATAAATTGGCCACCCTATCCATTACTCCTTCAGGATCACCGACATCATCCAGGCTGAGGGAATTCCAGAAATTTTCAAACCTCGACTCAACACTTGCGATCAGATCGTTAAATCGCTTGACAGAGTCAAACAGCCAATTCGCGACCGGGTTGGTCGCCTCGAAGTAATCCAACACCCACTTGACCATATCCCCACCGATGGGTATCAGATCGAGTACAGCATTTAGAAGCGTTAACGGAGTTTTATCGACATTTCTGCCGGTAATGGGATCGTATCCCAAAATATAGCTCAATAAGGTATAGCCCGGGATTTTGACAACGAAATCACGGACCTTATCCAGCAACCAATCTTTAGCTGCATCCAGACCTTCTTCAATATAACCGGCTACGTCAGAAGCCAGACCGGAAACCGCATTCCAGGCATCTCCCAGCCAGCCTCCCTGGATCATTGACCCACGTGATTTATTTCTCACCTGCAGGGCTACCGATGATGTCGGTTTGGTTTGGATATCGGCCGGTTGATCATCCGCTTCAAATTCTTCTCCACTGGAGGCAAAACCTCCGGCACTTCCAATTTCAGACCGCTGGATCTCTTCTTTTTCTTCCTCTTCCGGCAGTTCTTGCTTAGCCTGAAGCATTTCCTCTTCCTCGTTTTCTTCAGCTTTTGACTGAAGCAATTCCTCCTCTTCATTCTCGCTTTCTGCCTTTCGGTTGACATTGTATTTCAGCTTGCGTAGCTCTTTGAAAGTTTTGGTCTCGGTATCTTTGTCGCCCAACTCAGGGTCTCGCAGGCTTCCGGTTTTCGCAACCAACGGATTAAAAAATGCCTGCCAGTTGCTGATGTCATGCGTCTGTACCTGTACTTCGCCACCCAGGTTATCATCTCCGGCCGTGTTTCCATTCACACTTTTCACACGCGTAGGACCATCCATTCCAACAACTAATCCGTAATGCGACCGCTTTTGTTTAAATGCCAGGTCTCCGGGTTGAGGCTTGTATCCGGATGGATAGGCCGCTTCGGGTGGAATGAATGATTCTCCCAGCTTCCATTTTGGCATGGGGATTCCGGCCTTATTCAACGCCCAGAAGGCAAAGATCCCACACCAGCTCGGCATCGCATCGCGCTTTTCCTTTTTATTGGGGTCCGGTTGGTTAGGGACCATTCCGGGAATGATCGATTTCTTTTTGATATGTTCTTTGTAAACAACCCCCTGTTCACCGGTCGGTCCGGATACAATTTTATCCTCGCCAAATGTAGTCGTAAAATATTCCATCAGTCGTTCCCAGCCATATCGGTTTCCATCAGGGCCTTCTTTATTCGCGATCACCTTACCCTGCTCAGCTTCTGCCAACTCTACCGCCTTGGTCAATTGTGGAGCTGTTTGTCTTTGGATGGATTTCTTCTGAATACTTGAAAAGGAATGCTTGCGCTGGACATTCGAATGTAAAGGAACAGCCCCCTGCTGAATCGTATGAGTCAATTCATGGGCAAGAAGTGTCCGCCCCGACCGGGAATCAGGTTCGAATTTTCCGCTATTGAAAAATAGGTGGTTTCCATACGTAAAGGCATGCGCATTCACATGCTTACTCATGTGCTGAGCGCTTGCGTCCGTATGGATCCTTACTTCACTGAAATCCGCGCCAAAGCGGGTCGACATATCATTGTTTACCGTTTCAGGCAAGGGCTGTCCGCCATGCGTAGATTGGTGAAGCTGGTTCTGAAAATGTATGCCGGGTTCCGGGGGACCGCGTCCACTCATCTGGATCACATCAGAATGATGCAGGGAAATTGATCTTTGAATATTAAATGTTTGCAGGCTCTCTTCTTCCTCTTCGGCAGAGCCTTCTGTTTGATTGTTTTCTCTTTGGATAAAATTGAATTGCTTCGTTTGAATGGCAGAAGACTCTTCCTGTTCTTCATCTTCCATTCGCCGAATGGAAATTTCCGAAGCCTGAAGGGTTTCTTCTTCCTCCTCCAGTTCTTCTTCCTGTCGTTGGACTTCAGTCGGTTTGCTATCTATATTAGAGGAAAATGTTTCCGGTGAATTGACAATTCGATCTGCTACGAGATCGGCTTCTTTTTCGTACTCGTCATTGGGCTGATTGACACGTAGTTTCGTCTGGATGGCGGGCCTGAAAAAGGTTGGATTTTGCACATCCATCCCACTCTCTTTTTGTGAACCAAAAAAAGATTGATCTGTCTTCCGTTGGAGATGAACAGATGTTTTGCTCGATTTTTCAGCCGAGGAGAACAATGTTTATCTATTCTTGTCCCGATTATATCAGGATTCTTTATTCCATTCAACAAACAGGATCTGCTTCATCCAGTCCAATTTGATGGTCTGATAATTCCAGGAGACATAGGCGAGTAAAATATCAACCGTCTGCTCCCGCACATAGAGGTAGTAAAATCCATTTTTATCGTGAAGTTTTCCTTCTCGTATCAAAAATGTATTTCGCAAACCTTCCGGACTGGTCTTTTTCAGTTCTTTCCAATGTCCGATTATAGATTGCAACAAGTCATCTATTTGTCGATCCAGTTTTTTATTCTTTGTTATTTTTGTTTCGCAATGCTGTCCGGGATATAGGCCGGCAAGGATTTTCGGCAAGGTTAATTTCCATTCCGGTGCTTCTATTTCACCCGTTGCGAGGTAATGCAGGAGGATGGGAACTAGCTTTTGACTCAATAATTGTCCCTTGTCATCTACATAGCCAACGTTCTTTAGAAATGCTGGCAAAAATGAAGCTATTAGTACCAATCCCGCCTGACCAATGTGTGCTCCTTCTTCAGGAATTTTTTGAACTTTTTCTGACTTATTCAGATTTGAAACCTTCCTTTTTTTTCTTTCTTGTTTTATACTTTCAACTTTCAACTCCTGAAGAATTTGGCGCGGCATATCATTCGGTATCCTTAATTTTTCAAACTCCAGCGTTTCCGGGATCAGGGACTTGCTTAAAATATTTTTCAATGTTACCTGCGGAGAGGATTTTTTGCCTCGTAAATCAAGAAATAGCTTGTAGTAAATATTGACAACTGGTGTTCTCTTAAAATACATTGGATTGATAGCAACTAATTGAGAAACTGCGGCAATCCATTTCAAAAGATCCTTTTCTGCAGACCAATTGGTCAGGATATAGTCCAATGCCTTTAGCTCGATTAAATCATAAAACCTGTAAAATGCATCCTCGACTTTTATAATCTCCAAAAACTGATCTTGAAAAGATCTCATAGATAATAGCTCATCTGTGAAAACATCTTTTAATTTCCTCCATTCAGCACTAGAATAGGATTGTGAAAGCTGCCCATACTCAATAAAATCAAGAATGATCTGTGTTTTATAGGCAGCTATTGAAAGAGCATTTTTACTGTTTTCTAATATCGATTTCTGAAGCGCTTTTTTTATCTGTCTGCCAATCTCCGCCCGAAGACGATCACTTTCCTCCAAAAGGTTATTTTCAAAAGTCAAATCCAATTGAATGGTCAAATCAGGAATTTTTACCACCGTATCATCCTTCGTCAGCTCAACGGCATAGCGATCGATTAATTCAAAAATGTATTCCTTTGACCATTCGACAACCCAATCAGCATTCAAACCGGTTTCACTTATTCGGTCAAATCCAACATCCAGTGTGGCATTATGTATTTTGTTTTCTAAAGTATCTATCATGCCAATAGTTGAGATAATACCTCATATAGATCTTTGAGCAATTGGATGTAAACCTGTTTGGAAGGAGTTTCAGATGAGGCTTTTCCAAGTTCCGTTTTAACCGCATCCAACATACTCTCCAGGATTTTCCTTTCCTCATCATTAAACTCAATTCCTTCCATCCAGGAAGCCATAAAATCACGCATTATCTTTAAGGTCGTTTCGGTTTTCACACCTGCCTCATTCACATCCTTTTCCTGGCAGCAGGCATAGAACATGGTGAGTTTTAGCATTATCTCGAACAGCATGAGCGCAAACCTTCTCAGTTCCTTGTCATTTCTAACTATGGTATTGAGAATCCTGATGATACGTTGAATGACTGAGACCTTGATCTCTGCAGTCAGCAATTTACATTGCTCTTCCTGTGGCAATCCGACGATATCGCTAAACCTTTCCATAAATATTGTTTTGAGTAGCGGATATTCTTCAATCGCACTTTTGAACTGATCCGGGCTAATTTCATCCAATAAGCTGAACAATTCACCTAATTCATCAATGGATGCGCATGTACGGACCTCACCCGGTATTTCTTCAAAATTGATCGTCAACGGCTGGGATTCATTGTGACATGGTCCATTGAATGCATTTAGATTAACAATTGCTGTCTGGCTGTCACCAAAATTAATTGGTCCGGGATCCTGCTTATCGGAAAACTGTCCATTCCCAAAACTCCATTCATACCTGTCGGCAAATTTAGTCTCGTTTGTAAACTCGACGATGCGATTGGCATGATCAATGCTCTTGATGCCGATACTTACCTCAGGTCGATTGTAAACTTTCACCCTGATGTTTTTCACATTTCCATCTACTTCGTAGCTGATCGTTACTTCCCGGAATGGCTGATCGCCAGGATTAAAACCGATCGGTCTAAATACAAAGCTGTCAGTAGGTGTTCCGTCTATTTTCAATGTTCCACCTTCCGGAGCAGCTTTGATTTCGTATTCGCCCTGATCATTTTCACAAAATTCCCTGTATTTCATATCCAGACGAACATCGACCTCACCGGGAGGTGTTTCCCTTTCTCCCAGTACAATGTAATTCATCGGCATGCAGGCGGCCTTGCACATGTTAGGAACAAAGAAATCAGCTATTACTGTGCCATCCGGAAGCTGGCTGACCAGTTCGGCTAATTCCGCATCCGTCAGTTCGTCATCATCATCCTTTGCATCTACCAATTCAAAAATTGGATTTAAACCAAGGCCTTTTACCGAGGTTCCCTTCCTGTATTCCAAAATGGGATTCCGGTGAACGGCCTTGACAGAACTAATGTTTGCGTTTTCTTCAGAAATGGTGTTTCCTGCTCTAAAGGCGGTAATATTTTCCGCATTGGCTGTTCTGCTAAAATTTTCCCTGGGATTAAGTGCAACAGGGCCTTCTTCTGCAATAGCTTCACTGCTTAAATCCCCGGTAGTTAAATTGTCCAGACTGACATCCTGCTTGTCATGATAGACTAAAATAAAGGTTCCTCCTGTCGTTACGCCTGCTTTGTGTTGTACGCCACTATTCATGAACGCATACATGGCAAAGGACTGATTAGAGACAAAAAGTGCGTAATTGATCAGGAAGTTTCGATAAATAACGTCGAAAACCTTGGCCTTACAAATTCGGATAATAGCATCCAGGCTCTCTTCCCACATTGCGGGTAGCTCGAAATCATTTAAATTATCAAGCGCTATGAGCATGTATGTGGCAACCAGGGAAGCGTCGTTTAGTCTTTGCGCAAGATCATTAATTTTCAATTGAACGAGTCCGTCCGGTAGTGCTTCATAAATTTTCTCCAGGTAATACATCAGGTAGGTCGGATTCAGGAACATGTTTTGGCGTGACTCTCTGATAATGTTAAATACGCCCGTGGAAGAAAAAGCCTCCGGGGTAATGTAAGGCTGATTTTTAACATTGGCGTAAAACTGGTCAAAACTCTCACCATAAGAGTTTGCTAAGGTCCGGTAGTTGGGAAATGCTTCCCTTACCATTGCGGATTCGGGAATTTTTTCTGTCGCCGTCAGATCGCCATCTATGCCGACCCTTTTCAGATTATAAAAGTAGGACATTACTTTCAGCAGGGTGCAACGCAATTCGGCGGCATGAGCATCGTATTGTGACTCGATATCCGCAAAGTAACAATGCAATTTCAGCACGATATCTTTGTCTCCTCTTATGATATCTGCCAGGCTGTTTTGAGTGGTTAAAAGGCTCCGGATGAGTTCGAATATGTCGCCGTTGAGCGCGATCACATCAAAAGGCAATCTTTTTTCATTCTTTATTTTATTCACATCAGCCAGTGCGGTTTTCCAGTTCATTCCGAGATGCCCTTCTACCCGGAAGAAATTGTAAGGCTCGATGTCATAATTTAATGGCTCGGAGATGTACGGACTGCTATTATATTGGTTCGCGTCATACGACAAATTGTTGTTTCCTTTTTTTAACTTCGATTTCCTGTAATTCCAATGGTCAAAAAGTTCATCAGGAGGATTGAAAACATCATAGTAATAAGGAATGGCCTTATCGGAAATGGGAATATCTCCGTAGCTGCTGGGTGTGACCCTGACATTCCTGAAGTTTTTCTTTTTATTCAGATTGTTCCTTGGCAGATCCAGTTTTGAAATTAAAAGAGCAATCTTTTTGAGAAGAAACCTGATCTGCCCTTCCGAGCAATTTGAACAGGAGAATGCGGGGGATTGGATCCAATGGTGCCTGAATTCATCGGGGGAAGGAATGGCATTTCCCAAGATCAAATGCCTGGGAAAGAGGGCTTCGTTTGGAGAGCAGATGCACAAACATTTATTGCAAATATCCCGGAGTTCGCGGTAGGAAAGTATGAGATCGGAAAAGAAATCATAGTAATACTGAACATGGAGCAACTGAGCGACATTTATACTTCCATCAAACAGGAATTTGAATTTGTTTCGAAGCCCAGAGAAGGGATTGTTCGGATATTCATCCTTGATCAATACACCAAATGAACCATAAGCAGCACCAAGGGTATTTTCAATTTTAAACAGAAAATCACTGTTCAGGATCTGCAGGAAGTTTTTCAATACCGCTTTTGAGCTGAGAATAAAAGTCGAAGGCACATTGTATCTAGGCATTTTGATATCCGGCCACTCCACACAGGAAGGTTCATGGAAAAATGGTGAGTCATTCGGCCCACCGAATATTAGTTCATCCAGATCATCCAGATCGACCAACAATGGCCGGTGGGTCACTTCAATGGTGACACCCTTATCATCACAGGTATCAGGATCACAGTTTTTATTATCTACTTTCAGCAACTCAACAAAAATGACAACCGCTTTATCCTCTAAAAATGACTTTGTAATGGGCTTCTTGATCTCCGCAGCGCCATTGTTGTGAAGAAGATAAAGCGGGAATTTTTGTTTCCCGGTTCCCGCATCAATAAAAGGATCGTAAAATATTTCCTGTTCGGCTGAGAATTTATCATTGTAAAAGGTATAGGTAGTTTCGGGAAATGGCACAAGGTATCCCTTTGTTGTCACACCAACGCCTTCGGTGATGGTCAGCGAGGTTCCATCATCACTCACACGAACATGCATGCCGCACATGATACCAATACCTATCAAGGTAGTTCTGGTCAATCGCTGCTGCTCCTCCAGATAACCAAACATCTGGTTAAGACTTTTTTCGGTAAGCACCTGATCTGCTACGAATTTCGGATACCGGTCATGTTGAATTGATTGTGCCATAAGAATAGTTTTTAAATAATTGTGTTGTTTAACCGAACCCTGTTCTCATCATCTCCATCCACACAATCATGCAAGGTTGCCTGAGGGTAAACACTTTTTAATTTTTTGAATATTTCCAGTAAGGTTGTCAGTAGGTTGTGCAAGGTTAATTGATTGGGATTATCTTTAGACAACTCTGCTAACCATTTACAATAAGCTTCTTCAAATTCTTTTAATTGTTCGCCGGAAACCCAGCAAATTTTTACACCAAGATGTGCGGGTGTTTCAAGCCTGATAGTCTTTTCTGCAAACCGACGAAAGGCTATACCGCCATTTGCCAATCCCAACTCACCGTTTAGCACCACGGTAATTCTGAAAGAATAAGGATCTTCTTCTCCGCAAAGATTGCAGTCTTTATCCATGCAGATCGGTAAAAACGGATCGCCATCGGGAATGGTCAGAGATGGGAGATTTCGGGGACGCAATAATATATGTTCCACAACAAAGACCTTTTCGCTACTGACAATCTTATCGATAAAGGCATCGATCAGATCTTTGTGATCGTCGGCTTCGGATTGCTGGTTAAAACTGTCAGAAGAAGCTGCAATGACATCTCCCATATTATCTTCCAGTTCGACGACAAATTTACCTGATATGGAAATGATTTTGAGTTGGGTCTTTTTCTCCAGTTGTTCGAGAGCTTCATCCACCGCATCCTTTAGCTGTTTCCTGAGGTCGTATTCCTGGTCAACATCGATTAATTGTGTGCCTTCCAGTAGTACAAGCCCTTCATCATTGCTAAGTGTCCAGTGTCCATTCCATTTTCCATTGACATTTTTTTCAATAATGTAATCCACAAATGAGTATGCTCCATTTAATCCCAGCACCACTTTTATCCTTTCACTCAATCCGGATACATTTTCCGAATGACAAACCTTGGAATCATCCTTATAATTGAAAGCCTTGGCGCGATTGGCAGAGATGACAGGAAATTTTTCCAGGAAATTGATCTTGTCAAAAACCAATTCTTCTTCGGCTTTTTCTTCCGAACCATATGCCCGGTAAAGCATCAACGCATAATCGTTGAATGTCTCTGCAAACCTGGCCAGGAGATGGTCGAGGAATCCGTTTCGTCGATCCAGGAACTGACTCCTGCTTTCCAGCAAATCGTGAAACTCCTCGTCATCAATATTGACATAGTAATCAGATACACCTTTCAGTTCTGCATCTTTAAATAATGTTGCAAAGTAGCTTTTCGAAATGACGGGATTGATCGAGAGGATGTCCCGGAAGTTTTCCAGTTGCCTCAGATAAATGGAAAGCAAATGTTCAAAAATGAGTAAATAGGCTTTCAATTGTTTTGCCTGCGCTTTCCTCATTTCTGTCGATGGTTCTTTCAAACCGTGGGGACCGACGCCATAAGTTTCGGGCAAAGAATACAGAATGGGATAATGTCCATCAGAAGCAATGTATTCACCCTCGGGAACTTCCAGGTCGTTTTCCGTTTGAATGACTTTGTTTTGCTGCCGGATTCCTCGCCACATCTGCAACGTATCGTGCAATTCATCCTGGTGAGGCAAAAAGGGAAGATCGTCTTTAAACACCAATACCTTGGAAGCATGGATATATAGTCTGGGTTGATGACCGTATTGGATTTTTAATTCCCAGGGTTGGGATTCAATCAGGTTGCCGGCTGCATCGTATTTGGTTAAAGCGATATTTTTGACAGCGACAATACCCTCAATATCCATCAGGATATTGATGATATCGGAGGTGTAAATGGTGGTTTTCAATTCGGAATCATCCAGCTCTTCATCCAGGATAAAGCCATGGTCCAGTTTAGGACCCTGGAAAATTTCTTCTGTGTATTTACCATCCGTCAAAAGTTCACTGAGCGTATAAAACCTGACAACCGGATTCAGGTATTCGCTGATCTGATAATATGCTTCTCCCAGGACTTCCTCAATATCGGCTTCTCCGGTCATTTCAATGTCAGCGCAAAGACCCACATCAACAATCGGAACCGTGGTGATTTTACAATAATCTTCCGCCAGGTTTCTGTACTGATGAAGGGTATCGGTTGCCTTTTCAACTGCTTCTTTAGCTTTTTTCAGCTGATATAAATATTGGCTGAACGGCCCTGTAGTCAGGATATCTGCAAATATTTCCTGGATGTCACTCTTTTTGATCACTTCCCTCCCATCGTCCGACTTAAACCAGATCCGCACCGGTAATTCGATCAGACTAATGTTTTCAACCCCATTGGAGGTGGTGATCTTGTAATCCACATCCACCCGCATGGGATTCCTTAATGCTTTGTAAAAAACTTCATCCGCCACATCCAGGTGATAGTTTGTCAGTTCAATGGATTGTATTTCATTGGCATTTATCACTTTCATCAAAGAAGTATCTTCCTTGGCTTTATACCATGGCAAAAACCGGATCTCGGCAGTTGCCCTGTGCTCCCCTCCATTGAATGAAAAGGAATAAAAGATCTTCCCTCCATTGAGGTCGCCATATTGGGAGTCAACTTCCAGTTCCAGTAAAGCATCCCAGAAGCCCCTGATGCTGATGGGATGCTTTGTTTCTTTGTATGTCAATTCGCTTTCCTTGCAATCAGCATAAAACTTAGGATGACATCGGCACGGGGTACATTTCATCCACGCATTGGCAATTCCAACCTGATCAATAAGCGCTTTTCGCCAGTCATTGTTTGTGAACGGGTTAATGGTGAGTATTTCCCTAGCTGTATAAAAACACTGATCATCCCATTTTACATTCTGGTTTGACGGATAAGCCAACAAATCCTCAATGGAGAATCCCAGCTTAAAGCCGACTTCGGTCTGAGCGAAACAGAGCAACTCGAGAATGGTAATTCCGGGATCATGGATATTGTAATCCGTCCAGTAAGTGCTACCCAGTTTCTCAATTAGGTCGATACCCTTTTTGCGCAAAGCATCATAGTCCTCGCTTTCGCGAAATGCCGGTTGCTTCAATATCGTGATATGCTCATTCATCTTCGCAGACAATGTCTTCAGTCTTCTCTGTTTTCAAGAGTACATTCAGGTCGTGTTTGATGGCGGGTACTGAAACAAGTATGGACCGACCGGTTGAAGCTATGGCTTCCTCTACTTTGTTGGTGCCCGCTGTTGTGATTTGATACAATTCAAAATCTGTTAGAAAATCCACATAGGGAAGCTCCTCAATGAAATCGATCAGCACAGATCGATGAATTCGGCCACCAAAGTTCAATTCTGTTCCGGAGCCAAATGCCCATGGACTCAGGAAATTGGTGATATCCTGCTGGATTACCTCTCTGTAATATTTGATGTCCGGATATTCGTCCCTCAGGTAGATCGTGCACTTCACCTGTACCTCTTCGAAGTCCGGCTGGGCAGTACAAATGGTCACCTGGCAGGAGGTCAGCCCATTCAGGTAATCTTCGATGTTTTGAAGCGTACTTTTTTTGGTGTAGGGCTTGAGCGGATCGATGTCATTCCGGTTTGCCAGATCGGGTATGGTAATGATTGATACAAAACCGGGAGCTATTTCATTGTATACCAGGTTGTTTTCATCGACTGAACCGGATATCTTCGTGTGGTTCAGGCACTTGACTTTATAAATTTCCGGGAATTCCTGAAGCACCAATCGCTCGTAATCCCAAATGGTGATGGCCCGGTTTTTATGTCGCAACCTTTCCGAAGCACGCATGTAAAACTTGTCATCCGGCTCTTTGGGCTTGCCTTCAAAACTTGTAAAGGGCTGCTCGATCTTTTTAATTTTCGCTTCAGGAACAAACAACTTTTTAATCTCACCCGCAGCTGTGATCATGGATCCATATTCAACATCCTGTGACAAAATTCGGTCGACCTGTATAGCATTCGGATAAATACCGATGATCTTGCAAACGGCATCCGGAGCTTCGCTGACCGAGCACCGTATCCACAATAAGTTCGTTTCAAAAGAAGTATGCTCGGTAGCAGCATCTTTTGGAATAATAAAATTGATGATACCGGACTCGATCAGGCCTTTGGTGTTATCGCCGACACCATTATCATCAAACTCTTTCCAAACGTTATTTGCACCTAAGTACTCCCAATTGAGATGATCTTCCGGCTTTTCGAGGAGTGGCGCTTCACTTCCTTCCTGCAGTTGAAACAAAACCGACTGTGTATCGCCGGGCTGAAGATTTTCAAATCCCAGGAACAAACTCCCTTGCGCTGAATAATTTCCACCTGTGGGAGTGATCAGTTTACTGAGGAGTACGGGTTTGGAATTCTGAAGAACCCTGTGAACTTCATTATCCCCAAACGGACCTATATGATAAAAACTCAGAGGTCTTGCATTAAATATAGCTGCATAGTCCGTGTTTAAACTAAGCTCACAACTGGCTGTGTAGCTTATTGAAAACGATTGTATTACAGGGCTATATGGATAAACAGGAGCCCCTAAAGTTTTATTGTTGGTAATAAAGTATTTTTGAAGAGCGCTATAGTAATCTCGGTGGCCAAAATCATGAATAAGCTGAATCTTAATATAACCTTTATTTGAATTTGCACTGTAACCATTCCATATCTCATCCTTTTCTAAGAATACTTTGTCATGACTGTTTGATGAAAGGTCTATATTTCGGGTAATCTGAACAGATCCAAAAAAACTGATATTATCGATTACTTTTTCCCATTTATTTTTATTAAGCTTTAAAATTTTAACAGTTGGTTCAGATACTGTACCGGTTTTATTATAGCTGACTGCAGTATAATTATCGAAATCAATTTTCCATGAATCGATGGGCAAGTCCTTCCACTCAATATTCAACTGTAATTCAGCTCCTTTCTTATAAAAAATCTCATCACTACCGATGATAAATGAGTTACCTACAGTCGGCTCATTCCCCCATGGTTGAAAGGGTTTGGATGGATTGAGCGGGCTGCTATCATTGTGTAATTCCAGGCTTTTGATACCATTTTCATTATAAGTTCCATTGATCGCCCCTACTTCAACCGTCAACTTTACGTTGGTGACATTCAATTCAGTCAGCTTATCATATGTGAACTCTTCCGTGTCTTTGTGCTCCAGGATGATCTTGAGCACGGGTTCTCTGGCCGTTAAACTTCCGAGATGCACGTCTTTGTTATAAGCTACGACCGGATCCTTATCAGCCGGTATGGTAAAGCTTAAATCCATTCGGATCACGCTGCCACCACTTTTCACAAGGGAAAGATTGGTTTCTTCAATTACCAGCCATTCTTTTTCGGTTGTGATATAAGCTTTATAGGTGAAATTGTTAAAGGAGACTCCCTTCTGCGTAGTAATTTCAAGTGTGATGTTTCTCAATCCCTCCTTCAACCTGAGATAATGGGAAGATATGGCAAAGCCCACCGTCGCCTTCGGCATGTTGATGTTCGTCAATTCACCATTGACATATTCCTTGATATGGAACGGGTGCCAGGCGATGACATCATCTTCCAGCTTCTCACCCAATCCATCGGCGCTGTTAATGACAGGAGCTGCAAATAATCTTCCTTTATTGATCTGGGCTCCAATTTTATCGTCTTCATCACCATAATAAATTGCCGACAGGTATTTGATCTTAGCTTTGTTCAGTACGGTTTCCCGGATGCTTTCATAGGTGATCATCTTTCCATTTTCATCTTTTGGACCAATGAAAACAGTATCATCTTTCAAGGCAAAACTGGGGGTGACCTTGTTGAGTTCCAGTACCAGGAATGCTTTGTCAGGAGATTGCTGTAAAGGTTTGAGTCGTAAAACCTGCTTGTAATAAAAATTCAGGTGGCGACCTGTCAGTTCATTCAAATGAGCATCGGTGTCCTCCAGCAGTTGCAGCCATGCCAGGAACAATGCATAGTCAGGTTGGTGATTGGGCCAATCGTTCAGGTATTTGGCTATGTATTTCTTGGAAAGGTTGACAATAAAAGACGATGAAGCGCTTATTTCATCCAAAATGCTGGTGAAAAAGTTGTGCTGACAGGCATATTTGATCTGCTTTCCCGAACCGGACAAACCACCGAAAATGGTAGCATCCGGGTTAATCCCGGTATAGTATGTTTGAAAATCTGAAGCAGCCGGATAGCGCTTGCCGGACAATCCGGATAAACCATTGGCAACAAAGTCTTCATGTCCGATTATGGGTTCGTGGAAAATATTAAGGTCTATATGTGAGCTATTGACGATTAATGCCGGAGTTTCGTTAAGAGAAGCTTTGTAATAGGCAATTGCTCTTTTTTCAATCAACAGCAATTTTGCCTGGATATGATTGAAAAGGATGTTATTGTATTCTTTATCAGGTTTTGTGGCGACATACAAACGGTCGACAATGGAAATGTAGGAAAAAATGATATCGTATAGCTCTGTATATGCTTCCTTAAGGCCCGTATCTTCCGTTTCGATGTATTGCAAAACTTCGCGAATATGCCCGGACAATAATTCCGTCTGATAACTAGCTGATAGGGCCAATCTGGCGCTCAGGTTATCAGCAAAAAACGGTTTCATCGTTCCTGCCGGAGAATTATTTAATGCAGTATGGGCAACATAATCTGAAAACTGTCCCGCCCAAACCATCCAATCCTCCGTGGATTTATCAATAATCTCCACTGAATCCGGGTCCAGCCAGGCTACTGCTCTTTGTCCCTGGCTGGTGCCATTTCTGATTAGCGGGTTTTTATTTTCAGAACAGTCGCTCATTTTATGTTGCTAAGGGATGGTTGGTGGTAAGAATATCCATTTCGGTCGCCTCTTCACTGTAGAATGGAAATACAAAGTTGAACCGGCTGTTGGTCGAACTCACAATGTATTCAACCGAGATCAGCAGGATCCCTTCATTTTGTCGACTGTCGTCCAGTGTAATCTTTTTTGCTTCAATCCTTGGTTCAAAATAGAGAATGGATGTTCTGACTCTTTCCTTGATCATGGTTTTGGTTCCCGTATCCAGGGATTCAAACAATAGTGGCTCCATGTGGCAGCCGTATTTTGGTTGCATGACCCTTTCTCCCGGACGTGTGGTCAACAAGATCTCAAGACTTTTTTGAATATCATCATACAACTTTGTTGTTTCCACATGTCCGGCTTCCCTGTTGAAGGTGGGCGGGAAGCTCCAACCTACTCCAATAAAGTCCTTTGCATTATCCATATTTGATCATCTTTTCATTTAACCAATTAAAACCGTTGGAGCGCCTAACATAATCGTCCCACCATGAGCTGTCGAGTCACCCATTCGGGCAGCAGGCATACCGCCAATCATCACTGTGGACGAACCGGCGACGATGGTATCCGGAGGTCCGACGCATATGCACATATCGCCAACCCGCGCGGCTGGCATTCCGGCAATCAAAACATTGCTGCTACCCATGGAAACCGGCCCGCCAACATGGGGGACTGTTCCCGTCACCATCGGACAGACATGAAAATCACCAATACGTGCTGCGGGCGCTCCCATATCGATCAATTTATTTGAACTACACTTCCTTTAACAGTTGTCGAGCCTCCGGATGACAATTCCGCACCGGAGCTTCCTTCCAATTTGGCCATCGCACCTCCCTTGATCTCGGCATTTGCGCCTCCTTCCATTTTGATATCGGCAGATGCTTTCAATTTGATGTCCTTCACACTTTCTATTTCAATGCCGTCAGAATTCATCACGATCTTGTTCCCATTGCTGTCTTCCATGGTAATGCTTGTATCGTCATCGTTGACGATCACCTTATGGCCACCGGGAGTTTCCAGTGTGATCGATTTCTTTTCATCATCAAACAGGAATTTCAATTCTTCCCTTGATAAATATCCTTTTTCGTGATTATCGTTGGAGGCGGAATAGGGAGCCGTATTTTTGCTGCTGTGTACTTTTCCAAGAATCACTCCGTGTCGTGGGTCGTCATTGAGAAATCCAACTATGACCTCATCCCCAATTTCCGGTCGAAATACCCAACCTCTGTTTTCGCCTGCATCAAGCGAACATAACCGCATCCAGGCGCCATCATCACTGTCGTGGACCAGGGGAAGTCTCACCTGGATCCTTTCCTCGCCATCGGGATCTTCCAGGTTCGTTACAATTCCTATTTGCAAGCCATGAACTGCAGGCAACAATGCCGAAGCCAAAGGTTGCTCAATTGCAAACTTTTCCGCAAACCGTTTGGGAGATTCTCCAAACTGAATATGTGTTTCCCAATTGCCTTTTTCGATCTGATGTCGAATACCGGTGATCATGACCTTCCCTTCAAACCTTTCTCCTACATTTTGCAGTTCGCACAAATGTCCGGGAAGTGGCGTGTGTATGCCATCAATCCTTAACCGGCCTCTGATCTTTGCCAGCCGATGCCGTTTCAAAAATCCATCGATCCATGTTTGCAATTGTGGCTCCGACAATCCCGGATGGCTCATTTTTAGCTCATCGTTTCCAGCAGCTCCAGCAAGATCAGAGGCTGAAATATTTCCGGCGGCGGGAAAAGATGCTTCCTGTGCATCACTAGAAATACTCTCCTGATCAGCAGGATTCCAGCTGATGGATTTCATCGCTTCATATTGCAGCCGTGCGTCAATTTCGGCATCGAGCTCTTTGATCGTGGCGCCATAAGCAAGTGTAAGGATCGGATCCTGTGAAAAGTCCGGCGATTTGAATTTTATTTTCGTACCCTCCTCCGTGGTGACCCAACATCCATTTTCCTCCGCGCGGCAAAGCATAAAATCCCAGTCTGTACAATTGTACTGAACGATTTCCTTGTGGGTAAATGAGGTTGTATCTCCTTCAAACTCAAGTCCGTGATCGCGGCAAAGCTGATCAGAGATATCCGAATCGGTCATTTCATGGAAATAATTATTATTCAATTTGGTGGCCATTTTTATGGCCTCATGACGGCATTCGACGACCAGCACAGAGACATTTTTGCGGACTTTTATACTGTGCTTGACGATGATTCCATGGAATATGGGTTCCTCGTCGCTAACATAACCGGCCTGGATCTCAATTTTTTTCCCGGGAACAAAGTCTTCACTATTGCTGGTGGGAAAACTCTGTTCGGCAGCTGAACCATCCTGCAAAAGAATGGTCGATTTGCCAATACGATTAATTTCCTTCTGCACAACAATGCTTAAGACCTTGTATTTATCGGATATTTTATTGCTATCCACCAAAATGGTGAATGTTGAAACCGATTTGGGTGCTTTACTTGGAATGGTATTGACTTCACTCATACAATAGGCGTATTTTTTTCAATGGGTGGAAAAAATATTTCCATGCCGGGTTCGAGGGTGCGGAAAGTTGACAGTTTGTTCACGCGTGCGATCTGAAGATAGTAGGCCGAATTTCCATATATTTTGTAGCATAAAAGAGGCAATGTATCTCCTGATTTAATCAGGCGGTAATGGGTCATATCCGGAGATTCCCTTCTTTCTTCAGCCGTTCTTAAATTATCCTCTATGCTTCCGGTAAACGTGACTTTGCAAATGGCCCGAATGGGCTTTCCATCCGGATTGAAAAGTTTAAAATTGATGTTCAACCCTGTACAGCGGCCTTTGAACAACAAGCTTCCCCACAATACCTGAAAGTGCTTGGGCTCATGGATATCGCCCTCATACTTTAACAACAGATCACGTAAAGTGGTAATATCCTCTTCGATCGATTCACGTGGGTTATCATCAATGATCCCTGAACTATCAATCAACAACTCAAAGGCAAATTCTTCCGGTTTTTTGACAGAAAATCGCTGCTGCGAACTGCTGGTACCCTGGCCCTGACCGTCCTGATATTCAACTTTGTAATCCAGTGTATAGGTTTCCGGATTAAGCATTGCGGTAAACGTCTGCTGTTCATCCGGAGAATCGGAATAATCGGCATTTTTGAATGCAATGATCTTTAATTTTTCCAGTTTACCCAGTGCCATTATCTTTCATCTTTGTCTTCAAAAATTTTTACGATCTGTTCTATGATGTCTTGCGATAATTGTTCAGGATTGGCTTTTTTATTGGCATCCAACTCTGAAACGGGAGTGCTGCTCCCCTCCCCGCCTTCAGATCGCGCCTGATTAACCGTTACTGTTACTTTCAAATTTCCTATTTCGATCGGCATGTTATCCTTTTTGAATCTTAAAATAATTGTAGGCGATTTCCATGGTTTCAACCATCACCGCGTTCTCAGAAGCATTCAGATCGCTGACATTCCACTTTTTTGGCCAGGCCTTGAAAACCTTCCAGGTCATCAATGGTTCGTGTTCTTCATTGAGCAGGTGTATGTTCATGTTGGCTGGTTCGTATTCCCTGTCATACAATGCATTCTTAATCCATTGAATAAGATCAGAATCCAGCAACAGGCCCCTTTTAAGTGTCAGGTCTGAGAACTTGCTTCTACCCGGGATTTTATGCTCGAAAAGGTTTTGACCGCCTTCTTTGATTGCCTCAACTTCCTGCTCAAGGCTCAACCCGCTGACGCTTTGAAAGCGGACGTCGTTGTCATTCCCAACGTTGATAAACTCAACTTTGAAATGAAAACTGACAGGCGGGTAATAGCCCCCGGCTCGATGAAGATCTACTTTTGCCAAACTATCAATTGCTTATTCGACAATCTTCATTCCTTCATGAGCCAGCTCCAATGTTTCGATCGCCACCTCATTGCCATCTGCCTTAAAATCACTTGCCTGAACCTTGATAGGGAAGGCATTCTTGATGCCCCAGGTCATGACCGGTTCATGTGCTTCATTCAACAGGCTAATGGTAATATCCCGACGTTCAACATTGGTTAAACTGATGGTTTTCATCCAGTTATAAAATTCAATATCTCCGGTAAAGGTGCCTCTTTTCAAAGTGATATTGCTAAACTTATGCATGCCAGGCATCTTGATTTTGTGGTATTCCGGGCTACTCCCTTCCCGGTATTCAATGGGTTCCACCTGGAAATCCAAACCGGTAACCTCAGTGAACCCAACTTTACTTCCTCCCCATTGGACGAGGAAGTGGAATTTTGGTAATGGATATGTTGCCATGATTATTTCTTTTAATTCATGAATGATTTACGTTTTTGATCATCGGATCTTAAGACTCAGCCATTTTGTGAGAGAATTGCAGGATGATGAATTCTGCAGGCCTGACGACCGCCATTCCGATCTCAACGATCATGCGGCCTTCCAGAATATCAACCGCCGTCATGGTCTTGCCCAGTCCAATCGCGACATAAAATGCATGTTCAGGTTTTGCGCCTTGTAAAGCTCCCTGGCGCCAGAGGTTGGTCAGGAAGTTTTCGATCATGGTTTGGACCTTGATCCAGGTATTGGAATCGTTCGGCTCGAACACGAACGGTTCGGTTGACTTTTTGCAGCTTTCTTCAACCATATTGAAGAAGCGACGAACACTGATGTATCTCCATTCGTTGTCGTTCCCTGCCAAAGTTCTTGCGCCCCAGACCACCGTGCCTTTGCCGGTAAAGCTTCGGATGGCATTAATGGACTTACCTGCAACAGCATCTACGTTGATATTGGCCTGTTCATCATGACTGATGAAAACGGATGGTGAGGTGACCGAATTCATGCTCACGTTGGCAGGCGCTTTCCATACTCCCCTGGTGTTATCTACTTTGGCATAAATACCCGCCATACCTCCGCTCGGTGGAAGGGTATTGATCTTTTTGGTGATATGCTTGACGATGTTTCCAATAACCGGATGGTTTTCATACAAATTATTTTGCGCAGCAATCATGTAACTATTTGCGGCGCTTGTTACGGCGTCTGCATAGGCAATCAGCTTTTCAAATTCGCCTAATACATCATTGGCAACTTGCCTGGCAGCAACCGGCGCATCAGCATCATTACTCATAGTTCCAGTATATTGCCCAATTATAGGAATGTTTCCAAAAGTTGAACCTACCCAATCGGCATTTAAATCAACTCCATCAGAATCATCATATAAATTATATAGATCCGGCAAGGATATATTTGCATTAGGTAAATTGTTTAATTCCCTAACCCTATCATGCTTGTCAATTCCAACGATTCCTCTGATCGCCCCTTGCAGCATACTCTTTGCCTTGGCATAGGTATTCATATCTTTCGCCAACTGACTTGTGGTGAGATCAAGATCATTATACATATCCTGGAATCCGCTAATACAATTTCTACAAAATGTAAACAAATTTCGAGTAGCGGTTTGAGCGGTTAAAGCATCAGTAGAACCATCTACGGTTTTTTTAAATTCCAGGTACTTTTCCTTCATGGTAGGTAGGACAGTACCCCCACCTAAATCACCATTCGATTTGGCTGATTTTATGGTGGAGATATAATTGGCGAGCAAAGCGACTTCATCGTTTGCTAATTCATAATTGTCTATAAGTTCCAAATGCTCACTGTCTGAGGAAAGATCCTTCAATGTTAGAACAGCAGCAGCCTTATTTTTAATCCCTCCGCTAAAATCAGAAACATTGATCGTCCGTGGGTAAGTGGTAACTACATAAGGCGTATAGGCGCCCCCGTACTTAAGGTTGTTGATCCCTATGTTATTTCTGAAATTGGTGATAGCAGTATCAAGATCATTGGAAATATTTTCCTTCAAATCAAACAACCCAACTCGATCCTGTAGTTTGGCACATTGCTCAAGAGCCATTTGTTGCAGGCTGTAAAAACCAGCGTCGTCACTGCCATTTGTGACCACATTGATAGCATCCGGAAATAGGATGATAGTAGGCTCATCGTATTTTTCAAGGGCCTTTACCCCACCGCGTAATCCTGTAGCCGGCACAGTATTTTCATCCCCGTACGTGGGCGCAGTTCCGTGTAATCCTACCGATACGATGTAGCAATCCCCTCCGCCATTGTCAAAAAACAGGCGTAGGCTGTCATACATCAAATACCTTTCAGTATTGGCTATACTGACACTATCGACGGCAAAGTTATTATTCTCATCTACCACCACAGAAATCTGGTCAATCAGGTGATCACCCCCGTATAATTCCCTGAACTCCAGCAAAGAGGAGATCCTTGTGGGCTTCATTAAAAGGGATTCCCCTTGTTTTTCCGCTTTCTCAGTATATCCTACAAAAGCAGGAATCGCTGTTTCTACCTGAGCAACGGAAGGTGGCAGCTTCGGTATTTCCTCCACATAGACACCCGGTGTTTTGAAAACAGTAGCCATAATGCGTTATTTTATTTTTTACAAATTCAAATAGGTTTCAGTTACGATATATTTATTGTCATCATCCGTTATCGATAAATACCTGTACCCCGGTACTTTTGTCTTCTTTAAGATACCCGAGCCATCATAAGATACAGAGATGGTATCAGGAGCGATTTCACTTGAGCGCACCGGTCGCTTACTCTGGAAAGTATTATTTCCGAGATTATCAAAGGCAATCACACCATCGTCGTCGGTGATATTGGTGACTTTGTTCGTCTTGCACAAATATTTCATCAGGTACTGGGATGGAGCAAACCGGATTTTGAAATTCCTCGTATCGATCTCCTCATTTGCCGGAGCGATCATGAAGAATGTGCCATCCTCCTTTAAAATTCTGTAGGAATTATTGGCTGCGATCGGATTATTGTGAATGTTAATGATGCCCAGTACCTGCTGCCAATCATTTTGAGGACGGAAATAGAAATATTCTTCCTGAGTATTGATGATCACTTTATACAGGCCTTCGGAAAATAAGCTATTCTCCTCATCCGAAAAACTGAGCAGAACACTCGTCATGTTCATGCCGGTTGGATTTTCTCCTGCTCCAATCAGGGTATTCTTTACCTCAATATCAAATAAACTCGTGGCTGGATTAAATTGAAAGTATTTAATATCAACCTCCGGAGCAGGTGTCTTCAAATCAATGACTTTTGATGGACCTGTGAATAGGATGCTGGTTGACGGGGTGACATAGCTTACCTTTTCGAGCTTTCTAAAATGTACTGTTAGATCTCCGGTATTAGGAGCAACTTTTTGCAGACATTCATGGGCTATGTCCGAACTATCCCTGACAATATCATTGTATTTGTAGGCATTAGCGGAATTGAACTGGGATAATTTCTCATTCAGATATAAGATATTGTCAATTGATTTGTTACTGCCATCCAGAATGGAATTTCCATTGCTAAAGTAAAGTTTACGGTTATATGGATCATCTAAATTTAGATTCGTGATCTCAGCAAAGTCCGGACGGATCACCTCCAGGAAGAACTGCAGGGTGAAATCATTGGATAGATTTAAGAGTGGGGTATCAGCGTCCAAATGCCTGACCAGTACATATAACTTATTCCTGAGAAATTTTGCAATCAATCCCGATCCGGATAATATCCGTTCGGTCTCAACTGTAGGCACTATCTGAAGTATGTCCGGTTTGGATTCGGAGAAGTAGTCGTGTTCAATCTCTATGGTAAATAAAGGAGAATACTTCATACCTATTTAGGTTTTAATGCACCTGCCAGGGCATTTTTTTTCATGACAATTTCAGTAATGAGGCCACCTTCTGTCTGATTATCCTCATCGGCGATAGTAACCAGTTTCATTTTGTATAAAACCGATGGTAAATACTTACCACCGAGAGTACTCCATAGGTGATTAACCTGCTCAAAATTCATGGTATATAGCTCTAAATGAAGCTTTTCTATTTCTGGGTCAAGCGAAGGAAAAGTATCGCCAGTGAAGAAATTGTTGCTCTGGAAACATTGGATGACCCCAGATATTCTGCTTAATGCGGTCGTATAAGTACTTATGTTAGCAGAAAATAATACATAGAGATTTACCAGTATTTTGGGATTGGTTTTGATCACCTTGTCGATCTGCCTGTAAATGCCATCGGGATTCTTGGATATCCTGTCCTCCTCGACATTTACAAGGGAAATAATTATTCCTGAGCTTTCTTCGTCCTCATTGCCATCGACTATTTTGGCAATGTTACCAAGTACAGCATATTTTTGAGTAGAGGGGCCTATCAACCCCTGAAAATATAAATTTACCTGATCTTCAATAAAGGTGAGTGCTTTGCTGATCATCCAAAGATGCTTTATGAGTTGCCTGAATGACAAATGGTTAAGCTGATGGTACCTACCACCTTTGATATTATACCGCAATTCAATTTCGCGTTCAGACAACAAATCAAAATTTGAAATTTTCGAATCGAACATCAATCCTAAAAAATGGGGATATTGCTGATTTTTGGCATGATATTCTACTTAAGAAATTAACATGTATCTGGCAGCCTTTTTGATCAATTCTGCTGTATTGCGAACATTGAGTTTGGAGATGAGGTTTTTACGGTGAGTTACCACAGTGCTATCGCTAATATGGAGTTTAACCGCAATCTCTTTTGTCACCATCCCCCTGCTGATCAATTCCAGAATTTCCGACTCCCTTGGAGAAATATGTTCGGCATTCGAATCAGAAAAAGGTCTGGTCGAATTCTGATACTTCCAGAAAGTATCATCATTATCCTCTTCATTTTCATGTTTTGATTTTTCCTGATGATTCCCTATCCTTTCGTCTACGATCAATCCAATCTTATCAGTGGTCTGATCAAAATCATTATAGTAATCTAATGCATAAACAATGAAATACTTCCAGTAATCACGAATATGCCGGGCCCGGCATTTCACCCTGTTAAATGGCAATTCAGGAAAATTTTGTAAGGACAGCGAAGTTGCTGGAATGGTCTTTTTCAAACAATCATCGATTACGTGTTTGTCCTGTGGGTGAACAATCTTCTCAGTAAAATTTCCATTATCCAATATATTATTCAGATTGTATCCGAGAATATGTTTGAAAGATGCACTGACATCAGTAAACCGATGCTCATTACTCCTGAAGTTAAAACCAATAATGGTATTGGAATGATCAAAAATGGCGACAAAGACCTTGGGATTATTACTGCAACTGTTAAAAAACAATCTCAGTAATTCTTCAATAAACTGGGGTTGCATGGCTGAAGGGGTTTTGGTTTAATTATGGAATTAAGTTAAGAACAATTAAACAAATACAATAATATTTTAGCAATCATATAACATAGGTTTTTGGTACTCTTATTGATAGAGAAGGTCTTGAATAACCCTCTGTAGATTAAGTGAAAATTCACTTAAAATGTAACCCATTTGGACTTGTATTTTTTGGGATTGGGTATTGGCCGCTGGGAAGTAAAAAGTGAACAGTGAATAGTTATTGAGTTAATGGGTTATTAGGTCATTTAGTTGATTGGTTTGATTGCTCACACTTTTCACTGGTCACTTTTCACTTCTTTTACCGATCACAGATCACATTTCTTGCCCCTTGTGAATAGTTATTGAGTTATTTAGTTATTGAGTTGATTGGGTGTTGAGAAATTAGAGTACCCTTCGCTCTCTGCCCCATGCCTCTTGTGAATAGTTATTGAGTTATTAGGTTATTGAGTGGATTGGTTTGATTGGGCTCACACTTTTCACTTTTCACCGTTTACTTTTCACTTCTTTTACTAATCACAGATCACATTCCTTGCCCCTTGTATATAGTTATTTAGTTATTGAGTTGATTAAGTTGATTGGGTGTTAGGGAATTAGGAATCAGGATCTCTCTGCTCACCGCTCTCTGCCCTCAGCATCCATTAATTCATTATTTTTATTAACTTAACAACGATCGTGCTATATTTAGCACCTCTTTTAATTAAAAAGAAATTACTTTTAAATGATTTTTGAATCAAGGGCATTTGCCAGAGCAGGCTTGCTGGGCAATCCTTCAGATGGTTATTTTGGAAAAACCATATCCATCATTGTTCGAAATTTTGGGGCACATGTTTCCCTGTATGAATCTCCTGAGTTGCAAATAGAACAGCAGCCAGTAGATAAAAATATATTCAGGAATATATATCAGCTCGTAGAGACGATTGAGCTATCCGGATACTACGGTGGAGATCGACTTGTTAAAGCTTCGATCAAGAAATTTTGTGAGTATTGTGATACACACAAAATAAAACTGCATGGAAAAAATTTTACAATTCGTTATAATTCGTCTATTCCCCGCCAGGTAGGTTTGGCCGGTTCCAGCGCGATCATAACCGCTACCATGCGAGCGCTTATGGCTTTTTATGAGGTAGAGATAGACCAAAAAGTCCTTCCGGGCCTTATTTTGGAAGTGGAACAGGAAGAACTCGGCATTAATGCGGGTCTCCAGGACCGCGTCATCCAGGTTTATGAAGGATGCGTTTTCATGGACTTTAATAAGGATCAAATGGCTACCCGGAAGTATGGGATCTATGAACAGATTGATCCCAAGCTATTGCCAAATTTATACATTGCTTATAAGGTTAATTTGAGCAAAGTATCAGGAGTTGTATTTAACGATGTAAAGGCTAGGTTCGAAAAGGGCGATGCACTTGTCGTTGACACTTTATCGGAGATTGCTGAGGTGGCGGCTGAAGGGAAAAAGGCGATATTAAGTGGAGATTTTACCAGGTTATCTGAGCTGATCAATAAAAATTTTGATCTTAGAGCCAAAATATTCAACATTAGCGAAAGCAACCTCGAATTGGTCAATACTGCAAGAAAATGCGGAGCTTCCGCAAAATTCACAGGTTCAGGAGGATCCATTATTGGAACATATGATAATGACGAAACATTAAGGAGCCTGATGATCCATCTGCAAAAGATCAATGCAAGAGTGATTAAACCATTTATTTTATAATCTATGATGATAAAAAAAGCTGTTATACCCGCTGCAGGACTAGGAACAAGATTTTTACCGGCTACAAAAGCCCAACCAAAAGAAATGCTTCCGATTATTGACACCCCAACCATCCAATATGTGGTGCAGGAGGCAGTGGATGCGGGAATTGAAGACATCCTTATAATTAGTGGTCGAAATAAGCGCGCCATGGAAGACCATTTTGATCGGAATACGGAATTGGAGGATCGGCTGACCAAAGAAGAGAAAGAAACGCTATTTAATGAAATCAGGCACATTGCCGATATGGCTAACATCCACTATGTGCGTCAAAAGGAAATCAGTGGATTAGGTGATGCCATTTATTATGCGCGATTTCACACAGGCAACGAACCCTTCGCTGTCCTGTTGGGAGATACGATCATCAATTCAGTCATACCTGTAACCCAACAGTTGATTGATGTCTATGATCAATACCAGTCCACTGTCGTAGCTGTGGAAGTGGTGCCAAAAGACAAGGTTTCCCGGTATGGGATTGTTGGTGGCGACAAGCTTAGCGATCACATCATGGAAGTAAACACCTTTATCGAAAAGCCATCCATAAAAGAAGCCCCATCCAATCTCGCAATAGCGGGGAGGTACATTCTTACTCCGGAAATCTATAAGGCCCTGGAGCAAACACCAAAAGGAAAGAACAATGAACTTCAGCTAACCGACGCGCTGCTGAATCTTTCCCGAAAAGAGAAGGTAATGTCCGTCACCATTGAAGGCAAGCGATATGATATCGGTAACAAACTTGATTACCTGAAAACCACCGTTGAGTATGCGCTGAGAAGAAAAGAATTTGCCAAGCCATTCTACGAGTTTTTACAGCAGATTGTGAAGGAAACGGATGGAAAGAACTTGTGATTCATGGTTCATTAAACAAAATTGATAATGGTTGGAATAGGTCTGGAATATATAGGCGCCTTTGTGCTTTTCCTGTTAAATCAATTAATTTCCAGCATTTTTAAAAAATATAAAAGAAAATCTTTTGATCAAATTATGTATGATAATGAAAGTTTTACCATAATGGATAGTTATACTACGGGATTCAAACACAGGATGATTGGTATATTATTTATTGCCTGCATAGTAATCATTGTCAACCTGGTCACTTAAAAAATTCTTTTTACAAGATCGTAACAGACTAAGTATTTTATACAACACTTAGCTCTATCTGGTGTTTCCATGAAAGAACTCTAATCACAAAAAGTATTTATTAACACCAATATTTATTTGAAATTGAAGAAGTTACTCAACGCTTCTAATTATTAAAAATAGCGTGTTATTTTTTCACGTAAAAATCATAATTAATCAGAACCAAATTTACATACGGTCAACTTCAAAAAGTTAACCGTATCAAAATGAAAAGTTAACCGCTCAACTTTTGAAAGTTAACCGGTTAACTTTTCAGAGTTGAGCGGAATCAATTTCCGAGACTTTCTCATGGATCAATTTGGCTGTGTATCGGATAAGACTCAAATGATCAAAAGTCTTAAAAATCAGCTATTTTGATGCTTGATGGGCCTTTTTATCACATTTCGGAAATAGACGGCCTTCATTTAACCAGATAGGAAAATGATTGATGACTTTCATTTATTCCAAAAATTGGATCACAATAGTCATGCAATACAACCCTAAATATTAATGTCATAAATTATACTTAATCATAAGTTAATTATTGACCTACTTTTTACTATTTACCCCTAACTGTTAGCTTTCCAAGGCAAAATTTCTATGAAGATGTCAAACAATTACACCTTTTCCCATGCAACCCAATCGAATTTATCATCATCGTGCTTATATTTAAAACAAGCAATTGCAAATCCATTCCACTATGACAACCAGCACCAAGACGTTACTTTTCCTGACAATTCATTTTGTAACAATCCTTCCTTGTCAATCCCAGATCGACATTCAGAAAATTGATGACCTCGTGGGATCCCACATGGCAGAAAACAACATCCCCGGCATGGTGGTCGGCATCGTAAAAGACAAAGAGCTGATTTTTTCCAAAGGTTATGGATTTTCAGATGTGGAAGCCGAAAAGGAAATGGACCCTGATATGATCATGAACGTAGGGTCCATCTCGAAAACCATTACTTCCACTGCGATCATGCAGCTTTGGGAGCAGGGAAAACTTGAACTGGACGCAGATATTAATAATTATTTGCCCATATCCATTCAAAACCCCAATCATCCGGATGAAATGATTACCATTCAACAATTGCTGACGCATACTTCGTCCATCATCGATGGCCCTGCATACCAGGAAAGTTACCAATGCGGCGATCCGACTATTTCACTTAAGGTTTGGATCACAGAATACCTTGTTGGGGGAGGAAAATTTTACAACCCGGAAGCAAATTTTCTGGACAAAAAGCCGGGTGAGAAACACCAATACTCCAACGTTGGTTTTGGATTACTCGGTTATATCGTTGAAGAAGTGAGCAAACAGCCGTTCAAACAATACTGTCGGGAAAATATATTTGAACCTCTTGGTATGCAACAGACTGGGTGGTTTATCCAAAGTATTGATGAAACCAACCACATTACTCCCCACATATTCGTCAATAATGACAACCGGCAAATGATCATCAATCATTTTAGCGACTTCTTCCCGAATGAAACAGAATTTATCCTGGGAACCAATATTGGGTTGTGTCTGTACAGTTTCCCAAATTATCCGGATGGATTGGTCCGGACGAATATTGAAGAGCTCTCCTATTTCCTCCGTACATTTATGAATGAGGGTATATTCAATGGTCAAAGAATACTCAAGAGATCCACCGTCGAAAAGATCCTTTCCCCACAGGACAAAAGCGACCATAATCAGGGGCTTTGCTGGAGCCGATCAAATTTCGAATCGCTTTGGGGTCACAATGGCAGCGATCCAGGTATAGCAACCAAAATGCAGTTCAGCAAGGATACAGGAATTGGCATTATCATCTTTCAGAACAACAACGAAGGCGACCAGTTCGGATTGCTGAAGGAAATCTATCAAACAACGACCGAAGGCTTGAAATAAGACTGTTGTAAATCTAACAAACCACTTCATTCACTGACCGATCAGTGATTACCGATCACCAACTAACTTTTCACTTTTCACAGACAATCCCTCCAATCAAAATCGTACCCTGCAACCGCATCCATTCTCCTAACCCCCTTTTATCCAAAAACTTATAATTTTTTTGAGAATTGCGAGAGAAGTTTTTGGTGAAAAACTGAATAAAAACATACTTTTAATTAATTTTGCACCGCTAAAAATCAGTTTTATGGCCGAGATTATCAGAATGCCAAAGATGAGCGATACCATGGAAGAAGGGGTGATCGCATCGTGGCTCAAAAAAGTTGGAGACGAAGTAAAATCAGGAGACATATTAGCAGAAGTCGAAACCGACAAAGCTACCATGGAGATGGAAGCATATGAAGAAGGCACACTTCTTTATATCGGGGTGAAAGAAAAGGAATCCATTGAAGTAAATGGGGTGATTGCTATCATCGGTAAAAAAGGAGAAAATATTGACGACCTTCTGAAAGAAATAGAATCTGGGGGATCAGCAAGTTCTTCGACAGAAGAAAAGAAAGAAGAAAAAACAGAAGAGCCTGCATCAGAACCTGCTGAAAAAGTTGACACCAGCGGTATCAATGCTTCTGTCATTACCATGCCTAAAATGAGCGATACCATGACAGATGGAACGATCTCCAGTTGGCTAAAAAAAGTGGGTGATGAAGTAAAATCCGGCGATATTTTAGCTGAAGTTGAAACGGATAAGGCGACCATGGAAATGGAAGCTTATGAAGATGGCATCCTGCTTTACATAGGTGTTGAAGAAGGAAATTCTGTTCCGGTCGATGGAGTAATTGCTGTGATCGGTGAAAAGGGCGCTGATTATGAAACCCTTCTTAAAGCGCAAAAAACAAAGGCTTCATCTGAAGATAAACCGGCAAAAGAAGAAAAAAAGGAAGCTGTAGCTGAAACAGTTTCTGAAAGCAAACCAGCTGCCAAAAGCGAAGCAAAATCAATCGAACGAACTTCTGACACTTCCACTAATGGAAGAATAAAGGCCTCTCCATTGGCTAAAAAATTAGCTGAAGACCTGGGCTATGACATTACCAAAATACCGGGTAGCGGTGAAGGTGGTAGAATTGTCAAAAGGGATATTGAAGCATTTGAACCAGCTACTGTAACAACGACAGCATCCGGTGTGGCTATTCCTGCCGCAATCGGTGAGGAAAGCTTCGAAGAAGAAAAGGTCTCTCAAATGAGAAAGACCATTGCCAAGCGTCTTTCGGAAAGCAAGTTCACTGCTCCTCACTTCTACGTCACCATGGAAATCAACATGGACAATGCCATAGAAGCCCGAAAAAGCATGAATGAGATTGCTCCTGTTAAAATTTCATTCAACGACATGGTCATCAAAGCCGTAGCAGCTGCGCTGAAGCAAAATCCGGATGTCAATGTTTCCTGGCAAGGAGATAAGATCCGTAAAAATCATCACGTACATATTGGGGTGGCCGTAGCAATTGCAGATGGATTAGTTGTTCCGGTCGTTCGATTTGCTGATGGAAAAACGCTGTCGCAGATATCTGCTGAAGTAAAGGAGTTAGGCCAGAAAGCCAGAGATAAAAAACTGCAACCTGCAGATTGGGAAGGTAATACCTTTACCATCTCTAACCTGGGCATGTTTGGCGTGGAAGAATTTACCGCCATCATCAATCCACCGGATGCCTGCATTTTGGCTATTGGAGGCATCAAGGAAACCCCAATCGTGAAGAACGGTCAGGTCGTTCCGGGGAACGTAATGAAAGTGACCTTGTCATGTGATCACAGGGCCGTGGATGGAGCGATTGGCGCGGCATTCCTGAAAACTTTGAAAAATTTACTGGAAGATCCGGTCAGGATCCTCGTTTAAACGTATAATAAAAACCCTGGACTTGTTCAGGGTTTTTTATTACAGTATCATATATTCACAAATCAAATACGATTTACGTTGACGAAAATACATTCAACTACCGTAATTGCCATCAAGCACAATGGAAAAGTGGCCATTGGCGCAGATGGCCAGGCAACGATGGGAAACTACGTGGCCAAAAGCAATGTCAAAAAAATCAGAACCCTGCAGGATGGTAAGATCATAACCGGCTTTGCAGGAAGTACCGCGGATGCTTTTACCCTGCTCGAACGTTTTGATGAAAAACTGGGCGCTTACCACGGAAATATGAAGCGGGCAGCCATCGAGCTGGCAAAAGACTGGCGAACAGACCGTTACCTGAGAAGGTTGGAAGCCATGCTGATTGTTGCCAACAATGAAGAAATCCTTGTTTTGAGTGGTACGGGAGATGTTCTCGAACCCGATAACGATATAGCCGCTATCGGCTCAGGAAGCATGTATGCCCAGGCAGCTGCACTGGCTTTGAAGAAACATGCATCCCAACTTTCTGCGAAAGAAATGGTCCAGGAAAGCCTGAATATTGCCGCAGACATCTGTATCTACACCAATCACAATATTGTTTTAGAAGAGCTTTAGCATGCATGCGGTTGATCAAATAACCGGAGGATCGCTTTTGGCTTTGATTGGCGGATTGATCGTTTTTATTGCGATAGCTTATTGGATGTTCAGGCCTAAAAAAAAAAGAAGTGAGGTTTTTGGTAATCACTTTTCTGATAATTGTTCTATCGGCTAAAAATCAAAAAACGTTTGCTCAGGAAGTGGAACATAATTTTGAAATGCCTGCCCAGAAAACGAATTGTGATAGCCTGAACCTGAATTCATTGGATGAAGATGGGAAAATTCTTGCAATCGAGGCAGCTGATTTTCGATCGAAGCAAGACATCAAATTGAACCGCATGGATGGATTCCAGGCAGCCTGGTTTTACTCCTGTAACAACAATTCCGGATACATCATTGCCAAAATTGACAATAAGAAAAGGGTTTTCGAAAATATCGGTGTGAATACCTGGAATGAATTCATCTCATCGGGAGATTTCCTGGGATACATCGATAAAAATTTTGATAAGAAGTAGGTTAGGATTAACCAAAAATCCTTTGGAAACGTGTATGCTAAAGCTCCAAATTTCAGCTGATCAAATAACAAATTAACCCGGAAAATTCATTGAATTTTCCGCCCGATGGGCCGACGTTTAGCAAAATCCTGATTTGAAGTGAAATAAGTTTGTTTTCACCATTAGTATAGAATACAGCCATTCCTCAAATTTGGGTAATAAGGATTTTGATAAAGTCGGGGTTAACCCTGACATAACTTATTGAATAACAAATGTTTTTAATAAGTTATCGTCATTATTCATGTTTTTCACATGAATAAACCGGGTTAATCACAAAAGCGAAAATTCAAAGTCCAAACATTTGATACTTTGGAAATTGAAATTTGGTATTTATTTGTCATTTGTGTTTTGGAAATTGAATTTTTTAGCGGCTATACCTGATCATTCTAAGAGATTTGCGAGGTGAGGGTTTTACAAAATTAATCCCAGTACACATACACATCATAGTCGATGTAATCATTTGTGAAGGCATAGCCTGTATTGTATGAAACGGTTATGGTTTCCCCCGGCCGGATATCTTTTGTTGAAAGGACGGTAGTTTGCTGGCTGTGACGGTCAAACATCACAATCTCAACCTGAACATTCCTGGCTCTAAATCCCCCATTGTTCCATAGGTCAATATCAATCCACGCATTGTAAACAGCTTCTTCGTAAACAAGCACACCATTTTCGAACTCCTGGTAAACGACATCCTTTGTCTCATACTCGTGAACGCTGACCACATCAACAAAAGGATCTGCAACTTCAATATCCACATAACAAGATGAAAGAGAGCCCATCAAAAGAAAAATTGCGAGTAACGTAAAAAGCCTGTTTTTCATTGTGATATCAATTTTTCAATTGAATATCAACCTTTGTGCCAGAATACATAACTATTTGAATATCTGTTAATTAAATAAATAAAGAGGGTGAATCTCAGAAATAAAAGGAGCTTTAAAAAACAAATATCAAAAGACAAGTTTCAAATAAATCTCAAAAATCAGTTTTCCAATGAAAAAAACTACGGATTGGAATTTAGAATTTGGTATTTGATTATTGTTTGATTTTTTGACAATTGAAAATTGCGATTTGCTTAAGTTATCCCAATCCCAATTGTTAACCCGATAAGTCCGGCAGCAAAAGTTGACACCAGATTAACCAAGTGATTGTTGAGAATCCCTTTCTTTTGAAGGCTTGCACCTAATATTGAATCCAGCAAATTTGCCATTAATCCTGAAAAAAAGATCAGAAGAAAATACATCCAATGAAGATTAAAAATAAGAAAAGCAAGGGCAATGATAAAACTCCCCATGATACCTGCCAGACTCCCTTCCAAACTCACTACCCCATCCTTGCCTCTTCTGTCGGGCTTGAGTGTCAAAACATTAAAGTATTTGCTCCCAACCACATTGCCAATTTCTGAGGAAAAGGTGTCTGACAAGGCTGCTGAAAACACACATGCTACTGACAAATGTAAAAGCTCCTCATCGATATCAAACAGAATCAGCATGGCAAAAAAAGCCGCTGCACCTGCATTGCAAAAAGCATGAACAGCCGTCCTTCTCCCCTGATTCTCCTGGGCAAAACCCATTTCAAATTTCTTGCTGTATTTCCATTTAGAGGCCAGCGAACCTAATAGAAAAAATAAAAGAAAATATATCAACCCCGGCAAACCCGTACCGAAATAAATAACAAACGCGATCACACCACCGGAAAGAGAGCCGGTCCAATCGGTCTTTTTAGAGAAATAACCGTAAAGCATCATGCCGACAATGCAGATAGAGATGAGGATTATTTCTGATATAGGGTATTGATCCGCATTCATAAAATTTTCAAGTATTCCTTGTGAAGAATGGAACTCGTTTAAACTTAACCAACAAATCATCAAATAATCTAATTTTAATTGAATCTCTTTTCATAGAAAGAGCATATTTCATAATATTGGGACACACTACAAATTAAATTATGAGAAAAATAATTTCCTTTTTCAAAATACTTGGCGTTATCATCCTGGTCATTGCTATCGGTGTTTTCCTGTTCCTTAATTTTGCCGACTACAGCGATGGAACCCGGGCCGGGATACCCATGAAGCTGAGTCGTAAAGGTGTTATTTTTAAAACCCACGAAGGGCAATTAAATGTAGGTGGCATTACCAATACGCCCGATGGCGCTATTCCCACCGTTTGGGATTTCACGGTTCCCAGTAAGAATGATAGTGTGTTGATCAAACTGAATAAAGCCATTGATGAAGGAAAAAGGGTGAAGATATATTACCATGAAAAGTTTGTCAAATTTTTCTGGAAAGGTGACACCAAGCATTTTGCCTATGAGGTAGAGATCATTAAATAGTATTTATTTTTTTTAATTTTTATGGGTCTGTATTTTTTTAGCTTGTTTATCATCCTGTTGAGTATTATCTATTATTTTAATATTGGAAAACGCAAACCAACTACTTTTCAATTCACTGATTTTAAGCCGGAATGGAGGAAGTTACTCCATAACCACATAATATACTATCGATCGCTCGAACCAGAGGAAAAAATTGAGTTTGAAAGACGAATCACCCGGTTCCTGAAAAAAGTCCGGATCACCGGAATCAAAACAACCGTTGAAGAAATTGATTGTTTGTTGGTGGCCAGTAGCGCCATCATCCCGACCTTCGCCATTCCCCGATTTGAATACACCACCATCAGGGAAGTTTTACTCTACCCGGATTTATTCAATACTGATTTTGAAATAACCGGACCTGACCGAAGAATCGGAGGAATGGTCGGCACCGGATCATTGGATGGCATGATGATCCTTTCTAAACCACTTTTAAGGAAGGGTTTTTCCAATTCACAGGACAAAAAGAATGTGGGAATTCATGAGTTCCTACACTTGATGGACAAAGAGGATGGGTTGATTGACGGGATCCCAAAAGCTTTTATGGATAATGCTCCATCCCTCCCATGGATGGAGCTTGGAAAGAAAAAGATCGATCAGATATTGAGCAATCAATCGGACATCAATCCTTATGGAGCGACCAATGCAGAAGAATTTTTTGCCGTTGCCGGCGAATATTTCTTTGAGAGGCCTGTAATGATGCACCAAAAACATCCTGAATTATACTCCTTCCTGAAAAAAGTATTTCGCCAAAACCTGGTTGAAAAATTAAACCACAAACTTTCAAGACCGAAGGAAATCGGACGCAATGATCCTTGTCCATGTGGAAGTGGGGAAAAATTCAAGAGGTGTTGTCTTCAATAGATTATGCATTTTTTCACAAACAAATATCCTCAGCCTGATTTGACATTTTATTTCATTGATTAAACCTATTTTTCCCTATTTTTGAATCCATCTGTCAATAAATTTAAAAATGTCAGTTTTTAGCTTAGCAGGAAAAAATGCAGTCATTACAGGAGGTGGAAGTGGAATTGGAGAATCCATTTGCAAGACATTCGCCCAACAGGGAGCGTCAGTGGTAATTTTGGATAATAACCTTGAGAACGCTCAACGAGTAGCAAAATCCATTGAACAAACAGGTGTTCAGGCCCTGGCTTACAAGTGCGATGTATCAAAAAATGACGAAGTAAAGTCACTCATTGATCAGATTGTAGCAGATATGCCTATTCATATTCTGGTAAACAATGCGGGAGTTTCCCATGTCGGAAAATTGGATAATACGGACGAAGCTAATTTCGACAGGATAATTTCTGTCAATGTAAAGGGATTTTACAATATGATGCAGGCTTGTATTGAGCATATGAAAAATCAAGGTGGTGGTGTGATCCTGAACATGGCTTCTATTGCGGCCACTATGGGTATTCCGGAACGGTTTGTTTATTCAGCAAGTAAAGGAGCAGTACGGGCAATGACCATGTCTGTTGCCGTAGATTATTTAAAAGACAACATTCGCTGTAACTGCATTTCTCCAGCAAGGGTTCATACACCATTTGTCGATGATTTCATAGCTAAAAACTATCCCGGAAAAGAAACAGAGGTGTTCGACAAACTTTCAAAAACCCAGCCAATCGGCCGCATGGGGAAACCGGAAGAAATCGCCAACCTGGCACTGTACCTGTGTTCGGATGAGGCATCCTTTATTACAGGAAATGATTATTTAATTGACGGAGGATTTATAAATTTGGCACCTTAAAGAAGCAAAATGAAATTAATAAGAATTGGAAGTCCCGGTAGTGAAGAGCCGGGCATCATTGATTCAAATGGTAACTGGAGATCTGTCGCTGCTTTTGGCGAAGATTACAACGAGCGATTTTTTGAGTCTGAAGGCATTGAAAGGTTAAAAACCTGGTTAGACAAGAACCTCGACAATTGCCCGATTATTGACAAATCTACCCGTATGGGACCATCTATTGCAAGACCTTCCAAGCTGATTTGCATCGGATTGAACTATGCGGAACACGCCCGGGAGAGTGGAATGGATCTGCCAAAAGAACCCGTTATCTTTTTCAAGGCCACTTCAGCTATTTGCGGACCATACGATGATATAGTTATTCCAAAAAACAGCCAAAAAACCGATTGGGAGGTGGAACTGGCGGTAGTGATCGGAAAGAAGGCAAGTTATGTCAGCATGGATAAAGCCATGGACTATGTGGCCGGATATGTTTTGCACAATGATTACAGTGAAAGGGAATTTCAAATAGAAAAAGGCGGCCAATGGGTAAAGGGAAAATCCTGTGATACATTTGCTCCGATAGGTCCCTATATGGCTACAAAGGATGAAATTGAAGACCCCCACAATCTGAACCTGTGGTTGAAACTCAATGGAGAGATGGTACAAAACAGCAGTACTGCCGATTTCATTTTCAATATTCCGACAGTTGTTTCTTATTTAAGTCAATTCATGAGCCTGCTACCGGGCGATGTCATTTCTACCGGCACACCCAAAGGAGTTGGACTGGGATTTAATCCTCCAAAATACCTCAAACCAGGAGATGAAGTAGAATTGGGAATCGAAAAGCTGGGAATTTCAAAACAAAAAGTGGTTGCTTACAAATAGCTCCGAAAGAATCCATGGATCTTCATCTCAAAGGTAAAGTTATAGTCGTCACGGGTGGAGCAAAAGGAATTGGCGGAGCCATTTGCGAAGGGCTGAGAGAAGAAGGGGCTGTACCTGTGATCATTGACAAAGATGAGGAAGCTTCCCATTCCATATTGAAAAAGCTGGATCTTGGTGATCAGTTATATAAACCAATTATTGCCGACCTGTCAAAACCTGAAAATTGTCGAAAAGCTGTTGAGGAGGTCAATGTGCAATTCCCTGAAATTCATGGCCTCGTAAACAATGCGGGCGTAAATGATGGAATTGGCTTGGAAAAGGGGGATCCGGATCAGTTCATCGCTTCCCTGCAGAAAAACCTGATCCAGGTTTATAGTATTACTCATTATCTATTGCCTGCTTTAAAAAGTTCAAGCGGACCTATTGTTAACATTGCATCAAAAACTGCTGTTACCGGCCAGGGGGGAACGAGCGGGTACATTGCCTCAAAAGGTGGAGTATTAAGCCTTACCCGGGAGTGGGCAGTTGAGCTCCTTCCCTACTCCATAAGGGTAAATGCCGTTGTTCCCGCTGAGGTTTACACTCCCCTTTATCAGCATTATTTAAGCACATTTCCTGATCCGGCGAAAGCCCGAAAACAGATTGAAAGCAAGATCCCTTTCCAGAAAAGAATGACCCTTTCCTCTGAAATAGCCGACACGGTAGTTTTTTTGCTATCTGATCGTTCTTCCCACACTACCGGACAATTTATTTTTCCGGATGGCGGCTATACCCATCTCGACCGGGCAATCAGTTAAGAAACAAATCTTCAAAAAAAATATAGTAATTTCTGTGTTCAATTATTTTGAATACACAATGATGAAAAAATTGTAACTTTAGTAGTAATCACCATACAAATAACAGGTATTCAACTAGTGGCCTCAAGAAAAACCTTAGCATTTTTAATTATCTACCTAAGCTTCACCCTGGCAGGTTTCGGTCAGAAAGAGCTTTATAGCTTTAACCAGCTGTCCTTTGAACAAGGTCTTCCGGGTGTGAATATTCGTCACATTTACCAGGACTCAAGAGGGATCATGTGGATTTCCATTGAAGCAATAGGCCTTTGCAAATTCTACGGAAACCGATACGTTCTTTTTCAAAAAGACAATAAGGATTCTCTTTCTATTTCAAGCAATTTTGTCAATAAAGTAATTGAGGATAAAGATGGATTTCTCTGGGTAGCAACCGACAATGGCCTTAATAAGTATGATCGTGAAAGCAATACCTTTACCCCCTACCTGGAAGCAGAATCCATGCACAATGATATTTCCAGTAATGTTATCAATACCCTCTTTATCGACTCTGAGAATAACCTGTGGATTGGTACTGAAAACGGCTTAAATAAATTTGTGCCTGAAAAGAATAGTTTCGAGTATTTCGGCTTTTCCAGGAATAGTGAGGAGGTCGAAACGGCTACTTCAATTTATGAAATATTTGAAGATGAAAATGGACTGTTATGGTTGGGTACAACCAAGGGGCTTATAAAGTTTAACCCCCGTGACAAGAATTACAAGTCCTTCCCACTTAACAGGCCTGGTAGTGACTTATTATATAATTTCATTCGATCCATAGAGGTTGATAACTTGGGGAACTTATGGCTTGGTACTCACAGAGGATTGGAAAGATTTGATCCGAAAAAAGAAGAATTTATACCATGGTCTTATCAACCGGAAGATAAAAAAGAATTGATTTATGAAGGAATTAATGATATATACAATGAAAACGATGAACAACTATGGATCGGAACCTATACAAAAGGAATTGTTCTACTCAATCTGAAAGACCATTCCTATATTCGTTTAAACACCAACAACAACGACATACATGGACTAACGAGCAATCATATTCGATATTTTCTAAAAGACAAATCAGGTACACTTTGGGTTTGTTCAAAATTTGAAGGCCTGTTCAGACAGGAAAAAAGTAAGGAAATTGTGAATGTCTGGCCGAAATCCCTGAGCCCTCTGCTACCTTTAAAGGACAAGCACATTCTTGCTTTATATAAGGATCCTCAAAATGAGAAATTGTTTTGGGTTGGGACTAAATTTGACGGATTATACAGGGTTGACATATTGAACGGTGACATAAGGCAATACAAAAACAACCTTCAGGATCCGACCAGTGTTAACTCGAATCGCATACAAAGCGTCGCTAGAACTTCGGATGGAAAGTTCTATGTAGCCACTGTAAATGGTCTGGACTTTTTTGATGAAGAAAATGAAACTTTTGAAAAGATCTCAAATATTACCATTAACGTAATTGAAGCAGATCACAATGGAAGATTGTGGGTTGGTGCCTTCAATGGCTTGTTCGTTATGCAAAACAATAAAATCTCCCGGTACCAACATGAGGAACCTTTTTTCAGGGATGATAGTAAAGATATCCTTCAGGTTTATTTGGATAATCTGAATAATTTGTGGCTTTCCACACGATATGACGGGCTGCGCCGAATTAATCTGAATTCCAATGAATTTACGTCTTACAAGCACGATAGATCAAACCAGCAATCCATAAGTGGCAACATGGTCAGACCCATTTATATGGATGGCGCCAACAGGCTTTGGGTGGGTACCAAGGCGGGAGGGTTAAATCTCATGAACGATGTCAACGATCCGGATTTCATAGTATATACCACATCTGATGGATTACCAGTAAATTTTATATTAGGAATTCAGGAAGACCTGGAGAACAATGTTTGGTTGAGCACTTTTAATGGTTTGTCAAAATTTGATTTACAAACTAAAACATTTACAAATTTTAATAAAGATTATGGTCTGCAGGGAAACATTTATGAGCTGGGTGTTTCTGAAATTCACGAGGATGGCAGCCTGATCTTTGGTGGGCACAATGGACTTGATGCAATTCACCCCGATAGCATCTCAAAATATGACGCTGTATCACCCCTCATAATTTCTTCAGTGGATATTTATAATGAACAATTCGTGTCCGATATTGTCGCAAATGACACCTTTGAACTGGATCATAAGCAAAATTATTTGTCATTTGAATTTGTTCTGGCCGATTATACGGACTATCAACGACATCAATTTTCTTATCAATTGGTAGGTGTAGACAACGATTGGGTGCAATCAGGAAATCGAAATTATGTTTCCTACTCCGATCTGAACCCCGGTAGTTATACATTTAAGGTTAAAGGTGCAAATGAATTTGGCACCTGGAATGAAGATGGGCCGCAGCTATTGATTCGGATCAAACCACCATTTTTCAATACCGCTATTTTTAAATTTGCAGTAGCGTTAGCCTTGATCATCACCGGACTTAGCTTTTATTTGATTAAAACCCGACAAATAAGGAATTCAAAGCGCTTTTTAGAACAAAAAATCCAGGAAAGAACAAGAAAACTAAGGGAAGCGCTGGATCAGTTAAAGGAAAACCAACAAAAAATAAAATCTCAGAATGATGAGCTCAGTACACGAAACGAACAAATTCTTCAGCAAAGCCAGCAGATACAAAGTATAAATCATGAGCTACAGCAGGCACATAAGGAATTAAAATCCATCAACAATGACCTGGATAAAAGGGTGCGGGACAGAACTGCAGAATTGGTTAAGTCAAATGAAGAGTTAGACAGATTTGTCTATAGCGCTTCTCATGATTTAAGCGCTCCACTAAAATCTGTTCTTGGATTAGTTAACATCGCCAAACTTGAGAACAAAAATGGAGATTTAAGTCTTCATTTCAACTTAATAGAAAAAAGTATTGTCAAGTTGGAAGAAGTAATCAATTCCCTCACGCAGTTCTCAAGAAATGCAGGACATGACATTATTAAAAAAGAATTCGTCTTTGAAAATTTAATCCGGGAAATTTTACAAGAGCATCAGGCATCATTTCGTACAGGTCAATCAAATGTTAATTTGAAATTTGACCCGTCTATGACTATTTACACGGACTATCTACGATTAAAAATCATTTTGTCCAATATCATTTCCAATGCAATCAAGCATACAAAAAATGATTGTTCTCCTACTATTGATATCAATTTTGCCCGGAACAATGGAGAATATGAGATATCGGTAAGGGATAACGGGGTCGGCATTAAGAATGAATACAAAGACAAAATTTTTGAGATGTTTTACCGGGCAAATGAAACTTCGGAAGGGTCTGGCCTGGGCTTATACATTGTAAAAGAGACCCTGGCCAAACTCAATGGCAGCATTGAAATTGAATCGGAGGTAAATGAATATTCCGAATTCAAAATCCACATTCCAGCCAACTGATATGCCTGTTTAACAGTTTTGATTACGCTTAGCTTTGCGAACTTCTCTGCTAAACTTTGTATCAAACTTCGCATACTTTTGCGAATAACCTTCTGATATTGTAGTATCAAACCGCCCCTTTCTCCTCAGCTATCCATTCATTCACTTCATTTTCCAGGACAGCCAGTGAAACATTTCCGATACTTAAAACGAGATTGTGAAATTCCTTGATATCAAAATTCTCGCCCAGCTCATTTTCAGCTTTGGCCCTTAATTCCCTGATCTTAAGTTGCCCAACCTTATACGACAATGCCTGACCCGGCCACGACATGTACCGCTCTATTTCGGCGATGATATCACTTTCTGTCTTCGCTTCATGATCCAGGGAATACTGGATCGCCTCCTCTCTGGTCCATTTTTTAGCATGCATTCCTGCATCCACCACCAATCGGATGGCACGATGCATTTCGGCCATCAGCATCCCCAGGTATTGGTAAGGATCGGTGTACAATCCCAATTCTTTACCAAGTGATTCGCTGTAAAGCGCCCATCCTTCTCCAAATGCACTATAATAAAGTATCTTTCGAAAATCAGGTAAGCTGTCATTTTCCTGTTGCAATGCTCCCTGGTAGTGATGCCCGGGGATAGCTTCGTGAAGAAAAAGGTCTTCATCTGATAGGATGTTATATTCCCTGACATTGGGAATGGGCACATAGAAAATTCCAGGCCTGCTTCCATCAAGCGATGGAGAACTGTACTCTGCACTGGCAGACTTCTCCCTGAAGGCTTCTGTACGCCGCACTTCAAATTCCGCCTTCGGCACCATATCAAAAAGGTTCTCCAATTGTGGCTTCATTTTTTCATGGATTTCATTAAAATGATCGATTACCTGCTGGGGATCGGTGTAGGGAGTAAGCTCCTTTTTCGTCCTGAGATCTGCAAAAAATGCTTTCATATCCCCTTCAAAACCTAATTCATTTTTGACTTTCTCCATTTCCAACATTAACCGGTCAACTTCACTTTGTCCAAGTTCAAAAATTTCGTCTGCCGTCATGCTTGTTGTTGTGTAGTACTTGATCCTGTGCTGGTAAAATTCGCCGCCATTGGGAGTATCCCAGATACCTGATGTCTCCCGACACGCCGGCAGGTATTCATCCTTGAAAAATGCTGTCAGCTGCTGATATTTTGGAATGATTTCTTCTGATATCAGGGTTGAATATGTATTTGTGATATTTTCTTTTTCATCATCAGTAAATCCATCAGGAATAAACTTGACCGGACCATAAAACAAATGATCTTCAACAGAACCTTGAGAGAGTCCTTCCACCTGTGGAATAACTTTTAATGTCAGCATTTTAGGTAATACGTATCCGGTTGCCATTCCTTTCCTCATATTGGCAATGGCCGTATCACACCAAACCAGGTATTCTCCTACCCTGACGATCCAGTTTTCATAATCCTCAACAGTTTTAAAAGGCTGAGAGGACATCCCGGAGGCATATTGGCCAATTGTGTTTTGCATGCTGTAAAACTGGTTGATAGGTGTGAGATGTGTAGGAAAATCAAGTTCCCGAAGTCGGATATCACATTCCCAGGCCAACACATCATAGCTGGTTTGGTTCATGTCGTCGAGTTGCGCACGATCAATGCTATCCAATCCGCTGTCGTATTTATTATAGAAATCTCTCAGTTTTTGCCTGTAAGATTCTGATATGTTGATAGGAAACTTATCATTATATCCATCTATTCCATTGCTTGTTGCTTCGAGTGGGTAGTGCTCCAGATAATCCAGGTGGTAGTCAGCAAGTAATTGAGCCATGTGAGCATTTGCATCTGTTGATTCAGATGATTTGTTCACGTTTTGACAGGAAAGAAGAAATAGAATTGCGCAAAGGATCGTCAGGTATTTCATTTTGATAACATTTTTATTGATACAATTAACAAAATTGCAGGAATTAAAACAGAATAACTCTGTCTGAAAATTATTATTTGAAAAGAGAAAAGTAGCGAGCAGTCTTTTTTCTGTATTGCTCGTACTCATCTCCATGAATATCACTTAGATATTTTTCTTCTTCCAGGATCATCAAATGAAATGTCAATACAAGCCAAATATAAAGGATCATTAAAATCCAGCCTGGAAAAATGAAAATATAGCCAAGGATCAAAAGATCATAAGATAAGAAATAGGGATTTCGGCTGAATTTATAGATACCGTATGTTATCAAATCGGTTTTTTGATCGTACTTTATTCCTACTCTCCAGGAATCTTTCATCGCCTGAAGGGCCATCAGACCCAACACAAACCCACTTGTTACCAGGAAGATCCCGATGACCTGGAAAAGTGGGTTGTTTAATACAACAGATTCTGCGAGTATCCAGAATTGAAACCCTAATATTTTGAGGATGATGATGAGATAAATGATTGTTGAAAGGGTTATGGAAATGGTGAGCTTAAACGATCTTCCACGAACGGACTTTCCCGTAGCCAGGTAGGTTTTAACATTTTTGATAAAAAACGCCAGAATGAAAAATAATAAAACGCATCCCAGGTAAACATTCAAATAGGTCATGCAATCAATTCTTAATGGTTAAAGCTCATAATTCCAGAAAAAATTCTGAAAGGTGATTAAATGATTCAAACCTGAGCTGGTATTTTTTTGTTGTCCCAAAACCATAATCAGCGAACATAAAAGGTACTTCAGCTTTTATTGCCTGCTGACTATCTGAATCCGTATCGCCCACATAAACCGGAGAGCTCAGATTGTTTTTCCTGGTCAGAATTTTTAAATTCTCTGCTTTTGAAACCGGACTTAAACCATAACTCAAATGATCGGTAAAACATTCCTCCAAGCCTGACCACTCCAGGAAGTGGTGGATAGTATAGGCAGGGCAATTACTCAGGATCATCAATTGATATTTCAAACAAAGTTTTCGCAAACCTTCTTCCACACCATCGTACAGCTTCCCTCCTTCTTTCAGTATCAATTCATCCTGCAATTCCACAATCTCGTTGTACATTGTTAACCGTTCGCTGTCTGTTTGTTCGGTAAGGATTCTGTCAAGAAATATCTCCGCTTGCAGTCCCATCAGTGGATGCAACTGATTCGGATGAAGATATTTATCGATCTTGTGATTTTGAAGGACAATGTTCCATGCTTTTGCATAAGTTGGAACGGCATCCCAAAGCGTGCCATCCAGATCAAAAATGATTGCATCGGGTTTCATCTGCTATGCATTGACTAATTTTCTCTTACACTGACAATTTCCCCGCTATGTATTGTCTGATCCTGGTCAGCTGCAAATATTTTTACTGCAACTGTTGCCGGATCGCTTAACAAATTATTTTCTTTCAAATCCATAAACCTTTGGTGCGAAGTAAAATCTTCCGGACTGGATTGCCTTACTTCTGTTTGCATGGCCGTATCGACTACTCCGGGAATGATGGCTATACATTTCACACCATTCGTCTTTTCATTCTGCTCTTTCGCAATGCATTGGGTAAGCATCTCTATTGCTGCTTTCGTAGAGCAATAAAGCGACCAACCGAAGTAAGCCCTGGTTGCAGCTCCGGATGAAATGTTGACGATGCTTTTTTCGGCATTTAGCTTCTGTGCTTTTTCAATAAATTTTGCACATAGGATTGCTGCCGCTGTGAAGTTAACATTGATGACAGATTGAATTTGGGATAGGTTACTTTTTTCCAATGGGCCAATATTCCCCAGTGTTCCTGCATTATTGATCAGGACAATTTTTCCGATATCGATATCCCCAATATCCTTAAAAATGAAGTCCAATGTACCAGAGGTTGCATTGGCATCATTCAGGTCTACCCTTACTTCATAGATATTCGTTTCAGCATTTCCACGGTCCAAAGTTCTGGACAAAGAATAAACCTTATACCCATTTTTTCCATACACATTTACCAGCGCTTCGCCTATTCCTTTGCTGCCACCAGTTATGATCGCTATCTTATTCATTCAGGTTGACCTTAAGTTGTTTTCAAAGCTAACGAATATACCTTCCAGTTTCAAAAAGCTTCACACAGATATCTTTAAACTTTTACTTTATTATTTCAATATTATTTTCTGAATATCAGATATATAAATTATATACATAAAGTAAAAATTTAAGGATTCTATTATTCAGTTAATTAATCATGTCAGGAATTCATTGGATAGAATTTATGTAAACAATAAATTCTTTTTACTTTTATTCTGATTTTTTGCTTGCCAAGCATTTCACTTTTTAACTACCAAACTATTATGCAACCGGACATTTACAACCTGCTCAAAACTCATTTTGGTTACGATTCGTTTCGCGATCAACAGGCAGAGATCATTCAAAATACTTTACAGAAAAATGACAGCCTGATCATCATGCCTACCGGCGGAGGCAAATCCATTTGCTATCAGCTACCGGCATTTGCGATGGAAGGAATGGCGCTGGTCATCTCTCCGCTTATCGCCCTGATGAAAGACCAGGTGGAAGCCCTCAGGGCAAACGGACTGGAGGCCGCCTCACTCAATAGCACAACGGAAGGAAGTGAATCAAGAGAGATCGCACAAAAAATTAAATCAGGAAAATTGAAGCTTCTTTACGTATCGCCGGAAAGAGCTGTTACTCCTGCTTTCATTGATTTCATTAAAAGCAAAAATATCAACCTGATCGCCATCGACGAAGCGCATTGTGTGTCGATGTGGGGAAATGATTTCCGACCCGTTTACACACAACTCCCTACCCTGCTCAATGAAAAATCGGATGTCCCGTTTCTTGCATTGACAGCTACGGCGGACAAAGCCACGCAGCAGGATATTGCTCAAAAACTTGAACTGAGAAATCCTAAAAAATACCTTTCCTCCTTTGAGCGAAAAAACCTACAGCTCAAAGTCCTTCCTGCCTTTAACCGGCTAAATCATATCATCAAATACCTGGAAGAAAACAAGGACGCCAGTGGCATCGTTTACTGCCTGAGCAGAAAGTCAACGGAAGAATTGGCTACAAAATTAAATCAGCGAGGCTTTAAAGCCGCTCATTATCATGCCACAGTTGACGGACAAAAAAGACACCGGGTCCAGGAAGCATTCCAAAAAGACGAGATCAGGATTATCTGTGCAACGATTGCCTTTGGAATGGGAATCGATAATTCCAATATCCGCTTTGTCTTTCACTATAATTTGCCCAAAAACATTGAAAGCTATTACCAGGAGATGGGCCGTGCCGGAAGAGATGGGTTGAATGCAAACACAACCCTGTTCTTCAACTACAGCGATGTACATATTTTGAAAAGATTCATCGATGAGAGCGAGGGTGATGACACCTATAAAAAAGTGCAGACTTCCAAGCTGTTTCGGATGGTAGATTTCTGTCAGGCGACCAGTTGTCGTACCAATATGATCCTGAGCTATTTCGGAGAGCACCGGTCACAGCCTTGCGGTCATTGTGATAACTGCCAAAATCCTCCTCAGAAATTTGATGGGACCCGTTTAGCTCAAATGGCCATGTCGGCTTCCAAAAGGCTGAATGAACGGGTAGCCATTAACATGCTGACCGACATCCTACGTGGGGCCAACAGGCATGAGATATCTCAGCTGGGATTTGATCGAATCAAAACCTATGGTGCGGGAAAAGATTACAGTCGGGAGCAGTGGCTGGACTACATTTCGCAGATGATCAACCTTGGGCTTTACGAGGTTGATTATACGGACTATAACAAATTGAAAGTGACTCCGGTCGGGGGAAAGGTGCTGTTTGAAAATGAAAAGGTAGAGCTATCCAAACCCCGGGAATTTGAAAAGGCGCTGTATGAAAAGCCCAAGTCCAAAACGCAGGTTTTTGAAGAAGAATTGATGGGGATTCTTAAAAGTACACGTCAGAAGATTGCTTCATCAGAAGGTGTTCCAACTTATGTGATTTTCAATGATGCTACACTTGAAGAAATGGTAGAGGAAAAACCTCTTTACAAAAATGACCTCCTCAGAATAAATGGAGTGGGTGACTACAAGCTGGAAAAATACGGGGATCAATTCATTGAAGCTATCCAATCGTATGTGAATAAAGGTTCTCAGCTGAAATCGTTGAAAGGCAAAACTTACCTGGAAACTCGATCGATGCTGAAAGAAGGTCTGAGTCCGGAAGAAATCGCCAAAAGAAGAAACATGAATCTCATCACTATCTACTCACATGTCGCCTACCTTTACGAAAAGGATGAGGACATACGTTTGGAGGATTATATAACTGCCGACGAACTGGATCTGATTGAAAAAGAGTGGTTGAAATTAAATCAACCCGATGAACTGAAGCCTCTTTATGAAAAACTGGAAGAGAAGGTAGACTATTACAAATTACGTCTGACCATCGCCCACTACAAAAAGAAAAAGGCTACTTTTCAGTAACCCTTTCCATTCTGCATTAATTGATTTTTTCACATTTCAATCAATTTGAACTCTATAATTCAAATGGAAGTCGTAAAGTGTTGAAAGCTAAACTTCCATCGCGGAGGCTATATTCGGTAAATCTATTACGATTAGTTTTCATTAATTGTCAAAAATGTACAATTCTTCACGAAAAAGTATAGCTGCAAGTACAGGAAAGTGACGGACTTTTTAATATTTATATTGTCGTTGAAATAATTTAAAAAGAAAAAGCCCTTGAACTTCTTGAAAAATCACCATTCCCGACTAATTCATTCCTTTTTGCTCATTTCCCTGAACACCGTTTTGTGGAGTTGTACTTCGCAAAAGGAACCGGAAACAATCGAAAAAATCAATCGGTTTGCAGTAGTCTCCAGGCATAACGTCCATCTCGACCAGTCTGACACTCTTGGATCTTTAAGTGTAGGAAATGGCAATTTCGCCTACACAGTCGACATAACAGGCATGCAAACTTTTCCGATAGAATACGAAAATGGCATTCCTCTCGGCACTATGTCCAATTGGGGCTGGCACACCATTCCTTCCGACAGCAACTACACCCGGGAAGACGTTGGCGAATATTTTGAAACCTGCAAGGAAGAACCTGTGCCTTACATGACACAGCACCGCGGTGGAAGAGCAGGCAGGGCCACCCAGTGGCTACGTGCCAATCCTCACCGTCTACACCTTGGGATTGTTGGTTTGGTTTTGCTTGATTCTACTGGCAATGAAATCGCATTGGAAGAAATCCAAAATCCGAATCAAACCCTGGATCTTTGGAAAGGAGTAATTGAAAGTACGTTCAATATTGAAGGAATTCCGGTTACAGTAAAGACGGTTGGACACCAAAATGAGGACCAGGTTTCTTTTCAAATTGAGTCTCCCCTGTTAAAGGAAGACCGCTTAAAAATTAAGTTTCGTTTTCCTTACGGAATGGAATGCCACACATGTCCGGGATATGATTGGGGTCGACCTGAAGCACACACATCACAGCTAACTCATTCCGAAAACAATTCAGCAGAAATTCAGCGAAACGTTGATGCCACGCAGTACACCGTTTCGGTCAATTGGAATAACTCCGGCAAATTATCACCGGTAGGTGATCATCATTTCGAACTGGCAACAACAGATGATTCGGAAACCCTTCAGTGCAATGTGTTGTTTTCTCATCCGGATAAAAATGCTAGTGTTGCAGATTTCGAAACTACACTTGGCACCAGTGAGCAGGAATGGTCAAGGTTCTGGAGCTCAGGTGGAGCCATAGATATGACGGGTAGTACTGACCCAAGGGCAAATGAGCTGGAGAGAAGGATTATCCTTTCCCAATACCTCACAAAGATCCAGTGTTCAGGCAATTTACCGCCCGCAGAAACAGGACTGACATTTAACAGTTGGTACGGAAAATTCCACATGGAAATGCACTGGTGGCACGCCGTTCATTTTGCATTGTGGGGAAGGCCGGAACTATTGGAAAATACGATGGCCTGGTATTTTGATCATCAGGACTATGCTAGGGAAACCGCAGAGTGGCAGGGGTATGAGGGAGTTCGCTGGCAGAAAATGACAGGTCCTGATGGGAAGAGCAGTCCCTCGAGTGTTGGTGAATTCCTCGTCTGGCAGCAACCGCACTTTATCTATTTATCGGAATTACTTTATAGAAATGACCCATCCGATGAAACACTGGACAAATACAAAGACCTGGTATTTGAAACGGCCAAATTCATGGCTTCTTTTGCCAAAAAGAAAGATGACGGATATTATCATCTTTGCCCCCCTTTAATCCCTGCCCAGGAACATTTTCGGGCTACCGAGACAAGTGATCCTGCTTTTGAATTGGCTTATTGGCACTGGGGACTTCAAATCGCCCAAAAGTGGAGAGAGCGACTGGGTATGGAAACTGATGAAAACTGGCAACAGGTTATAGACAATCTTGCGCCCATCCCTGAAGCAAAAGAATACTATTTGCCCACAGCTGAAGCAACAGATGCCTTTACCAATTTCGAGAAAAGAAGGGACCACCCGATCGTGATCGGCGCTTATGGCATGCTGCCCAATACCAGGATCGACACCTCAAAAATGGCGGCTACCTATGAAAATGTGATGGGAGAATGGAACTGGGAAACTACCTGGGGCTGGGACTACCCGATGCTGGCGATGACTGCCACGAGGCTGAACAAACCTGAGCAGGCCATCAACTCTTTGTTTACCGATGCTCAAAAAAACACTTACCTAGTCAACGGACACAATTATCAGGATGGAAGATTGCGACTCTATTTGCCGGGAAATGGAGGACTATTAACAGCTGTAGCCATGATGGCGGCAGGTTATGGTGGTTCAGAGGTCGAGAATCCGGGATTTCCGAAAAATGGAGAATGGACAGTGAAATGGGAAGGGTTGGAACCGATATTTTAAGTATACTTTGTTAGATTGCTGAATTATTTATTCAAGGGTAAAATGACAAATAGCAAAGGTCAAAAAACAAATAAATTTCAATTATCAAAAATCAATTTTCAAGGCCCAAAAAAACTAAGAACTTTTTCATTGTGCGCATTTGTCTCAAGAGGATGCCTTTGGCAGAATACGTGCAGATTTATTTCGGCATTTAAAATACCTTTCATCTAAATCTGCAGGGTAAATGGTTCGCCTTACAAAATCACACCAGATTGAGTCTGCATACGAGAGGAATAATTCCCGCACTTGTTGCGGGATCTCCTGAAAGCTAAAGAGAACAATTAAAAGTCAGTGGATTAAAAGGAATTGATCCTTTAAGCTACTTGGTGAGCTACTTCCGACAGATCCCGCAACAAAGTGCGGGAATTTCTTCTCTTGTCTAGTCTTCTATTTGCAATAATTTTTCCCATGAGATGTCTTTGAACAAAATTCGAAGTTATTTATTACACCATTTTTAACGTCTCTCCAGACAATCTTTCGTTTGTGTAAGTTTCAAACATTACTTTTTGTTTTAAAGCTGAAAATCGTTCGTAATTTTGTTGAAAAAATAATAGTCTGATTTTTATTTTATCGCCAGGAGACTGGGAAACATCAATGAAAAAATATTTTTTTATTCTACTTTTCATCTTCCAATGCTATTTCGATATATCTGCACAATCCATTGATCTTATTTTTCAGGTAGATGGCAAAGATGAGTATGTATACGATTTTTTTGACTGGAGGGAAATCGACTACGAAATGAAAATAGGTGTTGGATATCGGTTTCCGCTGAATGAAAAGCTGAGTACGAGGATCAGTTACATTTATAGTTTTGGTGAGATTTATCCGAATGTTATTGCTGTAGGATTTGGGCCTGCCAATAATAAAAAAACATACCATAATATTAGCGCTGACTGGATATTTACTCCTTTTGATTTAAAGTTTTCTCCATACTTATTTGCTGGAACGTATCTGGTGCCAGGTTACCCCTACGAATTGGAGACTTATGAAAAAGAAACCACAACCGCTTTTAATTACAACTTAGGGATGGGTATTAATTTTCAGTTGAAAGAGCGGTTCGATTTCAAAGCTCAGTATGCTTTTGGACAGATCCTATCCTTTAGTGATTTCATGTCGTCTTACGAAGATCAAAGCATTTTTGGAGTAAGCGTAGGTTATCGGCTAAAAAATTGAGCGACTAAAAATCTCACATTATTCAATAGGATGGACGGCGGATGGAATGACAAATCCTGTTGTAAACCAGTCGCCATCCTTTCCAAAGTCATAATAACATGCGATTTCTGCGAGTAAACTATCTGGAGTATATCCTATCAAATATACTTGATGATTTGCTGGAAAAGACTTCACAGGAAAATTGAACGTTGCTTTCTTCCCTGATAGTAGCTTATTATAAAAATTTAGGTATTCCTCCTTATAGTTCAAATTGTCAATAAATAAAACTGGATCCGTTACTCCACGATAATTTACATTCACATACACTTCTGGTTTTGAGTGAATATCCTTATGATACCAATCATTATAAAAATACACTCCCACTATGAATGAAGCTAGAATAAAAAATGTAATTAAGCCGATTTTCATCCTTTGAACTTTTATTTCATTCCGTCAAAAGTTATTGGTATAATCATCCTGGTTCGGACAGTGATCCCCATCTGTTTGCCAGGCTTCCAATTTGGCATCAAACTTATGATTCGTTTTGCTTCTTTATCACAAGTTGCATGCAGGCCTCTCATTATTTCAATGTTTGAAATGCTCCCATCAATTTCAACAACAAATGCAACATAAACCTTACCTACGATTGTCTCATTTCCCACTTGCCATTTATTATTTTGATCTATAAAATTTCGCAAAGAGTCCTTTCCTCCAGGAAATTCAGGCCAAATTTCTATTGGATCAATAAATTCAACATCACCAACTTGTATAGGCTCAATTGAATCAATCGTAATTTCCAAACTATCGGATTGAGCATGTAGGTGAAAAATTGATGTAAAAAATATGAATATAGTCAAAAGACGTTCCATAATATGAGAAAAAACCAACACGAATTCCAATTTAGGATAATTAATACTAATCAGAAAATGGTGTTTCCCTGATTGAATTTTTGGGGATAAATCCCAAAATCAATGATTGAAACAGACAGTTTGAAAATTCCAATTTGAAACCTGGAATTTATTTGTCATTTGATTTTTGGGTTTTGATATTTATCAAAAACTATCCACTTCCAGATATGCCTGAATCAACCTCTCCTCACCTTTTTTACCATCGATGGAATTACCATGCTCCATGCCCATAATGAAATCCGTGCTTTTCGAATGAATGTGTTTGAAGACATTCAGGTAGTTGATCTCACCGGTCGTAGGCTCTTTCCTTCCGGGATTGTCACCGATCTGGAAATAACCGATCTCCGTCCAGCTTGCATCGATGTTCGGGATTAGGTTTCCTTCAGTGATCTGCTGGTGATAGATATCAAACAGGATCTTACAGCTCGGACTGTCAACCGCCCGGCAAATCTCATACCCCTGTGCTGCTTTGGTCAAAAACAAGCCCGGGTGGTTCATGAAATTCAAAGGTTCCAGTACCATCACCAACCCATGAGGCTCCAAAATGTCGCATGCTCTTCTTAGTGACTCAACAACATTTGCCGTTTGATATCCCATGTCTTTTCGCAAGTCCACGTGTCCCGGAACAACGGTCATCCATTTGGCATTGACCCGCTTAGCCACTTCCACTGAACCTTCGATATCCTTCAAAAACTCTTCCCTTTTATCTTTGTCGCCACTTGCCAGGTTGGGTTCCTGCCAGTGAATATTATGGGCAACGAATACGCCCATTTCCATTCCCGTGCCGGCCATCTGGCTCGCCATCTTTTCCTGCAGGCTTTTGTCCCTCCCCTTCATTCCATTGTCTTCAAATGCCTTGAAACCCACATCTGCCATAAACTTTAGCTGATCGATGGGATCATCGCCCGCGCTGTGCTTGAACATTCCCAGGTGGGGAGCATATTTTAATTTAAACTGGTTCTCAGCCAAAAATGAAGGTTTATTCAATGATTGGTTTGCTAAAAGTGTAGAACCGGAAACGGTCAATGCGCCTCCTGTAGCGAGGCTTTTTTGTATAAAGTTTCTTCTTTTCATGATTAAAATAATAATATTTAACCAGCTAAGCCTAAAAAGTTATAAGTCATCCTGATCCGCCAACCGGCGGACAGGATGACTGGTAGAGTGTCTTAGGCCTTCTGAATTTAAATAAATGTGATAAAAAAATTAAATCACCTTCGTTTGGCCCGGCACAGCCACAGGATAATAACCATCGCTGTTCGGTGAAACAATTGGCGAATGGTTCCAATCCATTTTAGCTGGCATCAACTGGATGGTGGAGTTGAGCGCATCCTCCCAGGTGATCATCTGCCCGGAATAGGTAGCATACCTTCCCAGGATAGCCGTCAGGGTAGCTTTCGCGCCATTCTCCAGATCATTGATCTGCCCACCATTTCGGATTGAGGCAAACAGCTCATCATGCTCAACCTGGTATGGATTCGGATCTTCCAGACCACGATGCAGATACATGCTTTTCCCATTCAGGTCAGTCATGCTTCCACTTCCATCGCCACCTAACTTTGCCCTTCCTTTGGTCCCGACAATTGTTTCTGAAACATTGCTTAAGCATCCTTGAATATGACGACATTGGCTGTTCATGATCGAGCCATCTTCAAAGTGGAATTCCACGAAATGGTGATCGAATATTTCTCCGTGATCTTTATCCGTTCTCACCTCACGCCCTCCCATTCCCTGGGCTTTAACAGGATAGGCATTCTTCGCCCAGTTGAATACATCAATATTGTGAATGTGTTGTTCGACAATATGGTCTCCACATAGCCAGTTGAAATAATACCAGTTGCGCATCTGATATTCCATCTCTGTCAGGTTGGGATACTTTTGCAATAATTCTTCCCTCTTATGAACCCATACGCCTCCACTGTTCCAGTAAACCTGTCCCGAGGTCACGTCACCCAATTCACCATTATGGATCTTCTCCATGATAATACGGTAATTGGTCTGATAGTGACGTTGTAAGCCAACTACCACATTCAGCTTTTTCTCCTCGACTATAGGTAACAATTCCATCACTTTGCGAATACCTGCGCCGTCAGTCGCCAAAGGTTTTTCACAAAAGATGTGCTTACCCTGATTAACCGCTTCTTCCAAATGATAAGGTCTGAATCCCGGAGGAGTGGCAAGAATCACCACATCAGCTTCTTTAATGGCATTTCGATACGCGTCAAAGCCAGTAAATTTTCTATCCGGCTTTACTTTGATATTGGCCTTTCTGTCTTCTGCCAATTCTTCTGTTTCCTGCAAATGAAGTAAACATTGGTCAATACGATCCATAAAAGCATCCGCCAGGGCGACAAGCTCCACATCAGGATCAGCTGTGAGTGCCTGAACAGCAGCACCGGTTCCCCGTCCACCGCAGCCAACTACCGCCAGTTTCAATTTTTTTGCTTTTGGATTGACATAAGCGCTCGAAGCCAGGGACAATCCACCCGTCATAGCGAATCCCGTTGCCAGTGCAGTACTTTTAACAAATTTCCTGCGATTTATATTCAGGTCTTTTTTTGAAGGTGTGTTCATAACAATTCGTTTTATATTAAATTATTTTATTTATTCGTCTAAAACAGTACTAAAAAAATCCATTACTTCCTCATGTGTCATTTCTTTTGCAGGCCGGACTAAACGCATGCCCAGAAAAGGTGCATCCGTATTCCACCAGAAACTTTTTGGAATCTGCGGGTCTCGCTTTTGCCAGGCCCTTTTGGATTCCAAACGATTAGCACTCCGAAGATCTTTGGCTTCATCGTACCAGGACCCACCTCTGACCGTCCTGGGATGCAGATCTGTTGGCTTTCGCCATGGGTTTTCCGATCCGTCGCTGGTCTCAGCATAAAAGTCCTCCTGGTATTGGTCCAGTGTCCACTCCGCTACATTTCCATGCATGTCATACAATCCCCAGTGATTGGGCTTCTTTAAACCTACTTCATGGTATTTATTTTCAGAATTCTCCCAATACCAGGCATATTCACCTAATTCTCCAGGATCATCACCGAAGTGGTAAACTGTTGTGGTTCCTGCTCGGCATGCATATTCCCACTCTGCTTCGGTGGGTAAGCGATAAAAATTGCCCGTCAAAAGATAGAGCCATTTGCAAAATGTAAGGGCCGAATACTGAGTCATACTCACCGCCGGAAATCCTTCCTTGCCCATGCCAAAACTAGGATCAAGATATGGGGTGCTTGGACGTGTCATAGCATCTACCTGCTCCAGACCGTTTTCAATTGAGTAGCTAAGCTCACGACTTTTTTCTTTATCAATGAACAAATCGAAAAGTGCCCATGTAGCTTCCTTTTCCATCATCCACATTGACTCAATTTTGACTTGCTTTTGAGGGCCCTCATCCGGATCACGGTTTTCTTCTTCTTCAGGACTTCCCATCAGAAAGCTACCACCTTCTATGGGTATCATTTTAAAGGCTACATTTGTCCCTGCAATTGATTCTTCATAAGGTTCAAACTTCTTGAGTTCAGTTATATCTGAAAGTGAGGAAAATCCAAGAAAAACAATGAAAATAAGAGAGATTCTAAAAAACGTAACCAGCATTTTTTTAATGAAATAGTTGAGTATGACGATTCAATTTTAATATATATATTATCTGCAAAAACTGGTATCATTTTTTCACTTATTGTTAACCGTCATTTATACTGTTATTTATAATTGCATCAATAAAAGCCACTATTAAAAGTATTTTTGATCTAAACGTGCGGATTTGTTACCATTTTTTCAAATAATGGCGATTTTTCTTTCAAAGAAAATTCCACATCCCGGAGAGATCGATTTAGATAAAACAGGGGATCGACCGGATAAGCAAAGTCAATTCCTCTTTAAACATTTTAAAAAAGCAACAAACTCTTTTTTGAAAGAAGTATTTACCGCAAAACCTTACTTCCTCCCTTCCTCAAACAAACTAATGGTAATGCTATCATGTAGCATTTTAATTTTGTAATTCATTAAAATAACCAAATTCATAATAAACAATCATGAGAAAATTGATGGAGACGGATAAGGCGGTAGTCAGGTACAATCCTCAAACGGAAGCGATTGAACTGATATGGAAGAAGTACGCAGATGCAGCTTCTTACCAGGAACTATTCGTCAAGGGAGTAGAGTACTTAAAGGAATATCAGGCGAAAGCGTGGCTCTCGGATATTCGAAACGAAGGGGTTGTGGGACCAGAATACTCACGCTGGCTGCAAACCGAGATCATACCCAAGGCCATTTCCTATGGGTTGAAAAGAATTGCAGTCATCATGGATGCTGATGTTTTTAAAAAGTTCTATGTGAGAAACATCGAAACCGGACTAAGCCAAAAGGGACAAAACATGATGCAGTATTTTGACTCGATGGACGAAGCCAATGCCTGGCTGAGAATGTCAGCAGCATCCACAGCAGCTTAGATTATATATTCACAAAACAACCATAACGTAAATTTCTGGTCAAAATTTGCGAAACAAATTTAAACCCGATAAGAACACTTTTGTTTTTGAATAAAGGCCTTATCGGGTCTTTTTTTGTCTTTGGGAAACATCAATATTCCCTGCCTGCGAGCATGAAGGTCAGAGAAATCACCTTTAACTTTGAGATTGATGAAATTTTGATTTGAATTGCACAAGTATTCTCTTGGGACATAATATCGAACCCGGGCTCACTTACAGTTTTTTGATTAACACTATTGCGATTAACAGGCCAATGCTTAAAACAATGGTCAGGATAATAACCTTATAAAAGATATAGTCAATCAATTCTTTACCCACTCCCGTAGATTGACTCATCATATCAGCGCTCATTAGTTTCATATCATTCATGGCAGCCTCACGCTCTCCGGAAGCAAATTTCTCGATGGCCTCCCTTTCTTTTTGCACGGCATCCAATAATATTTCCCTTTCACCGGCTATGGTTTCCATTACCGCTATTCGCTCGTTCCTGATCATCTGAAGAGAAACGATGCGCTGATAATTCACATTTGCCAAAATGCTATCCCGATTAAAATCAATGATATCTTCGGTTTTCCCCAGGACATGGGCAGATTGCTTTAATAAACCTCTCATCTCGTGTATCACCTCATCCAGGCTATCGACTGATGGCAGATCAGGAAGTGAGCTTTCAATTTGCCATTTGGTTTGTTTGGGCATCATTTCCATGTAAAATTCCATACGATTCGTCATATCCCGCACCATGTTGTTCATTGAGGAGACGCCTCCCATTAAGCCCTTGTTATCATCACTTGCCCACTTTGAAAGATAAGGCACAACAGATTCCCTGTGGAGATTGTCATTGTAAATAGGGTGGTTATTTGCAAAATTAATGAGCCTGTTTTTATTTTCTTCACCAATGTATTCCCGATAATTCGAAGCAAAATCTAATTCTAACCGATCAAAAATATTTTGAAATACCTTACAATGGTTTGGATATAGTTGATCACATTTTTCATCACCAAAATAATTTAACAGTTGAAAAGTCAATGCCCAGGTATCCAGCGCAGAGACAATTGGGTCCGTATGAAAACATGCTTTTGACAGTTCATTGACAAGGTTGTATTTCAAATGGATGAGGTTTTTTCTGATGGCTGGATCACTTTCGAGTTTGATCACACTGTCAGCTTTCCATTCAATTACACCTGTATACCAAACCAGGTCACTGTAAGCATTCATAGCCAGGTAATAATTATCCAGGGCTACTTTTTTACGCTTTTTGGAAAAGATATTTATGTCATTCTCCATTTGAGCGAAGGAGTGCTCAAAGCTCAAAAAGAAAACAGTAAGGAAAATAAAAATTGGATATTTCATGATGCCATTAATAATTTGGATGTGTTTTTTGAAGATAGTGAATTCAAAAAATAATCAGGCATTCATCAAGATTTTAAAAATAGAATCAATTGCATTTAACCTGTGAAAATGAAATTCATCAATGGCAAAGCTTACCGTCCCAACCTGGATTTCATTAATTACAAAGATTATCTAATCATGAATTTCTTCGTCAGGATTTGCGAGTCAGATTCAATCCGAATAATGTAAGAGCCAGCAGGCAGGTCTTTGACATCCAATGTTGTATCTCCATTCAGCTTTTTGGTCATCATCACCTTCCCTGTTATGTTCAGTATCCTTGCTTTATATTTCAAATTTCTGCCAGGGTGAATAAACAATACTTTTGTAGCAGGATTTGGATAAATGGAAAAACCCTCCCAGAATTTCTCATCATTTAGTCCGGTAATCGTCCCTTCGCATTCTTCCGGGTCGGTTATCGGCTCATTACCCGTGTTTCCTCCGGCGCATTGGCCACATGCATCGATGAATGCTGCGCCATCTTTATCTCCATGACAATCGTAGCTGGCATCGACAAATTTTGACAACAGCCTGATGTAGCTCACCTGGTATCCACAACTGTTTTCGGTGACAGACCAGGAGTTTAAAGGCCAACTCGTATTAAAATCCTTGTACGACTTTTGGCTAGGTTGATCAAGTGGAGGCACAAGGTCTTCAGAATTGCAAACCGCATTATTTTCAGCAGAACCACAGCCGTCCGGACAACACCCGTCCCGGTCATAAGATGGATTGGGGCCACCAGTCAGGAATCCGGGAGGTGGACCATAAGTCGACTCCCCTACCCTGTCCCATTTAGCACTACCGTCATAAAACCAGGTATGATAAAACTCATTGACACAATTGTCGCCCCCGTATTCATACATATTGGATAAATAGGTCATGTTAAGAGGATTGACTCCATGGAGATAATGTATATAATTTTGAGCAGCATCATGTGCATCCGTTTCAACCGAGGTATCCACATCAAAGCTGATGAGATTGAAGAACATATTTCCCTGGTGGGATTTGACAGCATTGCTTCCCCAGGTATAATCCTGAAGGTGGGCCAGATACGGATCTTTATGCTCATAATATGCCGGAAAATTCTCACTGCCATTGATCATCGCATTTTCGTAGACAGCGAGGATATTGTCCGCAACAGAGGAAGTCGCTTCAGGTATCAATGTATAATACAAAAGCACCTCTTGGTTTGCGGCTTCAAACGGATAAGCGAAATTCCACTGGATCAAATGAGAATCCGTGTAATTGGCATCAAAGTAGTTTTTGTACTCGCCATCCTTGGTTACATCAAAGAGAAAGCAAGCAGCTTCAAGTTTTGTCATGGACCGTTGGTAATCGTCTTCTTCCTGCTGACCGGCTCCTATTCCTTCAGAATCGTAATCAGGATCATTGTTGCGGAACAACACATCAGGATTAGCTTCCGCCCATTCCCATGCATGGATGGCTTTTGCTTCCAATTCTGTTGAATAATCGGTCATACCAAGCATTTTAAAAACTTTGGAGCTGATGGCCAATGCCGCAGCTGTATTCAGAGTCGCAGAGGTACTCGGCGGACCGTAAAGGCTTTGTCCGGTAGCACTTGATGGCGGACTGGCATGTGATTCATCCACAATGCTCAAAACACTACCATCTTCCTTTTGCAAGCGCAGCAAATGATCGACCCCCCATTTGGCCTCGTCTATCAGATCAGGAATACCATTGCCGGATTCCGGAATGTTGTAATCATCGCCCCACGCACCCGGATTTTCAAGGTAGGCTTTCATCATTTCTGTCACGTAATTCGCGGTCCAGTTCGTGTATTTGTTATAATCACCCGCATCGTACCAACCTCCGCTTACATCCATTTCAGTCGAAGCACTGTTTGGATTGCTGAACAAACGGCAGTTTTTGTCCTGGAGATTTCCAATATGGCTTGCCCCATCCGCCCATCCTGCACCAGCATACTGAGCTTCTTTTGGAAAGCCCACTCGTTGATAGAAAAAGGTCCTCACAGCATGTTTCAGAACTTCATTGTAGACATCATGTGCGATTTCAAATTCAAAAGACCTGGTATTGTTTTCCGTATCCAACACATAATATTTTCCGGGTGTAGTAACAGAAGAAAAATCAAACCACCAGGCTTTATCGCCTGATGATGCATCGGTATTTCCAGAGTTCCAAACCATTGGACTTCCGGAAAGGACATTTTCGCTTGAAATTGCATTAACCAATGTAATATTCCCGCCAGGGGAATAAGACTCATCACCGTCATAACCAATTTGAGGGTTACGGATTACTGCTATCTTTTGGGCATCTGGAAGATAACCAAACTGATCGACAACGATAAATGGCGAGGCTTCCTGGGCGTTACCCCGGTTGATGATCCCTGACAAAAATACCAATGCGATCATACAGCAATGAAAAAGTATTCTCCTCTCTCTAACCATAGTTATAAAAATTTAAAGTGGTCTTCTACTTTGCTTCAGCCAATATAATGATTTCAATATAAACCCCATCTCTATTTTTAATTGATAAAATCTACGGTTGGCCGGTAATAATTATTCTTCACTTTCCATTAAGTCCAGAACGTATCTGAATTTGCTAATACAAATGATACTTATCAAACAAAACCAAATCGGTAAACCATGAGACAAATCCGACGATGGAAGACCACTATTCTGATCATTACAAATCTTTTGCTGATTACAAAATATGTTCGGTCAACCTGCCAGGAAAATGACACCATCAATGCTTCATGGGAAGTTTTGAAACACCATAAACCTTATACCGGGCGTCTCCAAAATATAAATGATATCATTTATGACAATCACCAAAACGGTTCCCCGGAGGCGCCCATTTTTTTCACAACACAACTATTAAACTCCGGAGAAATTGATGTGCCTGACCCAATAGAATTTAGTGACCTGAATTCCTATATTAAGGAGCGAAATGAATCATCGACCAAATCGCTCTTCAGAAATAAGATTATCGTCGACATGGCCATTCGAACGGGAACGACAAGAAAAATTAATCGATTTGAGATTAAGGGAAACCTGCATTTCATCCCCAGGGAATCCTATAAAAGATTTTGTCCGAACCGGGTGGATATTTGTTTCAGAATATTTATTTGAATTTAAGTCCTATGAATTTGAATTAAATAAATTTTGACTTGAATTATGAGGTAATTAAATAACACATCTCTGTGAATTTCCCTGCGGTAAAGCTTCTCAAATAGGAACCAGGCAATGATTCACCCTGTCCAATTGAATTTTACCTTTTGATTTTGAAAGTGATTTATTCTAATTTAGAAAGAAAATCCCCGGTCAATTATTTCTCCAATTATGAAAGACCCATTCATTCATTTCCTCAACAACATCACTCTTATCCCTCCCGAAGAAGAAGAGAAAATGAAGGCAATTATCAAGGTATTGAAATATCAAAAGAATGAACACTACCTGCTGCAAGGACAGACGCCGAATAATTTTGGGTTTGTATTAAAAGGTTTCTTCCGGTACTATTATTCCGACGAGCAGGGAAATGAATTCACAAAAGGTTTTTTTCCTGAAAACACTTTTCTCAGTTCATACAGTGCATTGATCGAAAAGCGTGAATCTTATTTTGGCATTCAGGCCCTGGAAGATACAGAAATTGTATCCATCCACTTCGAAAAATGGAAAGAACTACTGAATGGCCACCGCTGCTGGAGCGAAGTTTTGATTGCCATACTGGAAAAAGGTTATTCCAAAAAGGTTGAGCGGGAAAGGCAGTTTTTATTATTTGATGCAGAAACCCGTTACCGGATATTTTTAAAAGAATTTCCCGGAATGGAAAAAAGAATTTCGCAGCACCTGATCGCATCCTATCTGGGCATCACCCCCGTTGCCCTAAGCAGAATTAGAAGGAAAATGGGGGTGGTGAATGCCTGACAATCCCCTCACCGTCATTACAGAAAATTTTGTTCTAATTTCATTTAAAGAACAAAATTTGTCCGGAATCTGTAAACTTTTCCGGGATTAACAGATCGAAGGCATTGTCTTTACAGGGCAAACGCATTTAGGAATTTTCGCAAACCAAAATTGGGATTTTTTGATAAACATATTATTAAATGCGTCCTCCCTGACTGTTAATACCTGACAGTGAAAATCTTGATTATTACTTCTGACCCAAAACAGGGATATTTTCCAGGATTTCAGATCTCGTCTTAGCTAAAATGTATTCCTCAATCTGGTAAAACTGGGAGGCCACCATTACACCAACATCTTTTTTTATCTTATTGGTATAGGAGGAGATCAATTTGTCGTTTGACTTTTGCAAGGCCATGGTTTCCTTTAGGATTTGTCCCGTCACTTCTTCTTCCATGTTTTCCGAATAGTTATCAGCATAATTCTCTAATAGTGCGATACGCTTTTTGCCCAGCTCCTTTCGTGCTGTTTCATACTCGTAATACAATTTCCAGAATGCATCACTCTGAGAAGCATCCATTTGGATGAATTCTTCGACAAATGCTTTTTTCTCCTTTCCAAATATAGATTGGATCATGTCGATTTCTTCAGATGTAGTTTGAGCCATTGCAGAAGCTGAAATAAAAACAAGGGCCAGGATAAATAATGATTTTTTCATTTTGCGGTAAATTTGAGTTGCTAAATCGATTTTTAATTGGATGTGAAGTTGATTCATAATTCTTTTTTATCAAAGAAATTGATCGTAAGAATTTTTCATTTAACCGTTAAGTAACGGTTTTTTACTTACGCAGCAATCAGAAGATAATTACCTTCATCTTACCCAAACCAAGTTTTTATCCATCGTGCACCTAATGAAAGACTCGTATTCGATACCTGCTTACCTGATCCAATTCCTTTGCAGCATCAGGCTTCCTATTGCTCAACCACAAGCATCATCCATTAATTACCCATCTGGCATTACCAAAAACAGACCCAATAGATTGAACATTAATATGATTAAAACCAAAACAGAAATACAATGCATTCAAGAACAATTCAACTAATTAAGCGGCCATTTCTTATGGCTACCATTGCTGGTGTTTATCGGATTGAGTACCGGAAAATTGTACACAATGGCAAACAACCAATCAATGCCCAGGCAGAATATAATAATTATGTAGTTTCACCGGATAATGGTCCGGACTGGCAGTTGAGGCTACAGCTAAATTTATTGTATCCAAAGAAATAAGTAAAGAGTAATAGTTTATAATGAATAAACAATAATAACAAAGATTATTAATTATTTAAACAAAACCAGACATGATGAAAAACAAACTTAAAATGTGTTTTATACTGGCCTTGGGGGCCTGTATATCGCTAGGCAACCTTAAGGCACAGGAAATTTTACCTTTTCCTCCCACACCATCAGGCTCGGTAGCAGGTCCGACCATGCAGGAATCCATCCAGAAAAAGGCTGTCAAGCCCAAACGGCTGCCAGATGGAGCACCCAATATACTTGTTATCCTGATAGATGATGCCGGACCAGGTACCCCAAGCACGTATGGTGGGGAAATCAACACACCCAACCTTAGCAGAATAGCCAATAACGGAGTGTCTTATAATCGTTTCCATTCTACCGCTATGTGTTCTCCGACGCGTGCGTCTTTGCTCACCGGCCGAAACCATACACGTGTCGGCAATGGCCAAATCGCGGAGCTGGCGAATGACTGGGACGGATTTAGTGGTACCATCCCAAAATCCAGTGCTACGATCGCGGAATTATTGAAGAACTATGGTTACAATACAGCTGCCTGGGGAAAATGGCACAACAGTCCGGCATCGCAAACCACATCGAAAGGCCCATTTGACTATTGGCCAACGGGATATGGCTTTGAATATTTTTATGGGTTTTTGGCGGGCGAAGCGTCTCAATACGAACCTTCGATGGTAAGAAATACTACGGTCGTAGACACTCCCGAAAAACTGGACGACGGGAGTCCCTATCACTTAACCGGAGACATTGCTGATGATGCGATACACTGGCTGAGAGAACAGCAGGCTTTTGCCCCTGATAAGCCATTCTTCATGTATTGGGCGACCGGAGCCATTCACGGGCCTCATCATGTTCCCACAGAGTGGGCGGATAAATACAAAGGTAAGTTTGACGACGGGTGGGATGCCTACCGTGAGCGTGTATTCAAGCGACAAAAGGAGATGGGCTGGATACCTCAAAACGCTGAACTAACCGAACGTCCGGAAAGTTTAGCTTCATGGGCATCAATTCCTGAAGATGAAAAGCCATTCCAGCGAAGATTGATGGAAGTGTTGGCCGGGTATGGTGAGCACGCAGATCACCACGCGGGGAGGATTATTGATGAATTGGAGCAGCAAGGTCGATTGGAAAACACCTTGGTATTCTACATATGGGGTGATAATGGTTCCAGTGCCGAGGGCCAAAATGGTACCATAAGTGAGCTGTTGGCTCAAAACGGTGTCGCCACCGAAATCAAAGATCATATTGAGGCGCTCAATGAATTAGGTGGCCTGAAAGTTTTAGGTACAGACAAAACCGACAATATGTATCATGCAGGATGGGCCTGGGCAGGATCTACTCCTTACAAAAGTACCAAACTGGTGGCTGCTCACTTTGGTGGTACCCGACAGGCGATGGCCGTTAGTTGGCCTGAAAGCATTAAACCTGACAAAACCCCACGCCCACAGTTTCACCATGTCACTGACGTGGCACCAACCATTTATGAGGTTTTGGACATCCAGATGCCATTGGAAGTGAATGGTTTTGCCCAGGATCCCATTGATGGAATTAGCATGAAATATACCTTTGACGACCCTGCCGCCAAAGGCCATCGAACCACCCAGTTTTTTGACATCATGGGTAGCCGGGGAATTTATCACGAAGGTTGGTACGCATGTACGTTTGGCCCAAGAACGCCATGGGTTCCTGGAATGCCGAACATAGCAGAATGGGATCCACGGGATGACAAGTGGGAATTGTACAATCTGGAAGAAGACTGGACTCAGGCAAATGATCTGGCAACCAAAATGCCTGATAAACTCAGGGATATGAAGGAATTGTTTATTATCGAATCCACCAAAAACAAAAATTTACCCATTGGTGGTGGATTGTGGGTACTGGCACACCCAGGTGACAGACCAGCCCCGCCGTATACCGAATGGACTTTTACAGGAGCCATTGATCGAATGCCTGAATTTACCGCACCATCGATTGGTAACACCGACAATACCATTAAAATGTCTGTTGATATGCCAAAAGATGGAAATGGGGTACTCTTTGCACTGGGCGGATTTTCGGGTGGATTGTCCTGTTACATGAAAGATGGATATTTAAACTACGAATACAATTTATTTGAAATTGAGCGAACCAAATTAAAATCTAAAAACAAGATTCCTGCGGGTAAAACCGATATTGAGGTAAAAAGCACCTTCCACTGGACAAAACAGCGAACAATGGAGGGTAATATTCAAGTCCTTGTCAATGGAAAAGAAGTGTTAAGCGGTGTCGTACCGAGGTGCGCCCCGTTAACTTTTACAGCCAACGACTGCTTTGATATTGGAAGTGACCAGTTATCGCCGGTTTCGCAAGAGTACTTTGATAAAAAGCCGTTTGCCTTTGATGGAAAACTAAATGTGACGCATATTAAATACAACGGAAAATAAACAACCTATTTTCTTTGGCCTAAGGCATTAGTGGTGGGCGCTTTCGCCTACCACCAATGCCTTTCCAAAGCAGGGTGTATTCGCTAACTGCTTTGCGAACTATGTTGAATCAAAAAACAATTACTATCTCAGGGACAAGGTTAAAATGAATTAGGGGTTTTTGCAGGGTAAACGTAGTCGTGTTATACCGAAAACCGAGTAAAAGGCTGATATGAACACCCAGGAGAAACGGTAAGAAATCCCAAGTATGGATCAATAGATGATTGCATTGGCCTTGGGACGATTTATTGCAATACGTTCCTGAAGCCACCTTGTGAACCAAACCATCATGGGAAACATTCAACGGACTGTATTTGTCCAGTTTGCATCACATAGTATAGAGTCCGGCGAAATCACGCTGTGCAGATTCGATTGAAACTAAACATGGTCTATTGCCAGCGAAACCACATTACGTACTTACCATAATTCAACATAAGAAATTATGATCATTGGAATTGTCACCGCATTTGCCCTACTAATTATGGCGTTTAAAGGACCTCAGGCAGATTTGCTCATCATGCACGGTGAAAAACATGTTAAAAAGGAGGTAAAGGACAAAACCAGGAGAGACAACATCCTTTCCGAATATAAAAACATCAAACAGTTAAAGAAAAACTACACAAAAGCCAACAAAGTAAGCACGAAGCAACTGGCTGCCCTGATCAGCGACTATGGCACTGATAGAAACACCTTTGACGACTTCTTTGAAAAACTCGAAGAGGAAGAAAGGAAAATCAATGAACAGTTTTTCACACACCGAATCAATATTCAACAAGGCTTTGAGCAGGCAGAATGGGACAAGGTGATGGATGACATCAGGAAAGCGGTGTCAAAAGACGAAAAGGCTTCCGAGAAAATATTTGCGGCCTTCGACAAACACATGGCGAAGATGAAGGCGAGCGTTTCGAGTGCATTCGACGACAGCGCCGATAAAAAGAAAGCTGAAGCAGCAGTGGATAAATTCATCGCTAGCGCCCGGAAGGCGGGCAAAGCAATTGTGGAATCTTCCCCGGAAGAAAAGGCAGTGCTTCAGAAAAGAGAAGCAACTAGAGCAGAGCTGGAGGAAATTGGTGATAGGGTTATTGGCGATTGGAAAGAATTATTACATGCCTTTGCTGACCTGAATGGCGAGTTGAACGAAATCGCCACGGAAGAACAATGGAAGTCCATCGCAAAGGCATTAAAAAAATTATAAGATGGAACAAAGGAGGAAAACCCGCAAAGAGCTTCTTGTATAAAATTGAGGCTATGGCCATAAGGATTTTTGAAATATCAGACAAGGTACACGAATGGGATCGGGATAAGTTGGAGCTCAACGAGACCGATGCTGATAAGCTGTACCTCGTCGATATTACTACTACCAGCAGAAGCGAAGTCATCCAAATTCTGGAAATGTACCCGATCCACGAAGAAATTCTCGAAGATCTCCAGACGCCCCAGGAGAACCTCCGGTTTCAGGTGATCAGGAACCAGACCTATGGCGAGTTGGCTTTTTTTAATGAGAAGAGTGAAAGCCCCCTGGCCTACCTGGGTGTCATTGGCATGGACAATTTTCTTTTTCTGATCCACGAAACACACAACAACATCTCGAAGGATGTGTTAAAGGGTGTTAGTGAATCCGTTGAGGTTAGAAATTCAGGCATCAATTTGGAGTTTATACTCTATGTTGTTGTGCTTGAGATGCTAACCTACTATGGTCAGCTTATCATAAAATACAAGAGTCAGATCGAAGGTATTACCCTCGACCCCGATGAATTTGATCCAAAAATCTTTATGATCAAACGAAAGCACCTGGAGAGTTTTTCAAGCGTGTTTGAAAAAATGTATTTCACGCTCAATTTTCCTCCGGGCAACGACCTCGCTAAAAGCGATAATTCGTATTCGGTTTATTTTAACGACCTGCTCAAAACGCTGGAAACACTTCAGCGCTCCCTGGACAGAACAGAAGCGCAGCTTGACTCCGTGTACGAGCATCACCAATTGCTCATTCAGGACAAAACAAACAAGCGCATAAACCTGCTGACCATCATTCAGGTGATCTTTATTCCCATGACACTACTGACGGGTATTTACGGCATGAATTTCAAAAACATGCCAGAGCTAAACTCTCAGAATGGGTACTTTATTGTCCTGGGAGCAATTCTGGCCATGGGCACGGGTAGCCTGTTGGTACTAAAAATAAGAGGCTGGTTTGATTAGTATTGATTATGAAAGGAAACCAACCATGTGGAATAAACTATTACAAGGAGTGGCTTTCGAAGACGCAAAAAAAGTATCTGATAATCTGCTTATTGATGAGTCCGGCTTTTAACACCCTGTTCGCCCAGGAAAGTACAAAAACTACCCAGCAATTGTGGCTGGACTACAACCAAAAATGGCAGTTGTCTGACCGGATGTCAATTGGTGGCCCGATTGGCATCAAATCAATTTCCACTCATGCATGGAACAGGTATTACGTTAGTCCGCAAATTGCCTATAAAGTTCCTAAAATGATGCTCAAGGATTTGAAATACAGTGAGGAATTACGTGGCGGGGTTGAATTCTACTACAATCAAAATACCGATGGACCGGATGTGTTAGAGATCACTCCCTTCCAGGGCTATGCCCTTACCTGGCCGAATCGGGAACGCCTTGATATCCGGCATTATGTGGAATTACAGGAGCGGTTTCAGTTGGAAACCGACAACTGGCACAACAAGTTTGGCCTGAAATTAAGCTATGAAGTCTCGTGTACCTTTAAGTTTCAAGGGGACGTGTGGCAATATGGCAAAGGATTCTATATGCCGGTAAGCTTGAAATTTTACTGGAACCTCATCGATGCGGTAGTATTCAACAATGTATTCAGGATTACTCCTGGTCTCGGTTATCAGTTTAATCATGAATGGAAAGCGGCATTTCTTCTAGGATACAATCGAACCAGGAATGGCGTAGGAGATCAATTTAAGACAAACGATATCATCTACAGGTTCCGGGTCTATCGCACTTTCGGAAAGTAAGGTCAGATAAATGATATAACATTGAAACAAGTGAACACCAAAAATAAAACCGTTCAAAAAAATTAAAAGTTAGTGTCAAGCATTATTAAATTATTTATAACCCACTTTCGATGGATCATATTCTTGTTTGAAATTGTTCCTTTCGTCATAGGATTTGCTGCAGTTCAAGCGCTGATCCGGGTCATCAGGCTAATATCCAATAACAAGGAATGTAAATAGAGCATCGGTTTTAGGGTGCATATTTTATCCACTTGCAATAATTATCAAGCCTAAATCAATTTTGGTTACCAACCATTTAACCGTTAAGTAACCGTTTTTAACTTACTTAATTACCTCGAGGCATATATCTTCATCTTATCAAAATGAGGCCTGCTGAATCATGAATAGCTCATATGTTCCATCACCACGTGATCCACAGCAAATGTTGCATTACTTTGTGCAAAGGGTGGCCAGGTCAGGTGGTCATGTGAATTTGAAGTGATTAAAATCAATGATGATAACAAGAATAGTTTTTAGCGTTCTTTGCCTGGCTCTTGTTTTTTCATCGTCACTTGTTTTCGGTCAGTTAGCCCGTAAAACACAGGAAGTATGGCCATCCATTGATGTTTATTACAGGATAAATGAAAAATTCAGATTATACACAACAGCTGGTGGCACAAAAAAAGATTCATCAAACTACACGGATGGATCCCTGGGTGTTTTTCTTGATTTTTTTAGCTTTCCCGTTCTGGCAAAAAGACGTGAAGCCCACCTTGAAGAGCTTCCTGGCAAGTACTTCAGGCTTCGTACCGGATACCAATACACTGCTACGCCGCCCAATTCCGAAGACCCATTTCAGGAAAGCCTGTTTGTGGCTCAGGCGGATTGGAGGTATTCATTACCTTATTCTGTATTATTTACTTTTAAGAATCGGTTTGATTTTCGCTTTAAAGGCGACGACTTCAGCACGAGATATCGTCCCAGGATACACCTTGAAAAAGATCTGCATACGGATTACCTTTTTTTTACCGCATCCTGCTTTTTGGAATACTATGCGAATTTCGGCCAGAGTGACCTTAACCGTTTTCGTTTTCAATTGGGATTGGAATTTAAAGTAACCAAACATATCAACTATGAAACGTACTGGAACCACCAGTTTGACCATCAGCCATCCATTGATGCAGTGGATGCATTTGGCATGTCCCTTAAATTCTATCTGATGAGCAAAAACATGAAATCAGCCCTTGAAAAAGGCCAGTCCAAATAGTTTTGAAATAAATCAATCAAATACCAATAACATGAAAAACATGAGACCTTTAAACAAAAAAACAATGCGCCTGGCGTTAGTTACAGTGATTTTTGTATTGGGAATCAATGTAAGTTTTGCCCAACAGGTGTCCCCTTTGCAGACAGGCCATTACCTGCCAGGATTTTCTAACATCCGTGATATGGCGCAACCTCCTCCGGGTTTGTTTGTGCTTTGGTATAACTACTATGCCACCTCCAACTCCTATTATGACCGGAATGGGGACAAGCGGTCTTCTATTCCACTGAGCGAATTTGACCCAAATTTACCCGATTTAAATATTGACATTGACCTTACGGGGTTTGCTTCCTGCCCGGCCATATTTTGGGCCGCCAATAAAAAGATCCTGGGTGGGGCACGGTTCATGGCAGGAGTTGTACCGATATATATGTCAGCTGATGCTTCCATCATCACAGAAGCACGTGGAGGAGTAATAGACACTGTTTTTACCAATCAGGTTTCGGGCAAACTTTCAGGCTTTACGGATATCTACATAAGTCCGGTCACCCTTGCATGGGGGTGGGAATCCTTTGATTTTACCTTTGCCTATGGAATGACACCCCCCACCGGGAGATATGAAACGGGGGCTGATGACAATTTGGGGTTGGGTTTTTGGACCAATCAATTTCAGGGTTTTGGGTACTACTACCCTGTACCTGACAAGTCTACTGCCTTGATGATGGGCATTACCTACGAAATAAACGGCAAGATCAAAGACGAAGATTTCAAACCAGGCAACCGGTTATCCCTGGAGTATGGAATTAGCCAATATTTGTCGGAGCGACTGGAGGTAGGTATCCAGGGAGGGCATAACTGGCAGGTGTCCGACGATACAGGTGAGGATATTTTTTGGGACCCCTCTATTCACGACAAAAAGAGCACGCTGAATTTCACCGGAGGGTATTGGGTTTGGAAAGAAAAAATGCAGCTTAATTTTAAATACGGTTTTGACTATGGTATGGTACAACGATTTAAAAACCATGCCTTCATGCTAAACCTAACGTTTGTGACAAATGCCCTGGCAGGAAAACAAAATACCCCTCAGGAATAGTAAATATATTAACTTAAAAATACTATGCGCTCATTTTTAACATTATTGGTGTTTATGGTTTTTGCTTCTGGAGTTTATGGTCAAAAAATAGACGTTGTAGATTCGATAAGCGACAATGTCATCAATTCCATTTACCAGGATGAACCGGAACATGTTTCAAAAGAGGCAACGGATAGCACCAGGCGTTCCTCATTTAACGGTTATCCCTATGCATTTTATTCTCCTGAGTCAAAGCTGGCATTTGGCGCTGGAGGGATTTTTATATTTTACGGAGACAAAAGTGAGGATTTACGGCCTTCTAAAATCGGTTTCGGAGGATGGTTCTCAACCAATAAACAGTATAAGCTAAGTGTTAATCCCAGTCTCTACTTCATGGAAAACAAGCTCCACATCGAAGCCCCCACATCTTTTGGCTATTTCATCAACAAGTATTGGGGGATTGGGGATAGTGCTCCGGAATATGATAGTGCCCAATATGCCGTTTCAACATTTGCCACTACCATTAAAGTACAGGTGCCGCCCTGGTTGTTTGCAGCCGATCTTACGGGGTTGATTTTTGATTATGACAATACCGATATCGATGACATAATGGGTAATGAATTTTTGGATAACGACACACTTCCCGGCAGCAAAGGCGCTAAGCTAATCGGCATTGGTACCGACCTGGTGTGGGATTCGCGTGATAATATATTCTTTCCCAACAGCGGGGGCTACCAGTATTTCAAAATCGTGTTCTATCCGGGGATAAGCGATTACACCTTTGCCCAGATGGAATTGGATGTAAGGGGTTTCCGTGCCATCAAACCCGACCATGTCTTCGCCTTTAATTTCTATGTTCAGTCCACGATTGGCGAAACACCCTTCTATAAACTTCCATCATTAGGCGGCGGAAGCAGGATGCGGGGATATTTTTACGGCCGATATCGGGACAATTTTTACGGAATGCTTCAGATGGAGTACCGGCAGTATTTCTGGAAAAGATTTGGATTCGTGGTTTTTGCAGGGGCCGGCAATGTTTCACATAATATTCTGGAGTATGATTTCGGAAACCTCAAGTATAGCTACGGTGCCGGATTGCGATTTCTATTTAATGAGAAACAAAAAGTCAATTTGCGAATGGATCTTGGGTTCGGAAATGACGTGAATCGAGGCGTCTACTTTGGCATTCAGGAGGCATTTTAGAGTTTTTACTGTTTTCCCGTCTACAAGTAGGAATCCGTTTCTGAGTTATTCCCCCTTCGCCAAGGCTTCGCAGGATACAATGGTTATTTAGTTATTGAGGGAATGATTATTCAGAATTGAATTTTTCTATTCCGTTTCCGACTTCAGTCTTCCACCTCCCAGCCCATATATATCATCCCGACTGCAAGAAGGGATCTGCCAATGTTGGATGTCATATGTAATTAAGATTCTGAAACGAAATCTCAAATTGGGAAACAAGCCTACCTTCTTTTACTATCACCTACAGATTTCTCCCTTTCATAATCCGCAAAAAACGGAAAACATCCTGTCGAAATGTCAATGATAGGTCGCAATAAAACATGATTATTTCGCCCCGTTGGGGCTATGATTACGCGATTATAAATCACTCAGGGTTACGCCCTGAGCTATTGATTCCGCTCCGTTGGAGCTAATAAAGTTCAATTGTATCAGACTACATCAGTTTCCTTCGGCTAACTCTTAAGGTGATGGAAATGAAATGAGAATATGAAAAGCAAGGTCCACGTCAATCATTGATAACACATTTACCTGTAAAACATGCTAATGTTAAAATAAAACATCCATGAATTAAGGGAATTCACCCGCAGGCATGAAAGTCGTCTGACCACTTAGAGTGGTCGGACGGCTGGACTTTCAGAAAAAAAAGGTAATATAGCAGAACATTCTCTATTCTCAGAAAGCCTTGATTCATGAATAAATAGAACTTCCAAAAGTCCAATGGTGAAAAATAATATAAATTTTCTATGCGGTAATTTGGCATGACTATGAAACACCTTTACCTGATTTTAGTTGTGTTTCCCTCCTTTCTTGCCTTCTCGCAAAAACCCATACCGGATGAAAGTGATACTACCTGCGAACAAAAAGATCTTGCGGATGTCATTCGATCCGCATTGAACAAACCACCAAAACCGGATTCTGACAATGCCGGATCCATCCTTCTGGTACCCATTATCGGATCAAATCCTGCTACGGGTTTCATGATTGGTATTGGGGGTCAATACGCATTTAGACGACCAGGTGAAGATACAAGGTACTCGATGCTGTCAGGTAGTGTACAGTACACAACCAAAAACCAGCAGATCTATCTCCTGAAGAACAATATATACACCAAAAATAATAACATCTTCCTCTCCGGCGATTGGCGATACATGGTCTATTCCCAATCCACCTATGGCCTGGGTACCAATGCTCCGGAAGGTGGTATTCTTGATTACCAGATTGGATTAGGCGGGAATGAAACTTCCGATGATTCCCTGGCTCAACCGTTAAACTTTAATTTTTTGCGCTTTTACCAAACAGTCTCATTCAGGATCAAAAAAACGTTCTATCTGGGCATCGGGTACTACCTGGATGCCTATTCTAACATTGAGGATGAAAGACTGCACCTCGAACCCGGCGATACCCTCATTACAAGTCATTATGCATACAATAAATATTATGGTTTTAGTGAAGAAAAATATCATACATCGTCTATTGGTGTCAACCTGATATCCGATACGAGGGACAACATGCTCAATCCGTATACAGGACATTTTGCCATGGTCAGCTGGAACGGCAACCTGGGATTTCTTGGAAATGATCGATATTCCCAATTCTTTTCCTTTGAATGGAGGAGCTTTCATTCCCTGTCAAAAAGAAACCCCAGACATTTGATGGCATTTTGGGTGATGGGTAACTTCATGCCGGAAGGTGAATTGCCCTACCTTATCCTCCCTGCGACTGCTTACGACCAACGGAGCAGAAGCGGCAGGGGCTACACGCAGGGACGATTTCGTGGAAACCAGCTGGTTTATGGAGAGGCGGAATATCGATTCCCCATTTCCCAATGTGGAGGCTTATGGGGTGGAGTGCTGTTTGTAAACGCTACCTCAGCGAATAGTCCGATAGCTTCCCTGGGATTATTTGAATCCATTAAACTTGGGTATGGGGCGGGATTCCGGTTGATGGTAGATAAAAAATCGCGAACTAACCTGGCGATAGATTTTGGTTTTGGAGACAATTCTTTCGGCTTTTACCTGGCAGCTTCGGAGACTTTTTGAAATTGTTTACCAGGGGGCTGGACTTTATTTGGCCCATTGTGCTAAATTAACTGTTAAGTAACGGTATTAAACTTATCAGAATAACAATATAAATTTACATTTATGTAATAGTAGAAAAGGTGAACCTCCCTACAGCCAGTATGGCACATGACATTCACAATCTAAAAAGTAAACTACCAAGGTTAAACCCTTAAAACCTAATATAATGCATATGAAAAAGATCCTGATAGCTGTGTACTTTATTGCAATGGGGCATCTAGCCCATTCCCAGGTTTTGATTTCACTCTTATTTGGTGAAAAACTAAATTCAGACAAGATCGAATTTGGATTAACAGGCGGGGATAATATTTCCTTTATTAATGATTTGCCAAACTCAAAACCTCTCAATCATTTTAACCTTGGCTTTTATTTTCATATCAATTTAAAAAACAGTCAATACCTGAGCACGGGAGTATTGGTCAAATCGAACGTCGGTGCGTCTGGCATGGATACCTATCCGATAGGCGACCCTGACTTCGATGATGTCTTCGCAGACGGTGAATTAACCAAAAAAATAAACTATTTCTACGTGCCCATTATGTATCATCAACGATTTAATAACAGGTGGTATCTCGAAGGCGGTTTTCAATTGGGGCTCAGGACCAAGGCTTATGATATATTTGAAGTAACAGATGGATACGGAGGAGATGTCACCTATAAAACCTGGGCCGGAGATGACTATAAAAGGCTTGATGCCGGTCTTATCGGTGGCGTGGGCTACAAATTTAAAAAGAATATTAAAAGCACGGCCGCTGGTATTAATTACTATTATGGACTCATGAATGTGAGTACCATATCGGATGTCACCATGAAAAATTCTTCTATCTATTTTTATGTGAAAATACCAATAGGCGCTGGGAAAAGTGATGATACCGGGAGTTGAGTTATTGGTTTGGGTTATTTAGTGAATTGGTGATTTAGCGATTGGGTGATAGAGCAATTTAACGATTGGGGGATTAATTTATTAAGTCATTTTCCACAATATACGCCTATCCCCTTATCATTCGCAGAAGATCTGATGCTAACTGTTGTCTTGTAACTTTCTTTTGATATTATGATCAGTAAGAGAAAAAATTCCCGGACCCTGTTCCGGGATCTCCTGGAGGCACCTTGCCAAGTAGTTTAAAAGAGCAATTTCTTTGTATCCTCTGACTTTTAATAGTTCACGTAAGCTTTTCAGAGACCCCGTTCCGGGGTCCGGAGATAGCCGTTTTTTAGTGTTTCTTTATTTCATTAACCGACACCTTACTATATCCCAGAACAATCTCACCTCTCAGGTAACGGTTTACTTGATTTGATCATGTGCAGCATTTCCTGCTCCAGGTCATTTTGTAACTCTTCATATTCGAAGATCATCTTATCAAACTTATTATCTCCTTTTCTAAATTCTGCAAGTTTACTGGTGCAAAGGAGATAGTCCGTACAGACATCCTGAAATGATGAGTCATTCTCATACAGCCATTTGATCTTTGTTTCAAAATCCGGGAAACTCTCAATTATGGAGCTGATGTTTTCTCGCATGCTATGGACAGATAGTCAATAAATATAGCATGCAGTCAGATGAATTGTAAGTATAAAACGGTTACTTAACCGTTAAATGAGCTCTTCGGAAATCATCGGATTTTTATGAATGGGAAGGCCAGCCTTGCAGGCAGCAGCCATTAAACGATCCAATATCTGGTCATCAATAATAAAAAAGCCAAGATGCAGTCTTAAGTGGCTGACTATCTCTGGAAAGTCATTTATTAATGCCGTGACTTCAGGTTGCGCATTTTTGATCATGCCTAATTCTGTTTTGGCGATTGCCCTTGTCAGCGGTTTGAGAAAAATTTCATCAGGAGCATCTATTTTCAATGCAGATTCCAACGCCTGGTCATATTGTTGGTAGTGAAAATAGATCAGAAAAAATCCCAGGTGAAACCACCAGGGGCAATGCGGATTGAGATCCAGTGATTTGGAAAGCAGAGGCAACGCCCGTTTATACTCACCTACACAAGCAAAACCAAAGCCTATAGCGCCGATTGAAGAAACAGAAAAGGGGTTCAAAGACAGGCATGTTTCCATCGCCACGATGGCTTCCTCTTTTTCTTTCCTGTAGATTTGAACCCATGCCAGTTCCTGATAGGCATGTTGGCATCTGGGGTTGATTTTAATCGCACGTTGTACCAACTGGTAGCCAGTGTTGATGGGATCATCGACCGTGGGAAACCCTAATACATAGGCATCTAAATACAACTCAGAAAGCATCGACAAACAGCATGCATTGTCAGGGTCATCAACGATTGCTTTTTCCAGGGCTTCCCTTGTTTTCAGGTATGCCTCCCTGGTGAAATTCATATGGAAATAATAATTCCACAATACCGCATCAAAGGATTCAATATCTGCAAATGTATTTTTAAAAGCCGAGTGCATACCATCCTGAATGATAAGTCCATAATATCCACCTAAAACTGAACAAACATGGTCAACAATTTCACTCTGGATTTTGAGAAGGTTATCGACTTTTAATGCATAATTGTAGCTTTTTGACCACAACTGAGTACTGTTCATTGTTTCAACGAGTCCCACGTTAATTCGAACTTCTTTTCCTGTTCTCATCACTGATCCATTGATCAGGTAGTGAGCACCTAGTTCGGATCCAATCCTATGTACATCAGCATCAATTGATGAGTATTTTCTCGAAGAATGATGCGCGATCACTGAAATACTCTGAAACTTGCTGAAGGACTGGGTGAGTTCTTCTCCAAATCCATCAACAAAAAACTGATACTTATTATCCGGACATAAATACCTGAATGGCAGAATGGCAATGGTCAGCTTTGTTCGTGAAAATGATTTTGACGGCGTTCGAGAACTTCCGTTGAGGCTTACTTTTGCTTTTTCAACAGTGTGAGAGCGAAAGACAGGAATGTAGGTTCCCTTTAATACTTCAATTTTCACAGAGTTATCTCGTCCTGGCCCTTGATAATATTCATTTAGCAACCTTCTTAACCGGCCGGCATGAATCCTGACAATGGCATCTATCTGGGGATTAAAATCTGCACTTTTACCAAGAGCATTGACGGCGATGGTATACTCTTTGAGTTCATCCGTATGCCCTTCCAGGGTCTCCTCAACAATAAATTTCAAAAAATTGGACAATACAGGGGAATGAGAAAACATCTCATGGGAAAGAATTTGATCCAATTGTTTTCTGATTTCCTTTTTGGGGTAAACCAAAGTTTGATCGGCGGTCGATAGGTCAGTAGATAGCATTGACAGAGCAACGTAAAAATAAGCAATTTAATTGATTAAGAATATAAATCTATCCCAACCCCTCAATTTCCATCCATGTTATATTCTGATGTTAAAAATAGGAAAATATTTATTCCTACCTTAGGAAAATTCTATCTTTTAAACTAATTCTGAGCTTGCCAATGTAGAGTTAACCGTTAAGTAACGGTATTAAACTTATTTACAAAATAAAAGAAATTTACATTTGATTAGAACTAATAAAATAAACTGACACTAATTGTGAATTACAGGGTTTCCAACCAGAATAATTGAGCTTCATTCCAAATGAAATAAACAAACAACGTAATTATGAAAACAAACCTATTAGCTACCGTTATCTTGCTGTTATTCTGTTTTGAGGGCCTACGAGCCCAGGAAATGATTGACAGGGAAGTATTGCCTGTATTACATTCTGAACCCAAAACCTATACGGAATTGGATGTGAGGAATACAAAACCACCAAAACGTTTTGAAGTGACCCCTCCGGAAGGAGCGCCAAACGTCGTGATTGTTTTAATTGATGACCTTGGTTTTGGCGCTACCAAAACTTTTGGCGGCCCTATCAATTCTCCCACAATGGACAAACTGGCCAGCAATGGATTGATGTACAATAATTTTCATACCACATCACTTTGTTCTCCTACCAGGATGACCATTAAAACAGGAAGAAATCATCACACCTGTAACACCGGATCCATTATGGAAACGTCAACGGCTTATCCAGGCAATACCGGAGCCCTGCCCAACAGCGTAGCACCACTGGCAGAAATGCTAAGGCTGAACGGTTATAGTACCGGAGCCTTTGGGAAATGGCACGAAACGGCAGCCTGGGAAACCAGCGTATCGGGTCCATTTGACCGCTGGCCTACCCACCAGGGATTTGACAAGTTCTATGGATTTATTGGTGGCGAAACTGATCAATGGGCGCCACTTATTTACGATGGTCTTAAAAAGGTAAATCCACCTAAAATGGAGAATTACCATTTCACCACAGATATGACCAACCAGGCCATCAACTGGATGAAGGCGCAGCAATCCATGACGCCTGACAAGCCCTTCTTCATGTACTTTGCTACCGGAGCAGTGCATGCTCCACACCATGTGTCGAAAGAATGGTCAGACAAGTACAAAGGAAAATATGATAAGGGCTGGGATGCAGTAAGAGGAGAAACTTCTGCCAATATGAAGAAAATGGGTATCATACCTGAAAACACCCAGCTACCTCCAAAGCCTGAAGACATCAAGGATTGGAGCAAACTTTCAGCAAATGAGAAGAAATTATTCACGCGCCAGGCGGAAGTTTTTTCAGGATTCATGGAAATGACCGATTATGAGGTCGGTCGATTGATTGAAGCCATTGAAGACATCGGAGAGTTGGAAAACACGCTGATCATTTTTATCGCGGGTGACAATGGAACAAGCGCTGAAGGTGGCATGGTAGGTATGTACAATGAAATGACTTATTTCAATGGTGTCCAGGAATCAGTGGACGAAATGCTGAAACACATTGACCAGTGGGGAAGTGAATCAACATTCCCTCACATGGCCGCCGGATGGGCTGTCGCTTTTGACGCCCCTTTTAAATGGACCAAGCAGGTTGCTTCTGACTTTGGAGGAACCCGCAATGGGATGATCGTTCACTATCCCAAGGGAATCACAGAAAAAAAGGGATTGCGTAAGCAATTTACCCACTCCACAGATATCGCCCCCACTATTTTGGAAGTAGCTGGATTACCTGAACCAAAAGTAGTACACGGCGTACCACAAATCCCGATGGAAGGTACCAGTTTCGCATTTTCATTCAATGATGCCAACGCGGCAGAAAGACATACCATTCAGTATTTTGAGATGTTTGGAAACCGTGGTATTTACAATGAAGGCTGGCTGGCACGTACCATACACCGTGCGCCATGGAAAGTCACCGGCCTTCCTCCTTTGGATACCGACGTTTGGGAGCTTTACAATGTAAAGGAAGATTTCAGTCTGTCAACGAATCTGGCCTCAAAATATCCCGAAAAAGTAAAGGAAATGGAAAACCTCTTTATGTGGCAGGCTCAGATCCACCATGTGTTGCCCATCGACGACCGAACCATTGAGAGAGCCAATGCTTCCCTTGCCGGTCGACCAGACATAATGGGAGGTAGAAAATCACTCACCTTGTATGAAGGCATGGAGGGCATGCTTGAAAATTCATTTATCAATATCAAAAACACGTCCTTTTCGGTAACCGCAGATCTGGACATCCCGAAAGATGGGGCTAAAGGAGTTGTCCTTACCCAGGGTGGAAGGTTTGGTGGATGGTCTTTTTATTTAAAAGATGGAAAGCCTGAATTTACCTACAACTACCTGGGTCTCACCAGATATGTAGTCTCAAGTGACCAGCCTTTGCCAGAAGGAGCATCCACCATAAAACTTGATTTTGCCTATGACGGAGATGGACTCGGCAAGGGAGGAAAAGCGACTATTTATGTGAATGACAAATCTACCGGCAGCGGTCGTGTGGAAAAAACCCAACCCAATATCTTTTCAGCAGATGAAACGGCCGATGTAGGGCTTGATAACCAAACTCCGGTCGCTGAAGGAATTGGCTACGGCCCTGGAGAAACCAAATTCACTGGTAAGATTAATAAAGTAGTGATAGAAATAAACTAAAAAAGTCAAGGCAAACGCATTCATAAGTATCATTTTCTTCATTCATGAGCCGATTTGATATTCTAAATCAAGCAATATTAAAAGAGCGAATTTTTGAATGGAGCTTAGTCGAAAAACAAGAATGTGTTTGCCTTGCTACCCTAAATTAAAAATCCAAAAAATGAAAAAGCTGTTAATCTTATTAGCGCTGCTTCCCCTTCTAATGAATTGCTCATCGGATGGCGGAATGGCTGAAAAAAACATTGCCTTAATTGAAAAATATGTTGCTGCAGTTGAAAACCTTGACTATGAGACAATGGAAGTATTGCTCGCTGATAATTATGTGGGTTTAGGCCCTTCGTACGGCGACTCGATCAGAAAGACCGAGGCCATTGAACAATGGAAAAGAAACATAGAAAACCTCTACGAGAAAATTGACTACAATCGATCCAGGAACTTTCCTATTAAGGTTACAACCGGCGATAACCAGGGCGATTGGGTATCAAGTTGGGCAGAACTCAACATCCACTACAAAAACGGTCGGGGACCTGCCTTAATCTGGGCTAATTCCATTTACCAGATTGAAAATAATCAGATAGTTAAGAGTTATACTTTTTACAATGAGGCTGATGTCCTGGAACAATTAGGCTATGTATTTGTGCATCCGGATGATCTTTAAATCTTAATTAAAAAAACATGAAAACTATTTCATTAAGCATATTCATAATCATACTATTTACCGTCCCCACTTTGGCTCAAACGAATACTTCTATTGCTTCAGGGTTGGGACTATATGTCTTTCCTACGAAAGATCAGGATGCAGCAACACAGGATGCTGATGAGGCAGCCTGCTACAAATGGGCGAAGGAACAAACGGGAGTTGATCCGATCAATCCCCCTCAGGTCCAGGCTGAGCAGGTGGACAGATCTGCTGATGGTACCGCCGTTGTTGGAGCTGCAGGCGGAGCTGCTGCCGGGGCTGCCATTGGAGCGATTGCAGGCGATGCCGGAAAAGGTGCGGCAATCGGCGCTGTTTTAGGAGGTTTAAGAGGGCGAAGGGCTAAAGTTGTTGGTGATGAAATGGAACAGCAACAAAACAACCAGGCCGCAGCCAACCAGGAAAAAGCCATGATGGACAACTTCAAAAAAGCCTTTAGTGCATGTATGGAAGGAAAAGGCTATACAGTGAAATAATAATAAACTTGCTGTGCTAATAATCACATTGTGAAAAATCAGATGAAAACATTTATTTGATGGTAACCCACCCCTTCGCCCCTCCAATGGAGGGGAATGGCGGTGTTTTCATCAGATTTTTCGATAGACTTAACCTTTTAGGTCAAGATAATTCATCAAACACATATTAAAATCAAAAAAAAATGAAAACGACCATTAAACTTTCCTCCATCCTATTAGGGATGCTATTGCTCACACACCTGTCCTATTCACAGGCTACAAGCGACTATGATAAAAACGTAGATTTTACCAAGTACAAAACCTACTCCTTCGCAGGCTGGGAAAAAGACAGTGATAAACAGCTAACAGACTTTGATAAAAAGCGGATACTGGAAGCTTTCAAATCTGAATTTGACAGCCGGGGCATGAAATTAGTACAGGAAAATCCTGATGCAATGATCACCCTCTTTCTAGTCACAGAAGCAAAGACCAGCACAACTGCCTACACCAATTACACAGGTGGAATGGGTTACGGTGCTGCTCGCTGGGGCTGGGGAATGGGCATGGGATCTGCTACTACTACCTATTCCGAAAATGATTATACGGAAGGTACGATGGTGGTCGACATGTACGATGAAGAAAGCAAAGCCCTGGTGTGGCAGGGAACAATGAAAACCGACGTGGAAGAAAATCCGCAAAAAAGGGAAAAGACCATTCCAAAAAAGACAAAGAAGCTAATGAAAAGCTTCCCCATCCCACCTGTTAAGTAATTCAAGGGAGCCAGAGGAGATAACTGGCAAAAAACACATTCAACCTGAGTTCGAAAAAAACTTTGTTTCTGAAATCGAACTCAGGTTACTTTATTTCCCCTGATTTTTATTTTTTATCAATTCCGCCATTATTTTATTGGAAAGCACCTTAAATCTTCTCAATGTTAACATAGGTTAATGCAATCCTCCCCCACTCTCTACAAATTTGTTCACCAAACAAAAAAAGAGAGTCATGAAATTACAAAATCATACCATTTTAATTACCGGTGGAAGCACCGGCATCGGACTGGAGTTGGCAAAAGTTCTAACTGAAAAAGGAAACACTGTACTAATTTGCGGACGTTCGCAAGAAAAACTTATTGAAGCGAAAAAGCAGATTCCTAAGCTTCAAATACTTGCTTGCGACTTGTCAGACAAAGTTGATAGGGACAAGTTAGTAAAATGGGTCAAAACCGAATTTCCCCAATGCAATATTTTAATTAACAACGCTGGTATCACGCACAATACAAATTTTAAAGGTGACGATGAAATATTGGTGAAAGCAGAACAGGAAATTCAGCTGAACCTGATGGCGCCGATCGTCCTGACCAAACAACTCCTTCCGGTACTGGAACAAAATCCGAACCCCACTATCATCAATGTTACCACCGGCCTGGCTTATGTCCCCAAAGCTGCCTATCCGATCTACAATGCTACAAAAGCTGCACTACATTCCTTTACAATGGTTTTGAGGAAGCAATTAGAGCATGATCCAATTGATATCATCGAAGTTCTCATGACAGTTGTCGACACGCCGTTCCACAATGGCCATGCTCCTAAAAGAGCTATTTCTCCTCAAAAAGCCGTTTGTGAAATGATCCAAAAGCTGGAAAAAGGAAAGAAGGAAATCCGGATCGACAAGGTAGGATTGTTATACATGATATCCAGGCTATCACCAAAGTTAGCTTTCAGGATGATTAATAGAGTCGGTTAGATAAGATTGGGATCAAACTGCTTTTGATTGAGCGTCAAAATGGTTAAATTTTATAAGAAATCGATCTTCCAATTTAACCTCCATTCTGATGAAATCACCTGCTGCCATCATTCAAAAATTCACACTGATTCTTCTTGGCATTTTCTGTTGTTTGAGCTGCCAGGATCCGCTGTCTGAGGAACTTCAAAGCATACAATTCGAGGATGCAAAATCTGAAACTTCTGCCACAACTAATCAAACGGTAACATTTGTCGATTCGAACGGAAACCCGGTAAGCGCTCAATGTGTAGAAACCACTTTTCCCGGAGGAGAAATCTATTACATCTGTGTGCCGGAAAACTGGAATGGCGATCTCGTGGTCTATGCACACGGATACGTTTCCATTTTTGAACCACTAAGCCTTCCTGGTGAAATCGACGATATATTACCAGCTGTGGTGAGCCAGGGCTATGCTTTTGCGACGACCAGTCTCAAAGTAAATGGTCTGGCCATTCAATCCGGAATAACTGACATCCTCGAATTAAAAGATTACTTTGTGACCAATTATTCGGAACCTGAGCTTTCCTACCTGGCAGGAGGTTCTCAGGGTGGCATCATTACAACGCTCTTATTGGAACGCTTTCCCGAAGAATTCGACGGAGGCCTATCCCTTTGCGGACCTTGCGGGGATTTTCAAAAACAGCTCAATCACTATGCGGATTTCAGGTTGTTGTTTGAATATTTCTTCCCGGGATTATTCCCACAAGATATTGAAAATGATTTCAGAAATGTCCCCATGACCATCATTGATAATTGGGAAACAGTTTACGTACCTCAGGTTATTGCCACGTTGTCTGCTAATCCTGCCAAGGTTCAAAAACTATTAAAAATTGGAAAGGTCCCTATTGACAAACTTAATCCAGCCAATCTGGAAAACAGCATTGGAGAAGCAATCATCAGTACTTTATGGTATTACTTTTTCACATTGGAAAATTCAATAGACATACTTGATGGGCTGGCGTATGACAACACGAATAAAGTTTATATCGGAACCGGAAGCTTTTGGGATGACTTAAAAATCAACAAAAAAATTATCAGGGTTTCTGGAGATCCCGTTGCCTTCCAAAATGTTCAAAATGATTATGAGACATCCGGGATCATGGATGTTCCCCTTGTCATGATGCACACCACGCTGGATCCGATACAATTGTTCTGGCATCAGCAGCTTTACACGTTGAAAGCTTTATCGAAACATCGCCTGATCAATGTAAGGCCAATTAAGGTAGAAAGATTTGGTCATTGTACATTTACAGACGAGGAATTGCTGGACGCCTTCACCAGGCTTGTTATAATGGTTGAGATCCGAAACTTACTGTCATCCAATTAAATGATGTATATTTATTTTAGTCAATAATGCCAACAGAAGAATACTTGCCGGATAGAATCAGGCTGATCCTATCCGGTAAAAAAATAGTTTGGAAAGAAATAAAAATGTTTGGTGGACATTGCTTCATGGTCGATGATAAAATGTGTCTGGGAACTTACAAAGGAGGATTAATGGCGCGGGTTGGCCCGGAAGAATTACCCAATTTAGAAAACCGGAATGGCGCCGAACAAATGATCCATGGAGGACGACCGATGAAAGGATATCTGTTTATAGAACCCAAAGGATATGATAATGACAGTGATCTGGAATTCTGGATCGATAAGTGCCTGAATTTTAATCCGAAAGCCCAAGCAAGTAAAAAGAAAAAATAGTCAAAATATGATCATATCCGCAAAAGTCACGAACAGCTATCAAAAACATAGCGTCACTGTAAAAACAAACGACAACAAACAGACCCTTTCCATTCCCGGCAAGAAGGAAGGATTGGGTTCTGCCATCAATGGCGGCGAACTTCTTTTCCTTGCTCTTGCAACCTGCTTCTGCAATGACATTTATCGTGAAGCCAAAAAGAAAGGAATAAACATCACCAAAGTAGAGGTCGAAGCTTCGGGGGAATTTTCATCGGAAGGTGAGCCAGGACACAGCATTACTTACCAGGCAAAAGTAGAGGGAGACGCTTCAAAAGTAGAAATCGATGAATTGATCCGTCACACAGACAAAGTCTCGGAGATCCAAAATACGCTACGCAAAGGGGTACCGGTCAAGCTCGCCCATTGAACCGTATTGGCCACTTATGTTACAATAGTATTCTTATTTGATACATGCGTTCAAAGGTTTTCATACCGGGTGGGTTACTTTTAGTGTAAATCTAAACTAATGGTAACCAAACCCATAAAATCATGAAAACTAAAAATGCCTTTTCGCTTATTCTGCTTTTCTTGTTTGCTATTTCGTTAACCCTTTTCTCCGGATGTGGGGAAAATGGCGAGGATGATCCCAATCCTCCGACCAATAACAATAATGATGACGATGATGATGACAATAACAACGACGACGATGATGATGACGATGACGATGACAATGATTCACCATATGTAGTCTCAATTACCAGTCTTGATCCTGAATCAACGGAGGAAATCTCGAGCATGCAACCTATTTTTATTGAATTTGACTATGATATTCAAATAGGTGAAAAAGCTAAAATTTATGCAACTCCATATTTTGAAGGAACAAGACTATCCGATTTTTTTACATATAATTCACCGATCTATGAGGGAGATGGAGGCACAAGCACAGCACTTTTTTTGTACGCGAACGAAGAAACCAAAATAGACCAGATAGGGATGCTCATTCGGGATCAGTTTGATTTCGCCGATATCGAAACTATTTATTTTGACGTAGACTACACAGTTGTCAAAGGCAACGACAATGATATCTTTTTACTCAGCACCTATCCAACATCACCAGGAACCCTTCCAACTGAGGAATTTGGTCTACCTGTTTCTGTTAGCTATAAACTTACAGGCGTAACCGAGTATTTGGACATGTATGCAGATCTTTATTTTGAAGGGGAGGAATTGCCGCATGTTGCCGGGTGGCTTGCACCGAGTCCTATCGACCCGGCCGACGGCCCGGATGTTTTTGGGACAAAATCAATAACCATTAATTCAGATCCATCTGAAGCTTACCAGATTGATCAAATCAGGGTCTACTTTGTTGCAGATGATGATTTTGATAATGTCTTTTTCGAAAAGTTTTTTGATGTGGAATTCACATGGAATCCTGATTAATGCAATCCACTTCAATTAGAGATGTTATTCGCTTGACAGACCAATAAATTCCCCATATTTGCCATGATGAAACTTTCCTTAATCGTCATGGCAGCGGGAATGGCCTCCCGGTATGGAAGTCTGAAACAGGTAGAATCGTTCGGCCCATCTGGCGAAACGCTGATGGAATATTCTATCTACAATGCCATTCGCGCAGGATTTGATAAGGTTGTATTTATCGTAAGGAATAAAATGCTGGCCAATTTCAAAGATCAATTCGGATCAAAAATTTCGGATATGGTTGAGGTCGGTTTTGCCAGCCAGGAATTGGATAATCTTCCTGAAGGATTTACGACTCCTACCAATAGAACCAAACCCTGGGGAACGGGACATGCCGTACTGGTAGCAGAAAAAAATATCGATGGCCCTTTTGCAGTGATCAATGCAGATGATTTTTATGGTCCCGAATCTTTTCACCTGATGGCTACTGAGTTAAAAAAGCTAAATAAAAATCATCATGGAGCTTGTGTGGTTGGCTATCAGCTGAAGAACACACTTTCGGAATACGGATCTGTCTCAAGAGCTGTTTGTGAATTGTCAAATGGCCAATTTCTTGAAAAACTAACGGAGAGGACGAAAATTCAACGAGAATCAGATGGGAATATTTATGCTTCAGAAAATCGTAGAAAAATTCTCCTCTCGGGAAATGAGCTTGTTTCCATGAACTTATTAGGCTTCACCCATCCATTTTTTCAAATTCTAAATGAAGGATTCACCCAATTTCTCTCATCCAAACCAGACAACTCCTCCGAATACTATCTCCCTGATGCCATCACAAAACTGATCATTGATCATCAGGGCAAAGTACCAGTTGTGGAAACAGGTGAGAAGACCTTTGGAGTGACATATAAAGACGATAAAGAACAAGCCTTACAGGAAATCCAAAAACTGGTGAAAAACGGAACCTATCCGTCAAACCTCTGGAAACAGGAAAGTTGAATTCGAATTATTCTTATCTTCCATCAAAATCAAGCAGGAAAATTCATGGATTTAACAAGCATCGTTTACCAATTTCAATTCACAGGCGAAATCGATCAAATTGTACCATTTGGGAGCGGTCATATTCATGATACTTACCTGGTAAAAAATCAATTCGCAGATCAACCTGACTACATCCTTCAAAAAATAAATCATCATGTGTTTAAAAATGTAGAGGGCATGATGTCCAATATGGAAAGAATAACCCAACAACTACAAACCAAGTCAGGTGCTTCTCAATTATCAAATATCTATTTAATCAAAACCCTTCAAGGCAGGTCTTATATAAGTAGCGAAAATGGCTTCTGGCGAATGATGAATTTCATTCCCGGAAGCAAAACCTACGATACTGCTCCCAATACAGCAATTGCTTATGAAGGGGCAAAAAAATTTGGTGAATTTATATCTGATCTATCCGACCTTGATCCAAACACCCTGGTGGAAACCATTCCTGATTTTCACAATGTCAGGAAAAGATTCGATCAATTTTTAGCGGCATTAAAAGAGGATCCGGTAAACCGGGCTGTTCATGCACAACCGGAAATCACCTATGTCAAATTACAAATAGAAAAGGTTCTGGTTATACAAAATCTTAAAGAAAAAGGGCTGATCCCTTTGAGAATTACGCATAATGATACCAAAATCAATAATGTGCTGTTTAATTCAAATGACAAAGGACTTTGTGTGGTGGATCTTGATACGGTCATGCCCGGAGTAATCCATTTTGATTTTGGGGATGGTATCAGGGCATGCGCCAATACGGGAAAAGAAGATGATGAAAACCTGAAAAACGTAAGTTTGGATCTCGCTATGTTCGAAGCTTTTAGTTCGGGCTTCCTGGAATCAACAGCGCACCTTTTAACCGACGAAGAAAAAAACACCCTTGTCCATTCAGTGGTTTTATTTCCATTTTTAATGGGATTGCGGTTCCTGACTGATTATATTTCTGCTGATGTTTATTACAAAACCGAGTATGAAGATCACAATCTTATCCGGGCAAAAGCACAGTTGAAACTGGCGATGGATGCCAAAGAAAAACTGAATGAAATGGATCAGGTAATTAAGAAAATATTGAATTCTCTTTAACTAACTATGGAAACAAACCGCAGAAATTTTATCAAAAGTTCAGCCACTCTTGCAATCGGAGCTACTCTGTTTGCACCAAACATTGTAAAAGGGCAGGATGACAGAAAGGCAAGAATGGCCTTTATCGGACTTGGAGGCAGAGGAAGGTGGCATCTAAAATTATGTCTTGACAGAAGTGACGTAGATGTAAAGGCCATTTGTGACATTGATCCCGAAGCCATTCAGGAATCCAACAAAATGCTGTCGGATGCAGGATATAAAAATATACCGGTGTACCAGGAAGATGAGCATGCTTATCTCAAACTACTAGAGCAGGGCGATATCGATGGAGTGATCATAGCTACACCCTGGATCTGGCATACCCGTATGGCTTGTGCCGCCATGCGAGCAGGAATTTATGCCGGTGTCGAAGTTTCTGCCGCCAATACGCTTGAGGAATGCTGGGACCTGGTGAATACCTATGAAGAAACCGGCGTTCCGTGCATGATCCTCGAAAATGTCAACTACAGAAGGGATGTAATGGCCATTATGAACATGGTCAGACAAAACATCTTTGGTGAATTGGTCCACCTTGAATGCGGATATCAGCATGACCTCAGAAACATCAAATTTCAACCTGGCGTTGAATTTGGTCCAAATAGCAAAGGCGAGGCGAGATGGCGGACTTATCATTCCATTCACAGAAACGGAGACGTATACCCTACCCATGGCCTTGGACCTGTGGCAGCCATGACAAATATTAATTATGGCAACAGGATGCTTTACCTTACTTCCACCGCTACCAAGTCAAAGGGATTGCATGATTATATTGTAAAAAACGGTGGAGAGGATCATCCGAATGCAGATATTGAATTCAAGTTAGGTGATGTCGTCACAACTGTTATCAAGACGGCAAACGATGAAACAATCACCATTCAGCATGATACAAATCTGCCCCGCCCCTACTCTCTTGGATTCCGGGTTCAGGGCACGAATGGAATATGGATGGATGTGAATAAATCCATTTACATCGAAGGTCAAAGTCCCGCTCACCAATGGGAAGATGCTGCGTCATGGCTCGAAAAATATGATCATCCCCTATGGAAAAAGTATGCACATCTTGCGGAAGGAAGTGGTCATGGCGGCATGGATTTCTTTGTTGTGCATGCTTTTGTGGAATCTGTCAAAAGAAAAGTGAATACACCACTGGATGCTTATGATGCAGCGGCCTGGAGTTCCATTACCCCTCTGTCGGAGGACTCGATAGCTCGGGGAAGTCAGCCTGTGGAGATCCCGGATTTCACACGAGGTTTGTGGATGAAAAGAACTCCGAAGTTTGCGTTGAATGATGAGTATTGAGTGGGGAGTGGGAAGTTGGAAGTGGGAAGTCGGAAGACCGAAGCCGGAAGATCATACAAGCGACTCATTTAACTCAATTAACCCAATTAACCAATTAACCAATTAACCAATTAACCAATTAACCAATTAACCAATTAACCAATTAACTCAATTAACCAATTAACTCAATCAACCAATCAACTCAATAACTAACTAACCAGCAACAAGAAACCAGTAACTCAATCAACCAATTAACTTAATCAACCACTTAACCCAATCAACCAATTAACCCAATCAACCAATTAACTCAATCAACTCAATAACTAACTAACCAGCAACAAGAAACCAGTAACATTTAATAACTTAATTAACCAACATTCAACCCGCTACCCAATGCTACTCGACGGTTTCGAATCTGAACGACTAATCTACAAAAAACTCAATGAGGCATTTCTGGAGGACCTCAGGGAATTTGTGAATGATCCAAAATGCACCAGGTTCATGGCCTTTCCGGATATTCCGGACCAGGCTAAATGGTGGCTGGACAAGCAGTTGAATCGATACAGGGAAGGAACAGGCGGAATAAATGCATTGATCGAAAAATCGACAGGTAAAATGGTTGGGACAGCAGGTATTGTGAAACAGATTGTTGATGAAAAAGATGAATGGGAAATCGGATACCATCTGAAATCCAGGTTTTGGGGTAGAGGCTATGCATCAGAAGCTGCCATTTTTTGTAAGACAAAAGCCTTTGAAACGAACTTTACTGATTCCATCATTTCCATCATTCACGTTGATAATATTCCGTCTCAAAAAGTAGCTGTCAGAAATGGAATGATAAGGGAAAAACAAACGGTTTATAAAGGCTTACCAGTATACATATTCAGAGTACTCAATGAGCAACGCGATTAAGGAATTACCTGAAATCAACAGATTAACAGCATCGGGAAACCAGCAAGTCATTTATCAAACATTTTAAACGAAAGAAGTATTTCATTATATTTTTTCTACTTTTCCTTCTTTATTATTTACTTATTTACCAATTTGATAAGTACCGAAAAGTTTTAATTATTTTTTGATGATGAAGCAAGATTTCCCATGGTTCAAAAGCTACCCCGAGGGCGTTGCACATGAAATTAATCCAGATCAATTCCAGTCACTTCTAGATTTATTTGAAGAATCAGTTGACAAGTATGATGAATTGATTGCCTATGAAAACATGGGTAAAGAAATGACTTTCAGGGAGTTGGATAAGCTCACAAGGGATTTCGCAGCCTTTTTGCAGAGCAAGATAAAACTTAAAAAAGGTGATAGAATCGCCATCCAAATGCCGAACCTCTTACAAGCGCCGATAGCTCTATTTGGGGCGCTTCGTGCCGGATTAATTGTGGTCAATACCAATCCACTTTACACGGCCCGTGAGATGCAGCATCAATATCAGGATACAGAAGCCAAGGCAATTGTCATCCTGGCTAATTTTGCTCATAACCTTGAAAAGATACAATCCTCTACTTCCATTGAAACCATTATCATTACTGAAATTGGAGATATGCTGGGAGGATTGAAGGGACCTATTGTCAATCTCGTTGTAAAATATGTCAAGAAAATGGTCCCCTCTTACAAGCTTCCCAAAGCAATTCCCTTTAACACGGTGTTAAAGGAAGGCGCTTCCCTGCAGTATACCCGACCAAATTTAAAACCCGATGACATTGCATTTCTTCAATACACAGGGGGGACGACAGGGGTATCCAAAGGAGCCATGCTGACACACAGGAATATCAATGCCAATATGCTCCAGATCTCAGAGTGGATGAAGCCAAAATTGCGCGTTAAACAGGAAACAATGGTAACAGCTCTGCCTATTTACCACATTTTTGCATTGACGGTTAACGTTCTTGCCATGCTCCACATCGGAGCTAAAAGCTTACTCATTACAAATCCAAGAGATCTGCCTGCATTCATCAAAGAACTAAAGAAAAAACCATTTACAGTCATGACCGGTGTGAATACATTATTTAATGCGCTGCTCAATCACCCGGATTTCAAAACGATCGATTTTTCGCATCTTAAGTTAGCAGTAGGTGGTGGCATGGCTGTTCAGGACGCTGTTGCAAAAAAATGGAGGGAAGTAACAGGTGCCATACTGGTTGAAGGATACGGACTGACCGAAACTTCACCCCTTCTTAGCTGCAATCCCATTGATGGAACGGAACAAATCGGCACAATCGGCTTGCCTTCTCCCAGCACTGAAATGATCATTTTGGATGAAGAGGGAAATGAAATGCCTGCCGGGGAACCGGGAGAGATCTGTGCGAAAGGCCCACAGGTAATGCCGGGGTACTGGAACCGTCCTGAGGAAACGAAAGAAGTTTTCATCAACGGATATTTTAAAACAGGTGACATTGGGATTATCAACGAACATGGCTTTTTCAAGATAGTGGACAGAAAAAAAGAAATGATCAATGTGTCCGGCTTTAATGTCTACCCCAATGAAATTGAAAATGTAATAGCATCCCATCCTAAAGTAAATGAAGTCGGAGCAATTGGCATTCCTGACGAAAGATCAACAGAAGTAGTAAAGGTTTTTGTTGTAAAGAATGAAGATTCACTAACTAAGGAAGAGCTGATACAGTTTTGCCGGGATAACTTAACCGCCTATAAGGTTCCAAAAGCGGTGGAATTCAGAAAGGAATTACCCAAATCCAATGTTGGCAAGATCCTACGACGTGTTCTCAAAGAAGAGGAAATGGCTAAAAATGCATAATCCCAAATCAAAATCCGAACCTTAAATCAATAAGAGAGTTTTATTAGTATGGAATTGTTCTAAATAGATTGAAATTCATAATAATAAAATTTAGTAATATTGCGTCAAAATATTCATCCTATGGAAACTTCAGAAGTATTGGAGCGAGTTGGTTATCTTGATCTTCCCATTGATACATCCCTTAACATTGAGGAGGAAATTAAACGGATAAAGAAGGAAAAAAAGGCTATTATTCTCGGCCACTACTACATTCGACCAGAACTTCAGGATATTTCGGATTTTATTGGTGACAGCCTGGGACTGGCACAAAAAGCCGAAAAAACAGATGCAGAGATCATCGTTTTTCTCGGGGTTCATTTCATGGCGGAAACAGCGAAAATCCTCAACCCAGATAAAAAAGTGCTCATTCCGGATCTAAAAGCAGGATGTTCACTGGCAGAGTCCGCTCCTGCTGATAAATTTGCTGCGTTCAAGGCAAAATACCCTGATCATAAAGTCATTTCCTATATCAACTGTACTGCAGAAATTAAAGCTTTGTCAGATGTCATTTGTACCAGCTCCAATGCCAAAGCCATTGTGGAAAGCTTTCCTACAGAACAGAAATTAATCTTTGCGCCTGACAAAAACCTTGGAAACTACCTTAACAGTTTGACCGGAAGAGATATGGTACTGTACGATGGTGCCTGCATGGTTCATGAGCAATATTCGCTGGAAAAAATCCTGAAAATAAAGGAAGAATACCCAGACGCAGAGTTTATTGCTCACCCGGAATGTGAAAAACCTGTGCTGTTGGTAGCAGATTACATCGGTTCGACCACCGCCTTATTGAAATATACCAGTGAGAGTAAGTCCGAAAAATTTATCGTTGCGACTGAAAGTGGCATCCTTCATCAAATGAAAAAGAACGATCCAGGCAAGACCTACATTCCTGCACCATCAGTTGACTCAACCTGTGGATGCAATGACTGTTCATTTATGAAACTGAACACACTCGAAAAACTATATCTGTGCCTGGAACACGAGCTTCCTGAAATCATCCTGTCGGATGAGCTAATTGAAAAATCTAAAAAACCGATCTTAAGAATGTTAGAAATTTCCAGGAAATTAAACCTCTGAATAATTGGGCGAGCTAATAAGGTCTGATTTTTTAGTCATTGGCGGGGGAATTGCCGGATTAAATTTTGCACTTCACGTTGCCGACCATGGAAAGGTCAACATTGTCACAAAAAGTGGCCTGACCGAAAGCAACACATTTTACGCACAGGGTGGTGTTGCTGCTGTAACGACCGAGGAAGACTCCCTTAACAATCATATTGAAGACACACTTGTTGCCGGCGCCGGTTTATGTCATCAGGATGCGGTTGAAATACTTGTAAATGAAGGTCCTCAACGTGTAAAGGAAATCATTGACTGGGGAGTTGCCTTTACAAAAAAAAATGGGTCAAAAAGTGAATATGACCTTGCCAGGGAAGGAGGTCATTCCCATCACCGGATCCTTCACGCTGCTGATATGACCGGAGCTGAAATTCAAAAAACGCTTAGCACCAAGGCCTTGAAGCATCCCAATATTACGGTGCATGAAAACTGCATTGCCGTTGATCTCATTACCGAGCACCATGTATTGAATAACCTGCAGGCAGCATTCAACATTTGTTTTGGCGCTTATGTGTTAAAGGAAGATGAAGAAAAAGTCTATTCGTTTCAGGCCAAATATACCATGCTGGCAACCGGTGGTGCATCAAAAGTTTTCCTGCATAGCACCAACCCTGATATCGCAACCGGTGACGGGGTCGCGATGGCTTCCCGTGCGGGAGTACGTATAGCCAACATGGAGTTCGTTCAATTCCATCCAACTTCATTGTATAATCCTGGTGGAAAATCATTTTTAATCAGCGAAGCGCTGAGAGGCCACGGTGGTCATTTGAAAAACGGCAGTGGACAGAGATTCATGCCTTATTACGATAAAAGAGAAGAATTAGCTCCCAGAGATATTGTTGCACGGGCGATCGATTCGGAAATGAAGAAAAAAAGAGAAGAATGTGTATTCCTAGATATGACGCATTTGGATAAAGAAGATGTAAAAACCCGCTTTCCGAATATTTACAACTATTGTCTGAAAGAGACAGGACTTGATATTACTGAAAAACCTATCCCGGTTGTACCGGCAGCTCACTACATTTGCGGAGGCATCATCACCTCATTAACAGGTCAGACATCCATGCAAAACCTGTTTGCAAGCGGTGAAGTTGCCCATACCGGAGTGCATGGAGCCAATCGACTCGCTAGTAATAGCTTGCTGGAGGGACTGGTATTTAGCCACCGAGCTGCAATGAAGGTACTCAGAAAAAGAACGCGGGAGTTTCACAATGTATTCATTCCCGAATGGGATGAGTCGGGCATCATCGATAAGTATGAATGGTTCCTTCTGAAACACAACCTTCAGGAGATCCAGAACATCATGTGGGACTATGTAGGGATCGTTCGATCAAAAAAGCAACTTTTAAGAGCTGAAAGAAGAACTTATGTGATTTTTGAAGAAGTGGAAGAATACTACAAGAGATCCAAGTTGACCACTGAGCTGATCCAGTTGCGAAACATGGCAACCGTTGCCTTTTTAATCATTAAGTCTGCTCTTCGAAGAAATGAAAGTCGCGGACTCCACTACATGCAGGATTTTCCCGATTCAAATGACAAATTCCTGAAGGATACGATTGTTTAAGATGTTTTAGGATTTAGGAATTGTATGGGTAACATCTTCCATATTTTGACTGGAATCAGCTTGAAAATGATCTTCCATTGGCGACCGCATTAGCTTAATAAAAATCCTTTCTCCAAAATGACCCTTGATGACAGACCAGATATTATAAAAGAAAAGAGCACCAAATACGCAAATGGTATTCACCCAAATGTGGTATATATCCGCACCGGACCATAAATTTTTCAAAGCTTCTCCTACTCCACCATATTCATTTCTTGCCTCGATTGATTTCTCCAACACAAGAATTACGAAGACTCCCATTAAGTAGAGAAATGTACGGACAAGGACTTCCAAAATGGCGGGTTTATTCTTTGTGAATGGTATTGGAATATATTCAAGGATTAAAACAGCTTTAGCAACAATTAAAGCCCCAATAATCACAATGGAAACACCAACTATTTCGATATGATATTCGCGAAGCAATAAATTTTTAATAACCATTAATGAGCCAAACCACAGGAAAAAATATAACGAAGTCAGAAGCACGATCTTAACCTCTTCAATTAATTTTTGTTTAAAGCTCATTTCAGGAGTGTTGGTTTAGGTATTCAATAATATTCTTTTGAATATAGCTATCAGAAGTTCGTTTAGCCAGTGAAATTTGAGATTGTTTTTAGTTCCAATGAGATCAATGTAATCTTCAAATTGAGAAACAATATATAAGGAAACACTAGAGCTACCTATTTAAATAATTTTTTGGTGGCAGTTCTGCTTTTTATGAAATAGAAGGATGAAGATAATTTACTCACATCAATTACAATCTTTGTGTCGGATAATATTCTTAGATTGACTTTTGAAGTTACATCCTGCCCAAGCATATCAAAAATCCTAACCTGCTCCATTTCAGAATGCGACCCGGAAATAAAAACGGTGTTTTGCGAAGGATTTGGATAAACAATGACAGCATCGTTACTGGTCAATTCGATCGTAGCACTTACTATACGGGAATAGGTATATTGTCCATCGAAATCAGTTTGTTTCAATCGATAATAGGTGGTGCCAGTTATCGGAATCAAGTCTTTTGCCGAATAAGAAAGCACCTCAGAAGAATTGCCGGCCCCATCTACCGTCAGGACTTCTTCCCAATTTGTCCCATCAACAGTTCTTTCAATGGTAAAAAAGTCATTGTTTAACTCCTCTGAAGTCTCCCATTCCAGTTTCACGTACTTGTTATCAACAGGAGTGGCGTTAAAACTTATTAATTCTATGGGCAATGGGGTTTGGTTAACATTTGTTGTCCCAAGGGTAAACCTTCTATTATTTGCAATTGCTGTTACCCCAGAAAATTCAAAGATATTTCCACCCAAATCAGTAGCCCCGGTAATAGGTGTTTGATCCGAAAAATTTCCATCACCGTCTGTATCTATTAAAAGTGCGAGGTCACTTGCCGTGACAGATCCCAAATTGTTAAGATCAAATCTCATATCAATATTTCCAACATTCACTCCACCTCCGGCGGCATTTACTTCACTCACTCTCCAGACCCTGTCAAGCCTTGCTTCTACACTTGGAGGCACATCCGAAGTTTCAATCCCAAGTAAAACCCCATTATCATGGCCCCACATTAAAAATTCATTATTATCTAAATCTGTAGGATTGAGAATTCTCACAATGCCAGTTCCCTGGGCGTCATTATGAATATTAGTGGCATTTACACGGCCGATACCTGCTACATCGTAATCATAATTACCATTACCAGGATTATCTTCATTGTAAATATCGTGTTCTGCCAGACTAACCCCATATCTTGCAGCGAGGTAATTTTCAACGATATATCTTTGGGCCTCATTAAGGGCAGATGAATAAAACAAAACTTCATAGATTGTTGCCTGAGAATATAGGGCATGAAATAGCCATCCTCCAATTTGAAGTCCTTCTACATTAGTGATCGTATTAGGCGTTGCACCGGGATTATTCGAGTTAGTCTGTTGTCCATTTACAAATATTTCTCTGAAACCAGTAGTTCCGGAAGTATATCTTGCACCGACCACCTTTGCCTGATTAACAGGCAGCCATCCGTCTGTGTCATCTATATCATTATTATAGAAATAAAATCTAACGTCTTCTGTATCCCTTACTAATAGCCCGAAAGAGTTATTATTACTTGATCTACCATAAAAAAAGACTACATCATCAATTGCGACATTCGGAGTAGATGCTACAACAAATAATGTTCTGGAAGCATTTCCTGTAGGAAGACCTGCATCGCTACCAACCAAATAGCCCGTATTGTTAAAAGTTACTCCGGGATCAGAATAGGTAGCAACATTAGCTGTATTTTCTGAAACATCAACGCCATTACCCGATTTATCCGCCCAATCAGTTACCGAAGCTCCCGAGGTGGGATTGGTTCCATCTCCATTGATATCATAACTATCGAACCACAATTCAAGAATGCTTGACCCATCGGTGGTACCAACCCCGCCCGGACCATCCTGGCATAAGCCTCTAATCGTAAAAAGTATAAAAAGTAGAGGTAAAAACTTATCAATTTTCATTCACGGCTTGGAATAGAAAGTTTAAATATCTACTAATGAACAAAATAAATGTATTATTGACAATTAATGGTGATGTATTTTTGAGCTCAATTCTGAATCCCGTTTACTAAGGCCAAATCAAATGATATGCTGTCTTTCTATCGAAATTGGGCTCCTACAATCAATTTAAACTAACACCCTTATTCCTGTTGATTACATCCTTGAGGCCAGACAGTAATTCAGCACAGGTATTCCGGTAATTATCTTATTTAATATGGGTGGAAGAAGATAAGAGCAGTTGCGGACTACCAGTTGCCAGTCGATCACAATTTTTACTGTTTACTTTTCACTTTTTACTTGCTCCTCACTCATCCTACTCTGCTTTCTGCAACCTTTAAACACGCTCCACAGTTGGATTAATCCAATCCTTTGCTAAAGTACTTTCCTGTTTAGTGAATTTGTGAAGATAGACTTCCCTGGATCTTTTCCAGATTTTCAAATCCAGGTTCAGAGGTGTTTTGGTACCTAACGAGTAATTATCAATCTTTTCCTTTTCACGTAATATCTCTTGTGAATCCGCCAGTTCTGCCAATGCTTCTACACTTGGCTCATCGAGTTTCAATTCATCAATCCAGCGGTACAAAGTCTTTATTATGGCCGAATCACCTTCACCTCTCACAGCTTTTTTAAACTGATCGAAATAGTAAGCTTCTGAATGCAGATATGCTTCCTTTCTTTTCTTGTTTTGAAAAATAATCCAGCTGAAGCCCCTATACATCAGGTAAATGGCCAATAGCATGATGATTACTAACAAAGCAAACCTTTTCGGTGAAAGCCCCAAAATAGTAAACGGTTGATCACCCTTTTCTTCTTCTATCTGAGCCTGTTTTAGCTGTGCCTGAAGGGAATCGCGAACACTCGTCAACACTCCCAGGTCAGGGTTGGGTAATACATTGATTTTAACTTCTTTCAAGGTATGTTTATAAAGTCTTTTCTGATAGGAGTTATACCAGCTAAACACCATTTCGGGAATAACCACCTCTCCCTCCTTTTCAAACAGGTATCGCATAGACTCCGTTCGGATAGCGCTGATAGCTGTTTTGGATTTATGATTTTCCACATTGCTGCGGGTCGGGTACAAGCTTACCTGGGGAATGCTATCCCAAACGATGGGTGGAATCAGCTCTGAGACGGTTCCGTAAGCTGTTCGGGTGATTTTTCTCTCCAATACATCACCAACCTTCACATTTTTCAGGTTGCCAGACCAACTTTCATCGAGGTAAAGATTGGAAGTAACCAGCCATTGATCTTTCTCAAAATTTGGTGGAACGGGTAAAACCCGGATCGGCTTTTCCTGTGTCTTCAACGTCCTTCTTACTCCTTTGTAATCCCCATCGGCAGGAGTTTCGACTTCTACATTTAAAGAAGGAAAGGTGATATCATCTTCACTAAAAGGAAACACATGATAAATAAGCTGGACTCCGGGAAAAGTCTGACCATTTTGTATGACGGATGTGCTCACTGGACGGAAATAAACTGTAAAAGCGCCATTTACCTTAATATTTCCTAAATCTACGCCACTGGTAAACCAGGTAGACGTATAGACACTAATGGTCACTTCTACCGGTTCCCCTACATATACACTCGATTTGTTCAGGCGCACATCGCTCCATAATTTCTGGCCAGCTGCTTTTTCGGAGGTCAGGAAAAACAAGAAAATAGCTACAAACAAAAGAATTGTACCAGTGATTTTTATTTTAGATCCGGGAGTCAGGTCAAACGCCTTTAAAAATTTTATCTTTTCAAAAGCAGCTTTTTTAATAGAACATACCCCACCGCCCCCAGCCTTAGCGGCTGGCAGGCTTTCAAAAAGGGAATATCTATATTTTTGAAATGATAAAATCTGGCAGTCTATACCATTGATTTGAAAATGCGTTTGCTCCGGCCCAGGCGGGTTTTTCCGAAAAATGTCCCACGTTCTAAACCATGATCTCTTACCAGCTATTTTCATCTTCCCTGGGTTTTATTTGATATTTCTTCACCTGGTATGCAAATTTCTTTTTAAGAAATAGTGAAGGATCGTCATCCACCTTTCGCATTAATATCTTGCTGTTCTGATCAGGTTTGGTCACTTCAATATCGTCCGGTACCTCATCGAGTTCTTTTCCTTTGTGAATATCCGACTCGGCAGTTTCTTCCAGGCGTGATTTCTCCATGTCTTTTTTGGTTGCTTCCTGACCACCGCCACTCAGGTCTTCCATGCTTTTGTTTTGCCGGTTTTTGGCTTGTTGTTCCGGTGGCACTTCATGGGCATTTTCCACACTCATTTTATCCTCGCCCGCTGTAATTCTCTGTAACAATTGCTGGTTACTTCTTGCATGATCAAACCCCGGATCCTTCTCCACCGCCTGGTCAAAGGCCATTTTAGCGGCAAGCGTATCGCCATTCTCAAAATAGGCCAGACCAAGGTTGTACGAACCCATTGCCGAGGTGTCGGTTTTAAACTCCCGAATGGCGTCCTCATATTTTCCAGCTTTGAAAAAAGCAACACCCTTTCGCATGGGGTTCTGATAATGCTCGGCAGCCTCAGCGAAGTCATTTTTATTGGATAATCTCTGGCCCTGGTAATCTTTGGTGTACCAAAGGTCTTCAAACCGAGTAGAATTGCTGCAGGAAGTAAGCATTAAAAAAAACAGCGAATACAACACCCAGCCTTTGCGAAACCACAGCAATAGGAAAAATGCGGATGGTATGACCAGAAGCAAACCGGCATCACGCCAATCGTCTTTCTTCTCTTCGGGCTTGTCGACAAATTTCAGATTGGCTTTTATTTCATTGGCTATTATTTCCACATCACTGTCATCCAGCGTAAGCTGACTAACCTCAACACGATCGAGTGCAGCCAGCTTTGACAATTCGTTTTCGTTTAGGGATGAGAAAACAATATGACCATCTTTGTCTTTCAATGGTGTGTTTCTTGATGAAAGCACTTCGCTACCTGAAACGGTATTCATCGGTACTATTCTGACTTTATTATTATTGTTCTGGGTGAATTTTTGAACGGCATCAAAACTTCCATCATCAAAATCATCGGTAAAAACCACAACAGTCCCTGGAGCGGTGGTCACCTTCATCACGGAATCGGCCATGACCAATGCCGCACTTAGGTCTGATCCGGGAAATGGCATAACAGATGGTTTGAGGCCATCAATATGGCTGGTAATGATATCATAATCACGCGTGAGTGGCACAATGGTATGGGCGGTACCAGCAAAGCCAATCAAAGCTACCCGTGCCCTTGGATTGTGTTTGAATAAATCGTTGATCTTAAATTTTGCTCTTTCCAGGCGGTTGGGCTGTAAATCTTCAGCCATCATGCTTTGCGACAGGTCAAGAAGGATCACAACCGGGGTTTCCAGTTCCTGTCCGGGTTGCTGAATCCGCTTCCATGTAGGTCCGGCAAGAGCAAATACACCGAGAGAAAATCCAGTTAAAAGGAGCATGTTCATCCATATTTTGACTTTTTCATTTCCTTTGGTGATGACGTACGGCCTTAAGTGTGGTGAAATAACCTTTTTCCACTTCACCACACTTCTCATACTTAAAAACCCGATTAATGCCACTAATATTACCGGTAACAGTAACCACAAAAACTGCGGACGCAGGAAGTGAAAATCTTGCCAGACAATGGGGAACAGATCGTTAAACATAGGCCTCCTTTCTGTTTTTCAAATTCCTGACCAGGCTGACCAATGATGATACAAATGCTATAAGCAACAAAAGCCCGATCGCAGCTGCAAGTGGATAGTAATACAGTAACGTTACAGGTCGGTTCTCCTCTTCTTCGTACTCAATCGGCTCCAAATTGTCAAGTTCCGTGTAAATGCCATTCAGCTTTACTTCATCTTTAGCCAGGAAGTATTGTCCCCCTGTCATATCTGATATTTCCTGCAAAGTTTTTTCATCCAGATCTGACCCCTGCCTGCCCGGCTCGCCGATACCAATGGTATAAATGATGACCGTATCTTTTTTAGCCATTTCGGCGGCATCAAGAGGGAGGATGTCAGTTCCGTCATCAACACCATCTGTGAGCAACAGCATGACCTTGGTTTTGATGGTATCTTTGTCGAACATTTCCAGACCTTTGGTGATGGCTTTGCCCAAATGCGTCATTTGTCCGGCCATGCCCACATCTGCTTCTTCCAGCATTTTTTCCACGGTTACAAGATCCGGGGTGAAAGGTGCCTGAATGTAAGCATTGGAGCCGAAAAAGATCAGTCCCATCCTGTCACCTTTTCTTTTCTTGATAAACTCACGCATGACATCTTTTACAGCATCCCAACGGCGGGCTTTTTTGCCATCTACCTGCCAGTCGTCGCGTGCCATGCTGAAAGAGATATCCGACAGGATGAGGAAATTCCTTGAAGTTTTAACTTTCTTTTCAGGCTTGCCTACCAATTGCGGTGATGACAATGCCCCTAGCATTAAGAACCAGGCGATTAATAGAAAAAACCATTTGAAAAAGCCCCTTCTTTTCACTGTGGCGGAAGAACGGGGTCTTTCTCCCGTATAGTCGACCGCCTTATGAAAGACAGGTAATAAGAGGGACGCACTTCTCATCCTTAGTGCGGGCAACAGAAAATAGACCAATATTGGCAGAGGCAATAAGAAAAATACCCATGGATATGCTATTTCAAAGTTTGTTGGCATGTGTTTTTATCCATTTTTTGGCATTCAAAATAATTTCTTCTTTCTCTTTCACGGCCAATTCCTTTTCGTTGTACATGGACGAATATATCTGCTCTTCAAAATTGACCAGGCTTACCCTCCTTCCGGTTTTTTCGAGGAAACCCAGCCATTCTTTTCCATAAAGCGGTCCCACCTTCTCCCTGCCAAATACCCTGATCGCCACTCTTTTTAATATCACAAATGTTTGGTTAAAAGCAGTCGTATTTCCATTGATTGACTCCAGTTCTATCAATGCCTCCCGACGGTATTTGTTCCTGATGTATTTTCTGATCTGAAAAAAGACAATCAGAATTAAGATCAAAACCAACAAAACGGCCAGGACGCTCCAACCTATCGTTTCAAAAGTGAAGGCTACAGGAGGTGGCTCGTAGAGTCCCTCTAACTTCACTTGTGTAACATTTGCTGCAACAGAATCCTGAATCATAGTTTATTTATTTTGTGATTTTGTGATTTTGTGATTTGGTTATTGTGTTATTGAGTTATTTTGTTGAATAAGTTAATTGGTTAATTGAGTTATCTAGTCACCCGCCTCTAACCACACTTCTCTCTTCGATTTACTACTCCTTGCTCCTTGTTCCATTTGCTTGAGTTATTGAGTTATTGTTACCAGCATTCACCGGTTACTTTCAACTTTCAACCTAGTCCTGGCACCTTGCTACTTCCCTAACCTATTCGTCAGACCAGCTCACACTTGCCCTTGCTCCATTTTTTGAGTTATTGAGTTAATTGGTTAATTGAGTTATTTAGTTTACATACTGTCTACTGTTTACTGATTACTTCATTTACTGGTTACCGATTACCGATCACTGATTACATTCCTTACTCCTTTTGTTATAGTTATTGAGTTATTGGGTTACTGAGTTATTAAGTTAAGTTACTTTGCCCTTACCTCTCTGCTCTCTGCCCTTTCCCTTAAAAACCTCCTTTATCTGCTGATCTACCGGGTCGACAGTATTAACTGTGAAGACCGGAATACGATACTTTTTCATCTGGCTTTTGAAGGATAACAAATCGCTGTCAAATCCTTCGGCAAACCGGGACTGAAGTTTTTTGTTACTGCCTTCAACCGTGATCTGTGTTTTTCCATCACCTGCAACAAATTTTGTATCAGGGATATCCCTTTCAAAAGGATCTGTCACTTTCGCCACTATCACGTCATTGTGAAGACCGATTTGAGAAATAAACTTGATCACATCCGGAGAGTATCGATGAAAGTCGCCAATAATGACTACCAGGAAATCATGCGTCACGATATTTCTGATCTTCTTCATGGCATCATGCAATAGATCATCATAACCTTGCGAAACAGACTCTGCCAGCTCATGGTTCCGGCTGACAATTTTCTCCAGAAACCGCAGGATATTTCTGCGATCCCTCTTCGGAAATACGATGTCTATGCCGTTGTCTGCCACTACAACTCCTCCTACCCTGTCTCCCTCTTTTAATACCCTGAATGCAGACAAAGCCGCCAGCTCCGCTGCTACAACAGCCTTGGTTCGTTTCTGAGAGCCAAACATCATGGATTTTGACTGGTCTACCACGATCAATGCAGGCTTTTCCTTTTCTTCGCTAAACACCCGAGTATGTGTTTCTTTCGTACGGGCCGTCACCTTCCAGTCAATATTTCGGATATCATCTCCTTTGACATAGTTGCGAACTTCTTCAAAGTCGAGACCTCGTCCCCGTAGTTTGGAAGCATGCTTTCCGCCCAGAATACTTTTCACCTTCTGTTTACGCGCGAGAAAACTGAAATTCCTGGCATAGAATTCCATTTCAAGCAACTCCCTGAGAGAAGTAAATACATCTTTCGGAAAAGCTTCTTTTGTACTCATTTAGAAATAATTAATTATCCAACCACTGCCACCTTTTTCAGGATTTCGTCCAGCACCTGGTCTGGCGTAATCCCTTCTGCATTGGCTTCATAGCTAAGAATGAGCCTGTGGCGCAAACAATCATGGACAACCGCACGAATATTGTCAGGAGTTACATGATCACTTCCATGCATCCAGGCGTGCGTACGACTCGTTCGATCAATGGCAATACTTCCCCTTGGACTCGCGCCAAAGTCAATCCATTCGTCAATGTCCTTGCTGTATTTTTCCGGATATCGTGTAGCAGAAATAATATCGACAATGTATTTTTCCATGCTTTCGCTGATCTTAACATGGGCGATTTCATCGCGGGCTTGAAAGATGGCCTCCGGCTCTATTTTGTCTTGCTTTTTTTCTTCTTTTTTGGATTGTTCGGATCGGTTTAACCGAATGATGGCCAGCTCCGAAGCATCGTCGGGATAGCTGATGATCACATGCATAAGGAAGCGGTCCATCTGTGCTTCGGGTAGTGGATAAGTTCCCTCCTGCTCGACGGGATTTTGAGTAGCCATGACCATGAACAGCGGATCCATTTTATAGGTTTTTCCGGCTACTGACACCTGTCTTTCTTCCATCGCTTCCAGCAAAGCAGATTGCACTTTGGCCGGTGCCCGGTTGATCTCATCGGCAAGAATGAGGTTGCTGAAAATGGGGCCCTGCTGGAAGACAAATTTCTCTTTCAATTCAGGCTGATAAATTTCTGTTCCGGTAATGTCTGATGGCAAAAGGTCGGGTGTAAACTGGATCCGGCTCAATCCACAATCAAGCTCCTTGGCCAGGGATTTAATGGCCCGTGTTTTTGCTAACCCGGGAAGCCCTTCCAAAAGCATGTTTCCGTCAGAAAGTAACACCAGAATAATGCGCTCTACCAGATCGTCCTGCCCAATGATGGAAGCAGACATTCTTTTTTTAAGCTCCTGGATGGATTGTAATGCGGTCATGGTATTTATTATATATGCAAGCGTTTAAGGGATTGGTTAAAATAAGGAAACCGTCTTAAAAGCCAGATAATTCCCGGATTTATTCCGGGATCTCTTCCAAAATGCAGTAAGACTTCACTAAGAGACAGATGCCGGAACTGGTCCGACACTATGCAAAAGGCTTTTAAGACCGCTTCCTTGAATACAAATATTCTCCAAAATGGTTAGTTCCTCGGCGGGGCAGTCATTTGCTGTACTACCTTATCTATGGACAACGATGATCCTGTCTGAGGTGGAAAATCCTTAAAGGTTGCTAAAAACTCTCCTGCAAATCGCTGGGCCGGTACAAACAACCACATGTTTTCGCCATACCAGTGAACATACATTCGGGAATCAGGGGAAACTTCATAAGGATCAGCCCTCAGGTTTATAACATACGGCCAGCTGGGTGACTTGCGGTAGGCTTGTGTAATATCCCCTTCCATTATGGTAAAATGTAACTTCCACATACCATAACGAATCGCATTCAAATTCCCTCCTGCATCAAAATAGAAAATTTCCTTTCTTGGTGATTCTTCCACTTCTCCTTTCAAATAGGGCAACATGTTGTAACCATCCAGGTGTTGTTTAAAAGTTTTGCCATTGGCAGAATATCCTTTCAATACTTTGTCTTTGATATTAGGCTCACCGGCTGCTGCTACCAAAGTAGGCATCATGTCTTCATGCGAAAATATCTCGTTGTGAACGGTACCCGGTTCGATCACGCCCGGCCAACGAATAGCAGTAGGTACGCGGAAACCACCTTCCCAGGTACTACCTTTTTCACCCCTGAATGGTGAGCTACCACCATCAGGCCAGGTTACTTTTTCAGCTCCATTGTCAGTTGAATACATGACAATGGTATTGTCAGTAATTCCCAATTCATCTAACAGATCCAGCAATCGACCCACTGCCAGATCATGTTCGACCATTGCATCAGGATATAGGCCGATACCGGTTACGCCATCACTTTCAGGTTTCAAGTGTGTCCAAACGTGGGTTCGGGTTGAGTTCATCCATACGAAAAATGGTTTTCCATCCGCATGCGCTTTCTTGATGAATTCTACAGCTGCATTTTCAAACTCTTCATCTACCGTTTCCATCCTTTTTTTCGTCAAAGGCCCGGTATCTTCGATTTTTCCATCGGCAGTAGAATGAAGTACACCTCTTGGACCGAATTTTTTTCTGAATTCGGGATCTTTCGGATAGTAATATCCTTCCGGCTCTTCTTCTGCATTCAGGTGATACAGGTTTCCAAAAAACTCATCGAAACCATGTTTGGTGGGCAAGTGAGCGTCCTGATCCCCCAGGTGGTTTTTACCAAATTGACCACAGGTATAACCATGTGGCTTTAAAAGTTCTGCAATAGTCGGCTGGCTATCCTGGATGCCGTGTGAATCTCCAGGCATTCCAATTGTTAATAAACCAGTGCGGAATGGATGCTGGCCTAAAATAAAGGCTGCCCGGCCGGCCGTACATGACTGCTGTCCGTACCAGTCGGTAAACTTCGCCCCTTCATTGGCGATCCGGTCGATGTTCGGGGTTTTGTAACCCATCATTCCAGCATTGTTAAAACTAACGTTGGCCCAACCAATGTCATCACCCCAGATGACGAGGATGTTGGGCTTATCCTGGGCTCTCAGCCCATAGGAAAGTGTGATTACTGTGAATAAAATTAAAATTGTTTTTTTCATAATGATTTTATTTGTTGGTATTATTTAAGGAGTTTGCCTTTTCAATTCATTAAAAACGTATTTCGAACATCTGAAATAGAAATATTTCAGGCGCTTTATCTTAGTTCTTCAAATAACAATCGGATATAAGGTTTGTTTAATTTTCTCAGAGAATGAAAGAATTGTTGCAGACTACAAACAATCCCATTTGAGAACAAGGGCATGATTTTTCATTGTGGTTTGGTTTAGGTATTCGTTTGAAATAAGATCGCCAATATACAATTTTTATCTTCTCAAACTAAAAAATTATCATGTTATGCGGTGGAATTGATTTAAACGGTTTTCCCATTCCTCGCACCTATCTATCCTGACTTGTAATCGTACCAAACATTCTCATATACATATCGGAGAAGGCTCTATCGAACAAAATGGATGCTCCGGATTTATTTTTTTGACCAACCAGTAAATCAGTTCCAACTATACGCCTCGTATAGACCTAACTATACGCACCATATCGTTATAACTATACGGACCATAACGCACTGTCTGAGCGGGGTCTGCTTTTACGACCCCAATGCGTCACTCAAAGCCACCGTTTCATATATTGATAATAACGCAGAGTTTCTGGCGAAAATCCTGCAAAGACTCTGAAGCTCCGCTCTGGATTGATAAACCCAATCCCAAATGGATGACATTCTTATAAAAAAAAGCCACCCCCTTCTTAAAACCCTGGAAGGGTGAAATAAAATGGAATTGTTCTGTTGTCAATCAAATCTTGAACATTAGGTATATATCACCCCTGTCGGGGTTTTGGGTTTCATTGTTTATCCGGGCTATAATAATTCCATCCCTTCGGGATTTGATCCGTTCTTCTAAGCTGGGTTTGTCTTTGTGAGCCCGCTTTGCCACGCGAAGAGACCATTTCATTTATGTTGAACGAATGCCTCTGATCTAATGCAAGGTCTCTGTCGAAGACCTTACTGAGACAGTATAGTGTAATGAATCGACAAACTCAAGGATAATAATATAGCAAAACACAGAAGTAATATGTTGAAATTCAAATTTTCCGTGTTTTGCCCGAACCGTTAGGCTGGAGGAAAGGAAAGTGATGGTGGTGTCGCCAAAGTGATCAGGTTGCCGTCAGGGTCACGTACTTGTGCAAGTATCGAATAGTCACCTTGAATGTCGTCCCCGATTACGATTCCTAAGCTTTGCAGTCTTTCGCGTTCGACATCAACATCATCGACATAAAGGAACATCACGCCTTTGCCTGCTATTTCTTCATCTGTGGATAGAGCCAATCCACCCTGGTCAAATAGTTCCCATTGAACAAGTGTGTCCATCGGACGGTTGTCTGGCCCACGACCAAGTAACCTGGTGTACCAATCTTCTGCCATCACAAGGTCTTCCGTTAGTAAAGAGGTATATATTTTCCGAAGTTTCATTCTTTCAATATTTAGTGGTTTGATTAATAATTCGCTAGTGTGTTTAGCTTTGGTTAATTTTTTACAGGTTCATATGTTCTGTCTTTTCCTTTTTCATTTCGACTTCACCATTGTTGAATTTCAGTTTATTAACAACCAGTGTGGTCCTTTTTCCAACATTCGTACAATTAGGTCAAACAGCACCCAACTGTCTTTCTTAAAAACGTGCCTGGAAATGTAAAAAGCAAATATTAAACCCAGATTAAGCTAAAGCTTAATCTGCCCTACGGGTTTACGAAAAACTGCGTTTTTGTCAAGGTTAACCCTGACAAAGCTTCGCTTTCGTCAGCCCAAAGGGCAAATTCCGCTCCAATGCGGATTTGGGTTAAAGCAATATTTGCTTTGCCGGAAGTCTGGAGCAAATTTCGAACCTGCAATCCGGAGAGAGATTTGTATCTGGCATTAAAGTTCTAACTGCATCCCCAAACGGTGAGAAAAAATTACGGCCAAGTGGTAACGGACTTTCTTCTAAAAAGGGTCTACTTTTGCGAACCGGATCTGTTCCTAGTAGTAACTTTAATCATGAATGGTCGATAGCCTCAAGTTGACGCAGGGTCTCTGAGGAAGGCATTGCTAAGTGCTGTGATATTTTCCCGGAAGATTTTCGTCTGATCGGGGTCCGCATTTGCGACCTTGCTTTGTTATAAAAGCAAGTTTATCTTATATGGTTAAAGATTGTCTTTAATTTATTAAATGAGACTCATGAACCATTATTATTTTCCAATCTCCCTGCATTTTTTTATAGAAAGTTGACCATATGCCTTGACCAGTAGAAATGCTGTCATTCATATGGGTCACTTTCTCATGAAATTCCACAACGTGAATGGCCATATTTCCTGATAAAACAAGGACCTTTTCATTATGAACATCAAGATCTAATTTTTTTCTTCGATCAGGGATCCCCTCAAGAGCAGATTGAATATTATTAAATCCTTCAATCTTCATTCCGTCTATTAAAAACATGGCAGAGTCAGATTTCCAGAAATCCCTGATCAGTGTGTCCGTATTGGTTTCATTCAATCCCCAGACCACAGACCTCCCCAGGTCCAGTATTTGTTTTTGTATTTTATCCTTGTCGTAAGTGTTATTAATGGCTTCTTTACATGAAATGAGGAAAATAAAAACCCCTAAAAATATCACTATTTGCTTCATCTGATTTAGTTTTTTGTTAAAAAAAATTGTAGCAAATGTCTGACTATGCTGAATGAGAATCAGATGGAACAAATCTTCCCATCTACTCAGAGCCACACCAATTGATAAATTTACAATACATGGCGAACTTTCCAACTAAAACAAAGGCATCTAAACCTATAAAACCCCGTTGATTGCTTTTGCTGCAAGGCGTGTTATTCTTTTTCTAGTTTGTAGGAAATGGTAATTAGCTCTTCAGTAATGGGAGAAAATGACTGTTCGTCGAATGTGATTTCAGAGGGCGGCCGTTTTCTACGGCTAATTATTTTGTAAACGACTCTTTCTACCAACCAGGAGGTAAAGAATTGAACCCAAAATGGGGACAAAAATTACGACAATTACCCAAATGAGTTTATCATTATTCTTAAAATCATTTTTCAAGATGCTGATCAAGCAAACAATCCATAGAATGATTGAACACAAAGTAATTATTTGCCATGCAATCAATCCAATCTCAGGTGTTATTAATAATTCCATTTCACTTATTTATTCCTACTGAAGATTTAAATTTTTTCATTCAATATTTTATTGTGGTTTATTGCATGAATCCTAACAAACTGCTGAATCAATGCCCTACTTCGCATCATTGTAGCTTAATTGTTGAACTCAACCTCCGGTAGCTAAAGGCCGACCGGAGGTATATTGCTCATAAACAAATCTTTATAGTTATGAGCAAAGTACATAAAAATTACGGATGGCTCAATAGCCGTCCCAATTCAGCCAAAACTTTATTGGAAAAAGCC
>CAJXNP010000016.1 GCA_913057175.1 uncultured Cytophagales bacterium
CTCTCAATAAAAGAAACCTCAATGTCTTTCATAACCTCGAACTAATCGCCAATTTTAATACCTGAGTAGTTACAAATAAAGATGTAGTACATGAGAAAAACAGGTTTGAATAAAGGCTTTTATGCAGAGAGTGAGGATTGCTCATACGCACGTGGCAAGCCGCACCACCTCTCGCGAATTTCGCTGCACTACGTTTCGAACCCCCTGTACCTTGCGGTACAACGGTTTTTGTCAAAGGCATCCCTTCGGAGCAAGACCGCTGCGTTCGACCGAGTAGACATTAAAAGGAGGTTTTAGATAATTTTATTTTGTTTTAAAAATCTGTATCCATCAATACTTTTAAAAAACAACTCTCTTTGATAGGCTTCGGATTTAGTTTCAAATTTTTCAGAATAGATTAAGCCCCAGGGTCTTTTGGCTTTGGTCGATCTTACCTTACCGCCATTATGCCGCTTCAGTCTGTCATTAAGGTTTTTGGTATGTCCATAATAATGAGTTCTGTTAATTTCACTTCTTAATATGTAGGTGTTACCCCGTTTCCATAATTTAGCTTGTAGCAAATATTTCATACCAGATTTCAAGAATTATTGATACCAGTTTTTAATCCATTGTACCTGTGAATTTTTAAAGGTGTTTTTTACTGTTTATTAAATACTCAATAAAGCGACAGTTTTGAGGTAGTATTTTTCGATTTTTTTAAAAATTTCTGGCTATATGTTTTGCATTGTAAATTTTTATTTTTAGAATTGGTCAACCAATTAGAAATAAAAACACTAACTGGTTTACCAGATTAATTTTTAGCCAATGAAAATTTTAGAAAATTTAGAAGAAATAAATGTGGATAAGCCTGCTGATAATATCATCATGCAGATCAAAAACCTGATTTCGTCAGGTCAGCTTAAACCAGGTGATAAACTTCCATCAGAAAGAAAACTAAGTGAAAAATTTGGAGTTGGCAGAACTCACGTCAGGGACGCATTAAAAAAGCTTGAATTTTACGGGATATTAAAAACACTACCACAGAGTGGCACTGTGGTAGCAGGGATAGGAGTGTCTGCATTGGAAGGTTTGATCAACGATGTTTTGGAACTGCATCATCACGATTTTTATGCTTTTATTGAAACCAGAGTAATTTTGGAGACCCAGGCGGCTCAATTGGCAGCCCAGCGTGCTGATGATACGGATATATTGAATATTGAAAAGGCTCTCAACCAGTTTCGCGAGCAAGTGATTCATGGAAACCAGGGAGTAGAAGAGGATATCATGTTCCATTTAAAAATAATTGAGGCGAGCAAGAACTCTGTATTAAAATCTTTGTTTTTGATTGTCGCCCCGGATATGATCAAACTGTCCCTTACCTGGAATATCTGCGGGGATGGAAGGTTTAAAAGGGCATTAAAAGAACACGAAATGATTTTTGACGCAATAAAAGGGAATGATGCTGGAGCTGCCAACCTGGCTATGAGCAACCATCTTAGCGACCTCTTAGAGTACGGCAAAAAGAAATTCAGGGAATTTGCAAACGGTAATTAGAAGATCTCTAATTTAAAAAGCCGGTATCTGCGAAATACCGGCTCAACACTAAATTTAAAAATTTGTATTAATTCAAATCACTCAAAAGTATGAAAATTTTTACTAGACACCAATTGTCAAAATTGGTAAAGCTTGGCTTCATGGTATTTTCCTTGCTGGCCATGTCCCGTTCTGGCCTCATGGCCCAGACAGAAAAAACGGTAACCGGAAAGGTTACTGCCAGTGATGCAGCAGAGGGCTTGCCTGGGGTAAATGTATTGATATCAGGCTCAAGTCAGGGTACAGTAACAGACTTTAATGGTCATTACAGCATTGAAGTAGAAGATGATAATGCTGTATTGGTTTTTAGCTCTATCGGGTACGTTACAGAAGAAATTTCCGTAAATGGTAAATCAGTCATAGATCTGGTCATGGTCGAAGACATCACTTCATTGCAGGAGGTGGTTGTCGTAGGTTATGGTACCCAACAAAAATCACATGTTACCGGAGCTATTTCGAAGGTTGTGAATGAGAAATTGGATGAAGTAGCCGTGCCAAGGGTAGATGATGCCCTCATCGGTCAGGTGTCAGGAGTAAACGTTCAGGCTACCAGCGCTGAAGCAGGTGCTGCCCCTACTATTACTATTAGAGGGTTTGGATCCGTTACAGCTGATTCAGGACCTGCAGTGGTTGTAGATGGAGTTGTCGTGAGTTCTGATTTCCTTGGAAACATGAATATGAACGATATTGCTTCATTTGAAGTGTTAAAAGATGCTGCTTCAGCAGCTATTTATGGTAGTGAGGGAGCAAATGGTGTGATTATGATCACCACGAAGAGAGGACAGCCAGGTAAGACTAAGTTCAGCTTTGAAATGTTTGCTGGTTTTAAGGAAGCTTTTGGCAGTGATGATTACAAAAAGAGTATCAATGAATGGGCTGACTTAGAAATGGCAGAAACCGGAGAGCTTAGCGAACAAACACAACATGGACTTATTATATCCGATGCTGCAGGAGGGTTGGATCGTGACTGGCAAGATGTATTCTTTGATGGTGGTGTAATTCAGAGTTATTCTATATCTGCAAGAGGAGGTTCGGAAAACACTACTTTCAGTACATCTCTGAAATACCTAAGTGATGAAGGAGTTGTGATTACTGATGATTACCAATTGTTTACAGGATCCGTTAAAGTTGACACTAAGCTTGGCAATAAACTGGATTTTGGAGTAAGTGCTACGCCATCATATACGGAGCAAAGGACGCTGCCGACATCCATTCACAACCCCATAAGACAATCTCCATGGTTGCCGATTTATCATACGGAAGAAACCCTTGAACTTGTTAATCAGGATAATCCGAATGGAGATAAGTACTATCCGGATCTTGTACCAGGAGACTATGCACGAGAAGATCACTTTGGTCCGATTGATGTAGATGGCGATGGTGATTTGGATGCAACTGCCCGTACCTCGGGTGATCAAAATCCCTACGCACAATTCGTAGAAAGAGAACATTATGATGTAACAACTGCTTTGTTGGCCTCGACATATTTGAGTTATGAATTTATTGAAGGGCTTACAGCAAAAACTAATTTAGGTATTAGCCTTGATCAACGTAAAAGAAGCCGATGGGATGGCAGTAAGTCTCACCATAGTAATCCTTCAGTGTACTATGTTCAAAATCGAAATAGATCAAGAATTATTTGGGATAACTTCCTGACGTACAATAAAACTTTTGGTAAGCATGATCTTAGTGCAATGCTTGGTTTAACGATTCAGGAAAGGAACACAGAGTACAATGAAGTTGTCGGAAGCGGATATGCCAACGATCTCTTAAAAAACCTGGCAGGTGCAACCTCGGTTTCAGAACAGGTTGAGAACAAACTAGTCAGAAGAAAAATTGGATATTTCGCAAGGGTCAATTATTCATATAACGACCGGTTTCTATTGAATGCGTCTTTCAGACGAGATGGTAGCTCTGTTTTTGGTGTAGACTCAAAATGGGGTAATTTCCCAGCCGTTTCCGTAGGCTGGAATATTCACAATGAGGAATTCATGTCTGATAATAATTTAATTACTATTGCAAAATTGAGGGCCAGCTATGGACTTACCGGAGCTGAGAATTTCAATGTGGGTGATGATATTGTAAATACCTGGCCATACCTGGCTTTGTTGAACAGCGCCAATGCCATTGTTGATGGTAATGTAGTCGGAGGATTTACTCCACGTAATGTTGCGAATACATTATTGCAATGGGAAGCTTCAGCTGAACTTGATATTGGGTTAGATTTTGGGCTGTTGAATAATAGAATTACCGGATCGGTCGATTACTACGAGCGTACCAGTGATAATCTGTTGTTACTAAACCCTGTTTCTTACGGCACAGGTTTCAATAGCGCCATTGTAAACTTAGGCGAGGTGAAAAATAGTGGTTTTGAATTTGAGGTGAGAACAAGAAATTTTGTTAAAGGCAACCTTAAATGGAACACAACTCTTATTGCTTCAACCAATGAAAATGAGTTGACGGCTTTTGGGGATTCTGATGGAGCGTTGTTAGAAGATGTTTTTGGTAGAAATTCTCAGTGGATCAACCAGGTCGGTAGCCCCATTTCATCCTTCTGGGGATATGTTGTAGACAGAAGTCAGGAAGTACCTGATGATTATGTAACAACTCCAACTGTTCCAATTAATGGAGGAGCTCAGGATGCAATTGTTCTTGATTTGAATGGGGATGGCATTATTACCAGTGAGGATAAGACGATTTTGGGAGATCCTTACCCGGATTTTCTCTGGAGCGTTACCAATGACTTCAAATTTAAGCAATTTGACCTGTCCTTTATGTTTCAGGGAAGTGTAGGGGCACAAGTGAAAAATATTGGAGATGAATACTTCTATACCTGGTGGCAGGGAGCTACTACCAGCCCTCAACAAATGGTTGATGATGGAGTTATTCCGCACACCTCTTTCGTTCAGCAAAAGGTATGGACAGATGAAGTTGTTCAGGATGCCAGATATTTCTCTTTGCGTAATGTGAACATTGGATATACACTACCAGAAGCATTAATATCTAAAATCGGGTTGACAAATGTACGAGTTTATGCTTCCGGTCAAAACCTGTTCTATATTACTGCAGATGAATACCATGGTTTCAACCCGGAATATATCGACGATGATGACAATCCGCGACGATACGGGTCCCAAAGAGCTGGTTCGCCCCTCTTTAGAACTATTTCTTTTGGTCTGAATGTTAATTTTTAATTGTTAATGAAAGAGATTATGAAACTTACAAAATATTTATTGATAGCAATAACAGGGGGGATTTTTTACTCCTGCGATGTTGATGAGTTCCTGAATCCTTTACCGGAGACGGCAGTGACAGCTGATTCATACTTTCAATCAGATGCGGATGTGCTAACAGGAATTATAGGAATATATGACGGTATTCAAGGGGTCAATGAGGCTTTTGATAGCGATGATGAAGAGTATAACAGGGCAGTTCAGTTTGAATATCTCCTTACGGAGCATCGTTCGGATAATACCAGAAGTGCAACTCTTGAAGGTTCGCGTGCAGATTTTCACAGGTATTTAACGGACGATGTCAATGTACAGTCGGAAGATTATTGGGCTTCTATGTATGACATCATTTTTAGGGCTAATAACATCCTGACCTACATGGACGTTGCAGATGAAAGCAATGTGACTAAATATACTGCAGAAGCCAAATTTTTAAGGGCTTATGCTTATTTCAACCTGGTTAGGTTGTGGGGTGATGTACCATTGATCACCGAGGTAGCTATTCCTGATGACCGGGAAACACTTTTTACCAGGGTGGATGTTGGTACCGTCTATGCTCAGATAGTTGCAGACCTGGAAGAAGCGGTAAATGGTTTAGACAATACCCACAAAGCTAGGGCATCAAAAGCTGCTGCGCAAGGATTGCTGGCAAAGGTCCTTTTATCCCGGCCAGCTCCTGATTATGAAAGAGCACAGGTTTTATGTGAAGCCGTTATGGCTTCAGGGTACACTTTGATGCCAGATTTTTATGATGTATTTTATTCAGAGCTTAATGCCGAAATAATTTTCGCCATTCAATACAAATCGGGAGATCCACTTGAAAGCCAGGGGTTTTCTGCTGAATTTACATCTGCCATTCGTCAGGGAGAACAAGATGGTCTGAACATACCTGAAGACAATTTGATTGAAGCTTTGAATTTATATGGAGGTAATAGGACGGATGTAAGTTTAATCAATGTCCAGGGTTCAGTTGAGGCAGCCAAGTTTTTACCTGATGGTAACGACTGGAGGAATAATTATGGTGACAATGCTCGTAATGCCGGTAACGACTGGATAATTTTGCGATATGCTGATATCCTGTTGATGCACGTTGAGGCTATCATGGGAGGTACAGGTTCTACTAGTAATCCGGCTGCTCTAGCGTCTTTCCAGGCGGTGAGGGATCGGGCAGGTTTAACGACACCGGTAACATCCATTTCACAAGATGATTTGTTATTGGAAAGAAGAGTAGAGTTCGCTTTTGAAAACCAAAGGTTTTATGATTTGCTTCGTTTTGGTGTGGCAGATCAGGTGTTAGGCGCCTACGCTGCAGAAATGGGATACACAGACTACAATGCCAGAAAGTTGTTACTGCCAATTCCTGCAAGAGAAATTAATAAAAGTGGAGGTCTTTTGACTCAAAACCCGTAAAAAATATCTGATCATGAAAAGTTTTTTAAATATAAATACATATAAGGCGACCATACTATCCATAGTGGTCCTGGTTGCTACTTTCTTTATTACTGGATGTGAAGATCTTGAACTTCCGGGTGCAAATTCCAAACCAGATACGATTCCACCGGATGCTGACTTTTCGTATGCGTCAGATCCTAATGATTTTACAATTATTAATTTCACAAACCTTTCAACGGAAGCGCTAAATTTTATGTGGGATTTTGGTGATGGGAACACTTCTACTGATAAAGATCCAGTCTTTACATTTGCTGAAGAAGGCACCTATCCGGTGACCTTAACAGCTACCGATGGTCTGGGTGTGACCAGTGCTATAACCATTGATGTAGAGGTAGCGCCTGGCCCGTACCAGCCAATCATATTGGAAGCTGGGTTTGAAGATGGTCAATTAGAAGGGGGTTCCGGTGATGGACGTGATTCCTGGAGAAACAGCGACTTAGGTGGCGTTATTCAAATTACTGGTAGCCCTGTTGTATCTGGTAGCCAGGGAGCAAAACTTCCCGGAGCAGGAGATATACGAATTGGTTACCAGGAAATCGTCGTTGACCCTGAGACCAATTATGATATCAGTTTCATTTACACCATGTTTGCTGAACCAACAGGATATATTACTGTTGATATTCTTGGTGTGACTGAAAATGGGGGCACGTTCACCTCACATGAAGACACACAGGACCATGTGGTTGGATCTGTCACAGTAAATGACCAGGAGGATCCCGAAGTTTATGTTGGGGCTTCCCTTTCATTTAATTCAGGAGCCAATGATGTCATCGCGATTTATTTTTACAATGACGGAATTACAGAATCAAGATTGGATGATTTCACCATTGAAATTGGAAGGGCTGGTGCCGTACCACCTTCTGCATCTTTCACCGCTGCGCAAAGTGAAACTGACTATTTGGAATACGCATTTAAGAATAATTCCAAGAATGCGGATTCTTATTTGTGGGATTTTGGGGATGGCAATACTTCAACTGAGGAAAACCCAACTCATTTATATTCCGAGGCTGGGGAGTACACTGTAATATTAACGTCTTCAAGTGAAGGTGGACTTACTGCCGATTTCAGTTCTAGTATTGACATTCAGGCTCCGGCTGAAGCTTCATTCGAGGTTGAAGAAATTAGCAGCACAGAGTATAAATTCACCAGCACATCAACAGGAGTAGGTATTTCTCTTTATTGGGAATTTGGCGATGGATATGGATTTGATGGCGATACGAATCCAATTAACCATACTTACAGTTCTGCCGGATTCTATACCGTGACACTCACGGCAACCAGCGAAACTGGCTTCGAAAGTGTGGCTACTTATACCTTGGCTGCGGGGCTTCCAAAAGTCGTGAATGGAGATTTTGAGGATAGCGACGGCACTAGCAAGAACGATTGGAAACCATCTTTAGGTTTCACAGGTGGAGAAGGAAATAGTGACCCATACAGTGGTAGTAGTGATGGAGCATTTCAGTTGTATGATGGAACTGATACTGAAAGTAAAACAAGGGGAGCAAAAATCGATGGGTCAAGGTGTGCAGTTGATGCAACCGGAACCGCAGATCCCGGTAATACGAGATATGCATATCAATCCATGACACTTGACCCAAATACTGAGTATTACCTGGAGTTTTCATACAACAATGCTAGTGGTACGATCGTAGCCGGTGAGATATTGGATGGACACTTTGCAGATGGTTCTGATGCGTATGCTGCGTCACTTGATGGATCCAGCTTAGTTGAAATTCAGGGAACGGCGGATAACGGTGAGGACATTGGCAACAGTTGGCGAACAATCAGGGCAAAATTCACTTCTAACGCAAGTGGTGAAGTGTCTATCTGGATGTGGGCATTTGGAGGTCAATCATATTATGACAATGTGAAAATCTTGCCAGCCTGGGTAGTTGAAAGTGGAGATTAAAAATAGTCGCTGACTGTTAAAGTATTAGCAGGTAAGCACTTTCAAAATAATTCAAAATAATTCAAAATTGCCCGGGCCTCAGGCCTGGGTAGTTTTCAACCTGAATGCAAATGTTGGTACGTTGTCCCTCATAGGCGATGAGAAAGAAGGTAAGTCTGAATAATCATTATATGTGATGGCGTTATATGCTATATTCAGCATCTGTGAAGTCCTGATTGACTATGTATCGATTACAGAGAATTAGATAGTGAGAACAATATGTGTGTAACTAGCTTGCTCAGGAATTTTTCCTGAGTAAGCTTATTTACCAACCTATTTTGAAGGTGGTGCCTTAAAAAGAAAAAATTGGTGGTATGCCTTTCAGTAGTAGCAGATACTACTTATGTAAAGGGATCTTCTGAATAGAAAGGACATTAAATGATTAAAGTGGTATTGAAATATATAATTGTTTGGGCACTGATATGTTCAGTTTTCTCCTGTCAAGAAGAGAAAAATGGATTATTGGTAAACAACCTGGAGGAATTCGATCAGGCAGTAGCGAATATCAAACCTGGAGAGACCATAACCATGGCCAATGGAACCTGGAAAGATGTGGAGCTGCAGCTGACAGGAATAGGAGAAGATGGGAAACCAATAAAATTGCAGGCCGAGACTCCGGGAAAAGTTATAATTTCAGGTCAATCAAATCTTTCTTTTTCAGGAGAATTTATTGAGATATCCGGGCTTGTTTTCAAAGACGGATACACACCTACGAGTGCAGTCATCTCTTTTAGAACCGATGTTGACGAAGTAGCCAATAACTCACGTGTAACGAATTGTGTCATTGACGGATTCTCCAACCCTGAGCGGTTTACCGGCGACCATTGGGTGCTGATGTATGGCAAGAACAATCGCTTTGACGCAAATTCATTGATTGGAAAAGTGAACCGGGGTGTCACCATGGCGGTGAAAATGGACACGGAGGCAAGTCAGGAAAATCATCACATCATTGAAAACAATTACTTTGGGCCTCGTCCTGTTTTTGGATCCAATGAAGGCGAAACATTACGAATCGGTACGAGCCATTTTTCAAGGTTAAATTCAAATACCATTATTCGAAACAACTATTTCGACCGGGTAAATGGTGAACACGAAATTATTTCCAGTAAAGCGTGTGGCAACGAGTTTACAAATAATGTATTCTTCGAATGTCAGGGAACACTCACCATGAGACACGGTACGAACACATTGGTCGAGAACAATTATTTCCTCGGAAATGGAAAGCCCAATACAGGTGGTATCAGGATAATCAATGAATACCAAACAGTAAGAAAAAATTACCTCGCTGGCTTGACCGGTCGGCGGTTCAGAGGTGCACTGGTCATCATGAACGGTGTACCAAACTCTCCACCTAACAGGTACAACCAGGTGGTGGATTCATACATGGAGAATAATATCGTGGTGAACTGTGACTACATCCAATTGTGTGCAGGAAGTGACGAAGAGAGATCAGCTACACCGGTAGGATCAACCTTCAAAAACAATCTGATTCTTGGCAATACAAATCCAAATCCTTTTACCATCTACGATGACGTTTCCGGAATCGAATTTTCAGGAAACAGGATGAGTGAAGGCTTAAACCCGCCATTTAAAGAAGGGTTTGAAACGGTTCCATTGGAATTGACTAAGAATGAAAATGGACTTCTGGCGCCTTCGTCAGAACTGGTTGATCGAATCGAATTTGGGCCAATAAAACTGCCCGTTACCAAAGAAGAAGTTGGGGCTAGCTATTATCCCAAACGTGAAATTCAGGGATCATTTGGTGTAGGAAATAAGACCACAGTAGCTCCGGGAACCAACACATTGTTACATGCAATTGAAAGCAGTCAATCAGGCGATATCCTGATCCTGAAAAATGGCGGTGAGTATGTTATGACAAAATATGCATTGGTCAATCATCCATTAACTATTCAGTCGGAAGAAGGTGAAAAAGCGGTGATCTTATCCGAGCGACAAAGCTTTTTCAGAATACAAAATGGTGGGGCACTTCAATTCAAAAACATTGTTTTTGATGGCGCAAGCTCGCCCGATCAATCAGGAAACAATGTCATCACCACCACCTATTCGATGAATCAAAACTATGCTTTGGTCATTGAGGATTGCGAAGTGAAAGATTTGGATAAAAACCATTCCTTTGATTTCATCAAACCAGCCAAGTACACCTTTGCTGATTCTGTAATAATTGTCAATTCCAAATTCACCAATCTAACCGGCTCTGTCCTGACGCTGGACATGGAGGTGGAAGATATTGGGAATTACAATGCAGAAAACATAAAAATAATCGGATCCACTTTTACGGATGTACAACATGAAATTGCAAATGTCTACAGGGGAGGAACCGACGAAAGTACGTTTGGTCCTATCATGACAGTCAAGGATATCCAGGTTTCAAATTGCGGACATGGCAAACGGAACAGTGCGAATGCAACATGGAGATTCCATGGTGTTCAGGACCTTGAGGTGAACAATGTTCAGCTAACAAATAGTAAAGGAATGGACCTGTTCATGACCGTGGGCGAGCCAATCACCAAATTATCCAATATCACCTTCAATAATTCTGAAGGATTGAAAACCAACAATGAGCCTTACGAGGCTGAGAACATAGTTGTCAAAAAATGAAGAAATTAATGACTATACTCATAGTTCCTCTGATCCTGCTTTGTGAGAAATCACAAAGTCAGGATTCAGAAAACGAACACCCTAATCTTATCCTCACCGAGGAAGGGGTTCAGGAAATGCGAGCTAGTCTTGGTAAGATCCCATTATTTGATCAGTCAGTTAGTGAAGTGCGTGAGCAGGTAGATGCTGAAATTGAAAGCGGAATTGAAGTTCCCATTCCAAAAGATCTGGCCGGAGGATACACCCATGAACAGCACAAGGCCAATTTTTTCACGATGCAAAAAGCAGGTGTACTTTTCCAGATTACCGGAGAAGAGAAATACGCCATTTACATCCGCGATATGCTACTGGAGTATGCTAAAATGTATCCAACACTGGATAAGCATCCTGCAGAAAGATCTTATGCCAGAGGAAAGCTGTTCTGGCAATGTCTGAATGATGCCAACTGGCTGGTGTATACAGCGCAAGCATACGATTGCATTTACGACTGGCTGGATGAAGAAACCGTCGCAAAACTCAATAGCGAGTTATTTCGGCCATTTGCGGACTATATATCCATTGAAAACCCAAAGTTTTTTAATCGACTGCATAATCACAGCACGTGGGGAAATGCCGGGGTAGGAATGATTGGATTGGTAATGAATGATGAAGAGTTGGTCGATCGCGCACTTTATGCTTTTGATGTGGAAAGTGAGTCGGGTTTGATTGATAATGATGGTGGTTCGCTGAATCTTCAAGGTTACAAAGAAGGGGGCTTCCTCGCGCAGATTGACCACTCTTTTTCTCCTGACGGCTATTACACGGAGGGGCCCTATTACCAGCGATATGCCATGTACCCTTTCCTGATTTTCGCTCAGGGCTTGGCCAACAAAAAGCCTGAATTGAAAATACTTGAATATCGGGATGGGCTGTTGATCAAGTCTGTTTATGCGTTGATCAATCAAACAAATGCCCAAGGGGAGTTTTTCCCGATCAATGATTCGCAAAAAGGAATGTCCCTTGCATCCAGGGAATTGGTGAATGCCGTGAGCATGGCCTACTATTATGGCGGAAATGATCCCGGATTATTATCTATCATTAAAGAGCAGGGTCGCGTACCACTCAATGATTCCGGGCTTGCGGCTGCTAAAGGCATTGCCGAAGGAAAAGCTCAACCCTACCCATATAAAAGCATCGAGCTAAGCGATGGCGCCGCTGGTGATGAAGGGGCGATAGGCATCATTCGGGCAGATAATTTGACGTTGGTCATGAAATACGCCAAACACGGCATGGGGCATGGTCATTTCGACCGCCTTGGTTTCCTTCTTTACGATGGGTATGGTGAAGTTATTCAGGATTATGGCTCTGCCCGGTGGGTAAACATTGAGCACAAAGATGGGGGAGGGTATCTGAATGAAAACCACAGTTGGGCAAAGGAAACGATTGCCCATAATACGTTGGTGGTGGATAAGGACTCGCATTTTGATCATAATGTGAAAGAAGCGGATAAAACAGCCGCCACACCTTATTATTTCTTACCCGGGGAAAAAGTGCAGATTGTCAGTGCCAAAGAAACAAATGCCTATCCGAATGTTGAGATGCATCGCACCATGGCAGTGGTAGAAATTGAGGAATTGGAAAATCCACTGATCATCGACCTGTTCTCGGTGCAGGCTCTGGAAGGCACAAGGTATGATTTACCGCTTTACTATCTGGGTGATATCATGTCTTCCAATCAGGAATTTGAAACCAACAATATCCTCCAACCAATGGGGGAGCATGACGGATATCAGCACTTGTGGCAGGAAGCCCAAACAAAAACCAACGGTGAAGTATTTCAATTTACCTGGTTTAACCACAAGAATTTCTTCACCATGAACTCGGTAGCACGTCAGGGTGATGAGGTTCTTTTAACAAGAATTGGGGCCAATGATCCACATTTTAACCTCAGAAGAGATCCTGGATTAATTCTCAGGAGGACGGGTGGCAATACATTGTTTGCTAGCCTGTATGAGATGCATGGTCAATACAGCTACTCAGACGAGATTCCCATTAATTCCTTTACTTCCATTGCAAATCTGGAAATTATTCATGAAGCGAAAGACTATGCGGTTATTCAATTTCAACTAAAAAGTGGGGAAAAATATCGATTTGCATTTTCGCTCATGGAAAAAGGAGAAAATAGTAAGCATAACATCAACGTGGAAGGCTGGTCGCTCGAATGGACAGGAATTTATGATTTTACAAAACTTAAATAAAAATACGAAATGAAAAGAAATAGCGAGAAATACATACTAACAGACAACATGGAATGGGAAGAGCTTGGCGGAGGAGTGTCCAGAAAGATGTTGGGCTATGACAATCAGATCATGATGGTATTAGTAAAATTTGAAAAAGGCGCTGAAGGCACACCTCACCAACATTTTCATACACAGGCAACTTATTGTGCCAAAGGGAAATTTGAATTTGAGATCGATGGCCACAAGCAGGTGATAAAAGCAGGTGACGGTGTTTACATGGAACCCAATCTGTTACATAGCGCTGTTTGTCTTGAGGAAGGAATATTGATCGATACATTCAGTCCTGTACGGGAAGATTTTCTGGATGGGTCCGGAGTTTCTTATTTCGGTAACAAGGAAGACTAAATCAGGTGATAACCTAAAAAACTAAAAATGAAAGTAAAAGGATTAAGATGGTGGATTATTGGGCTGGTTTGTCTGGCTACGATCATCAATTACATTGATCGGTCAGCGCTTTCAATCATGTGGCCTGACATTTCAGAAGATCTGGGCATGAGCAAAAATGATTATGCCCTCATCCTGAATGTATTTTTGGTGGCGTATGCCATTGGGCAATCCGTTTCCGGAAAGATGTTTGATAAAATCGGAACGAAAGCTGGTTTTGTTGTCTCTATTACGGTTTGGGGTATCGCTACCGCGCTGCATGCATTGGCCCGGGGTGTTTTGTCCTTCAGCTTATTCCGGGTGCTCCTTGGTTTGGGTGAAGCCGGTAACTGGCCCGGCGCTGTCAAAAGCAATGCGGAGTGGTTCCCTGTCAATGAACGAGCTTTTGCACAAGGAATATTCAATTCCGGGGCAGCAATGGGGTCCATCGTCGCGCCACCATTGATAGCTGTTGTTTGGGTGGCCATAGGCTGGAAAATGACCTTTTTACTATTGGGATTGCTTGGTATAATTTGGGTAATTCCCTGGGTTATATTTAATAAAAACCTTCCGGCAAAACATAAGTGGATCACCGACGAGGAAAGGAAATACATTCTGGCCGGTTTGGAGCAAAAAGAAGAAGATGAGCAAAAGCCCGGATTGAGCATGACACAAATCCTGTCCCACCGTGAATCCTGGGCGGTACTTGCCTCAAGGTTTTTTGTTGAGCCTATTTGGTGGCTGTTTGTAGGCTGGATGCCCATCTATCTGGCAGATGTTTATGGATTTGATGTCAAAGAAATAGGTCTGATGGCATGGGTGCCATATGTAGGGGCCGCTTTGGGCAGCCTTTCCGGAGGGTACTTTTCCGGACGTTTGATGACCAACGGGGCGACTGTAGACAAGGCTCGTAAAAAGACCGTGTTGGTAGGATGTGTGATCATGTTTTTAGGTTTGATTGCTACCATTTTGGCAGCTGATACAGCCATAAAATTTGTGGTCATTGTAGCGGCTGTGTTGTACGGATTTCAATTTGTCATCTCCAATATTCAAACTATTCCAAGTGATTTGTTTAGTGGAAAATCGGTTGGCTCGTTGGCCGGACTTGGAGGAACTGTCGGAATTTTCTCTGTGATTATCATGAACTTTTTGGTTCCATTCATCACAGACAATTATTCCTATACACCAATTTTTATAATGATCGCTGTGTTTGTCCCGTTGGGATACCTTTCGATCAGTTTTTTTGCAAAAGAAATTAAGCCGATTGGCTAAATCAATAATATTAATTAATCACTAATCGATAATGTAATCATGGGAAAAGAACAAGGAATTAAAGTAGCAATAGTAACCGGAGCAACCGGTGGTATCGGATTTGAGGTAGCCAGGAGGTTAGGAAAAGATGGGTATACTGTCATTTTGAATGGCATCGAGGACGAGGCCGGAGCTAAGAGAGTGGAGGAATTGGCAAGCGAAGGAATTACAGCCGAATATTATGGTTTTGATGTGACCAATGAAGATGAAGTAAATTCAAATATTAAGGCCATTGGAGAAAAATATGGAAGAATTGATGTGCTGGTCAATAACGCTGGTGGTTTAGGCGGAAGGTCACGGTTTGAAGAAATGACCACTGAATTTTACAGAAAAGTGATGGCACTTAACCTGGATTCTGTGTTTTTTACATCAAGGGCAGCTATTCCATACCTTAAGAAAGGAGAAGATCCTACCATTATCAACTACACCTCGAATGCTGGGTGGAATGCCGGAGGACCGGGAGCCGGAATCTATGGGACATCTAAAGCGGGTGTTCACGCCATAACAAGGGCCTTGGCGAAAGATCTGGCAGAATATGGAATCAGGGTCAATGCCGTATCACCTGGAACCATTGATACGCCATTTCATGCTCAGATTAAATCTACTAAGCCGGATGTATTTGCTTCATGGAAGAACAATATTCTGTTGGGAAGGTTAGGCCAGCCTGAAGAAGTAGCATCAGTGGTCTCATTCTTAGCAGGTAAAGATGCTTCCTTCCTTACTGCCGAAACAATCCAGGTAGGGGGCGGTCAAGCTCTGGGAATATAAGAGCCAGGTAAAGCAGTGGATCATCCGCTGTTTTTGAATAATTTAAACTTAATATCATACGATATGAATCTAAAAGGGAAAGTAGCTGTAGTTACAGGGGGAGCACGGGATATTGGTCAGGCGATCTGTATCAAGCTGGCAAAAGAAGGAGCCAAAGTGGTTGTGAACTACTTTGGCAGTAAGAAGGATAGTATAGATACATTGGCAGCAATAGAAGCTGTAGGTGGTGAGGCCATCGCCGTTCAGGCTGATGTAACCAAACAAAAAGATATCGACAACCTGGTCGCTAAGACTAAAGAGGCTTTTGGTGAAAAGGTACACATCCTTGTGAACAATGCAGGTGGCCTTTTTGCCAGAAAAACCATCGAAGAGATTGATGAAGACTTCTATAACCTGGTGATGGATGTCAATTTCAAAGGTACCGTATTTGTCACGAAAGCCTTCAAGACATTGATGGGAGAGGGTGCTTCCATTATCAACCTGGCATCCCAGGCAGGACGAGATGGAGGAGGCGCAGGATCTGCCATTTACGCTTCTTCGAAAGGAGCAGTGATGACCTTAACCCGAAACTGGGCGAAAGAATTTGGCCCACAGGGTATCAGGATCAATGCCGTTTGTCCGGGTTTGATCGGTACGAAATTCCATGATGATTTTACCAAGGATGAAGTAAGGGCCAAAGTTGCCGGAAGTACACCATTGAGGCGAGAGGGCAGGGCTGATGAAGTAGCAGATCTGGTTGCTTACCTAGCAAGCGACGAGTCATCGTTCCTGAATGGGAATAATGTTGATATAAATGGAGGTTTGGCCTTTTCTTAAATGGGTCAAACTTCCCTGGATATATTTTCAGGGATCATTTTAGTCGCAGTTGGAGTAATCTCTGGTTTTCTGAATGTGGCGGCAGGAGGTGGTTCCTTGTTGACATTGCCGATGATGATATTCATGGGGCTGACTCCTAATTTTGCAAACGCTACCAACCGGGTAGCGATTCTTATGCAGAATGTATTTGCTATCAGGAAATTTAAAACGTCCGGATTGGTTGATGGGAAGTACAGCATTTATTTAGGATTGGCCGCTATTCCGGGTGCAGTTTTAGGAGCGCTGCTGGCAGTGGATATCAAAGGTGAATTGTTCGCCCGGATCCTGTCAGTTGTCATGATCATCGTTGGGGTAACAATCCTGATGGGTAAAACAAGGCTTGCTATCAGAAAAAAGGAATCGGATGCCATTAGAGCCAATTGGATATCGATTTCAAGCTTTTTCCTGATAGGGATATATGGTGGCTTTATTCACGCCGGGGTAGGGTTTATCATCATTCTGGCCCTGGAATTACTGGGGCATAGTTCCATGGCAAAAATTAATAGCATTAAAGTCATCGTCGCATTTATTTACACTTTGACTGTTGTATTGGTTTTTGCAATAGGGAATGTAATTAACTGGAAATACGGCCTGACCCTTGCTATCGGAACCTCCATTGGTGGATGGCTGGGAAGCTATTTTTCGATCAAAAAAGAAGACAAATGGATAAAGAGGTTGCTCTTTTTAACCATACTGGGGCTTTCGATAAAGCTCTGGTTTTATCATTAATGTTTGATTAGATGGTAGTGGTGATGAATTATTCTTCTGGAAGTGTGTGTGAAAGATGAATTTGGTAAAATTCAATTTGAAATAGCTGGGACTTGAAACATCGGGTAACTCATATTGGGCTATTGATATGTATGATCATTACTTTGGTGATTCATAATACCTGTTCAAGGGAAACAGAAAATGGTGTTATGGAAGATTTGGTTCCATGGTGCGTGGTGACCTTTGATTCCATGGAAAGGCCTCCAGCCGAGCGTATTTCCATGCTTAAGGATATGGGCTTTACAAAGTATGGATATGAAATGAGGTCCGGATATCCGTTTTATCTGAAGGAAGAGATTGAATTGGCTTATGAAAATGGAATTGAAATCACATCTGTATTTCTTTGGTTAAATGCCAAAAGAGATAGCATCGGGAAATTAAGTTCTGTTAACAAAAGGATACTTAATATTCTTGAAGACTCAGAGGCAAAACCAACTCTATGGTTGAGCATGAGCCAGAATTATTTTGAAGGACTCGATGAGGAGAAGTCCATGAAACTTGCATTAGAGTACGTCAGGTATATTAAAGATAAGGCAAATGACGTAGGATGTAAAATTGCCTTATATAATCACCATGGCTGGTTTGGAAATCCATATCATCAGGTTGAAATTATTGATTCGTTCAATAGAGGTGCTCTCACGATGGTTTTTAATTTTCACCATGCACATGATTATATTGATCATTTCCCGGCAATCGTGAGTAAGATTAAGCCCTACCTATCACATGTCAACATCAATGGGATGAAAAAACATGGCCCTCAGATATTAACTGTCGGTGATGGAGATTTTGAATACCAAATGGTGAAAACCCTATTGGATGAAGGATATGAGGGCTCCTGGGGAATTTTAGGCCACGTCGAATCTGAAGATGTTCAAAAAGTCCTTTCTCAAAATGATAATGGGTTTAACAGACTAATTTCTAAATATGAGATAGAACTTGATGAAGCGGAGGAGGAAGTATTATGAAAAGGTTAATTAAATTTTTATTGGCTTTTGGTCCCGGGATATTCGCAATAGGATACACCATAGGAACGGGCAGTGTTACCTCCATGATCGTGGCTGGCAATAACTTTGGAATGGACTTGCTCTGGGTATTGTTTTTCAGCTGTCTTTTCTCAGGTGTGTTGATCTATGTTTCTGGCACCTACTATTTATCAACTGGGGAAACTGCCTTGTTCGCCATTAGAAAGCATTTGCCATGGGGAAAATTCCTGGCAATTGCCATTCTTATCGCGGTGGGTGTTGGTCAATGGAATTCGTTGATAGGAATTTTAGGGATAACCTCCAATGTGGTGTTTGAAATACTGGTGATCAATTTTGAAGGCCTTCAGGGCCATAAATATTTTGTGGTATTGGGATTGGCCATTTTAATCATTGGGATATTCTATTTTCTATTGATAAAAGGAAATTATACCCTATTTGAAAAAGTATTGGCCCTTTTCGTTTCGATGATGGGATTGTCGTTTGTTTTCACCCTGTTTTTCGTTTTTCCATTACCTTCAGAGATCATTTTGGGCCTTGTTCCAAAAATTCCGGAGGTAGAAGGAGCAGGAATCCTCATCGCTGCCTTTGTTGGGACTACCATGGCGGCAGCAACGTTTCTTTCAAGGCCCCTGTTTATCCAGGGAAAAGGCTGGACGAAGGCTGATTTTAAAACCCAGCGGAATGATTCCATCATAGCAGGTGTATTGATATTTACCATCAGTGGATCGATCATGGCAGTAGCAAGTGGTAGCCTATATGGTTCAGGTAAAGAAATTACACATGTGCTGGACATGTCAGGAGCTTTGGAGCCATCACTCGGAAAATTTGCGGTTAGTATTTTCTTTGCCGGGACATTGAGTGCTGGCCTTTCATCAATTTTTCCATGTCTGATGATTGTTCCTCTCATGATCGGGGATTATAATTCTGGTGAACTGGATGTAAAATCATCTCGCTTCAAGCTTATTACAGGTATGGCAAGTCTTGTGGCATTAAGTGTTCCGGTTTTTGGGTTCAACCCAATTCAGGGTCAGATTATCACGCAGGTGTTTAATGTATTTGCCTTACCATTGGTCGTCATGAGTTTCCTGATTTTGTGGAATAGAAAAAATACCGGTTTGCCTGGTAAAAGAATCGGGACAAACAGCATCATGATCGGTGCATTTGTATTCTCCATCATCATCATGGTCAATGGTTTAGTGGACATTTTTGGATAGTTATGAAGAGTTTTGAAATGAAAAGAAAAAATGATCAATACTTAATTATGAATACTTTCATTCAACTAATATTAATATCAACACTGAGTATTTCTTTTATGAGGTGTAGCCCATCTCAAAAGAGTAACTCTGAAAATGCCGATCAAGAGCCGGAAAATTCTCAGCAAGCCAATACCATCCTTCCCAGTGATGTGATTTCTTCCCTAGACATATGGAGCATTTTACTGGGCAATGGCGAGAGCCACAAGGAACTAATAGGCTTTGAGCACAAAGATTATTTCTACACTGCAAATGATGGTACCAATTGGGTGGTTTACAAAGCACCAAATGGTGGCATCACCTCACCGAATTCACATAATACCAGAACGGAATTAGGGCAAAAAGATCATTGGACACCTAAAACAGGTGGTAAACTGACAGGCACCTTGAAAGTGATGCATGTATCTACATCGGGTGATGCCCGTGTTGCGGCATCCTACTCCGTGGTTGTCGGACAGATCCATAGTGGCGATGGACATGAAAATGAGCCTCTAAAGATCTTCTATAAAAAATTCCCGGGTCATGAAAAGGGCTCTGTTTTCTGGAACTATGAAATCAATACAGAAGGTGATAACTCCAAGAGATGGGATTATTCGACGGCTGTTTGGGGTTATGATATGGCTGTTACAGGAAGTAGTTCCGACAGCTACCCACCGGAACCTGAAGACGGGATTGCGTTGGGGGAGGAGTTTAGCTATGAGGTGAATGTATTTGAAGGCATCATGTATCTCAATTTCAAAAGTGAAGGTCATGAGACAAAGACATTTACGAAAAACCTCCTGGCATCCGATTATGTCAATAAATCAGACATCCCTCAGCAAATATGGGATTTGTACAGTGTCATCGGGCGCGATGGGACCGAGCGTCCGAATGCTTATGAGGGTGAAATGCAGTTTTTCAAGCAGGGGGCTTACAACCAGACCAATGGCCGCGATCCTGAAACAAATATGGTGTGGAGTACCGGATCTGAAACCTTTGATGGCGATGTGACTCAACAATACGCCAACGGTAGTTATGCCGAAGTTTGGTTTAGAGAATCATTTGTGGGGCCTGGCACAAAACCAATGGATTAATGGAGAAAAGAGGAAAGTCACGACGCATGTTTATCAAAAAGGCAGGGATTCTTGGCATTTTAGCGCCATTGTCAACCCATTCTTTTGGTCAATTTTTGCAGGATGACGCTCCTTTGGATGTACATGTGTTTTCCAAACATTTACAGTTTTTGGATTACAAAGGCGCTGCTGAGTCGGCGGCAGAAATTGGTTTTAAGGGCTTGGATCTTTCGGTTCGCCCAAAAGGCCATGTGCTACCGGAAAATGTAAAGCTGGATTTACCTAAGGCCATTAGAGAAATCAAAAAGGCTGGATTAAGCTGCGAAATGATTACCACTGCGATTTCTGATGTGGCCAATCACGAAGATGTTGATGTCATTAAGGTTGCAGCGGAAGAAGGCGTAAAATTTTATCGAAGCGACTGGTTTGATTACAAAGAAAGTTTATCACTGGAAGAATCCCTGGATTACTACAAAGAAAAAGTAAAGCAGTTAAGCGAACTAAATAAGGAACACAATATCGTGGGATGCTATCAAAACCACTCGGGGCTCAAAATAGGAGCATCGGTTTGGGAAGTAGAAAAGATCCTCGAGACGGCTAATCCTGATTTTTTTGGCGTACAGTACGACATACGACATGCTGTGGTAGAAGGTGGTCGGTCCTGGCCAAACGGGATAAAATTACTCCGGCACCATATCAAAACAATCGCACTTAAAGATTTTAAATGGGGTAAGGTTGATGGAAAATGGCAAATAGTGAACGTGCCCATTGGTGAGGGCATGGTTGACTTCCTTAGCTATTTCAAAATGTTAAAGAGTTATGGTTTGAAACCACCGGTATCACTGCATCTTGAATACCCACTTGGTGGCGCTGACAAGGGAAAGTTTGAAATCACCGTCGACAAAAAAGTTGTGTTTAATGCTATGAAAAAAGATTTAGGAGCCATTCAGAATTTTTGGAAAGAGGCTTGAACTTAAAAAATATTACAATGAGAATATTACTATTATTTTTTGCGTCAATTATCCTTTTCTCGGGCTGTGGAAACACCGAAACTGCTTCCGGTATTTGGGTCAATAATGTTGAAGAATTGAACCAGGTAATAGCCAATGCACAGCCTGGTGATGAAATCATCATGGCCAATGGTGAATGGAATGATCTACAAATTCGCTTTTTCGGTAAGGGAAAGGAGGGTCAACCAATAACATTGAGGGCGGAAACACCCGGGCAAGTAATCATCCAGGGTGCATCTGATCTGAAATTAGGTGGTGAATACCTTGTTGTAGAGGGTTTGTTTTTCACAAATGGGGCATCTCCTTCTGAAACAGTTATTCAATTTGCCATTGATAGTGATAACGTAGCCAACAACTGTCGGGTAACCAATTGTGTCATCGAGGACTACAACAAAGCCCAACGGAACTTTCAGGACCTTTGGGTTCGGTTCAAAGGGCGTCACAATCAGCTCGATCATTGCTATCTGGCAGGGAAATCAAATAGAGGCCCTACCATTAGAATCGATTTAAATGGTAATGAGAATATAAAAAATTATCACAAGATCAACCATAATCATTTTGGCTTCAGACCTCCAAAGGGAGGCGCAAGTGCGGAGACCATTCAGCTGGGAACGAGTGGTACATCTATGACACCGAGCCATACCATTGTCAGCGACAACCTTTTTAACAGATGCAATGGTGAAGTGGAAGTCATTTCCAGTAAATCTAATTTCAATGAATTCAGGAACAATGTATTCTACAAAAGTGAAGGATCGCTTGTCACACGTCATGGAAATTACTGCATCGTTGATGGAAATTATTTCATTGGAGATGAAAATAATGAACAGATCGGAGGAATTCGATTGATTGGTACCGGTCATTGGGTCACCAACAATTATTTCTATAACCTAAAGGGTAAGGTATTCAGAAGTCCGTTGGCGGTCATGAATGGCATTCCAAAATCACCTCAAAACAGATACATCCAGGTCACAGATGTCGTAGTAGCTTATAATTCATGGATCAATTGCACATCCCCCTGGCAGTTTGGCGTAGGATCAAATGTAGATCAAAAAGAAGTGCTTCCGGCATCGGAGATAAGGTCAGAAACCCCTATTCGAACCATTCTTGCCAATAATGTGATCTATAATGCCGAAGGTGATGACCAGCCAATTGTTCTCCATGACTCAATTGATGGTATCGACTTCAAAAGCAATGTGATCAACAATCAAGGGCTAGGTTTTAGAAGTGTCGAAGGCCTAAAAGAGGTGGATTTCACGATTAAGGAAATAGAAGAATACATTTGGGCGCCTTCCAATTCGATCCCTGATGTGGAAGTGTACCATGGTTTTGAATTTGATCAGATCACAAAAGATATTTTTGGAAATTCCAGGGATGAAAACAATTCAATTGGTGCGGTTTCAGGAGTTTCTGAAAAAACTCCAAATATCATGGATTTCTCAAAATACGGACCTGATTGGTATGATCCCGCACCTGCTGATAAAGAACCTAAAATTCATTCGGTAAGCACTTCGGAGGAGTTAATAGATGCAATGTCAAAAGTTGAGGATGGGGATATTGTTGAATTGACCGAGGCTCGATATGAATTAAGCAAATCCTTGAATATTGATAAAAAACTGACAATTACCTCCGCAGATGCTAAAAACAGGGCGACTATCTTTTACAATGGGCCGGATGAAACTTCAGCTTTTATAATGAACCCAAAAGGCCATCTCATTTTGAAAGCAGCTAAACTGCAAGGATCAGGAGGAAATTATGCATTTACCACTTTGAAGGAAAACATGTCAAGCCTTTATAACCTAACTGTCCAGGATTCAGAATTATCAAACTTTGATTTTGTACTCAAAGCATACAAATATTCATTTTCTGAATACATCAAATTTGAATCTACAGTCATTAAAAACTGTAACAATGGGCTGGATCTTTCTTCAGAAGATGATGACAAAGGTGAGTACAATGCAGAAAACATTTTTATCTACGATTGCCGGTTTGAAAATGTCGATCAAAATGTGATTGACTACTACCGTGGTGGCTACGATGAGTCAACAGTTGGTGGAAACCTTGTGATTAAGGGAAGTACGTTTACCGGATGTGGCAGCAAGGAAAAGAATTGCGTGCTGATCAATACCTACGGCATCATCAATGTGGATATATCCGAAAGCACATTCCGGAATAACAATGTGAAATTGGTCGCGAGGCTTTGGGGTGCTAAAAACAATAGCGAATCCGACAATACCATCGAGAATTCCGGTAAGATCATTACTGAGCAAAATCTACCATTAAAGTTGATATATTGATGATGCGATACCTGGTTTTTACAATTCTTATTATTTCAATATCGGGTTGGGCTTTTTCTCAGACCATTCCATCTGATCATGTAGTAGGCAATGACGAACTAGCCGGATTGTTGCAAGACGAAGCTCGCAAGCAAATCACGTCAGGAGGTGAAATTTCTGAAGACGAGCTGGCGGAATACTTCCGTCAAAAATTCTCAGAGCGGTTTTTCTACGATTACCGAACATTTGACGAGCGGCTTCCTCATTACAATGCAGTTTTTGACAACCAGGAGAATCATATGGAGCGTGCCTTGGATCACATGGGCAAATACGCCGATTCAACTCAGTGGGTGCTCCCTTTCAATTACCTCACTGGAGAACCAGTTGATGCCTATGCGATGAGGCACCTGGCACGTCAGCATAAGATGGTGGATATTGCTTTGTATTATTTCAATTCAGGCAAGGACCCCAAATACATCCTGTATTTTGAGAACCAAATGCGTTCGTTGAATGCAGCTCTTGTAGCGGACAAATACGAAACAATTGAAGATGGAAACGGTGTTTATGAAGCATTCAGATCGGGGTATCGAATACTTAACTGGCTTTGGGTCCATAATATGTTTCTCAATGAATCCGAATATTCAGATGAAGACCAATTGAGAACCATCGCCACCTTACTTCAGCACGGCCAGCATCTCTATGAAACAAATGATGTATTTGTGCCTGGAAACCATCAGACCCGGGGAATGTCAGCTCTTGCTATGCTGTCGATCCTGTTCAGGGATTTTGATGGGACTGATCTGTGGTTTGAGAGATCCATGCTAAGGCTAAGCGAACATCTTGAAAGGGAAATCAATGAGGATGGATTTCAGTTCGAGCGCTCGGTACACTACCACATGAGCGATATCAACAACTATTATTATGTCTATCAATTAGCCAAAATAAATGGGATTGAAATCGATAAAGCATGGGAGGATAAACTAAGGGGGCTTTTTACCACTTTGGTTAAAATAGCTTACCCTGACCGATCGGCACCCGTCCTTCAAGACGATACTGAAATTCCCTGGGCAGAGAAAAATGATATTTCAGCTGCCATGACTTTGGGTTATTTGCTATTCGAAGACCCTGAATTTGGCTATTTCGCATCGAATAAAGTTGACGATCGGGTTTACTGGTTTTTGAGCAATGACCAAATTAAGATCCTTGAAAACATTCAGGAGCAAAAGCCCGATTACGGTTCATTGTCCTTTAACGAGACAGGTTATTTTGTCATGCGGCAAGGCTGGGGTGAAGCTGATAAAATGATGATTATCACAGCCGGTTTAGATGATGAAAAACCCGATCATCAGCATGGTGATATGCTGGGCATTCAGGCCATGGCAAATGGGCAGGCCATTCTCCCCAATTACCAGGTGCGCTACTCGCTCAAAGATTTTGAATTTTTCAAGAACTCCATGGTTAAAAATGTCGCGTTGGTAGATGATGAATTGCAAGGGAAAGAATGGACCTCCAATAAAGGTGGAAGTGGGTTTGGTAAGTTCCTCGACCTACCTAATCCTGAAGTAATTGCCTGGAAGATCCATGACGATTTCGACTTTTTTGCCGGGAGACATGATGGATTTGAAAATGTGGGAGTAAAATATTCCAGACAGGTAATTTTTGTAAAGAATGAATTTTGGATTGTGAAGGATAACTTCCAATCAGATGATATTCACGATTACAAACAAGTTTGGCAAGGAGATTATACAGATGAAAACGGCCCCAATCTGTTGAGGGCAAATGCCCCGGATGCTACTGGCCATGATATTTTACAACTCAGGCAAACTGATTCAATATATACTTCCGGAACACGTGGAAAGAGATGGAGTGTGGTTGCTAAATCCAATCAAAAAAAATTCAGCTTTCTCACAGTCATATACCCATACCAGGGTTATAGTAACCGGTTGGATGAAGAAAAGGATATGTTGATGATTGGGAATTGGAAAGTAAATGATTCTGGATGGAATGTAGTTGGAGAAAATGCTGTTAGCATAAGTAATGATAATCAGGCCTGCTTGTTTGGGGTCACTCGGTTAAACCATGGCGAATTGAAAATTGTATTTTCCGAGGGATCTGATGTACATGTTTCTGTAGAGGATGGAAAAGCCTCAATAAAATCAATTGGCGATGGTACCTCAACCATCACAGTAATTCCAACAGGAAATAAGAACAAGATAACTAAAGAGCTAAAACCTGGTGAAGAATGGGATTTTAATCTCAATTGAAAATGAAAAGAGTTAGAATAATGGATATGAGAAAAGAAAGAAAAAGAATGCCGCTCAAAAGTTTACTTATCATTTTACAGGTATTCATAGCATTTGGAGTTTTGGCGCAGAATCCGGATTTACCACCAGGAGGGAATTTTGATTTGACCAGATGGAAAGTCACATTACCTGATCAGACAGAAGCGCTTGAACAGGAATTGACAGATGGTTTTGAAAGTCCTAATGAATTTTACACCGACCCGGCGACCGGCGCCATGGTATTCAGGTGCCCGAATAATGGAGAGACTGGTGGCAGCACCTATCCTAGAAGTGAACTCAGGGAAATGCTGCGGGCAGGAAACACCAGCATCAGCACCACAGGCATAGGACTCAATAACTGGGTCTTTTCATCTTCTAGTCAGGCAGTACAGGATGCATCCGGCGCAGTTGATGGGATTATGACCGCGACTGTTGCAGTAGACCATGTTTCTACCACGGGGGAATCCAGTAAAATTGGCCGGGTCATTATTGGGCAAATTCACGCCTCGGACAATGAGCCCTGCAGGCTATACTACAGAAAGCTTCCGGGGAATGAGCTCGGTTCTATTTATGTGGCTCATGAGCCCAATACCGGTTCGGAGCAATGGTATGAAATGATAGGCAGCAGAAGTAGCAGCGCCTCCAATCCTTCAGATGGTATTGCTCTGGGTGAGCAGTTTAGTTATGAAATCAAAGTGGAAGGAAATACCCTTACTGTGACCATCATACGAGAGGGGAAATCTGATGTACAGGAAGTCATTGATATGAGTGCAAGTGGTTATGAAGATGACTGGATGTATTTCAAAGCGGGAAACTACAACCAGAACAATTCAGGTGATGAGGATGATTATTGTCAGGTGTCGTTTTTTGAACTGGATGTCGATCATGGAGAGGAATCCCCAATTACGGGAATTGAAGATATTCAGCAGAATTCAGGTGGTTTGATTTACCCCAATCCGGTAGATTCGATGGTCACCATTGAGTATGAATTAGAAGATGCAGCGCATGTGAAAATCACCATTTATTCTCCTTCGGGTAAAATGGTTTCTGAATTGGTAGATGAATTCCAGCAATCAGGGTTAAGGAGGGCCGATTGGGCGCCATCAAGTAATTTGCCCAACGGTATTTACCTGGCAGATATAAAAATTGGCAAGGAGAGAAGAACGCATAAAATCATGTTAAACCATTAATCCAATCACATCACCAATGAAGTGCCTTATGCCTCGAGCTTTTCTGTTTATCATCCTAATTATTCTGAACTGGAAAGTTGGGGCGCAGAACTTTGATGCTCCATCAGACATCCCGAGGTTTCAATCCTTCATAAGTGGATGCAAATTGCAGGCGCCAACAAGCGTCACTTCGGCTACTTCACAGGAATTAAACAATGGCTACACATCAGATCAGTTTTATGTAGTGGAAGATGATAAAATAGCTTTTAATCAGTCCGGGGCAAGCATGCGGACTGAGCTCAGGCATGAGACGAACTGGTTGCTTTCTGAAGGTGACCGTTCGTTGCATGGACGTTTGAAATTTGTTCAGCAAACTTGTGACCAGGTAACGGTGGTTCAAATACACGACGATGCCAATGCCGGTAGCGGGCCCAACAAGCCGCTTTTGAGGATTTATAAGCATTTGACCAAATCCCAGGGGAATCATCTGTGGGCTGCTATAAAGACCAATGAAGGAGGCGAAAACACCCAGCATGTGGATTTAGGATCGGCGCCTTCCGGATACTTTGATTGGGATGTGGTATTAGAAAATGGCGCGCTAATCATCAACATCGATGGAGTTGAAAAGGCCAACGAAGATGTTTCATTCTGGACATCGCCAAGTTACTGGAAGGCAGGAGTGTACCTTCAGGATGATGGCGAGGCAACCGTCTATTTTGATGAGCTCTACGAAGGTGGTCAGGCTGATGTCATTTTATCGGTAGAACGAGATATTTTCACTGGTGTCGACATTTATCCTAACCCTACTTCTTCGATTGTAACCATAGAGTTTGATACCAATAATTTCATTGGTGGATCCATAAGCCTTTATACTGTTGCAGGGAAAGTTCAGCAAAAATCTTCAATTGAGGGCCGGAAAATGGAATTGAAAATGGTTGATAAGCAAGGTCTCTATTTTGTGAAGGTGCAGAAAGGAGACCAGTCAAAAACCTATAAAGTAATTAATAAACCAGACTAGAACTAAACATTATAAATTTTAACATTATGAGTAATAAGGTTGTAACATTTGGAGAGATCATGTTGAGGCTGGCCCCGCAGGGTTTTCTTAGATTCTCGCAAGCAAATAATTTTGATGTAGTCTATGGGGGTGGCGAATCCAATGTTGCCGTTTCATTGGCCAATTACGGTGTGCCTGTCGATTTTGTTACCCGCCTTCCAAAAAACGATATCGGGGAGTGTGCCCTGATGGAAATGCGAAAGCAGGGTGTGAATACGCAAAACATCATATTTGGTGGTGATCGATTGGGAATTTACTTTCTGGAAACCGGTGCAGTAAGCCGAGGAAGTAAAGTAGTATATGACAGGGCTCATTCCGCAATGGCCGAGATTGAAGCAGGTATGATCGATTGGGACAAAGTATTTGATGGCGCTGCATGGTTTCATTGGACAGGCATTACGCCTGCTATTTCACAAGGAGCAGCAGATGCTTGCCTGGAGGCAGTAAAAGCAGCTTCTGAGAAAGGGATCACCATTTCCACCGACTTAAATTACCGGGCTAAACTTTGGAAATATTGTGATGCAGGGAAGCGTGAGGAAATCATGGCTGAGCTGACTTCTTATTGTGATATTGTGCTTGGAAATGAAGAAGATGCAGAGATGCATTTTGGTATCAAACCAGAGGGGATTTCAGTTCAGACTGAAGGTCACAATGTCAAGGCGGAAGCATTCCTTTCTGTTTGCCAGCAGATGATGAAAAAATTCCCAAGGGCCAAAAAAGTTATTACTACGCTTCGTGGATCCATTTCTGCCTCTCACAACACGTGGGCAGGTGTGCTTTACGACGGAAAGAAATTGTACGAAACCCGCCAGTACCAGATCACTCATATTGTAGATAGAGTAGGAGGAGGAGATTCCTTTATGGGAGGCCTGATTTATGGACTTCTAACTTATCCTGAAGACGATCAGAATGCATTGGATTTTGCAGTAGCAGCATCATGTTTAAAACATACCATTAAGGGAGATGCAAATCTTGTGACGGTCGCAGAAGTGGAGAAATTGATGGGCGGCGATGCTTCTGGCAGGGTAAGCAGATAATTTAAACTGAGTTCGATATATGAAAATTAGTTTTTTAATTGAAATGGCCATAATTCTCCTCTTGGGAGGAGATACAGAGGTGGGTTCATTAAAAAAAAATCATTTCAAGTAAAAAAACACCTTGTAAAAACCTTAATAAAAACATGGATTGATATATAACCCACCACTAATCCACCAGTTGGCGAAAATAGATGGTGTTTTTATTAAAGTTTTAAATCGAACTCAAGCTAATTAAAAACCATTCCATTTTAATCATGGGCAAGCTAAGGGTAAAACGTATCCGTAGCACGCCTTTCTATTAGAATCAAGGGGTTGTCACAGGTAATACGTATCTGTGGCGCCCATTGATTTAAAATGAACAACTTAAACATAAACAGATGGCAAATTTTTCAAGAATTGAAGTAGCACTAAAGATGAAAAAAACGGGTTTGGTTCCGGTGTTTTTTCATGAAGATATAGATGTTTGCAAAGATGTGGCAAGTGCGTGCTATGAGGGTGGCGTGCGCGTGTTTGAATTCACCAATAGAGGTGACCGGGCACATGAAGTGTTTCGTGATTTGATTATATGGGCACAGAATAACCTTCCAGAGTTAATCATTGGTATCGGTTCTGTGGTAGATGCCCCAACCACCGCTTTGTACATTCAGTTGGGTGCTAATTTTATCGTGTCGCCCATTCTCAATCCCGAAATGGCTAAAATCTGCAACCGAAGAAAAATCTCCTGGAGCCCGGGTTGTGGGACACTAACGGAAATCTCCAATGCCGAAGAGCTTGGCGCTGAAGTTGTGAAAATATTTCCCGGATCATCAGTAGGAGGAGCTGAATTTGTAAAAGCAGTAGCCGGTCCATGTCCATGGACGAGCATCATGCCAACCGGAGGAGTAGATACCACCAAAGAAGACCTGAAAAAATGGTTTGACGCGGGCGTCCATTGTGTCGGAATGGGATCAAAGCTGATAACAAAGGAAATTCTGAAAAATAAAGACTATGAATTACTGACCAGTAAAGTCAGTAGCATTATCAGTTCCATTGATGATATTCGTGGTGGCACGCTAAGGATTTCAACATCATAATGATCAATAAGAACTCCATGTCATGAAGGGAAAGGAAAATTTGAAAATATTTGTGATTGACGACGACGATACATCCAGGTTTTTGACTACCCGAATGCTTGAGCTGGTTAGAAACCAGCAAGAGTTTATATGTCATGAATTCAAGTCAGCATTGTGTGCTTTGGACTTTTTATCAAATCGCCAAAATATCTGGCCCGATGTTATTCTTCTGGATATCAACATGCCCCTAATGAGTGGGTGGGAATTTATTGACAGGGTATTGGATCAGTGGGACCTATTTACCAAAACAAAACTCTATATGCTTTCAAGTTCCAATCATCTTCTCGATTTTGAGCAGGGGCTTGCTAGAAAAGAAGTAAAAAGAATGTTTGGTAAACCCCTTCAGTTGGAGGATGCATATTTGATATTGAATAGTGAGTATTCAGAGTAATTTATTCTACATTGGTCTTTCACTTTTTTCAACTTCTCAAGCTTAGCCTTTTTGGTGCCAGTTGTATAACAAATAATTTCAGATCGCCGAATTTTTCAAACCAATTCGCGGAAATGTCCAGGTTACTCTTATAGGTTTACGACAATTTTTTACGAAACATCCTGTCCAAAACACAGGCCAGATAGCAGTTGACGATTTATTAGGAACAGCCAGACCTTAATCCTCTTAATCCTCGTTGATGTTTTAGCAAATTTTAAGCTCTTATTTAATTTCCCACCCGTCCTTAACATAAACTTAACCCAACCATAACACACCGGATTAGTACACCTTTCTTACTTAACGTAATATTGCGTTATAATTAATTTACATGGGAGTAACCAAATCAGAATTGTTCCAGGATAGTCAGAATAAACTGGCATTAATCGCCAAGGCTTTTGACCATCCGGCACGTGTGGCCATCATCGAATACTTACTTGATCACCAAACCTGTATTTGCACAGATCTGGTCAGTGTGTTGCCGCTATCCCAGACTACCATAACGCAACACCTGAGGGAGCTAAAACAAATAGGGATCATCAAAGGGGAAATTGAAGGCCCCAGGGTCAACTATTGTATTGATGAAAAAGTCTGGGAGGAAGCAAGGGATATGTTCATTAACCTGTTTTCCCGGTATGTTCCTGATAATAAGTGCTGTTAAAAAAATTTGCTTTATGATAACGTAATATTGCAATAATACGAAACCTACACGATTTAAATAATCATTGAACCTATAAACTGATAAGTGGAATTATTTATCAACTAATAAATTTAATATGATGAAAACACAAACTATTTTATCCATGATTGTGCTATTGATCATCACCCTTGGTGGTGAAAGTGTTGCGCAAAAAATGAACAAAGACCTTCGGAATTATTCCAAAGAGGTAATAGACGAATTTGATCAAATACCTGCAGAAAGGGTAGATATGCTCAAAGAAATAGCCGATGCGATATATTCAGAAAAGAACGTAGATGGTAAAGCTGATATTCTTTTTATCTGCACGCATAATTCACGAAGAAGCCACATTGCCCAACTATGGTTACAAACCGCTATGGATTACTATGGTGTGCAAGGAGTCAATGTGTTTTCCGGTGGGCTGGAAGCGACCGCATTCAACCCCAACGCAATTTCAGCAATGGAAAGGGCCGGTTTCAAAATTAGCGGTGTTCAATCGGGCGGCAACCCTGTTTATTCTGCCTCAAATGGCATATCCAATCAAATCATGTATTCTAAAAAATACACAGACAGGCAAAACCCACAAACCGGTTTTCTGGCGATCATGGTTTGCTCGGATGCTGACAAATCCTGCCCTATTGTTGAAGGAGCTGATGATCGATTTTCGCTGCCCTATGACGATCCTCGCTATTATGACAATACTCCTTCGCAGGATCTAAAATATGATGAAACAGTAAGGAAAATCTCAAGGGAAATGTTCTATTTAGCGGATCAGGTTAAGGATAAACTGATCTTGGTTTCTGAGTCAAAAAAATAGATAAATAAATACCTGTGAGAAAAAAGAAACTCAATTACCTTGACCAATACCTGACACTTTGGATATTTCTTGGAATGCTGATAGGTGTAGGTATTGGTTATTTTTTTCCATCAATAGCCAAGGATGTAAATTCACTAAGCAAGGGTACAACCAATATTCCGATCGCCATAGGATTAATACTCATGATGTACCCACCATTGGCAAAAGTAAACTATGCCCTGTTGCCGCAGGTGTTTAAAAATGTAAAAGTACTTTCCATTTCCCTTGTTTTAAACTGGATCATCGGTCCGGTATTGATGTTTGTATTGGCAATTTTGTTCTTAAGGGACTATCCTGAATACATGGTTGGCTTGATACTGATAGGTTTGGCCCGGTGCATTGCAATGGTACTGGTGTGGAATGACCTGGCAGAAGGGAGCAGTGAATACGGAGCAGGATTGGTAGCATTAAACAGCATATTTCAGGTATTTGCTTACAGTTTTTATGCCTGGATCTTCATCACCAAACTTCCACCTTTATTTGGTTTCGAGGGAGCCATGGTAGAAATATCAATTGCAACCATTGCGGAAAGCGTCGCTATTTACCTGGGAATTCCTTTCCTGGCTGGCTTGTTAAGCAGGATAATTTTGGTGAAGTTAAAAGGAGAGGAATGGTATAAGAACCAATTTATTCCTGCGATTTCGCCCATAACGTTAATCGCTTTGTTATTTACCATCGTAGTGATGTTTTCGCTGAAAGGTGAGCTGATCGTTCAGATCCCAATGGATGTCGTTCGAATTGCAATTCCGTTATTGGTTTATTTTGCCTTGATGTTTCTGATTGGATTTTTTGTTAGTAAGGCTATGGGTGCAGATTATGACAAAAATGCGTCCATTGCCTTCACGGCCGCCGGTAATAATTTTGAATTGGCAATAGCAGTAGCCATTGCTGTGTTTGGATTAAATTCAGGGCAGGCATTTACGGGAGTAGTAGGCCCATTAGTAGAAGTACCTGCTTTGATATTACTCGTCAAAGTAGCTTTCTGGTTGAAGAAAAAGTACTATGCCACCTGATGTTTGTAAGATTTAAAGTCTTACTTGGTTCGTACTCGTGGATATTTCATGGTCCAATAATCCTTCTTGCCAGTTCAACCATCTCAGCAAGAGATTCAAAATCAATTGTAAACAAATATTACCACAGCAAAGGACAACTATTTCCATTTAGTAAGCTTTACATTTATTTTGATTTTAGACATGATTATCAAGTTTTAAGGGTATCAAAATCGTTAAATCTGTACCTTACTGAATTGTACTGATTTTAGATTCAACTTGTGTTAAAAATAAATAGAGAGGGATTTTTATGATGATAAAACCATCGGTACTTTTAAATACCCTTTTTACTCTTCTGAAATATTTTTAGAGGTTGCTTACTTTGAACCTATTTCTTATCAGAAATAAGAATAGATTAAAAAATTCTAGATTTTGACCATGTTTTTGAGTAAAAAATCCATATTTGAATACCCGGTACATACTAGTTTTGAAAATATTACAATAAAAGAATAAATTCATTTTTTATGATAACAAGAATAAACATACTAAAAATCGTTTCAGCATTTTTAGTTACGGCAAGTCTGTTTGGTTGTCAAACAGTGAAAAAGGATCCGACTCCATGGATTGATATGTTCGATGGGAAAACATTAAATGGGTGGTCAATCATTGGAGGAGACGCCACTTACAAAGTAGAGGATGGCGCAATTGTGGGGACAACGGTTAGAAACACACCTAATACCTTTTTAAGGTCAGACAAATTATATGGAGATTTCATATTAGAGCTGGACTACAAAGTGGATCCATCGATGAATTCTGGTATCCAAATCAGGAGTAATAGTTTTGATCATTATAAAAATGGTAGGGTACATGGCTATCAGATTGAAATTGATCCATCTGACAGAGCATGGAGCGCTGGTATCTACGATGAGGCCCGAAGAGGTTGGTTAAACCCATTAACTGATAACCCTGAAGCTCAAAAGGCATTTAAACAAAACGACTGGAACCATTACAGAATTGAGGCTATTGCCGACACCATTAAAACATGGATAAATGGAGTGCCGGCGGCCTATTTAATAGATGATAAAACGGCTGAAGGGTTTATTGGCTTACAGGTGCACAGTATCAAGGATGATCAGAAAGAAGGCACACACATTATTTGGAAGAATATTAGAATTCTCACTGACAGTTTGGAAAAGTATTCGACAAAGTCGCCATTGAAACCAGTCATAACAAAAAACAATTTAACCATTGATGAAGCTAAAAATGGCTGGGAAATGCTTTGGGACGGTAAAACAAGTAATGGCTGGCGAGGAGCTAAGCTGGATAATTTTCCTGAAAAAGGCTGGGTGATGGAAGACGGTGTCTTATCAGTATTGTCATCAGGAGGCGCCGAGTCAAGGGCAGGAGGAGATATTGTAACGGAAAAGTTATTTAAAGATTTTGAGTTGATGCTCGATTTTAAATTAACACCTGGCGCTAACAGTGGGATAAAATATTACGTGGATACGGAGATAAATAAGGGGCCCGGCTCATCCATCGGATTAGAATATCAAATATTAGATGACGATTTACATCCGGATGCAAAACTGGGTAATCACGAAGGAAGCAGGACGGTATCTTCACTATACGATTTAATTCAGGCAGATATTAATAAGCCAATCAAACCAATTGGAGAATGGAACACCGCTTACATAAAATCTGTCGATAACCATGTTGAACATTGGCTAAACGGTATGAAAGTGTTAGAGTATGAGCGAAAGAGCCCTGAATACAGAAAATTGGTTTCAGAAAGCAAGTATGTAAAATGGAAAGATTTTGGCGAACTGGACAAAGGACAAATCCTACTGCAAGATCATGGTGATTTGGTATCGTTCAGAAATATTAAAATTCGTCCGATAGAGAAAAATATAGCTGAATAATTATGAAAAACGATAGAAGAAATTTTATAAGGAAAGCAACAGCAGGTGCTGCGGGTATTGCCCTTTCTAGTGGGTTTAATGCCGTTAGTGCAAAAAATTATTCCAGAATATTAGGCGCAAATGACCGGATACATGTGGCTTTACAGGGGTTGGGTCGAAGATATCCGGCCTATAAGGATGCCATTGCTGACAAAAAAAATAATGTAGAACTGGTTTACTTATGTGATGTCAAGAAAAGCCAGCGGGACAAAGCGGCTGCCGCTTTTTCTGAAGTTACCAAAGATAAGCCTAAGTTGGAAAACGATATTAGAAACATCATAAATGATAAAAATGTAGATGCCATTTTTATGGCGACTCCTGATCACTGGCATGCACCTGGTGCTTGTATGGCCATGCAGGCTGGCAAGCATGTGTATTTGGAGAAACCATGTAGTCATAATCCCAGGGAAGGGGAGTTGCTTGTGGCTTATCAAAAGAAATATGGCAAAGTAGTACAAATGGGCAACCAGCAACGATCTTCTCCGGAATCACAAGAAATTATCAAAGACATCCATGATGGTGTTATTGGAGATGTGTATCAAGCCATCGCTTTTTATACCAGCAGGAGGGGGCCTGTTCCCCATCAACAGAAAACAAATCCACCAGAGGGTTTGGATTGGGAATTATTTCAGGGACCTGCACCAAGAAGAGAGTATACATCTGAAACCTGGGATTATAACTGGCATTGGTATGGTTGGGATTATGGTACCGCAGAGACAGGTAACAATGCCACCCACGAATTGGATATTGCGAGATGGGCATTGCAAGTTAAGTATCCTGAACGTGTAGAGGTAAATGCCGGTAAATACCAGTACAAGGATGATGGCTGGGAAATGTATGACACGATGGAAGCAACTTTTAAGTTTGCAGGAGATAAGGTGATCAAATGGGATGGACAAAGCAGAAACGGATACTATCGATTTGGAGCAGGCAGAGGAACCATCATTTACGGGTCAAAGGGATCTGTTTTTGTTGATAGAGAGGGGTATAAATTATATGGCTTAAAAGGTGAATTAATTAAGGAAAACCTTTCTTCGGGCTCAGAAGCGGGAACAGCGCTTGGTGGCGGCGGGGATATGTCTACCATTCATACGGTAAATTTCTTTGATGCTATTCGAGGGAAAGCAGAATTAACATCTCCCATTGATGAGGGCGCTATCAGCCAAATGTTGACACATTACGCCAATATAGCTTACAGAATTGATGATGCATATGAAGTTGATGAAATTACCGGTCGTATTTTCAACCGGGAGGCGATGAAATTATGGTCCAGAACCTATGAGCCTGGTTGGGAGATCAAGCCGGTCTAGGCGTTAAAACTGTCGATAAAAATCACCTTTGGTCACTTAAATCAAAGGTGATTTTTGTTTAGAGTATTCTGCATAAATTGGAATTTGACGCAAAACTTAGTCTATCGATGAAATATTATTACCATTCTCCATTTGTTGCATTATTCAATCTAATGATATTCTTTTTTGCATTTTCATTTACCAACTGTGGAAATGCTGGAAGTGGCGATAACTCAAACATCAATGAATCAATAGCCCCTCAAGGATTAAGTGTAGAATTTATCAGACAGCCTGAAGGTGTTTTTATTATCGATTCAAAACCAGAATTTACCTGGGAATTATCCGGATCGGTCGCAACGCAAACAGCTTATCAAATATTGGTAGCATCCTCTGAAGATTTGATAGATAAAAACGTGGGAGACATTTGGGATTCAGGAATTGCGCCAGGTAAACAATCGATCAATGTGGAGTTTAATGGAACACCTCTGGAGGCCGGTAACAGCTATTTTTGGAAAGTAAGAGTCTGGGGCGAAAACGGTCAGGAAACGCCGTTTTCTAAATCACAGCGCTTTAAAGTAGGTGAGAATAAAGGCGTTATTACAAGTGCCAATCATTTTCAGGTGGAGCGTATTAAACCCACAGGTTTTAAGAAACTAAGTGATGATTCCTATTTTATCGACTTTGGAAAAGATGCTTTTGCGACATTGGCTTTCCATTATGAAACAAAGAAAATCGATACCATTCTTGTCCATATTGGTGAGCAGCTGACTGACAACCGAATCAACAGGGATCCCCAGGGAACCATTCGCTACCAAAAAATAAAGGTTCCCGTAGATCCCACTACTACAAAATACACTTTACAAATTGAACCGGATAAGAGAAACACTGGTTCGAAGGCTATTCAACTACCTGATTCTTTTCCTGTTTTAATGCCATTTCGATACGTGGAAATAGAAGGAGCAAAAGAAAACCTGGATGCAAATGATTTTATCCAACTGTTTTACCATAGTTATTGGGAAGATGATGCCAGCTTCTTCACCAGCTCAGACAGTACACTCAATGCAGTTTGGGATTTATGTAAATATTCCATAAAGGCAACAACCTTTGCCGGTTTATATGTTGATGGGGATAGAGAGAGAATTCCTTATGAAGCGGATGCCTATTTAAATCAATTAAGTCATTACACCACCGATCGGGAATACGCCATAGCCCGGAAAACCATCGAGTATTTCATGGAACACCCTACCTGGCCTACGGAGTGGCAACTTCATGTGGCTCTGATGTTTCATGCGGATTATATGTATACAGGCAATACTGAACTTATTGCGGAATATTATGATGAACTAAAGTATAAAACTTTAATGGATTTGCTCGGGGATGACGGATTGATTAGTTCAGAAAATGCGACGCCGGAAATCATGAAAAAATTGGGTTTTAAAAACCCTGATGACAAACTAAGAGATATAGTTGACTGGCCACCTGCTCAAAAAGACACTGGTTGGCAATTGGCGACGGCAGAGGGCGAGCGGGATGGCTTTGTTTTTAAACCGGTTAATACGGTGGTTAATTGTTTTTATTATAAAAACCTTTTGATCATGGCCGAATTTGCTGAGATACTTAATAAAACTGAAGAAGCAGCAGAGTTTTTACAATTAGCGTTACAGGTTAAAAAATCCATTAATGACATGTTATTCGATGAAGAATTGGGTGTTTATGTGGATGGTATAGGAACGAACCATGCTTCCCTCCATTCAAACATGATGGCCATGGCTTTTAATATCGTTCCGGAAGAACACATGCCATCGGTGGCAAATTTTATCAAATCGAGGGGAATGGCTTGCAGTGTTTATGGTTCGCAATATTTATTAGAGGCCCTGTATAACGCGAATGAAAGTGACTACGCCCTGGAACTAATGACCGCGACTCACGACAGAAGCTGGTACAACATGATACACATAGGGTCCACCATTACTTTGGAAGCGTGGGACATGAAATACAAGCCCAATGCAGACTGGAACCATGCCTGGGGAGCTACTCCAGCCAATATAATCCCGAGGTATTTATGGGGATTCCAGCCAAAAACCCCAGGGTACAATATAGCCGTTATAAGACCGAAAATGGGAACTTTAACTTCAAGTACCATTGTTGTGCCAACCATTCGAGGTAAAATAAAAGCTCACTTCACTGTTCATGATGATGTCAAAAGTTATGAGATTGAAATCCCTGCAAACATGTCCGGGGAATTTTATTTTGAAGGTACAACTCCTCCTAAAGTAGTGCTAAATGGTGAGGATCTTGGTCACCTTGAAGGTGCTATATTATTACAATCAGGAAAAAATATCTTAAAGCTTTTCTAACCCTAAGTCCATTCATTTAAACATTGTTAAATTCCTTTCTTGTATTTTAAATGTTTTTCCTTGTCTTATCTTAAATGCAGAATAGTTATTCAAAAATCGAAGAAAGTGCCGTTTTGTGAAGCGACATCATTTAATAATGGTAATTGGAGTAATTTTTTAGCTTGAATTCTGCAGCAAATAAAAAAATACGGGGCTGACCTTATGGGTATTTTATTCATAGTATGGATGCATTTTTGACTTTGAATAAAACTACGGATTAACTACTAAGGTTTTAAAGGGTAAAAACATGAATTCTCGTTTACATTTCAAATAATGGCAAATATTCAACAAAAATATGTTCCCTAATTATAGGATTTTACACGAATTAGACATGTTTTTATCAATTATTCAAACCATCCATGTTTTTGAATAAAATGTCCATTACAAAAAGATGCGATTGTCCTTAATTCAAAATTGAAATCCGCAAATAGGATCGGGTTCACCTTTAACTAAAATAAAATTCTATGAAAAAACGTAAACTCTTATTGATTATCTTATTACTAGGCTACGCGAGTACTTCCTGGTCGCAGACCAAAGTCTCAGGTGTAGTAACAGATGAAGAAAAAGCTCCAATACCTGGTGTGAATATCCTGGTAAAGGGAACATCTACTGGTGCAGTAACAGATGTTGAAGGAAGATATGCACTTGAGGTACCAGGTCAAGATGCTGTTTTAGTATTTAGTTCTATAGGATTTGTTTCTGAAGAAGTTACTGTAGGAAATAAATCAGTAATTGATTTGTCCATGGTGCCCGATATTACATCATTGGATGAAATCGTGGTGATTGGATACGGTGAGGTTGAAAAGAAAGATGCAACAGGGGCAATTGGCTCAGTTGAGTCGGAGGATATTGTGCGTGCAAATCCAGTCCAGGCCGCTAAGGCAATTCAGGGCCAGGCAGCGGGTGTGATTGTTACCAAACAAAACAGTCGACCAGGTGCCGGGTATAATATCAACATTCGGGGTTTGAGTTCGATTAATTTCAGCAACGAGCCACTCGTTGTGATTGATGGTGTGATGGGTGGAGATTTAAATGCGTTGAACCCCGCAGATATCGAATCGATGGATATTTTGAAGGATGCTTCATCCACAGCCATTTATGGTTCTAGGGGTGCAAATGGTGTGATCATCATTTCTACTAAAAGAGGGGCTTCAGGTAAGCCAGTAGTAAGTTACGATGGTTATGTGGGGGTTAAGACACCCGCACACCTTCCGGACATGATGAATGCCCAACAGTTTTATAAGGCCAGTGTAACTGATCGAGAACTGAATGGCTATCCACAAGGACGTACTTTCACTTCAACCGAAATTGACCTGGTTGAATCCGGCGGAAACACTGATTGGCTAGATGAAATTTCCCAATCGGCATTGCAAACGAGTCATTCCTTATCTGTAGGGGGAGGAAGCGAAAATACCACCTACCATTTTTCTGGAGGATATTTAAATGAGGGTGGTGCATTGCAGAACACTAAATTCCAGCGATATAACCTCAAAGGAAGTATGGATAGCAAGCTAACCAGGTTTCTGAAAGTTGGCTTTACAGCAAACTATAGTGTTGCAAAAACTGAGTTGGGGTCCAATGAAGCATTGAGAAGTGCATATCGCGCGCGACCAACAGGTGTGGCTATGTATGATGATGTTCTGAACCCAGATGAAAACCAGGAATTAGAGTGGAATGGTTATGCTGCCTGGATGGGTATTAACGATAAGCAGGTGTTGAATCCGCTCATCGAAATAGACCCTAATAACTTTCAGGATGAAACCAGGTCTGATAACTTCTTTGGAAATGCCTATGTAGAATTGATTCCTGTGGAGGGATTATCGATCAGGTCTTCATTTTCTGCAGGTATTAGTAACTCAAGATGGGGTCAATACAGAGGTACTATGACCAAGGATCGTGCAACTACACGATTGCCGAGATCTTTTCGCCAAACAGATGATATATCCAATTATACCCTGGACAATATAATTACATATAAGAAAAAAATAGGTGATCATGATTTAACATTTACTGGTGTTCAAAGCACCTTCCAGGAGCGAAATGAAGAAATGGATAGTTATGTCGAAGACCTTCCATATAATTCCTTATGGTACGCTTATGGTACTGGAACCCCAATCGAACTAAATACAAGACTGACTGAAAGGTCTTTACTCTCATATATGGGAAGGGTAATGTATGGTTTCAAAGATAAGTATTTGTTGACCCTTTCCGGCCGCTGGGATGGTGCTTCTCAGCTTAGTGAAGGCAACAAGTGGGACTTTTTCCCTTCAGCTGCAGTAGCATGGAGATTAGGTGACGAAGAGTTTATCAAAAATGTCGGTGCCATTTCTGATTTGAAATTGAGAGTGAGCTATGGTTTCGTTGGAAACAGTGCGGTAGACCCATATGCAACCCAGGCAAGATTGTTCAGGACACAATATGATTTTGATGGTTCACCGGCATTTGGTTATGCTCCTGAAAATTTAGCCGATAAAACTCTTAGCTGGGAGAAAAGCAAGGAATTGAACATCGGTTTAAATATGGGATTCCTTAATAATAGGATAAGTGGTGTTTTGGAAATCTACCACAGAAATACAGTTGATTTGATTTATAATGAGCAAATCCCTACATCTTCCGGGTTTAGTAGTGTTACGACCAACATAGGTGAAGTAGCTAACAAGGGTGTTGAGTTGACATTGAATACGGTGAATGTCACCAAAGATAAATTCACGTGGACTACAAGTATCAATTTTGCCAAAAATGTCAATGAAGTAGTCTCTATTGGGAGTGAAGGAATACAAGCTGATATTGCCACAGGTCTTTTTGTAGGCGAACCAATAAGCGCACATTATGACTATGAATTTGCTGGCATCTGGCAGTTGGATGAAGCAGCAACCGCTGCTGAGTATGATCAGGTACCAGGTTCGGTAAAAGTGGTAGATCAAAATGATGACGGCATTATTTCATCGAATGATGGTATAGACGACCGTACAATTATTGGCTCAGAACAGCCTGATTGGACGATGGGTATGACAAACAAGCTTACTTACGGTAATTTTGACCTGTCATTCCTGATTTATACCAGCCAGGGAGCCATATTTAAAAATAGCATGCTATCAGGAACGATGGGTGAAATTGGAGCGGGAAGATATAACGTGTTGAACCTGAATTACTGGACTGTTAATAATCCTACGAATGATTACTTTGGACCAGGTGTGCCAAATCCCTTCAGGGGAGCCATCCAATATCAGGATGCGAGTTTTGTAAGGATATCTGACATTACTTTCGGTTATACTTTGCCTCGTACGGTGTTGGATAATATCGGTTTTAGCAACTTCAGGATGTATGCTCAGGTTAGCAATCCATTTGTTTTCTACGATTTTGATGGAATGGATCCGGAATTTAATTCCAGTACTTATAATGATGGCATCCCAACTGCAACCTACTTATTCGGTTTAAATGTCTCATTCTAATCATTTTATTTCGGACTGTAAAAATTTGAAAAATGAAAATAATTAACAGACAATATTTAATGGCGCTGGTACTTGTGACATTGCTAAGTACCGGTTGCGAAGACTTTTTAGATGAGAATTCTGTTTCTTACCAGACGACAGATAACTATTATGTGACAGAGCAAGGGTTCGAAGATCTAGTGAGATCCAACTATACAAAGCTCAGGGAAATTCACAAAGAGCGGGATTTAGTGTTAATGGGAACTGATATATTTACAAGTACTGCCTGGGATGAAGCGGCGAATGGTAACCAGGGAGGTGTATTGAATGTTTATGATGCCCGATTTACTCCGAATGTGGGTGCGGTTACCGCTCTATGGGATTTGCTTTACAAGCAAATTTCCAGGACCAATACGACCGTTACAAGAGCGGAAGGTGTCCAGGGAATGGATGCTGACCTCCTGGCCATCAGGGTGGCAGAGGCTAAATTCCTTAGAGCATTGGCTTATTTCTATGCCGTACAGCAATGGGGCGATATCCCAATGCCGTTGGAGGAAACAACCACTGCCAGCAGGGAAGTGATCAAGGTACCAGCAGCACAGGTTTACGACCAGATTATTGCGGACCTTGAAGAAGCAGAAGCGATTTTACCTACCAAGGGAAATACCGACTATGGTCGTGCAACCAAGGGCGCTGCTCAGTTTCTTTTAGCCAGGGTTCACCTGACAAGGGGATGGAATTTCAACAATTCTTTGGGTGGAACGTCTGCTGATTTTGACAAGGCTGTTGAATATGCCGATATGATCATAGCTGATTATCCGCTGGAGGCAGAATATCGCAATTTATTCCCGCTTCATGCTGAGAATCCGCTGGAAGAAACCTTCCCTGAAAAAAATGACAAAAACGATGAAATCGTATTTGCAGTACAGTTCAGCGATGATATAACAACAAATGGTAGTGAATTTGATGAACCTAGCGAGTATGCAATAGGAAATGATTACCATTCGATTTTTGGTAGTGGTGCGGAAGATATTCCAGGAACTTTGGGAAGGACTAGTCACTATAACCGCCATGGATCGAAAGGAAACTATATTGTAACTCCTGCGGCACATAGGTTGTTTGACCCTGATATCGACACCAGGTACCATCACTATTTTGTCGAAGCGATGTACGCCATGACAGATGTAGTTGATTTTGTTCCGGACTTTAATATCCCGTCAAACACTATAGATATTGCACAAGGTGATACAGTAGTGTATTTTACACCATGGAATAATCCGGCTAGTGACCAAGACAAAGGTTTTGACGTAGGAGGCAGCAAGCCCTATGCAGTACTAAACCTGGATGAAATCGGAATTAATCCTATCTCTCCTTATCATTCGGATAATAAAACACCACTTATGTGGAAATTCTGGGAACCGGGCATTCCATATGATGATGCCCTTGGAACATATGACCTGGCTATTTTTCGCTCTGCAGAAGCATATTTGATCGCAGCAGAGGCGATCCTGCAAGGTGCTGCCAACGGTGATCTGGGAGGCGCAGAAGTTTATTACAATGCCATTGTTGACCGGGCGCTTGGAGTTAATGCCGGTGATGATCCGATGCGTGCAGAAGAACCAGCTAACCTGGCTTCCCTGGATGCAGTATCCTACAGGGCAAATGGAAATCTGGATATTGATATGATCCTGGATGAACGCGCAAGGGAATTGATGGGTGAATACAGCCGATGGTTTGATTTGAAAAGGACCGGAAAACTGATCGAGCGGACTACTTTAATGAACCCATGGACCGCAGCAATTGGCCAGATGGAGAACAAACACTATTTGCGTCCAATTCCTCAAAAAGAGATTGACAGGTCGATTCCTTCAATTGAGCAAAACCCGGAATATTAAAACTTGTTCTCAGAATACATTAGTATATAGGTTAGTGTAAAGTTTAAAAAGGCAGATGAATCTTTTTATCTGCCTTTTATCCATTAACTCATAGGACATCAAAACATCAATTGAGCCAATAGAATTAAAAAGAGAATGTCGAGAATAATAGGTTGTTTAGCGGAGGTTTATAGTTGATCTATTAAAATGAAAAATTTTAAGCGTGTTGTTAAAACGAGAAAATACATGATTAAGAACAAATTATATGTACAGATTTTATTTTATCTGATGTTGGGAACAATCGTTTCCTGCATACAGCAAGTAAAGTCGGACGACAAACCTACAGCACACAAATCATTTTCAGATATGGTTTACCCTGCGCTTGACTCAGAGAATTCCAGGTGGTTTTTCTTTTCGTCAGCCAGCAGGCCATTTGGAATGGTGAATCTCAGCCCCGATACGGAAATCGATGGAGCCTGGGGAAGTGGTTATAGATATAAAACAGATACAATAAAGGGGTTTAGTCACATTCATGCATGGCAATTGTCTGGAATATCCGTTATGCCGGTTACTGTGTCAGAAACCAGCAAAAACACTGTATATGAAGACTTTTATTCTAAGTTTAGCCATGAAACTGAAAAAATATCACCGGGGTATCACTATGTAGAACTTGATAGATATAAAATAAAATCAGAATTAACCAGTACAACACGTGTAGGGTTTCATCAATATACTTTCCCAAAAGGTAATGAGGCAGCAATCTTGTTTAACCTTAATACCATGCTGGGGCCATGTGAAAACATGGGAGGGGAGATAAAACAAGTAAATCAGAATGAGTTTTTGGGAAAAGTGGTGATGAAGGAAACCCGAAGAAGACCCAAGCCATTTACGGTATTTTTTAAAGTAGTATTAAATACAGACATAGCCTCCATCGATCAGGATGAAAAGACAGGGAATTACCTTGTAAGCCTATCCAGCCCGGAAGAAAAAGTATTGATGAAGGTAGGCATTTCATATACGTCTATTACAAATGCTGAGAATAATATCTCTGAAGAATTGACACATTGGGATTTTAACAGAGTGGTGGCAGAAACCAAAGCCGAATGGAATCGACTATTGGGAAGGATCAAGGTAGAGGGAGGAACGGAAACAGACCAAAGAAGATTTTATACCGACCTGTGGCACGCCTTACAAGGCAGAAGGATAATAAGTGATGCAAATGGCGCTTATCCGGACAATACGTGTGAAGTTTTTAGAGTAGGTCAGCTACCTTTGGATGAAAATGGAACTCCTAAATTCAATCAATTTAACTCCGATTCTTTTTGGGGAGCCCAATGGACGATCAATACACTTTGGGGGCTTGTATACCCGGAAATCAAAGAGCAGTTTGTTCATTCTCTTTTACAATATCAAAAAGATGGTGGCTTAATTCCCAGAGGACCATCCGGCGGGAATTATACATATGTGATGACAGGGTCTTCCAGCACACCGTTTATTGTGAGCGCTATTCAGGAGGGGTTAGTAACCGAGGATTTAGAAAGTATTTATCAGGCACTGAAAAAGAACCACATGCCCGGAGGTATCATGGAAAAAGCGGGGTATGAGCATAACACTAGTTTAGGCGGTGGACTAAAATATTATTTGGAAAATGGATTTGTACCTTATCCATTACCGGAAGGAGAATTTGGCGGGCATCAGGAAGGGGCAGGACTTACCCTTGAATATGCATACCAGGATTGGACCCTCGCCCAACTAGCCAAAAAATTGGGGCATCAGGACGATTATGATTATTTCATTAAGCGTTCAGAAAACTTTAAGAACGTTTATGATGAATCATCAGGATGGATGCGCCCTAAAGATGTAAGTGGTGAGTGGTTTAAAAATTTTGACCCTTATGAATATAAAAAAGGATTTGTGGAGGCTAATGCTGCGCAAGCAACCTGGTTTGTCCCACACAATTTAGAGGGTTTGGCTGATCTGATGGGCGGCCAGGAACAAGCCGTGGCAAAACTAAACAAACAATTTAAAGAAGCTGAAAAATTGGGTTTTACGGCCGGAACATCCCATGATCTGGAAGAACACCCTGAGTTTAGAAGGATTCCCATAAACTATGGAAATCAACCTTCTATTCAGACAGCATTTATTTTCCACAAATTAGGTAGACCGGACTTAACACAGTATTGGTCACGAAGGGTTGTCGAAAAAACATTTAGCGGATTGGCTCCATCCACCGGCTATAACGGGGATGAGGATCAGGGATTAATGGGAAGTTTATCCGTATTGATGAAAATGGGCTTGTTTCAAATGAATGGTGGTGTGGATGAAAACCCGGAATATCTCATAGGAAGTCCCATTTTTGATAAAATAAGTATTGAATTAAATCCGGATTATTATTCCAGTTCCACATTCACCATTGAATCAGTAAATCAAAGTGACAAAAATGTGTACGTAGAATCGGTACAATTGAATAATCAGACAGTGCAAGGAAATGTAGTGCGTCACAGTCAGATTACAGAAGGTGGAAAGCTTTTACTTCAAATGACCAATAATTCCAACGTGACCATGGACGTAAATAGGACGCAAATAAAAAATGATTTTTAATTTTTGAATGCTTTTGACAGAATCAATCCTTACACAGTGATGATTCTATAGAGCTTGGTTCTAAAATATCATGAACAAGGATGATCACTCCCTTAAGTTTAACGGAAGCCGGGAATGTCAAAAATAGAGGAAAATGAGGGCTAAGAAAGCAGTAAAGTACTTCGTGATCATTCCAATAGGAATACTGGCCCTATTGATCCTGTTAAATAACAAGCAGCTTAAATCACAGGTTTTTGGCCCGATAAAGTACCGCACCGTAGTGATGAAACCTGGGAATATTTCAGTCCCTCATGAAAGAACACTGGCGTGGAAAAATAAATCGGCTTTTGCTGATAGTATTTACAGGATTATCGCGTCAATGCCCATTACCGAGGAGATGCTTCTTAAAAAAGGCAATACTACACGGATTCTACTAGCCAGATTGATGTTGAAGCAGAACGTCGCTGAAGTAAATGAAATTTTACAAAAGATGACGGCCTGGGGCAATTGTGGTTCTTCATGGTCAATGAATCCCAAAGGGGATTATGATTTTACACTTACGATCCTTACAACCATCCTTTGGAAATTCGGAGACGATACTGACATTATTTACCCCGAAACCAAAAGACATTTGTTGGATGTGCTTTTGATAGCTGACGGTGGCAAGTTCAGCTATTCAGCTCCAAAGACCTTGGGGCTGTACACAGAAACTGAAAACCACATGTTGATGACGGAAGGATCAAGGTATCTAAAAAACAGGTGGATTCGCCTGCACGGAAATTCTGATAGTTATTACAACAACGTACAAAATGGGATGGAGGTGAAACTTTTGTCCCTGATGGAAGAGATGAAAACCAATGGTTTGTACGAGTTCAATTCCATTCCTTACCTTGGGTACACCATTACTGCCTTACTCAACATCGAGGCTTTTGCCTCTGAGGAAGTGAGTCAAACCGCCAGGGATGTGCTCGATTACATCAACTGGAGTTATGCTTTAAGCAGCCTTAATTTGAAACATTTTCCACCGATGCGCAGGAGGTACGAAAAAGCAAGCATCCAGGAACTCACTACTGATTATCACGCCGCATTTGTAAAATCCTGGCTAAGCTATTCAGAGATTGAGAATTATGACAAAAACGTAGGAGTAGCTGGGATCCACGCGATGATGGGGGCCTGTATGCCCTACCGACCGCCAGATCAGTTTGTTGAGATGCTATTTGATAAAAATGACGGTTATTTTGTCCGCCAGGGGCATGGCCCGGGAGCATCACCGGAAATCAGCAGTGCCGGAAAAAATTTTCTGATTAGTGCCGGAGGGGTAAACAGGGGCAGGAGGTCTCAGGTAGTAACACGGCCCATTTGTCTGTTCCTCAATGATGATTCTGATCATTTGTCTGAAGTAATTCACCTCTCCGGGCCGGGCAATGATTTTATGCAATGGAATAATACCGGGGTATATAAAAACTTTGCCTGTGCTGCGGGTCCTGTGTCCATTCCACTGGATATGCAGTCAGTCGACGCAGAGGGTAACTGGTCGTCTTTCTCATGTGTCAATGACGTGACCGTCGTTGTTTATTCCACAGATAGCCTTGGCTTAATGGCAGTATTTGAGGATGTAGGACCTACAGTTGTTTTCAAGGAAGTCTTAAAAAACAACCCTAATCCAGAATTGTTACATAGTCAATTTCAATTTCCCGGTGGACCGTTGCTAAAGTATGATGTAAAGGCAAAAAAAGATCAATGGGTGATGGTAGCAGACAATGATCAAAAACTTGACAGGGATTATGATTCGTGGCCATTGATAGAGGGAGATTTGTAAAAGAATAATACTAGTTAGTTGTCATTAAAGTCAAAAGAATAATCTAAAACCAATATGAATACAAAAAGTAAATACATCATTTTATTATTAATACTAGGTGCTTTTTCCTCATTCGCACAGCTGAAAAATAAACCTGAGCTGAATGAACAGTTCATGGACATGGGTTTCGGAATATTTATTCACTGGAGCATGGATTCACAGCTGGGAAGCGTCATTAGTCACTCCATGGTGGGGGCCTCGGAAGATTATCTACAGCGCTACATGCATGAGCTCCCAAAGACGTTTTACCCTGATAAATTTGATCCTGACGAATGGGCGAGGCTATTTAAGCTGACTGGTGCTGAGTATGTGGTGTTTACCACCAAGCATCACAATGGCTTTTGCATGTGGGACACCAAAACCACCGATTTCAATATCATGAATACCCCTTATGGGAAAGACATTACCGGAATGTTGGTTAAATCATTGAGAAAGTATGACCTGAAAGTAGGATTCTATTATTCCCCGGAAGATTTCAGCTTTATTTACAAGCAAGGGCACCTAATTTCACGAAAAGGCCCCATGACCCAGATTACTAAAAATGAAGAGTTGTTTGAATATTCGAAAAAACAGGTAGATGAATTGTTTACAAAATACGGCAAGATCGATATGGTCTTTTTCGACTCCTTTTCTAATAAAAACCTGGTACAATATGTTCATGAGAAATACCCCGATGTCGTCGTCACCAGGGGGGAAATGAGCACCCCAGAGCAAAAAATTCCGGACGCACCGATGCCCGGGCCCTGGGAGACCTGCATGACCATGGGGACACAATGGGCTTATAAACCCACCAATGAGGTGTATAAAGACGGCGGGGAATTGATCAATAAACTGATCGAAATAAGGGCCAAGGGAGGTAATTTCTTAATGAATGTAGGTCCAAAACCAAATGGCGAAATCCCCATTGAACAGGAAGAACGCCTACGTGAAATAGCGCTCTGGATGTTCGTCAATAATGAGGCGGTTAAAAATGTAAGAACAGTACCGAACACCATTAAAGAGGGGGATTTGTGGTTTACCAAAGCCAAAGATGAAAACACGGTCTATGTTTTCATCACCAACCAGCCGGAGTGGTTTAAGGGAAAACGGAGGCTTTTTTACACTGAGAGTATCAGGGCAACTACGGATACCGAAATTTCTGTCCTTGGGCAGAATGATCTGGTCGTTGAATATTCTCCCAACAACATACCAAAATCCCAATTCAATCAGCGAGACCATAATTTGGAATTATCGATTACAAGAGCTCAAAGGCTTTATAACGATAAAATATGGCCAAATCCAGTGGTGGTAAAAATAACAAATGTCGAATTTGTTCAGCCCAAAAAATAAAAGTTATCTAATGAGTGAACCAATGATAAATTCTAAGTATTTGGTTAATGTGTGTGGCGCCATTGTTTTAATGGCGCTTTTCGCACGTGGTGTTTTTGCTCAATCATCAGATAAAATGGATTGGTGGAAAGATGCCAAATTTGGCATGTTTATGCATTGGGGCCTGTATTCTCAGACAGCGGGGTATTGGAAAGGGCACATTGCCAAAGGCAACGAGCATTTTATGATCCATGAGCAAATATCATTAAAGGAATACGCCACCATCGCTGATGATTTTAACCCTATAAACTTTGATGCAGAAAAATGGGTGCTAACTGCAAAACAGGCAGGCATGAAATACATCATTATTACTTCCAAGCATCATGATGGTTTTGCAATGTTTGATTCACCTTCGAGTGATTACAATATTGTAGAAAGAACTCCATACGCAAAAGACCCGATGAAAGAACTGGTGGATGCCTGTCATAAACACGATATGAAGTTTGGGTTTTATTACTCCCTTGGACGGGATTGGGAAGACCCGGATGTACCTACCAATAAACCATATAAAGGAGGAAGGAGTAACCTGGTAGATTATCCTGATGAAGACATCAAGGTCTTTAACCGATATTTTGAACGAAAGGTAAAACCCCAGATAAAAGAATTGCTCACGCAATATGGAAAAATAGACATTATGTGGTTTGATACGCCACACGATATCACATTGGAAGAAAGTCAGGAACTGCGCGACTTGATTTTAGGAATCCAACCGGATTGCATCATAAATAGCAGAATTGGCAACGGGCTTGGAGACTATAAAGTAGAAGAGCAAAAAATCACAGAAGGAGTGGAGCCCGAACCATGGGAAGCATGTATTACAATGGGTAAAAACTGGGGTTATATTGAATACGACACCGTTTACAAGTCTTCAGAATTAATGACTCGACAACTATTGGAAATCGTAAGTAAAGGGGGAAACCTTTTGCTAAATAATGGTCCCACGGCCGAGGGAGAAATCACTGAGCTGGCAAAGGAAAGGCTAAAAGAAATGGGAAAATGGATGCAGAAAAATTCAGAAGGCATTTATGGCACAAAGCCCTGGAAGATTCAAAGTGAAATGCTTGCTGGTGCAAAAAGGAAGGAAGTTGATCATCAAGAGGGCGGAAAAAATTCATTAATGGATACAGAGAACGACAATACTTCAAAACAAATTCTACCGGAGGTACAATTCACTACGAAGGAAAATTTTGTCTATGCCTACGTATGTAGCTATTACGAGGTGTACGTAGATATCAAATCATTTTCTTTAAATGATCAAATACAAAGTGTAACGTGTTTAGGGAGTGATACAAAAGTGAAATGGAAGCAGGAGAAGGACGGATTACATATAGAAATGCCAACTTACAAGGACGAAGAAATTCACATCACAGGCTTTAAAATTCTGCTGAAATAGGGCAGTTAATTTTTTATATTTATCATTTAGTGCTGTTAAATCATAAACAAGTCAAATTAGCAAACAACGAAAATGTCTGACATGATTTGAGGGAATGAAGGATCCAGGTTAAATGAAGAAAAGACGAATACCAGTATTTAAGGTTCAATACAAATGAAACGACGGCTAGCCATAACGTTTTTGTTTATCCTGTCTTTTTTTTGCGCTGTATCTCAGAGCATAGAATTTGAGCATTACAATGATAGGGATGGGCTGTCTCACAATTCTGTCAGGCATATTGTTCAGGATAACCAGGGTTTCATTTGGTTAGGCACGTTTTACGGGTTAAACCGTTTTGACGGGTTTCAATTTCAAAACTATCTGAGTTATGACGAAGGCAACAACACATTGTACAACGATGATATTACCGCTTTAGAACTGGATAGCGCAAGGAATTGTTTGTGGATAGGAACAAGGAAAGGCTTGTCTCATCTGCAACTCGATACGCACGTGTTTACCACCTATTTGTCAGATGCGAACGATCCAAATAGCCTGCCTGACGAGGAAGTACGGTCCGTATATCAGGATAAGTTTAACCGGGTTTGGGTGGGTACTAGAGATACCGGTTTGTTTTTGTTTGAACCTGATAAAAATACCTTTACCAAAGTCCCCCTGGAAGGGTTTAATTATGTTAAAGAAATATTTGAAGATACTAAAGGAAATATTTGGATAGGCTCTTATGGAACAGCCGGAGTTGCTAAAATCAAACTTGGTAGTACCGGTATAATTTCAGAAATAGAAAGTTTTACATTGTCAATACCGGGTTCCACAGGTATTAATCCTTACTTAAACTTTATATATGAAGATGAGCAAGGCGATATTTTTGCAGGAACACGCAAAGGGCTTTACAAGCTTGATAAAATCCGCAATACTTTTGAGAATTTGTACATCGCCGATGACGAAATAAGGGATAAATTAGGTCCATACTTTTTATGCGTGGCTCAAGCTCCTGATGACAAATATTGGGTTGGTACGCTCGGGGGTTTGTTAGTTTGTGATGCATTGGAGGATATTAATAAGGGGCATTTTCAATGGCATTTCTCGGTGTTGTCAGAAGACAAGTCCCTGGTAGACAATTTGGTTTCTGCCCTGTATTTTGATCCGGCAGGTGTCCTGTGGATCGGAACCGAAGAAGGTCTGGATAAGTATGATCCTTACGAAAATCAATTTAAAATCAATAAAGATATATCGAAATACATCCAGAATCAGGCTCCAAGGATCAGGGGTTTTTCAAAAACTAATTTAAATGAAATTGTAGTCGCTACGAGGCATAATGGCCTTTTCATCTCTGACCAAGAGGATTTTGTTCCTCTGTTCAATGAAAAATTTGACATAGCAAGTATATATACATATGATGGAATCAACTTCTACTGTGGTCTATGGAATGGGAAAATACTGGTTTATAATTACCTCCAAAAGACGTCTAAAATTGTAGAGGTCGGGTTTAAAAACTCCGCCATTTTTAGTTTTTTGGAATATGAGGAAAGTTTAGTCGTATGTTCCTACGGAGAGGGCGCTATGCTATTGGATAAGCAGACTTTAAAACCAACGATTCACGTATTGTCTGGATTTGATATCAATAAAGTTACGGTAGACATCGATAAAAACTTATGGTTTGCTACTGAAAGTGGAGTCGTTAATTATGACATGACAGCGAGGGATGCTACCGTTTACGAGGAAAGCATTCAGCCGGATATGGGCCTTCCTCATGAAAATGTGAGCGATATTATCATCGATTCCCGGGGACTAATTTGGGCTGCCACCAGAAAAGGGCTGGGCGTTTTTGACTCGGAAACAAATGCTTTTAAACAAATGCCAGAGCCCAAAGAATTAGCTGGCAAGTGGGTGACAGATATCGTGGAAGATACAAGCGGGTACTTATGGCTGAATATGAACAATAATAACATCGCCAGATATGATGTTGAAAATAGTCAAGCGAATATTTACAACGTCAATAGTGGCAACAGGCTTGATGTATTCAGTTCCAGCGGGTTTTATAATTTCAACAATTCAACAATTTATTTAGGAGGAAAGAATGGGGTCATCTATTTTTCACCGCTGACTATCCAGGACAATGAGTGGTCACCGAAGCCGATAATCACTGAGTTTAAGGTAAATAATGAATTGGTTTTACCTGGATTAAAATTAAATGGTCAAATTCCTCTTTCTAAAAATTTAAATTATTCCAGAAGTGTGAATCTTAACCATGAGAATCGAAATTTCTCCATTCAATTTTCATCACCCTCGTTTACCAATCAGCGTTTAAATAGTTTTGCTTACATGCTGGAGGGGTTTGACCATGATTGGATAGAAACTAGCAGCAATTCAAGAACGGTGCAGTATACTAATTTGACTTCAGGTACTTATGATTTTAAAATCCGATCTAGTAATAGTGATGGTAAGTGGAGTGAAGTTTCATCCTACAGCATCGAAATAATGCCTCCTTTCTGGGCAAGCTACCAGGGGATAACAGTAATTATACTTCTCCTCGGCTTAATAGCATATTTTACAAGAAAGCAAATCAAATTTCGTACTGAACTGAAACGAGAGTTATTAACGGAAAAAGTTCAAAGGGAGCGGGATGAAAAACTCAATAATGAAAAGCTCAGGTTTTTCACCAATATCTCACACGAATTAAGAACACCGTTATCATTGATATTGGGACCTGTAAAACAAATTTTAGAACACGAAAATAGCAGTGATTATATTAGAAGTAAAGCCAATCTAATCAACCATAGTACTAATAGGCTGTTGCGGTTAGTCAACCAAATTCTGGATTTCAGACGGGCAGAAGCTGGAGAGATTAAATTGAAAGTAGCCAAAGTGGACATTCTGCCATACACAAATGATGTTTTTTATTCTTTCATGGAATTGGCACAGTCAAAAAATATAGATTTCAATTTTAATGTTGAAGATGAGTCCATGGTATGTTGGATAGATGTAGATAAATACAATAAGATTCTATACAATTTACTGTCGAATGCGCTGAAATTCACGAACAGTCATGGTCATGTGGACTTGTATATTGGCCTGAAAGAAAATAATTCTAAAACACTTTTAATTGAAGTCAGCGATGATGGGATTGGTATTCCTCCTGAAAGTCAGGAAAAAATCTTTTCAAGGTTTTATCAGGCGACAAATAGTAAGGAAAGCACAACCGGTACAGGTATTGGGTTATCACTTGTAAAATCGTTGGTAGAGATTCATAAAGGTACTATATCAGTTAAAAGTTCTACCAACTCCGGGAGTATTTTTACGGTAGAACTGCCGGTTTCCAAAAAAGCATTTGAGAGCAGCGAGATATCAAACGTTGACTCCGAAAATGGAGAGTTGGTGGGCTTTGATTACACCAACTCTCTAAATCCACAGGGTGCTTATGTAGCTCCGAAATCAAATACCGATGTAAAATCATCTGTGTTGGTGATAGATGACAATGCTGAACTTCGAAATTACGTGATGGAGTTTCTATCCGAACATTATAAAGTCTATGGTGCGGAAAATGGAAAAGAGGGCTTAAAAGTTTGTCGGAAAGTAAAACCGGTCCTCTGTGTGGTAGATGTAATGATGCCTGTAATGGATGGCTTTGAATTTGTCAATGCACTGAAAAACGATGAAAAGATTAGCCATACGGCGATCATCATGCTGACAGCTTTGGGTGAAAATGAAAATAGAATTAAAGGTTATAAAATTGGAGTAGATGGGTATTTGGTAAAACCTTTTGATCCATCTTTATTAAAATCGAGAATAGATAATATTATTAAAATTCGATTTGACCTCAAACAGCGGTTTTCTGAAGAGACAGAAAGTGACGTGGTCAGCCTCGCACATTCCCAAATAGACATTGACCTGATCTCAAAAATAAAAGAGATCATTGAGGAAAACATCGGGAATGCTGAACTAACCCCAGCCTTTCTTTGCTCACAATTGGCGCTCAGCTCATCAAAGTTGTATAGGAAAATCACAGAGCTTACGGATATGTCTCCCAATGAGTTTATAAGGACGATAAGATTAAAAAAATCTGCTACTCTGTTGAAATCCAGAAACTACAATGTTTCCGAAGTTGCTAACGCTGTTGGGTTTAACGATCCTCTATATTTTAGCAGACGATTTAAGGAACAATTTGGATATGCCCCTAGTCAGTTGATTAAATGAACTGTTTTTTAGAGTGACATGGGTAAAATACCTGTTGAAGATTTTTAATCTAAATACAACTTCTTAAGAATGGGGAATATTGAAATTTATTTTGATCTGTTTGAAGGAATAAAAATATTTCAAGTCAAAATCAACCAGGCAGTCGAAACTAAAAAGTGAACATCAAAATACCGAAAGGAATCAATTTTTATACGACAAATGCAATTTTATAATGATTACAAATAATTTAAAGAACAAGACCGTTGTCATCACCGGAGGCGGAGGAATACTTGGTAGTTCGCTGGCCCTTGCGATGTCCAAACAGGGGGCCAGGGTAGTAGTACTGGATCTAAATAGCGATGCGGCCAATCGAGTAGCAGAAAATATCCGCAACGAAGGTGGTGGAGCAATAGGTTTATCCGCAAATGTTCTGGAATCAGAAAGTTTAAATCAAGCCAAAGAACTGGTTAATAAACATTTTGGACCATGTGACATATTGATAAACGGTGCAGGCGGAAATCATCCAAAAGGAACGACTACTAAACCTCATTTGTTTTTAGAAGATCTTTCCTCCAATGAAGAGATTAAAACCTTCTTTGATTTGGATAGCCATAGCATTCAGTTTGTCTTTAACTTGAATTTTATTGGCACATTGTTGCCTACACAGGTATTTGCAAAGGATATGGTTGGTAAAGAAGGATGTTCTATTATCAATATAAGTTCGATGAATGCATTCCGACCTTTGACTAAAATACCTGCTTATAGTGGAGCTAAAGCCGCAATAAGTAATTTTACGCAATGGTTGGCCGTGCATTTTGCTAAAGCAGGCATCCGGGTAAATGCATTGGCGCCTGGGTTCTTTTTGACAGATCAGAACAGAACATTGCTTACCAATGCGGATGGTTCACTTACAGATCGTGGAAATACCATATTGGAACACACACCTATGGGTAGATTTGGAGAACCTGAAGACCTGGTTGGAACTTTATTGTGGTTGTGTAGTGATTCTTCAAAATTTGTTACAGGTATCGTAGTACCAGTCGATGGAGGATTTAGTGCATTTAGCGGTGTATAAATTATGAAAGGATTAGAACAAACATGGAGATGGTACGGACCAAAAGATTTGGTGCCCTTATCTCATATAAAAATGGCAGGAGCGACAGGTATCGTTACGGCCTTACATCATATTCCCAATGGCGAAGTGTGGGAGAATGAAGAAATATTGAGACGTAAGAAGGAAATTGAAGCAGCCGGATTGACATGGTCGGTAGTCGAAAGTATTCCCGTCCATGAGGACATTAAAAAAAGGACAGGCAATTATCAAAGCTATATTGAAAATTACAAGCAAAGTATTGCTAATCTAGGTGAATGTGGTATAGACATTGTCTGCTATAATTTTATGCCGGTACTGGACTGGACCAGGACGGATCTTTCCTATGAAATGGTGGATGGTTCAAGAGCATTACGGTTTAGCATGGAAGAATTTGCGGCTTTTGAATTGCATTTGTTAAAAAGGCCTGGCGCGGATGATCAATATTCAGAAGAAATGAAATCAAAGGCTCAAAAAGTTTTTGACACAATGAGTGAAGATCAGAAACAGCTTTTAGTGAGCAATGTAATTGCAGGATTGCCAGGAGCGGAAGAGGGCTATTCTTTGGAGCAATTTCAAACCGTTCTGGATACATATAAAGAAATTGGAGAAAACGAGTTAAAGAATAATTTGTATCAATTTTTAAGGGAAATCATTCCTGCTGCTGAAAAAGCTGGGGTTTTGATGGCTATTCATCCGGATGATCCGCCATTCCCGATTTTAGGGCTTCCACGAATTGTCAGCACTGAGGCTGATGCATTGGAATTGTTGAATGCCTGTGAAAGCCCAAATAATGGACTATGCTTTTGCACTGGTTCTTATGGGGTGAGGGAAGACAATGACTTGTCGGGCATGGTGGAACGATTAGGCCACCGAATTAATTTCATTCATTTACGAAGCACAAAGAGGGATGGAAATGGGAATTTTCATGAAGCCGACCACCTGGATGGAGACGTTGATATGTATGCTGTGATGAAAGCATTGGTGAAAGAACAAGAAAAGAGGAAGCAGGACGGAAGAAAAGATATTCGGATGCCAATGCGACCGGATCACGGTCACCAAATGTTGGATGATTTAAATAAAACGACTAATCCTGGATATTCTGCTATAGGTAGATTAAGAGGACTAGCAGAATTGCGGGGTTTAGAGCTTGGTATCAGGGGTGGATTGAACTTATGAAATGATTAGGCTTGCATTTTGAAACTAAGTTTGTCAAAAGAACAGTGAACTAACCAGTGAACAGAAATAGATTTTTATTTATAAATAACTGATAATCAGACAATAAATTAATGTGGGATTAAAGCTGTGACCCAGAAAAATCTAACTATGGTTAAACCAATCTTTCAAACCATAATAGTAGGAGGCGAAGATATAGTATATGAAGTGAAACGATCAATTTACTGGTTAGAGGCTTTTTCTGGCATTGATGGTGATAACTTGTCCTTCAGCATTTTCATGTCTTGACTTACTTTTTCTTGTACTACTTTGGCATAAATTTGCGTTGTACGAAGGTTTTTATGGCCTAGCATAGAACTTACAGATTCGATAGGTACGCCATTGCTAAGCGTAACTGTTGTTGCAAAAGTATGACGAGCCATATGAAAGGTGATATGCTTATGGATATTACAAATATCTGCCAGTTCCTTTAGATAAACATTCATCTTTTGATTGGTAATCATAGGTAGGATGTGGTTGCTATTGTCTATTAATGGATGCTTTATATATCTATTAAGGATTTCTTCTGCAAGAGGTAGCAGGGGGACGTTTGATGAAACTCCAGTCTTTGTCCTTTCAACAAATATCCATTTTTCTCCGTCCATTCCCATTGATATGTTTTCCGGAGTCAGTTTCAACACATCTGCATATGATAGACCAGTGTAGCAGCAAAATAAAAATATATCCCTTACATGTCTCAGACGTTCGTTTTCTATTTCTTTGCTGCTAAGTATTGAAAGTTCTTCTTTAGTTAAATATTCTTTTTTAACCTCTTTTAATGACATGGAATATCTGGCAAATGGATCTCTATCTATCCATTCATTTTTAATGGCCAATAAGGCAATTTTCTTAAATAGTCGTAGGTATTTTATTGTTGTATTATGACCAATTCCCTTTACTGCTTTCAAGTAAAATTCAAATTCTGTAATAAAAGAGTGATTAAGATCCTGTAGCTGATAGTCATCCAAGTGAAATTTGTGCTTCAAAAATTCCCTCAAATGTTTTAATGAGGTTTCGTATCGCTCAAGAGTTCCTGCTGAATAATTTTTTCCTACCTGTGCCCTGATCATTTCATTGTGATACTTGAAGAGCTCAACTAAGGAATGTTGTTCAGAGTTTTTTCCCATATAAATACTTTTAATGGATTGTGCGGATATAAATTGATTGGTCTCTTCGAGTTTGTCATGAATTCTATGAAGTTTGAGATTAATATTGTCCAGGTGTCTATTTATCATTCGAGCTTCTTCAGAATTACCTTTAACACGACTAGAGTTTACATTCCATTTATCTGGCAAGACTTTTTTACCTGTGGTAATCTCGGCTCGTTTTCCATTGACAGTAATACGGACGGATATGGGGGCCTCACCTGTTTTTTTACTTGTTTTATGTGTTTGCAACCAAAATAGAAGACTAAAGGTGTGAATCATTGAAGTACGGCTTTTTATTTACAAATAAATATACACAAAACAGGTTAAAAAACCTCATTTAATGCTAAAAAATAGATATTCGGTTACCAATTATGTAGGTAACCGAATGAGTAACCATTTATTTGAAATTGATTGAATATTTTGATTGGTGAGATCAATAAAAAACCCCTTAAACATTATGTTTAAGGGGTTTTAGTTTTAAATGATGCATTAAATGCAGAGGAGGAGGGATTCGAACCCCCGGTACCTTGCGGTACAACGGTTTTCAAGACCGCCGCGTTCGACCACTCCGCCACTCCTCTATTAATATGGTCTGTTTTTATCAACTTTCAACCCCCAGTACCTTGCGGTACAACGGTTTTTGCCAAAGGCATCCCTTTGGGGCAAGACCGCCGTCCCGATAGCTATCGGGAACCACTCTGCCACTCCTCTTTATAGGTCGAAAAGTATATTTTTTAATGACTTTAAAACTTGCTTTCAAAATCGGAGTGCAAATTTAGTTTTAAATTTTTAATGGCAAAAAGAAAATTAACTTTCCTTTAACTTTTTCTTCTGGTCTCTTTCGGCTTTAGCAAGAGAGGCATTGAGTTCAAACCCCGAAAGTAGAATAAAACTGATCATGAACATCCACACCATTAACGCAATCATGGCTCCAATAGATCCGTACAGTTTGTTATAGGTTCCGAAATTGGTGATATAATAGGAAAAACCATACGATAGCAGGATAATCAAAATGGTAGAAACAATTGATCCGGGGGATATGAATTTCCATTTTCGATGAAGGGCTGGAGCAAAATAGTAAATGGAAGATATTGCCAGCAGGAACATGATGAAAATGACGAAAAACCTGAGAGAGACGATTCCAAAAAGTAAGAGATCCCGGTCAAGTATATTTTGCTCAAGAAGCATATCAAGAACGATTTGCCCGCCAATTAGCAATGCAACAGCAATGAATATGGAAATAATGAGTAGCAAGGTCAGTAAGAGCGAGATCAATCTTGTTTTGAAGAATCCTCTTCTCTCAACTGTTTTATATATTTTGTTGAAGGCGTTCATAAGGGATAACATGCCGTTGTTGGAAAGGTACAGGGAGAGTACCACAGAAAATGATAACAGGTTTCCTCTCGGCTTATTGATTACATCAGAAATGGTGCTTGTCACCTGGCTGAACATTGCCAGATCACCTATCTGGTTGATGATGTTTTCATAAAGATTTGGAATAGGGATATAGGGAATTAAGGTAATGAGAAAAATTACTCCCGGAAATAGCGCCAATGTGAAATTATAAGCGACGCCGCTTGACCTTTCATAGATCTCATTTTTCTTAAAACTCTGAATATAAATATTGATCAGGTGGAAAAGGGAAATTTCATGCTTTCCAAAATGGATAGTGTCGAGCTTTTCAATCGTGTGTCGAACTGTTCTGCTATCCGTTAAAAATCTAATGATATTTGGCATTTCAAAAATATGGTTTAAATGCATTCACCAATATTTCAGGTGCCTCGCAAGGTTTCCTGCTGTGTGCATTTACAAAGGCCAAAGTTGTTTCACCTAAATTTATTAATTTTTCGTGTTCGTTGAAGATTTCATACTTAAATGTGACCCTATTTGATGGCATTTCAGCGATGCAGAGTTTGATGGTTAGTAATTCATCATACATTGCCGGGCGAAGATATTTGGATCTGTTTTCCAATACAGGCATCATGATGCCGCTTTTTTCTATCTCCTTGTAAGTCAATCCTAAAGTCCTCAATGATTCCACACGGGCAACCTCGTAATAGGTCGCGTAATTGCCATAATACACATACCCCATCTGGTCTGTGTCTGCATATCGTACTCGTATCTGGATAGAATTGGTATACATATTACTGATAAATTCTGGCCCTGTTTAATGCGTTTTGAAACCTTCGGGCGTTCCTGAGATGCTCCGTCAAAGACGAAGTGAAGTTGTGGTATCCTGAAAAATCTTCTTTCGCACACATGTAGAGATAATTGTGATCTTCGTTATTCAGCACAGCATCGATTGATATGATCGATGGAAAATTGATCGGTCCCGGAGGTAAACCGGTATATTTGTAGGTGTTGTAGGGAGAATCAATTTCCTTATGAACATTCAGCACCCGCTGGATCTTAAAATCACCCACAGCATAAATGAGTGTGGGGTCAGCTTGTAAAAGCATTCCTCTTTTTAGCCGGTTTAAGTAAAGCCCGGCTATGGTGGGACTTTCATCATTATGTCGGGTTTCGGCCTGTACGATCGATGCCATGACGGAAACTTCAACCGGTGTCATATTGAGGGAATCGGCTTTTTTCAGACGTTCATCATTCCAGAACTTATCGTATTCTGTCTTGAATTTCTCAAGCAAATTTTCCGCGCTAATGTTCCAGTATACTTCATAAGTATTGGGGATAAACATACTGCGAAAGCTGTCTTTGTTAAAACCATACTTCTCTGGTGTGTCTTCTCCAAATAGCAGGCTGTCAAATTCTGCTGGTTCCAATTCTATATTGGCGCAAACGAGCTCCGAAAGCTCACTTAGTAAACGGACATTCGAAAACGTAATAAGTACCGGCACTTGTTCACCGGCCCTGAGCATTTTTACCACTTCATAATTTGTGGTATTGGCCTCGATCACATAATGTCCGGGCTTCACATTTTCAGTGTATTTCATCAATTTTGATAAGAGACTGAATGAAACGGCATCGTGAATATAATTTTCGTCATATAGCCTGTTGCGGACATCTTCAAAAGTGTCCTCGGTGTAAATGTAAAAGTCCCTGTCCTGCTGCTCGACCAGAAAATTGGCCGTATTGAACATCTGGTAAACATAAAACGAAAATGAAATGAACATAATCGCCACTACAACCAGTATGATGATAAGAATTTTTCTTGCTTTCAATCCAATGTTTTTTAGTTCAATTGTCAATGTTGGCAAAAAACAACATTGTGCTCATTTTAATTGAGGGGCAAAATTAATAATTTGACCGAATGATTTATGTTTATTTTATTGAAGGATGACAAAAAAGCAACATGCAACGGTTTTTAGGATATATGAAGATAATCCTGAAAAGAGCAAAATAGATAAGGTAGTTACCGCATTAAAAGAAGGTGAAGTAGTCATTTACCCAACCGATACGGTATACGCCCTTGGATGCAATTTATATGATAATAAGGCCATTGAAAGGATAACCCGTATCAAAAGTTTTAGCTCCCAAAAGCCGAATTTTTCAGTTATTTGTGAAGATATCAGCCAGATCTCCCAGTACACAAAGGTGATCGGAAACGATGTTTTTAAGATCATGAAAAAGGTTTTACCTGGACCCTATACTTTTATATTGGAAGCCAATAATAAAATTCCGAAAGCCATCAATCAAAAGAGAAAAACCATTGGTGTGCGTGTTCCTGATAATTTAATTACCCTGTCCATTGTGCAGGCCCTTGGGAATCCTCTTATCACCACCTCATTGAAAGAAGAGGATGAAATAGTGGAATATTACACGGATCCCCATGACATCATCGATCGGTTTTCAAACCAGGTGGATGTCATCATTGATGGTGGTTTAGGAAATAACAAGCCCAGCACCATCCTGGATTGTACCACTGAGATACCGATTGTGATCAGGGAAGGCCTGGGAAATATTGATTATTTGCTTTAGGAATTTTAACAAATATTCTATTTTCGGCTTTGAATTCAATTTACAAAGTTTAGTCACCGACCCCATTCAATGGATGTTCTGAAAATCCTTCAATCTGTGCCGATTTTTGTCGGATTGAATCCTTCTTTGATAGAAAGGATCATGCCATTGCTGCATCGTGAGGAGTACAGGAAGGACGATAAGATCATCGAGGAAGGGAATGTGGGGAACAGCATGTTTATCCTCCTCAAAGGGAGTGTACGGGTGACAAAATATGGCCAGGACCACAAGGAGATACTGATATCCAATATGGAAACGGGCTCCTATTTCGGAGAGCTTTCATTGGTGGATAATTTGCCCCGATCGGCCAATGTACTGGCAAATGAAGACTCCGTTTTACTAAGCCTGGGGAAAAACGCTTTCGAAAAGTTATTATCGGAAAACAAGGATTTTGCCATTACTTTTTACAAAAATTGCATGAAGGAGACAATGTCCCGTATCCGCGAGACAGCCTCCAATCTTACTCTCTCACAAAATGTGCTTTACCAAAAGTCGTCCAGGCTTGACCTGATCGATGCAGATTTGGTGCATGCGGCCAAGATCCAGGACTACTTTCTCAATACCAATCTTTTGAAGGATGAACAACCTTTGATTGCGGGAGTAAAACAATCTTACATTTACAAACCTTACCTGGAAGTAGGAGGGGATTTTCTGAACATCGCAAAAATTTCTAATGATAAGCTGGGCATTGTGATTGCCGATGTGATGGGACATGGGATATCCGCTGCACTGGCAACCGGAGTGATGAAGAGCGCTTTTATTCTTTTTGTGAAAAAATATGGCAAGAATCCTGTCAAGCTAATGACCCGTATGAATGCCCATTTTTACGAGATATTTTCCTCTCTTTATGCAACCGGATACTATGCTTTGATCGATATGGCTGCCAAAAAGATCCGCATGACCAAAGCAGGTCATCACCATCCGTTGATATGGAAAGGCAAAGACAAAAATCTGGCAGTTCTGGAATCCCCAGGTCCTGGGTTGGGCATTATTCCGGATGCTAAATTTGATGAATTGGAAGTAGACATTGAACCAGGGGATAAGCTCTTGTTTTATACGGATGGCATCATCGAACAAAAGAATTCGAAATCTGAAATGTATAGTCAGAATCGACTGGAATGCATTTTTAAACAGAAAATTACCGATGGCGAGAAAAACATCCTTCAGGTAGTTCTCGAAGACCTCACATCATTTTCCGGCACCGACGAATACCAAGATGACATTTCCCTACTTCTTTTTGAGTTCTAAGAAGGCACTCAGCACCCTGCTCTCCACCCTCTGCATCATCCATCCCGCAATCCAAAATCCGCAATCCAAAATCCCTCTACCCCGTATTCCTCATCGCACCCGCAATCGCGTTAATGGTCATGAGCAGGCTGATCAATGTGTTTTCTCCATCCTTTCCGCTCCCTTCTTTTTCTGCCCTCCATTTTTTGAGCAAGGCAACCTGTTTGGTGTGCAGGGTGGTCATAATGGATGCCCTGAGCTGGCTGGAATAGTGATGCTGTACCCTCCTTTTCTCAATTCCTTCATCCAATAAGTCCTGAAGCGCTTTCTTTGCTTTTTTGAATTCATCGATAAACAGTTTCAGAAATTTCTCCCTGATCTCTTTATTGTTCACCAGCGAGGCATATTCCGCCATGATACTTTCATCGGTAGCCGCCAGGCTCGTATCGACATTCGTTAGGACGTACCGGATAAACGGATCTTTTTTGACCGCTTTTTTAAGTTTGGCAAAATCTTCAGGATGTTTTTTCTTTAAATTATTAAGAGTGGTTCCCACACCATACCAGCTTGTCATGTTGTACCGTGATTGGCTCCAGCTAAACACCCAGGGTATGGCTCGTAAATCATTAATTGTCTTACTTCCTGTTCGACGTGATGGACGCGATCCGATCTTGCTGTTTTCAATGGCGTCGATTGGTGTTGCTTCCCGAAAATATTCAATGAACCCATCCAATTTCATAAGATCGCTGTAGATCTTTTTACTTTCCGTGGCGAGATTCTCAAAAATATCTGCCAATGGATGATATTCTTTTTTGCTGAAGTGATTGGAAATATATTTTCCTGCTGTGCTGGCTATTAAAAGTTCCAGGTTGTAGCTGGCGTTTATTTTATTGGCGTACTTCTGCTCGATGGTTTCACCTTGCTCCGTTAGCCGGATGTCTCCTTTGTTGGAGGAATGCGGCAGTGAATTGATGAAATAATGGGTAGGACCTGCTCCGCGGCTGATGGAACCTCCCTTACCATGGAAAAACCGGATATTGACCCCATGTTTTTCACCAATTTCACTTAGTGTGGCCTGGGCCTTGTACAAGTGCCAGTTACTGGCAAGTATGCCTCCATCTTTGTTGCTGTCGCTGTAACCGACCATGATCTGCTGGCTGCGACTGGCTTCCTTATTTGCTTTACGAATATATTCCTGACTTCTTTTGGTAAATGGATGATTTAGGAACGCATCCATGATCTGCGGGCCATTTTCAAGGTCTTCTATGGTTTCCAGAAGGGGCACAACCGGTAAAACGCAAACAAGTCCTTCCTCAGTTTTGATGGTCAATCCCGCTTCCCTGGCCAAGAGGTAAACCACCAAAAGGTCACTTAAACTTCTTGTCATGCTGACAATCAACGAGCCTAACGCTTTTGTACCGTATTTACGAATGTGCTGATCAATGACCTTATAGCATGATAGCACCGCATCGGCATTTGTTCCGAGCTGCATGTTTGGGTTGGTAAACGGACGATTAGAGGTCAATTCTTTTTCGATGAATTCGAGCCTTTTTTCTTCCGACCAATTGACATAATCCGTTTCCTGCAAAGATGCGGCTTCCATTAATTGCGAGATTGCATGGTCATGGAAATTGCTGTTTTGCCGGATATCGAGATGGGCGAGGTGAAACCCGAGTGTATCGATTAATCGAATGGCATTGTTTAAATCGGAATAAGCAATGGATTTTGCCCCATATTTCTCCAGGGATTGTTGAAGAATCTTCAGGTCGTCGATCAACTCCTCAGCAAAATGATAACAACCCGAATGTTCGGAAATATCCGTTACTTGGCCGCTGGTAATGAGAATGGGCAATTTGGTGATTACCAGGTTTAAATATTGACGAAATGCTTCACCTTTGTTGCGGTCAAGGGCTTTTTCAGACTTTGGGCCGATCTCTTCTGACATCTGCTTCAGTCGCTTTCTGAGCCCCCAGTCACATTCCTCGATCTGAATGGCAAAGCTTAGGTGCTTGGCCAGCTCGATCAGTTTTTTCTGGATGACAGTAAGGGCATTCAATCTCAGTGTTTTCAGGGTATCTGTTGTAACATCAGACGTTACAAGCGGATGACCGTCACGGTCGCCGCCTACCCAGTTGCCAAAAGTAATTTTTGGTAGCTTTTCAGAATCTTCAATTAATGATTTTTCAAATCCTGCTTCCTCCCATGCCTGAAGCAATCGTTTATCAAGAACAGGGATTACCTCCGGATAGACATTGGTCAGGTAATACAAAATATTTCTCAGTTCAGATTTTACATCTGGTTTTTCCACGAATATCTCACCCGTTTTCCACAACCGGTAAAGGGTCAGTTTGATGTCTTCACGAATGGATTCCTGCTCCTTTGGCGTGTACATCTGATTTTCCCTCTTGACCAGCAGCAGGTATAACTCACGGTGATGCTCCAAAACCGTTGAACGCTTGGCTTCTGTAGGATGGGCCGTCAATACAGGTTCGACCCTTACATCTTTCAGTTTGTCGGCTATATCCTTTTCGTTGATCCCCTCTTTTGCTAGTTTTTTAAGGTTATATGCCCACAATCCATTGATGCTGGACATGGATTCATTTTCTTTTTCACGTCGGTTTTGAACGGCGCTGTTTACTTCAACCATATTCACCAACTGAAAAACAATGGAATAGAGCTGTATATGTTTAATGCTGAATTGAGAGGCAGGCTTGTTCTCCAATTCGTTGATCCAGGGAATCTGGTTGGCCATGCCTTCCTCTCCATTTTCTGTCAGGACTTCCTTCAGGGCATTCAACAAAAATTCAAGATCGTAGTAAGGTTTTCCGAGTTTCTTTTTTACAAGTTCCAGTTCGTTCATAGGTTATAAAAAGTATGCTGTTTTTTTGAGTTTAGGTAAAGCAAAGCTAAAATTAGCACATATTTATTTTTTACGGCAAGAATCCTATCATTTTTGAAAAACCATTTTCTTCGAACATTGTTTTAAAAAATCCGGATTGGATTTGGAGCGAATTGCTGTGGAAATAAGGTTGATTGTTTATTTTTGGAGCCGATTTGTGAAGTATGTATAAATATTAAAAGAATATGAAGGGAATAAAGAATTCGATCTTTGTTGTATTGCTGTTTATTACTTTCCAAACCATTGGAAAGGAAGCCATTAGTTATCGTTTATCCATGCCGGAGCCTCATACTCATTATTTTGAGGTGGAGATGACACTGGAGGATTTTAATGAAAAATCGATTGATGTGAAGATACCGGTTTGGGCTCCTGGATCTTACCTGGTCAGGGAATTTGCAAAAAATATAGAGGTTTTTGCAGCTAAGGATTCTGACGGAAATGATCTCGAAAGCTATAAAATAGATAAGAATACCTGGAGGATTGAAAAAGGCAATTCGAAATTGGTCAAGGTCCGCTACAATGTTTATGCTTATGAAATGTCCGTGAGAACAAGTTTTCTGGATGCTGATCATGGATACCTGAACGGAACGAGTGTCTTCATGTACGTCGATCAATATAAAGATGTGCCGTCAAAACTGGTCATTGATCCTTATGAAGAGTGGAAGGTAGTAAGCACGGGTTTACCTAAGATCGATGAGGGAGAATGGGCTTATCTTGCTGAAGACTATGACCAATTGGTTGATTGTCCGATAGAGATTGGTAATCACAAAGAAATAGCGTTCGAAGTTGCGGGCATACCTCACACAATAGCGATGTACGGCCCGGGGAACTATGATGAAGAAAAACTTAAAACAGACTTTACCAGGATTATTAATGGATTGACGGAAATCTTTGGAAGCAATCCCAATGAAAATTATGTTTTTATTGTCCACAACCTGACCAAAGGAGACGGGGGTCTTGAACACAAGAATTCAACTACTCTCAATGTAAATCGGTGGACGTACGCACCCTGGAGCAGTTATAAGAGCTTTTTGGGGCTTGTTGCTCATGAATATTTTCACCTTTGGCTGGTCAAGCGAATTCGTCCGGTAGAGTTGGGGCCATTCAATTATGATGAAGAAAACTACACATCGCTACTCTGGGTGATGGAAGGATTCACATCCTATTTCAGTCAGCTGATTTTATGTCACCTGGGCTATATCCAGGAATACGATTTTATTAAGATGCTTTCCGACAACTATACAGCTATTGAATCGTCTCCCGGGAATGATATTCAGCCGGTGAGCATGGCTAGCTTTGACGCATGGATCAAAGCGTATCGTCCAAACGAAAATAGCGGAAACGCTACTATTTCATATTATCAAAAGGGTATGGTTTTGGGATCTCTGCTTGATGTGCTGATTGTGGCAAAAAGTGAAGGTCAACATAATCTTGGTGATGTATTAAGAGACCTTTATGGCGAAATATATTTGAAAACGGACAAAGGTATCACGGAAGAGGACATGAAACAGGCGCTTGAGAAGTATTCCAAGACCAATCTCGATGAATTTTTTGATCATTATGTGAATGGTAGCGAAGAAATAGATTATACTCAATTTTTATCCCTGGCAGGGTTGAACATAGAAAAGAAAGTGGTTGAAGAAGATAAAATATCATTAGGATTGAGCTTATCTGATAGCGGAGGGAAGACTGTCGTAAAAAGAGTAACAAAAAATAGCCCGGGTTGGAAATATGGAATCAACGTGGATGACGAAATCATTGCAGTCGATGGGTTCAGGGTTAATTCCAGCGAGATAAAAAAGATACTGCGCAACAAAGAATTTGGCGAACAGATTTCTGTTTTAGTATCGAGAGATAATATATTGAAGACTTTGAAAGTGACGTTGGAAGAAACGGATTCATTTTACTTTCATATTACCCAGGATAAAAACAGTACCAAACAAGAAGACAGAATATTGACCAAGTGGCTTAAAAATTAAATTTCAGGTTTTCTATGGACAGGCAACAGGCAAAATTAAGAGTTGATGAATTGATTGAGAAAATCGATCATTACAATTATCAATATTATCAGAACAGCATTTCTGAAATAAGTGATTTTGAATTTGACCAGTTGCTGAAAGAACTCGAAAAACTGGAGGAAGAATTTCCGGATCTCAGGTACGACTATTCTCCTACTCAGCGTGTAGGTGGAACTATTACGAAGACTTTTGAGACGGTGGTCCATAAGTATCCGATGCTTAGCCTTGGAAATACTTATTCCAGGGAAGAGTTGGTTGATTTCGATAAAAGGGTGTCTAAAGGCCTTGAAGGTCAGCTATATGAATATTTCTGTGAGTTGAAATTTGACGGCGTGGCGATCAGTCTTACCTATCAAAACAATTTGCTTGTCCAGGCTGCAACGAGGGGGGATGGTACCCGCGGAGACAACATTACCAATAATGCCAAAACCATCAAATCCGTTCCTTTAAAGCTAAGGAGTAATATTGATCTTCCGGATGAATTTGAGGTACGGGGTGAGGTATTCATGCCCAAGGAAGTATTTGAAAAACTGAATAAAGAAAAAGAGGAAAGAGGGGAGGAGAAGCTTGCTAATCCAAGAAATACAGCATCGGGAACCCTGAAAATGCAAGACTCGTCAATTGTGGCAATTCGCAAACTGGACTGTTTCATGTATTCGTTCATGTCGAATGATCGGTCCATTACCACTCACGGCGAGGCAATTAGCCTGTTGGAGAAAGCTGGTTTCAAAGTTTCTCAGACCTATCGTAAGTGTTCAAATATCGATGAGGTATTTGAATACATTGATGAATGGGAGGAGAAGCGCAAGCAATTACCATTGGAAACTGATGGAATTGTGATTAAGGTCAATAGTTATCATCAACAGGAAGAATTGGGTTTTACTGCAAAAAGCCCTCGGTGGGCGATCGCGTATAAATATAAAGCGGAAAGTGTTTCGACCAAACTGAACGGAATTACCTACCAGGTTGGAAGAACGGGAGCAATCACTCCGGTTGCTGAGCTTGAGCCTGTTTTACTTTCCGGAACCACTGTGAAACGGGCATCTCTTCACAATGCCAATGAAATAGAGCGCCTGGATCTGAGAATTGGTGACTTTGTTTTTGTAGAAAAAGGCGGGGAGATCATCCCGAAAGTTACCGGTGTGGATATTGATCGGAGAGAAGAAAGTCTGGAAAAGGTAGTATATATTTCCGAATGCCCGGAATGCGGAACACAGCTGATCAGAAAAGAAGGAGAAGCGGTGCATTATTGTCCCAATGAGCTGGGTTGCCCACCTCAGATCAAAGGAAGAATTGAACATTTTATACAGCGTAATGCGATGGATATCAATTCGTTGGGAGAAAGGACCATTAATATGCTTTATGAAAAGGGATATGTGCATTCTCCGGCAGATCTCTATTCCCTCACCTATGATCAGGTTTACGAATTGGAAGGTTTTAAAGACCTGTCAACAAAAAACCTTCTTGAAGGGGTTAAAAAATCCCGGGAGGCACCTTTTGCAAATGTTTTGTTTGGGCTGGGAATCCGGTTTGTTGGTAAAACAGTTGCTGAAAAGCTGGTTGAATATTTTCAAAATATCGAAAGCTTGAAAAATGCTTCTTATGATGATTTGATAGCTGTGCCTGAAATCGGAGATCGCATAGCGGAGAGTGTAGTTCAGTTTTTTCAAAATGAGAAAAACCTCAATGAAATTGAGCGTTTGAAAACCGCGGGACTACAATTGGAAGCTGGAAATCAACAAGATGAATTGAAAAGTGATGTGCTTGTTGGCAAATCTTTTGTAATTTCGGGTGTATTTACCAATTTCAGCAGGGATGATCTGAAGAAATTGATCAAGGCGAATGGAGGAAGGATACTTTCTTCGGTTTCCGGAAATCTTGATTATCTCGTTGCAGGTGAAAATATGGGGCCGTCTAAATTGGAAAAAGCCCAAAAATTGAATGTGAAAATTATTTCGGAAGCTGATTTTCTACAAATGATCCAAAATCCTTAGAATATTCCACAATTACCTAAAACAATGACCTGAAGAAGACTGAGTATTGTGAAAAATGAATATTAAACCAACGAACAACTAGATGGAATTTATCGGTGTGAAATCATTGAGTTTACCCTATGCGATTAACCGGGCGCTAAGAAAGTCCAGGAATAGAGAGGGTAATGTTAAGTATACAGTGGCAAACTCTTTTTTATTTCTTTTCACAGCAGATGGAAATCCCAGGAAATTTGAGGAGGTAATGTTGCTGAAAGAAAAACTTCAGGAGGATGGGAAAAACGTAAGCATATTGTACCTTCTTCTGAATGAGGAACACAAGCCTGATGGGGCTCTTGATGATCATATGGTTAAGTTTGATAAAAAAGATATTGGTCTCTTCGGAAATATCAAGGATGAATATGTTTCTGAAATTTTAAGCCGGAACTACGACTTTGTCATCAATGTAGACCTTCATCCGAACATTTATTGCGATTATTTAATGGCAAAGTGCAAATCAAATTGTAAAATTGGACATTATTTTGCTGATCATGATAAATTTTACGATATGATGATCCAGACTGCAGATGATACGGATGAAGAATTTTATTTAAACCAGGTTTACCACTATATAAAACAGCTTTAATTTTTTATGCACGAAACACTACGAGGAACTGGTGTGGCTTTGGTTACTCCGTTTAAGAAAAATCTGGAAATTGATTTTGACGGGTTCAAAAGGTTATTGGATTATATTTCCGATAATGGGGTTAATTACTTTGTAGTCAATGGAACCACAGGAGAATCTGCTACGACAAACAAAAGCGAAAAACATCAGTTACTGGATTTTATCCGGAAGAACAATAAAAGCAATTTACCTGTAGTATATGGGACTGGTGGATATGATACAGCTGATATCGTTGAGCATGTTAAGGATTTGGATTGGACCGGTACAGAGGCCCTTTTAAGTGTAAGTCCCTACTACAATCGCCCCTCACAAGCAGGGATCATCAAGCATTATGAAGCCATTGCCGATGCTTGCCCAAGGCCGGTGATTTTGTATAATGTGCCGAAGCGAACAGGTGCAAACATGAAAGCCTCTACCACACTGGAACTGGCAAAACATGAAAATATAATAGGGATAAAAGAAGCTTCACCAGATTTTGGTCAGATCATCGATATTATGGCTGGGAAACCGGATGACTTTCTGGTCATTTCAGGAGATGATATGAACACCATACCTATGATTTCCCTGGGATGTGTGGGTGTGATCTCAGTATTGGCAAACGCATTGCCTGATAAAATGTCAGAAATGGTCAAACTGGCCTTATCCGGTAACTTTTCAGGTGCTTCGAAAATATTATTTGAATTAAACGAAATAAATCCTCACATGTATTCTGAGGGAAGTCCTGTTGGGGTGAAGCAACTGCTTTCTGAAATGAAAATTATCGATAATTATGTGCGGCTCCCGCATGTTGAAGCCTCCGATCAATTGAAGGAAAAAATCAGGATGTATATCTCATAAACAAAAAAAGGGCTTTAAAGCCCTTTTTTTAGTTTCTTTCAGAAAATAATTAAGCATTATTTTTCATATTCTGAACTTCTACTCTTATATCTTGAGCCAGGTTTTTAAGATCTTGCATACCTTTTCTCACACGAGTTCCGGCAGCTTGGTTACTTTTGTCATAAAACTTTTGAAAGTCACCTTCCAATGACATTACTAAATCTCTAAGTTCATCAAATCTTTTCATTTTTTTTATATTAGGTTACGTTTATATAGCTATTAATTTTCGTCAGCAATATAGCCAAAATGTTTAAAAATCAATAAATAGAAGCTTTTTTTTAAACATTTTTATGCAATTTCTTCAACGATACTTTTATAATGACCACTTTTCAGCTTGTCACTAATTGCAACGAAAGCATCGATGGTTTCTTTTACATCGGCCTCGGTATGAACAGCAGTTGGAATCAACCTTAGCATGATCACACCCTTCGGTACAACCGGGTAGATCACAATCGAGCAGAAGATATTGTAATTTTCCCTGAGGTCGTGAACGAGGGCCGCGGCCTCCAGCGGTGTGCCACTGAGGAATACCGGCGTCACTGGCGACTGGGTTTTACCTATGTTAAAACCATTTTCTTTCAAGCCTTCCTGCAGGCCATTTACAACCTTCCAAAGGTTATCTTTGAGGTCAGTATTTTTTCTTAACAATTCAAGTCTTTTAAGGCCACCGATAACCAAAGGCATTGGAAGTGACTTGGCGAATATCTGAGATCTTACATTGTATCTCAGGAATTGAATGATGCTTTTGTCACCGGCGATAAACGCGCCGATACTAGCCATGGCCTTAGCAAATGTGGAGAAATAAAGGTCAATCTGATCCTGAACCCCAAACTCTTCTCCTGCACCAGCGCCTGTCTTACCCATTGTACCAAATCCATGTGCATCATCGATCAAAAGCCTGAATTGGAATTTCTTTTTAAGAGCGACGATGTCTTTCAGATTGCCCATATCACCGGACATTCCAAAAACACCTTCTGTAATAACAAGAATTCCACCTCCGGTTTCTTCAGTGAGTTTTGTAGCACGTTGTAATTGCTTTTCAAGGTTTTGAATATCGTTGTGAGGAAATACAAACCTCTTGCCCATATGCATTCTCAAACCATCGACAATACACGCGTGAGATTCCGAATCATAAACAATCACATCTTTCCGATCTGTAATAGCGTCAATAATTGACATGATTCCCTGATATCCATAATTAAGGAGCATTGCGGCATCTTTTTGCACAAAATCAGCAAGCTCTTTTTCAAATTGCTCGTGATAGGTTGTGTTTCCGGACATGATCCTTGCACCCATCGGGTAGGCCAGCCCCCAATCTTTGGAAGATTCTGCATCTGCTTTTCTCACTTCTGGATGATTAGCCAGACCCAGATAGTTATTCAAACTCCAGGTAAGTACTTCTTTTCCCTGGAATTTCATTCTGGGCTTAATCTCGCCTTCTAATTTAGGAAACATAAAATATCCTTCCTCTTTGAAGTTCGCGTACGTACCCAAAGGTGTGTTCTCCGTTTTCAGTTTCTCAAAAATGTCCACTTTTCTTCCTGTTTATATTACCGTATTATTATGAAGACGCGAATTTAACATGAAATTTATATCTTGAAAAAATTATATTCATTAAAACCGCATCAAAAGATACATAAAAAGCAGGTGTCAAGATTGTAAAAAATATCCAGAAAAGGTAAAAAACCGTGTTTTTAAATTCATTTGGACTGAAAAGTAGAATTATTTGAATTAAAAGTTTAATTTAAAAAAGTTCGGAATTTAAGAGCGCGCCATCCCTTCACTATGAAAGAAAAAGGTAAAATTAAAAGCATATTAATTGCCAACAGGGGCGAAATAGCAGTAAGGATCATTCGTACCGCAAAAAAACTTGGAATTCAAACAGTTGCCGTTTACAGTGACGCTGACCGGATCATGCCGTTTGTCAGGATGGCCGATAAAGCTGTTCATATTGGCCCCTCACCTTCAAGCGATTCTTATCTGAACATGGATAAAATCATCGAGGTAGCTCTGAAGTATCAATGTGATGCGATTCATCCGGGTTACGGATTTTTGTCAGAAAATCACGTTTTTGCCCAAAAGGTGATAGAAAATGGTATTCTTTTTATAGGTCCGGATCCGGAGACAATTCAAAAAATGGGAGATAAGCTGGAGTCGAAGCGGACAATAAAAACATTTGATGTTCCCTCTGTTCCTGGAACGGATTTTCCGATAAGTGAATTTGAAGAAGCAAAGACTATCGCTTCTGAAATAGGTTTGCCAGTCATGATCAAGGCAAGTGCAGGTGGTGGTGGAAAAGGTATGCGGATCGTTCATAAAATGTCAGATCTGGAGGAAGAAATACAGACTGCCATGAGTGAGGCCAAAACAGCATTCGGAGACTCAAGTGTTTTCATTGAAAAATATGTTCAGAATCCCCGACACATTGAGGTTCAAGTCCTTGCAGACAGACATGGTAATATTGTTCATTTAAATGAAAGGGAGTGTTCCATCCAGAGAAGGCATCAGAAGGTTGTTGAAGAATGTCCATCTCCGATTGTTGATGCAAAATTAAGAGAAGAGCTGGGAAAAGCCGCAATTAATGTTTCGAAGGCCTGTAAATATGTGGGCGCCGGAACGGTGGAATTTATCATGGATCAGGAAAATAAGTTTTATTTTCTGGAAATGAATACGCGGTTGCAGGTGGAGCATCCGGTAACGGAATATGTGACGGGAATTGACCTGGTGGAGAAACAAATTGAGATTGCCAATGGAAATCCTCTTAATTTGAGGCAGGAAGACCTTTTTCCAAAAGGGCATTCCATCGAACTAAGAGTTTACGCGGAAGATCCTGAGGATAATTTCATGCCATCAATCGGGAAGCTCGAAAAGTATCAAACCCCTGTTGGGGAAGGAATACGCGTAGATAATGGCTATGAGGAAGGAATGGAAATACCCATTTTCTACGATCCGTTGTTGGCGAAATTGGTTGTTTATGATAAGGACAGAATTAGTGCCATTAATAAGATGATCAATGCGATTGATCAATATGAAATTGAAGGAGTAAAGACCACTTTACCATTTGGTAAGTATGTTTGCAAAAATGAATTTTTTATTACAGGTGATTTCAATACCAATTTTGTTAAAGAACACTTTAGTGGTATTTTTAATAAGCAAAAAAAGAAATTGGAGGAGGTTGCTGCCATCTTGAGTTCATATATCATCGATCAATACGAGGAAAACATGATTTCGCTGGCTGAGCAAAAGACCAACTGGAGAAACAGACTGAAATAACCTATGATAAGAATAGCCACTTTGTTGAGTTGTCTTTATTTTTTAATCTCATTTAGCTTACATGCGCAGCCCAGGCCACTTTATCCAATTTTATTTGAGTATTCCAAAGACTTGTATCCTGAGTACAAGGAAATTCCCGAAGAGAGAAGGTTTAAGTTGGAAGCTGTAGCCGAATACATTAGGGAAAAAGTTGAAATAGGAGAAACGCCCGAAATAATGTTCATCGGCAGCAACCAGGCTACAAGAAGCCTTTTGGCACAAGTTTGGGCAAGGGCCGCCGCGCATTACTATGGCGTAGATGATGTAGAACTATATTCTGGCGGGATCCATGAAGGCCCCATTACAACAAATACCATTACCGCTATCGAACGAGCCGGTTTCATCGTTTACAAAATAAAAGAAGGTGGGCAGTTATTTTACCAGGTAAAATATAGTTTTAACCTGAAACCTATTGTAATTTATCCTAAAAAGATCGACGACCGGTTGAACCCGCCTGCCGATTTTATGGCCGTTATTGTTTGTCAAAGTGCTGCACAAAACCTTCCGGTTGTGAAGGGAACACGAAAACGTCTGGAGCTGACTTTTAATGATCCTTATGGATATGAAGGGTTAGAAGAAGAGAATGAGGAATACGATAAGGCTTGTCACCAAATTGCGCTGGAAATGTTTTATCTGTTCAGCAAACTGAAACATTTGGAGAGCTAGCCCGCTGCTTTTGCATTGTTGAGATTTTTTGGTTCGAGGAAGGGCTTCCATTCCATATAATCATATCCAGAGAAATCCCTGAGGAACATGACATAGGACGGCTTGAAAGGTTTTCGAAGTAAATTCATGTTCATTTCTTCAGGAAGGTAATCTCCTTTTTTTGAGTTGCAGATTTTACAAGCTGTTGCCAGATTGTTCCAGGAAGTTTTCCCCCCACGCGCTTTGGGCAATACGTGATCAAGCGTCAGATCTTTTTTCGAACCGCAATACAGGCATTTATAACCATCCCGTTTAAATACATTGTCGCGACTCAGCATCACCCCTCTGTAGGGAATGTGAATGTATCGTTTCAATTTGATAACTGACGGCATGGGAAACGATTGACTGACAGAATGAAGAAACTTGTCCTTGTTTTGAGAAACAAAATCAGCTTTATTCAAAAAAATGAGCAGGAATGCCCGTTCGACCGAACAGATCGTTATCGGAGAATAATCAATATTTAAGACGAGAACCCTGGGTTTCATCTGTTTGAGCAATTTATTTTTATGGTACAGATGCCATACCTGTCAGACAGGGAACCACCTATTGATCATATTTCTTTACACTAACAGATCTGCAAGGTGGTTTCATGGCAACATCAATCTGCGAATTCCTGCCAATTTATGTGTGTAATCATTCTTTGACTCATTAAATATACCTCTTTCATCCAAAATATCAATTCTCACTTTTCCTGAGGCATGGATTATTTTGCTACCTTCCAGCAATATTCCAACGTGAATAATTTTTTTCTCCTCGTTTTCAAAAAATGCAATATCACCCTCTGAACTATCTTCAAGACTAACAGCATTTCCCTGAAAATATTGCTGAGAGGCATCCCGTTTGAGTTTATAACCACAAATCTTATAAACTTGTTGGGTAAATCCGGAACAATCGATCCCAAAAGGGGTTTTCCCACCCCATAGATAAGGGGCATTTCGGTATTTGAATGCTATTTTTTTCAGGTATTCAAAATCTGATCTTTGCCCCATATTCTTAGATTCGCCGTTAAATGCAAATTGTTCATTCATTTCAAAGAGTTCCGAACTGGTAATGGGAAGCACGCTTCCGATCACAATGTTCAGCATTTCCTTTTTGTATAAAATACCTGCAAGAATATCTGTACAGACTTTATATTCAAGCATTTGTATCTGGTCGTAGTATTCCTGACTGATCTCTGTACATTGTTTTAAATCGATCCAGCCCTGGTATTCATCAAAATCGATTTCAATTTTGTACCACTTCTTGTCCTTTGAAATTTCAATAACCTTATAGGACTCTCCAAATAGTAGCTGTGTGACCATTTCGGATTTGTCGGATGGCTTGGCCCTCACCGGAACAATAGCAAGTCGGCAGATGCCGTATGAAAAATAGTTCATATTAATATTTTATTCTGGACAACTCCTTCTCCACGTCTTTCTTCCTGATATCCTCACGTTTATCGTGCAGTTTTTTTCCTTTAGCCAGGGCAATTTCCAGTTTGGCTAATCCCCTGTCATTGATAAAAAGTCTTGTTGGAACAATGGTCGTGCTGGCTTCTTTTGTTTTGTCTTCGAGTTTTTTCAACTCTTTTTTGGTGACCAATAACTTCCGTTCCCTGGTAGGCTCATGGTTGTAATGCTTTGCCTGGCTGTAGGGTGAAATATTCATTTCCTTGATAAAAAGCTCTCCGCGACTGATAAAACAATAGGCCTGCTGCAGACTAACTCTTCCTTCCCGAATGGATTTGATTTCTGTGCCGGTCAAAACAATTCCGGCAATATACTTATCCAAAAAATGGTATTCGAAATGAGCCTTTCGGTTTTTGATATTTATATTCTTCGAAAATTTCTTCTTCTCCTGAGTCATTGTCAAAATATTGAATGAAGGATTCAATTAAAATGCTGAAATTAAAAAATACCTCCGACGTTGATGCAACGGAATCCCAAAAATTAGGTTAACGAAAAATAATTTTTTCTTTAAGGACTTTTTGATTGATAGTAATTTGGAGCACGTAAATTCCTTCCTTTAATGCATCGAGAATAATTTCGGTTTGGTTGGGGCGCAAGATTTTGCTGACAACTTTTCTTCCTCTCAGATCTGTCAGGTTTAGCATTCCATATTGAGATACCACTTCAGGAAATTCAATGGTTAATTGATTTTGATAATAAGATTTATTGATCCTCAATCCTTTGTTCTCTGAACTGAAAGTTTCAATCAGACTCTTTTCCATGACAATAATGGAATCCAATAAGATCTGATCCTGTACCTTGCCGAGGTTAAAACAGAAATAACTGAAGTTGCTTGTAATCTTACTATTGAAAGTAAAAGGCCCATAGGTTTGCTTTGTTGGCTCCAATATCACGGGCTGATCCCACCAGATCTCAAAATCGTCTTCAAACGAAAGGTCTATCTCTTGTTGGTTGGTGGTAATGGCAGTAAAATAAATGGAGTAGGTTTTGTTGGGAGCAAGCTCAATATCCCTTATCAATTGCAGGTCTTTGGGCTTACCGGTGCTTTTGTTGATTTTGATAACTGCCCTGGTCTGATTTCTAATTAGATCATCGATGCTGAACGTTGCTGAAGCGCCATTGTATTTGGCCAGTATCCATTTGTCTTTTTGTCCCTCAAAATTTGATTGAATAACAGGAGTTTCTTCGGCTTTAAGTTTTATCACTACAATAAAAAGTAAAAAAAGTAAGATGGTTGATTTCATTTTGTTTCCCCTTTCCCTTTTCAAATCAAAACCTGTGCCTAAATCCTCATTATGTGGTGTTCACAAATGAAAAAGTCAAACATTTTTGATGAAGACTTTTATAATTAAATCCTAATGCCCTAAACTTGCACTTCATTTTTTCGTGCCTATTGAAGTCTCAAAGCAGTAACTATGAACATTGTTATCGTCAAATACAATGCAGGAAATGTGGTTTCCGTAACCAATACCTTAAACCGGTTGGGTGTGGAGCCGATGCATTCGGACGATCCTGAGACCATCAAAAGGGCCGATAAAGTCATTTTTCCTGGAGTGGGCGAAGCCAGCACAGCTATGAATTACCTGAGAAAGCAAGGACTTGATAAGGTGTTAACGGACTTACATCAACCTTTTTTGGGGATCTGTCTTGGCCTTCAACTGATGTGTAAACATTCTGAGGAGAATGATACAGATTGTCTGGGAATCTTTGATCTGCAGGTAAAGCGATTTTCAAATGGGCTAAAAGTCCCTCAAATTGGCTGGAATCTGTTGGAGAATCTAAACTCGCCAATTTTCATCGATCTACCGGAGCATCCATACATTTATTTTGTGCACAGCTATTTTGCCGAGATTGGGAATGAAACCATCGCCACTTCCAATTACTCTGACAAATTCAGCGCTGCTTTGCATAAGGATAATTATTACGCGGTTCAGGGACATCCGGAAAAAAGTGGAAAAACCGGTCAGAAAATCATAGAAAATTTTTTAAAGCTATAGAATGGAGATTATCCCCGCAATTGATATCATCAATGGGAAGTGCGTTCGCCTTACAAAAGGGGATTACGCACAGATGAATATCTACAATGAAGATCCATTGGAAGTAGCCTCGATGTTTGAGGGACATGGATTTAAAAGATTGCACCTGGTCGATTTGGATGGAGCAAAAGAGAAGAGGGTCATCAATTACAATATTCTGGAAAAATTAGCTGGAAAGACCTCTTTATTTATTGATTTCGGAGGTGGTATACAATCAGATGATGACTTGCGAATTGCCTTTGAATGTGGGGCAAAACAAATAACTGGCGGTAGCATTGCCGTGAAAAACCCTGAATTGTTTGAAAAGTGGTTGGAAAATTACGGACCTGAAAAGATCATCCTGGGAGCAGATGTGAAGGATAAAAAAATAGCAGTAAGCGGGTGGCAGGAAAAAAGTGAGGTGCATTTATTTGATTTCCTGGAAAAATATGTTGAGAAATCAGTGAAATATGTGATTTCTACCGATGTCGCTAAGGATGGGATGTTAAAAGGACCTGCATTCGAACTTTATGAGGAGATGACGGAGCGATTTAATGAGCTGAATGTAATCGCAAGCGGAGGAGTGAGTGAAATGAAAGATGTGGAAAAGCTTTCGGAAACTTCGGTATTTGGCGTCATCATCGGAAAAGCCATTTATGAAGGAAGAATTGATTTAAAAGAACTAAGTAAATTTGTTGAATAAATTAGCTCAAAGCTCAAAGGTGAAAGCTGAAAGTTAACTACAGTTATTTGACTAAATAAGTAATGATCACAAAATAGCCAATGAATCATTTTAAAATGGTACTAATTGATTTCAGAAAAACACTTACTCATTATCAGAAAGCCTATAAATAGGAAAATTCCCCTCCTTGGAGGTCTGCCTGCCGGACGAGGCAGGGGTTAGGGGTGGGTTTTTCACTAAATACCGAAAAAATTGAATATTTCATTGAATGTCAGCTAGTGTTAACTTTGTTTTTTCCTTTGAACTTTCAGCTTTCACCTTTGAGCTATAAAGATATGCTATCAAAAAGAATTATACCGTGTTTGGATGTGAAGGAAGGGCGCACTGTAAAAGGTGTGAACTTCATTAACCTTCGCGATGCCGGCGATGCGATTGAATTAGGCGCTTTGTATGCCGAGCAGGGCGCAGATGAATTGGTTTTTCTGGATATTACTGCAACAGTTGAGAAGAGAAAAACCCTGGTTGATCTCGTTAGAAATGTAGCCAGGCAGATCAATATACCATTTACTGTTGGTGGTGGAATTTCTTCTATTCAGGATGCTTCTGCTGTTTTGAATGCAGGCGCTGATAAAGTTTCCATCAATTCTTCGGCAGTCAAAAAGCCTGATTTGGTAGATCAGCTCGCAAGGGAATTTGGAAGCCAGTTTGTGGTGGTAGCGATTGATACAAAGTCCATGAATGGAAAGAATTTTGTACATACGCATGGGGGACGTACCCCCACTTCCATAGAGACTGAGCCCTGGGCGGATGAAGTCGAGAAAAGAGGAGCGGGGGAGATTCTGTTAACCTCCATGGATCATGACGGCACGAAAGCCGGATTTGCGAATGAGTTGACTGCTAAAATTTCTACTAAGCTAAATATCCCTGTTATTGCTTCTGGTGGTGCGGGGAAAAAGGAGCATTTTGTAGATGTATTTACCACTGGAGCAGCGGATGCAGCTTTAGCGGCCAGTATTTTCCATTTTGGAGAAATACCAGTTCCGGAATTAAAACAATTCCTTCATGAAAAAGGAATTAACATGAGGATTGAATAAGTTTGACAAGCTATTTAGCTTCAAGAATAAAGATATGACAATTGACTTTGAAAAAGCCGGTGGATTAGTTCCCGCAGTAATTCAGGATGTGCAAACCTCCAGGGTTTTAATGGTTGGGTTTATGAATGAAGAAGCACTTGAAAAGACAAAAAAGGAAGGGAAGGTGACATTCTACAGCCGGACTAAGCAAAGGCTTTGGACCAAAGGAGAAACATCCGGAAATTTTCTAATTTCCAAAGAGATCATTTCCGATTGTGATAATGACACCCTGCTGATAAAAGCTCAACCTCTCGGACCAACATGCCATACCGGTTCCGATACCTGCTTCAATGAGGATAATACTCCCAACGTTTTGTTTTTGGATTATCTTCAAAAGGTAATTTCAGACCGAAAAAATTCTTCTTCAGATCAATCCTATACCAAATCTTTATTCGAAAAGGGGATCAACAAAATCGCACAAAAAGTGGGCGAGGAAGCTGTAGAAACGGTCATCGAAGCAAAAGATGACAACGACGACCTTTTCAAAAATGAAGTAGCCGATCTTTTATATCACTTGCTCGTACTGCTAGAAGCTAAAAATCTCCAAATTGATGATATCATGGCTGTTTTGGCGGAAAGGCATAAATGAAGTTTTCGATTTACGACTGGGTTCTGGAAGCTGTTTGTCCATCGTACTTTGCTGAGGGATAATCAGTTGCTAACCAAGAGTTCAAAGATGAAAGCTCAAAGCTGAAAGTTTTCTTATGGCGAGGAAGGCTCAAAGGGTGAAAGAGGGAGAACTTCGTTTTCACTATATTCAACGTTCATTTTTTACTTCTTGCCTACCAACACACTGATCACTGTTCACCGATAACTTTTCACTTTTGCTTTCCAATGCCCAGTACCCAATTCCCCAATGCCAAACTTTCATCCATCCATCATGCTCGCTAAACCAAGCTCCAGTCCACGAAGTTCTGCCAGTCCTCTCAGTCGACCAATTGCTGTATAGCCCGGGTAAGTTTTCTTTTTCAAATCATCCAGCATTTGATGACCATGATCCGGACGCATTGGAATGGATTGTCCTCTTTTTTTCATGACCTGGAGGATTTCTTTTACAACAGCTACCATATCGGTATCTCCATCCAGATGATCGGCTTCGTGAAAATTTCCTTCACTGTCTCGTTTTGTATTTCTCAAATGAAGAAAGTGAATATGATCTCCAAACTTCCTGACCATTTCGGGCAGCTTGTTGTCGGGCCTGACTCCATATGAACCTGTACAGAAGCATAGGCCATTAGCTGGAGAAGGAGCAGCATTTAACAATTCATCGGCATCTTTTTCAGTACTAACAATCCTTGGTAAACCTAAAATCGGATAGGGTGGATCGTCCGGATGGATGGCCAGTTTTAAACCGACTTCTTCTGCGACTGGAACAATTTGTTGTAAAAAGTAGAAGAGGTGACTTTTCAATTTTTGTGCATCAATGTTTTTATAAGTGTCGAGAGCAGCAAGGATCTGTTCTACGGTAAACCTTTCTTCACTTCCTGGTAAGCCTAGTAAGGTATTGTTAAACAAGGTAGTTTTTTCATCCTCAGTCAGGTTATCCAGTCTGTTTTTCGCCTTTTCTCTCTCTTCATCATTATAATCTTTTTCAGCGCCAGGTCGCTGCAAAAGGAAAAGATCAAAAGCTATAAAAGCTGATTTCTCAAATCGAAGGGCTTTACTTCCGTCAGACAGGGTATAGACAGGGTCGGTCCTCATCCAATCAAGAATTGGCATAAAATTATAAGTGACGACTTTCAATCCGCACTTAGCTACATTTCTCAGGCTGTCTTTATAATTTTCAATATATTGAAGGTATTTACCGGTTTGCTTCTTGATATCTTCATGCACAGGCAGACTTTCAATAACGGCCCAGGTCATCCCGGCATTTTCTACCATCTGCTTTCTTTTATTTATTTCCTCCATGGTCCAGATATCTCCAACCGGAATGTGATGAAGCGCGGTAACCACTCCGGTACATCCAGACTGCCGTATATCCTGAAGGCTTACCGGATCATTTGGCCCATACCATCTCATGGTTTGTTCCATTAATATCATATTCATATAGTTTTGAAAGTAAACAATCTAATTTTAAACACCACTGTAAGTGCTAAATCCCCCATCGATGGGAAGTACAACACCGGTTACAAATGAAGCCGATTCGCTTACAAGGAAAAGCACTGCCCCAACCAATTCATGGGCTTCCCCAAATCGTCTCATAGGCGTTTTATTGATAACTTGTTGGCCACGTTCGGTATAAGATCCATCAGGGTTTGTCAGCAATGCCCTGTTTTGATTTCCGATAAAAAAACCGGGGGCAATAGCATTAACTCGTATTTTGGACCCGAATTTGATTGCAAGTTCTACAGCCAGCCAGGAGGTAAGATTTGAAACGGCAGCTTTTGCAACTGAATACCCAAGCACACGGGTCAAAGTTTGCATAGCAGCCATAGATGAAATATTAATGATATTTCCGGATTTCTGCTTGGCCATCGTTTCTCCAAAAACCAATGAGGGTAATAAGGTGCCATTGTAGTTTAATGCAGTTACCTTATCCAAATCTCCGATATTGACGTCGAATACCGTCTTATCAGGCGAAATGGTTGCGCCAGGCATGTTTCCGCCAGCAGCATTTAGCAAAATATCTACCCTTCCAAATTGGCTTAGTATTTCCTCGCGTACTTTTTTCAGGTCATCAATATCGAGTACATTGGATTTTAAGCCTATAGCTGTTCCACCCTGGCCCTGTATTTTTTTGGCAGCCTCTTTTGCAGCGTCTTCATTGATGTCGAGCATAATGATCTTAGCGCCCGCCTTTGACAGTCCGCTTCCGATTTCAGCTGCAAGTACACCACCACCGCCAGTTAATACTGCAACTTTTCCCTCGATCTTAAATAAATCTTTTAAATAGTTCATTGTTTTTGTTTGTCATTATTGTTGTTAAAGTGTCGTTTTACCATCTGGGCCTGATTCCCGGCGCATACGGAAAGGATAAATTCATATAATAATTCAGGTCCATTTCTGGTTTTTCAAGTGATTTTGGAATGGGTTTGTTGGAAAATGTTTGGAAATATAGCAGGCATGAGTTCCTCCACCAAATGGCTTCTTTTTGTTGAATAGTTAAAAGCATATCTACCCTGTCATATCTTTCCTGGTCGATTTTGCCTTTTACTGAATGCCATTGATCCTGCATCCATCCAACAGAATCAGCACCTTTATAATATTCATAGCACAATTCATCCCAGAGGGAATTTCCGGATCTCATTTTGTAATCCCATGGTAAATGGTGAAACCAGAGTAAATATTTGTCGGGGCATAGATCCACCGAACCAAACATTTTCCTCACTTCTGGAAAATATTGTTCAATAGCATTGCTGCCTGTTTCTGTTCTGTCAAAACCTATCCCATTGCTGTCCGCCTTGTGATAATAAACGGAAGTCCAGTCAGCACGTGGCATGTCTTTTATCCAGGGAGCGGGCCCGTAATGATGATCACCTCCCATCATATGATGGAGTCCCAGAGGGGTCATGTATTTCACCACAATTTCATGTGATGCCAACATCATGTCTTTAATGGGTTGAACAACATCCTCGTCATTACTGAAAGTCATTCGAATCCATTCATCGGCAATTTGCTCTGATGACAATTCATGATTCCAGGTCAATCTTCCAAATGCATACCAGTTTGACTGTCCAAATGTATGACCGGTCCAGTTTCTGTCATTACCAATATTTGATACACCGGCTATTCCTGATAATTTGTGATTGTCAAGTGAACCATCTACAACTTTTGCCACTGTGGATCCTTTCCCTTTTGCATAGGTATCAGAATCAAGACACTCTTTGTACATGGAAGATAAATAGGCAAGATTGGTCGCTTGTCCAAGATATTCCTGTGTGATTTGAAACTCCATCATGAGAGGAGTCTGAGGCATAGCGCCAAAGAGTGGGTGAAAAGGCTCACGTGGTTGGAAATCAATGGCACCATTTTTAACCTGTACCATGACGTTATCTCGGAAATTGCCATCATAAGGCTTGAACTCATTGTAAGCTTGCTTTGCCCGATCAACCGGTTCCTCATCACTATAAACAAACGCCCTCCACATCACAATGCCATTAAAAGGTTTCAAAGCATCGGCCAGCATATTGGCCCCATCCACATGTGTCCGGTCATAATTCTGGGGGCCAGGCTGCCCTTCTGAGTTTGCTTTTACAAGGAAACCACCGAAGTCGGGTACGTAATTATAAATTTCTTTTACTTTTTCATTCCACCAGTTCTGAACATCAGGTTTGAGTGGATCAGCCGTTTCCAGTCCTCCGATCTCAATAGGAGCACTAAACCTGGCAGTCAGATAAACTTTCAATCCATAAGGCCTGAACAGATCTGCCAAAACTTTAACTTTCTCGAGATACGAGGGTGTAAGTACAAGGGCATTCGCATTCACATTCGTTAAGACAGTTCCATTGATCCCAATTGACGCATTTGCTCGGGCATAGTCAATATACCTCGGGTCGATGTAATCAGGCAATCTGTGCCAGTCCCAGATCGAAAAGCCGGCATACCCTCGCTCCACCGTCCTGTCCAGGTTATCCCAGTGATTGAGGATCCTGATGTTTACTTTTGGTGCAGTTTGGATGTCGAGGTCATCAATATTTTGATGAGTTTGAAGGAGTTTAATAAAATGAAAGGTTCCATAAAGACAGCCAATATCTTTATTTGCCGCGATAACGATCTGTTTATTCTTTCCTTTTTTTATTGATTGGATCAGATAGCCTTCTTCACCAAGAGCATTTAAAGAAGTCTTATCAATGTTAGCCGAAATAAACGACGAATTGGCTGGAGTTCCGATAATGACAAGCCCGTTTGCACTGGTAGAACTCAGCTCGGAAACATTTTCACCAAATAGACCACTTAAAGCCGCGGATAACTCTTTTTTAATCACCTCATTTGTACGAGAATTTCCTTCAAGATGATATCCTGAGATTGCAGCCTTATATGAATTTAAAAGGCTTTCATCATCGATTTGGTTGTACCTCAACCACAATTGATAACCGTCTTCTGAGAATCCAGGTTGAAAAATAAAAGTAAAGAAGATAAAAAGTATCGCAATTTTGTTTTGCATAGTTCTATTATGTTGTATTTAAAGCTTAATAAGACTGTCTGTTGATTTTGGTGGATTATTCAAATTGTACGATTTAATTTCTAATACAATTTGCCGTTTAATAATTGGTTGACAAATAAAAAGCAAAAACTATTTAATTCAAATTAATTATATATATTTACGCAATCGATTGCATAATTAAGAATAATTTCTTTTTTTAGTTGAGAATTAGGCTTAATTACTTTTTAATGGCTGATTTGGCCGGGGTAATGGCATTGTCAATCAGGAAAATAATTTACTGTAGGAGTATGACAAAATTTTACTTTTTAGTATTTAATATCTTCCAAAAATTCTTTTGTTATTCACAAAATGGATTAAATCTGAATTCCGAAAATCACATTTCAGAATGGTTTATTGTAGATTTATATAGGTATAAGCTTCCTGATAAAGGGTTTTGCTTCGAGCCTTTTACGATCAACCCAATCACCAACATCTGTCCTCAAAGAAAATTTCATAAAATAAATAGCTTATTTGTTTTGATAATTACACAATCGATTGCATTGAAATTACTAATTTTATAAACTAAAAATTTATGCCTATGAACTATGTGTTTACAATATGGTTTCAAATTCCAAAAGCCCAGGGCTTCAGAGAGGTTAAGAACCTCATTTTTAATGATTTGTTGAACCTAATAAAATTTTAAGCTGATGATCAAATTGTTTAAATTTTCATTTATACTGATACTACCGGCTTTAATCATGTTTGTGCTGGTAAGTTGCGAAGATACCGAAGATCGGTTGACCGGGTCTAATCCCACAGGTAATACGGTGGATGTAAGTAACAGGATTTCAGGTTTTACTCCTGCAATTGCTGGTGCAGGAACCCCATTGACAATTAATGGAAGTAGCCTTTCCGGCGTTAAAAGAATTTACATGGGAAGTACCTGGATATTTGATTTTGAAGCATCCGATTCAGAAATCACATTTAATGTTCCTGGAAATATGACCCTTGGTGCGAATGAAATCACACTCGTATTTGATGGTGATGAACGGGCAATAAATTCCGTTGAAGTTGTACCTATCCCTTCTATCAACTACTTTACGCCAAAGGCTGCTGGTGAAGGTGACGAAGTTATTATTACCGGAAACAATTTATCTTACGCAAATTCTGTGACTGTTAGTGGTGTAAGTGCGACAATCACAGAGCAAGAAGATGGTCTTATCAGGTTCACGATGCCAGGTGGAGCTACAACCGGCCCAATTGAAGTGACAAACTCAAGTGGCAATGTTTCTACCAGCCCGGGATCAATAATTTCTTGTTCGGATGAGCCTGATAATTTAGCTTGCTTTCCTGTAATCAATGTCAATGGAAGCTTTGAAGATGGAGAAACAAACTGGAACCTTGCTGGTGGTAGTTCGGCTGCTACCCATACGTACGAGGTGACGGATGAAGATAGCTATGACGGATTTTATTCAGCTAAAATAACTGTAGAAAGCGTTAGTGAAGCTGCTTCTGATCCCAATGAAGGAAGTGCATGGCATATTCAACCTACAACAGCTATGAATGTAGATCCTACTGCAACATATCACGTGAGCTTTTGGGTAAAAGGTTCAGGCCTTGCAAAAGCTAAGTTTGCCATGGATCAGGGAGGTACTCCAGGCTGGAGTGAATGGGCTGCTCCAACCTCCGGAATAGCAACCGATGAATGGACAGAATTTACTTACGAATTTTCACCAACAACGGAAGCTCCTCCAGGTGACCAATCTTCCAGGTTTGCCATCAGCATGAATTACCCTGGAAATAATGGTGGGGTACTATATATTGATAACCTGAGAGTAGTAAAGATCGACTAGTGATCTATCAATTCGCATCCAACTTAATTGAAATATTAAAATGAAAAGCCGGAAGCCCGGCTTTTCATTTTTAAAGAAACATTTATACCGTTTATATGTCCTATTCCTGTTTTTAATCTAAAACTTCATTCTCATTTATGATATAATCCATAAATTCCTTGTTAAATGACTAAAAGACAAAATCAAGAAAAACAGATTGTTATGAATTCAATTTTTAGAAAAGGGTTAAGAATCAAAGCCATTTATCCGCAATTTTTATTGGGACTATTGATCATTTTAAATGTCGCATGTACAAAAACCCAGGAGGAGTCATTAAACGAAAAAGGACTCAAGGACTACTACGATGGCTATTATAAAATTGGGGTGGCCATCCCATCACAGTATTTAAATGACACTGTTGAGGGTCAGTTTATCGCCAGACACTTCAATAGCATGACAATGGAGAATGAAATGAAATGGATGCACATTCACCCCTCCCTTGGCGAATATAATTTTGAACCAGCGGACAAGTTTGTGAATTGGGGAACGGAACATGGAATGTTTTTAGTTGGTCATACACTTGTCTGGCACAGCCAGCTGGCCCCTGACGTTTTTAAAAGAGAAGAAACAGGTAATCCTGCTGTTGATACCCTTTTGGTTGACAGCCTAACTCTAATGACGAGGATGAAAGATCATATTGAAACCATTGTTGGCCGATACAAAGGAAAAATTCAAAGTTGGGATGTGGTGAATGAAGCCCTGGAAGAGGATGGCTCCTTACGAAAATCAAATTTTTACAACATTGCTGGTGAGGGCTTCATTGAAAAAGCTTTTGAATGGGCAAATCAGGCTGATCCTGATGCCGAATTGTATTACAATGATTACAACCTGGTAGAACCCGCCAAAAGGGACGGGGCAATTGAAATAGTGAAAGGATTGAAGGAAAAAGGACTACGAATAGACGGAGTAGGAGTACAGGCTCACTGGGAGTTGAATTACCCGTCATTGGAAAAGATAGAAGAAGCGATACTTAAATATTCTGAGCAAGGTGTGAAAGTAATGTTTACCGAGCTGGATGTATCCGTTTTGCCAAGTCCATGGAGAATGCCTTCCGCGGATGTAAGCATTAAATTTGAAAATAACCCTACCATGAATCCCTATCCTGATGGTATTCCCGATTCAGTTAATGCTGCATTGGCAAAAAGGTATGCGGATATTTTTGCTCTTTTCAATAAGCATAAGGACAAAATTAGTCGGGTAACATTCTGGGGATTGCATGATGGTGTATCCTGGAAAAACGATTTCCCAATTCAGGGAAGAACGGATTACACACTGTTGTTTGACCGAAATTTGGAACCGAAAGAAGCTTACACTGAAGTCATCAATCTTGTAAAAGAGCAATAAAATAGTGTCACCCTTCAACAAATCTATTTATATGCTATTGAAAAGGATTAGAAAACAAATTTTTAATTGTACTGTTCCAGGATGTTGGTTGCTTTCTGGTTGGCTATTGTTTGCTTCTTGTAATGAAAGACCTCAACAAGCCGTCATTAATAGCGATGAATTTGAAAGCATTATTATTTCCGAGACGAAATCAGGGTTTTCAGAAAGCTCGTATTTAACCTCCAATAAAACGGAATCTGATTTTATCATTGCAGAAAATGGAGCGGTTGCACCAATCTTCCTTAGCAGTAGCGATTATTCCGGTGTAGCCAAAGTTGCCGGACATTTACAAGCTGACTTAAGTGCTGTTTCAGATAGTGAAATAGAATTGGTTTTTGATTCAGTTCCTGAGGACAAACAAATAATTGTTGTGGGAACTCTTGAAAAAAGTGACCTGATCAAGCAACTGGTGGAAGAAGGAAAGATTGATTTAAGTGAATTGGATGGAAAGAGGGAGCAATTCATTACTCAAATAGTTAACAATCCTTTTTCAGGTGTTGATAAAGCCCTGGTCATAGCGGGAAGTGACAAGAGGGGGGCGATTTACGGAATGTACGACCTTTCTGAAAAGGCCGGGGTGTCCCCGTGGTATTGGTGGGCGGATGTTCCCGTTAAAATACATTCTGAAATTTATGTTAAACCTGGTAAGCACACATTAGGTGAACCGGCAGTTAAATATCGGGGAATATTTATCAATGACGAAGCCCCAGCTCTATCAGGCTGGGCAGGTGAAAAATTTGGCGGTTTTAATCACCTCTTCTATGAGAAGGTTTATGAATTGGTCCTTCGATTAAAAGGAAATTATCTTTGGCCTGCCATGTGGGGCAGATCGCTGTGGGACGATGATTCCCTGAGTGCACCACTTGCAAATGAAATGGGTATAGTTCTCGCTACTTCCCATCATGAACCTTTGATGCGTGCCCATGTGGAGTGGGAGCGATATGGAAAAGGTCCCTGGAATTATGAAAAAAACCATGAAGAGCTCCGTGAATTTTGGAAGGAGGGAATGGAGCGAATGAATGGATATGAAAGCGTAGTGACCCTTGCTATGAGGGGAGATGGGGATGAGGCAATGAGTGAAGATACAAATATTGAATTACTCGAAACCATTGTCAAAGATCAAAGGAATATTATTCATGAAGTAACCGGCAAACCTGCAGAAGAAACCCCTCAGGTCTGGGCATTGTACAAGGAAGTTCAGGATTACTATGATAAGGGTATGCGCGTTCCGGATGATGTCACACTATTACTTTGTGATGATAATTGGGGACATGTGCGCATTCTTCCGGCTGTTGATGCCAAACCTCGCGATGGTGGTTATGGTATGTATTACCATTTCGATTTTGTGGGAGGTCCTCGAAGTTACAAATGGCTTAATACGGTTCAAATTGAAAGGGTTTGGGAGCAAATGCATTTGACTTATGAATATGGAGTCGATGAGATATGGCTTGTCAATGTAGGAGATATCAAACCAATGGAGCTTCCCATCAGTTTCTTTTTGGATTACGCATGGGATCCGAAAGCCATCAAAGCATCTGATCTGCCGAACTATTATGCTAACTGGGCAAAGCAGCAATTCGACGAAGATCACGCAACTGATATTGCGGAAATATTGTCTTTGTATACAAAATATAATTCACGCAGAACTCCGGAACTACTTGGGCCAGACACCTACAGCCTCGATAATCATCGTGAAGCAGATAGAATTGTAGAAGAGTATAAGGAGTTGGTCGAAAAAAGCAAAGAGATCTATGAGGCACTTCCTGAAAGTCATCAAGCTGCATTTTACCAACTGGTGCTTTCACCTGTGGAAATGTGCAGCAACCTGAATGAAATGTATGTTGCAGCTGGGAAAAACAACATCTATGCAGAACAAGGCAGGTCATCAACTAATTTCTACGCTGATAAAGTGAAGGAATTATTTTTCAAAGATGGAGAGTTCACCCGCTATTATCATGAATCATTGAGAGATGGAAAGTGGAACCACATCATGGCGCAGACACACATTGGATACAAAAGCTGGAATGATCCTCCTGTTAACATCATGCCAGAGGTGACTTATATTCAAAATGATTCTACTCCTCGATTAGGCTATGTGGTGGAATATGGATCTAAACCGCCCTGGAGGAGATCACCTGTTAACAGTCGAAGCTTTTCTCCATTTGACCCGGTCAATAACCAGACCTATTATGTAGAGATTTTTAATATGGGAATGAAGGATTTAGATTATTCAATAACCTCAAAAAATGAATGGATAAAATTATCGAATGAAAAAGGTACCGTTAAATACGAGGAAAAAATCGATGTGAGCATTGATTGGGATAAAGTGCCTAATGGAGTAGAATCGGGGGAAATTGTTATTGCAGGTGGAGAAGAGGAATATACGATCACTGTTCCTATTCTTAATAAACCATTAACTGCATCCGGATTTGTGGAAAATAATGGCATTGTTAGCATATATGCTGTTAATTATCATAATGCTAATAAAACAGATGATGTTACGTGGGAGATCGTACCTAATTTAGGTAGGACAGGATCGGCAGTTATTTCGGAACCAGTTACGGCAACTAAGCAAAAACCTGGCTCAGACAGTCCATCGCTTGAATATGAGGTGTTTCTATTGGATTCCGGCATCTACGAATTGACGGCGTATTTTTCTCCGACACTCAATTTCCAGAAGGATGAAGGGCTGCTTTATGGTTTCTCCATTGATGATTCGAAACCAAATATTGTCAATTTGCATGAAGAAGCCACCGTCGCTGATTGGAAATACCCGGAATGGTGGAATACGGCTGTGACCGAGAATATCATGAAGCAAACGGTTTTGGAAGGGAAACTTTCCAAAGGATCACATACCATTAAATATTGGATGGTAGATCCCGGACTGGTTTTACAGAAAATTGTATTGAAGCAGAAAAATGTGAATAGAGAAAGTTATTTAGGTCCACCTGAAAGCTTGAAGGTGGAGTAGTAATTCTAAATTTTTAATTACCTCGAGAACTATGAAATATAACCGAAATTGGCTGATAATTCTTTTTTGTTTTTTGGGCACGATTACAAATGCACAGAAAATTGCCGGTATTGATGTTGAATTAGCTGAATCAACCAGGGGATTAAAAATCCCTGTAAGCCTAAATTTAGATGCGATTACCTTTCAGGCTGATTCTCTGTTGTCTCTTGTGCAAATCAAAAATGGAAGCAGGGAGGAAGTTCCCTTCCAAATAGAACAGGGGGAGGAAAGAAAGTTGTATTGGTTTGTATCCAATGATTCCGGGGATTCGCAAACACTTCATTTCGAATTAGAATCAAAGAAATCTAATCCAATTGATGAAATGAAGATTAAAAAAGATGGGGAAACTCTGGTTATTTCCTCCAAAGACAATCATTTACTCAGCTACCAATATGCCACCATGTACCCTCCGGCAGGTGTTGATTCTGCTTTTCAGCGAAGCGGATTCATTCATCCTTTGTGGACACCTCATGGACAAGTCCTTACCAGGGTTCAGCCGCCAGATCACTATCACCATTACGGGATATGGAACCCCTGGACCCATGTCCTTTTTGAGGGTGATACCATTGATTTTTGGAATTTGGTTAAAAAAGAAGGAACCGTCCGCTTTGCAAAATTTACATCAACGGAGTCAGGATCAGTTTTTTCGGAATACGATGCACTTCACGAACATGTCGTTTTCAAAAATGAGAGTGAAAAAGTTGCTTTGAATGAAATACAATCCGTTCGTGTCTATCAACCTCAGACAAATCAGGATTGTTTTATTGTCGATCTTGTCATGAAGTATAATTGTACAACTGAAAGCCCGGTAACTTTGTTGGAGTACCGATATGAAGGTTTTGGCTGGCGGACGACGGAAAAATGGGATAAGAATAACAGCGAAGTGCTATCCTCACAGGGAAAGGACCGGATAGGTGTGGATGGATCAAAAGAAAGATGGGCAATTGTGCAGGGTGAACTGGACGACGATTACGGTGGAGTGGTTATGATGTCTTACCCATCCAATTACAACCACCCTGAACCCATGAGGGTTTGGCCGATCAATCAATACGATCGTGGCGATATGTTCGCCAGCTTTTCAACGACCAAGGATACGGATTGGCACCTTGAACCGGAAAAGGACTATGTTCTTAAATATAGATTATTGGTATTTAATGGAAAGATGACGAGTGAAAAAGCCGAGGTTGCCTGGCAATATTTTGCTCATCCGCCTAAAATAACTGTTAATAAATGAAATAAAATTAATATCAAAATCCCCTTCAGCTATGATGAAAAAGAAAGAAAATCAGGTTTCGCGAAGAAAGTTTATAGGTAAATCCCTCAAATCAGCAGCGGTTGCTTCTGCTGCATTAGCAGGTTTTCCGACAATCGTTCCTTCTAGTGTATTTGGTAAAAACGCACCCAGCAACACGATCAATGTGGCTTCGATCGGCTGCGGCCGGATATCAGTCATACATGACATGACAGGCGTTGCTCGTTATGCCGGTGCCCGCATTGTAGCTGTATGCGATGTGGACAAAAAACGCGCAGATATGGGCCCCGAAGCGGTCAAAAACAACTACAAGAGAATGCAGGAATTCAACGGTGGATTAAAAGGTGATTGGGATGTCAAAGTTTATTACGATTACAAAGAGCTGCTGAACAATAAAGATATAGATGCTGTGCACATAAGTCTTCCTGACCACCAACATGCTATTGTAGGTGTTCATGCGGTAAATGCAGGAAAGGATGTTTACTTGCAAAAACCGGCATCATTGACCATTGAGGAAGGTAGGATACTGGCAGATGCAGTAAAGAAGACAGGTCGTATCCTGCAAATGGGAAGCCAACAACGGTCCATTGATCCATGGTCTCAATTTAAGAAAGCATGCGAACTGGTTCGCAATGGTCGGATTGGGGAATTAAAAACAGTAGAAGTTGGATTGCCTGGCGACCCCGGTGGTGGAAATCCGGAAGAAATGCCCGTTCCGGACTACCTGGATTATGATGCCTGGTTGGGAGCAACGCCAGATGTGTACTATACCGAAGATCGCGTACATTCACTTAATGCAACGTTTGAGGGGGTCGTCAGCAGACCCGGATGGTTGCGATGTGAGCAATTTGGAGCAGGCATGATCACAGGTTGGGGAGCGCACCATATTGATACAGCCCATTGGGGAATGGGTACAGAATATACCGGCCCAATTGAGATCTGGGGAACGGCTTCTTTCCCGCCAGACGATCCGAACTACAAAGGCCTCTGGGATGTACATGGGATCTTCAGGACGGAAGCGATGTATGAAAATGGCGTCCGGATGATTGTTTCAAACGAATTACCGAATGGCGTTAAGTTCATCGGCACCGAAGGATGGGTTTGGGTGACAAGAGGAAATTATCGCGTTACGGATACTGATCCTGTGGCTGATGACAATGGAATAAAGCCAATTGATGCGAGCAATCCCAAAATATTGCAATCAGTGATCGGACCGAATGAGATACACCTATACGAAAGTCCGGATCAGCATGCTAACTGGCTGGATTGCATTAAAACAAGGAAGGAACCTGTGGCGCCCATTGAAATTGGACACCGGTCTTGCAGCGCATGCCTCTTGCATCACATGGCGATGAAACTGGATCGCAAAATAGTATGGGATCCGAAAAATGAAAAGATCGCCAATAATGATCCGGAGGCGACTGCTATGTTGTCTCGCCCCCGTCGTAAGAAATATGATTTTGATTCCTATACCGGTTAATATTAGGTCAGACGATAGTACCAGGTCAGATGATAGTCAGACCGGATTGTAAGTGGTCTGACTATCGACAAAGCTTGTCGTTTTATCATAATTAATCGATTAGGTTTATATAAAGATTAAAAATTAACTTTCCATGAAAACAATCATACCTTTATTCTTTTGCATCATTTTATTTTTCACTTGTCAACCCAAAAAAAAGGAAATGCAAGCAAAAAAACCTGTTCAATTTGTGACCGTAGACCCCGGGCATTTTCATGCAGCTTTGGTTCAAAAATCCATGTATGAAAATGTCGATTCAACTGTATTTGTCTATGCACCCAAGGGGCCGGACCTACAATTGCATTTGGATAGGATAAAGGCTTTCAATTCCCGTGAGGGGAATCCTACTTCCTGGAATGAAGTCGTTTATACCGGTACGGATTTTTTTGAGAAATTGATCGAAGAAAAACCGGGAAATGTGGTAGTACTTTCGGGAAATAATCAGAAGAAAACGGAATACATTTTAAAATCCCTTCAAAATGATATGAATGTTTTGGCAGATAAGCCCATGGTGATCAACACGGAGGATTTTGAAATGTTGAAGCAGGCCTTTGAAGTTGCTGATCAAAAGAATTTGCTGTTGTATGATATCATGACGGAACGACATGAGATCACCACTATGTTGCAGAAGGAGATGGCCCATATGCCAATCATCTTTGGAGAGTTGGAAAAAGGAACACTTGAAGAACCTGCCATTACCAAGGAAAGTGTCCACCATTTGTTTAAGTATGTTTCGGGCTCAATCTTAACCCGCCCAGCCTGGTTTCTGGATGTCAACCAGCAGGGAGAAGGTATTGTCGATGTGATGACCCACCTGGTTGACCTCGTACAATGGGAATGCTTTCCAGGCCAGATAATTGACTATGAAAATGAGGTGGACATACTGGATGCCCTGCGTTGGACAACCGATATGACGAAAGAAGAGTTCAGCGCCATTACCAAAATGGAAGAATATCCGGATTATCTGATGAAAGATGTCAATGGAGATTCTGTATTGCAGATCTATTGCAATGGAGAGATCAACTACACCTTAAGAGGAGTACATGCCAAAACCTCTGTCATCTGGGCGTACAAAGCTCCTGAAGGTACGGGAGACACCCATTATTCTATCATGCGGGGAACGAAAGCAAACCTCGTTATCAGGCAAGGGGAGGAGGAAAGATTTCAGCCAACGCTTTACATCGAACCAAAATCAGGGGATGAACAGTATTTGAATGATATGAAAGCTGCCTTCCAGGAGCTGGTAGGGAGATATCCCGGAATTGAATTAACGGAGAAAGATGATGAGTTTGTGGTGAATATTCCGGACAAGTACAAAGTCGGCCACGAAGCGCATTTCTCCCAGGTAACAGAGAACTATTTGGACTATCTGGAAAACGGAAACATCCCCGATTGGGAAGTGCCGAATATGATTGCAAAATATTATACTACGACGAAGGCGTTGGAGATGGTGAGGGAGAAGTAAATTAGTCATGGCACCACTCCGAGTGGTGCCATGACTAACCTCGTTCCTTTTTAAAGAAAACCGCCAAATAGAAATAATTCCCGGTCCTGTGCCGGGATCTTTCAGCAAGTTTCAATAAAATTTATGAATAGCTGTGGATTATTTTGCAGCTTCCCTATCCTAAGCACTTGGTCTGTAACCTTGAGGAGAACCCGGTTGGCACAAATCCGAGAATCATCATTTTCTGCTTTTTTATTGAATTTTCATCATAAAAAAATCAAATTGTTCATGATTTTCCAAGGATGATTGCCCTATCAAGGAAACGATCAGAGCCATCTTTTCACCAAACGTTCCTACTAAACGAACACCACGAATAATTTTTCCCGACCCACCAGTTGTTCCTATTGAATGAAATTGAGCAACCCGCAACCAGTACAACCTGGAACTGACTATGGCTTAGTTCCAATTACCACCCACGAATCAAAAACCTTCATTTCACCTTTAAATTCTACAGGGGGGTCGGTTTGTTCTTTAATGTGAACATCAGCAAACCCTGTATTTTCCAGCAATTCCATAGCTTCCTGACGCTCGTAAAGCTGAAAGCCGAATTGGGTAGCGGGGACTTTTTTTGCATCTTCTTTCGGGCGGATGCCAATGAAAACTTTACCTCCTGGCTTGAGGACGCGCAAAACCTCCCGGCTATTTTCCAATGGTTCCGGCCAGAAATAAAGGGTATTGATGCTACATGCGGAATCAAACGTGTTCTCAGCAAACGGCAAGTTTTCCACGCTGGCTTCTGATAAATGCACCAGACCATTTTCTAATTGTTCCTTTAAGTATTTTTTTGCTTCTAAAACCATATCTGCTGCGAAATCGACACCATAAACTTTCAGGTTTGAAGCTAACCCCATTAGTTCCGGCATCAAAATCCCATTACCAAAACCGATTTCAAGGATGGTCTGTCCATCTTTGGGCTCCAAGCACCGATAGGTAAATGAAGTAATATATCTGTTTGTCTTATTGAGCATTTCTGCCACCTTAATGCCGCCTTCTCCTTCGGGTTTACGAAGTAAAGCGGCCAATACTTTTGGATCGATTTGGTCACTCATTGATTTGATTTTTAAGGTTGATCAACAAAACTTAACCCAATAAATATCAATATTACTCAATTATGATTGATCAATAATTATTGATTGCTAAAAATGTAAATAATTAAATTATCAATCGATTGTTTTTCTAAATTTTTATTATTTTTTCAAAAATGTATGAAAAATTTTCAATAAATATTATCTTAACCTTTGCTGGTTCTTTCTATAAGGTAGATTTAAACTTTGAGAGAAGAATATGAGAATACCTGCATTTTTTATGGTGATAAGTTTGTCATTATTTCAGCATAATGCCCGATCACAAGAGTCCAATCTTAATGTTGAATTTCTGAACAAATCATTGGTGAGTGCCAGGGAGGTATATCTGCAAGATATAGGAGACCAATTGCAAATATATAATGGAAAAGAATATGCTGAGTATGACAGGCAAATAACTGGCCACCCCTTTTATTTGACTGACTACTATGAATATGGGGTTTTAGAATATGATGGTAATAATTATGATAGTGTTGAGATGCGATATGATATTCACAAGGACGCATTGATTTTGAAGCATTTTACTCAATCTGGGTTTGTGAAAGAATTTATCTTAAATGATAGTAAAATCACAAGGTTTTATCTTCTTAACCGCACTTTTATCGTCATTCCGGATAGCTCAGAAACTCAACCATTGGAAACTGGAATTTATGAGCTTTTGTTCCACGATGAGCTTTATTTATTGTCAAAAAGGTCAAAAAAATATGTAGAAGAATTCCACGGTGTTTACTTAAAACAAAGATTTGAAGAGGAAAGTAAATATTATATTCTAAACAATGATCAGCTTTCATCCATAAGAAACAAAAGAAGTTTGATAAAGGCTTTTCCGGAACAAAAAAAGGGTATCAAAAAACACATCAGAGATAGTCGTTTATATTTTGGAAATGACCTGGAAAATTCAATCATATCGACTGTACGTTATGTTAGCACATTAAAAGAATAATATGGTGAGATTCTACCAAGCCCTATTTTTTCTAATCTTTTCAATATCCTCGCAAATTGCCCTCGCTCAAGGAACAAAGAGTACCATTACATTGGAATTGGATAGCGCATCAATTGAAGAGTTGGTACAAGAAATTGAGAATCAATCTGGTTCAAGATTTTACTATTTACCGGAGGATTTCGACAGCCTATTTTTTAAAATAAAAATCCAAAATAGGACAATTGAACAAACTCTGAACATCCTTTTTAAAGATGAAGGGTTTAAGTATTCATTTTATTCAGATGATATCATTTTTCTCACAAAAGACAATACCGTATTGACAAGCCTTCCAATAGATTTTTATAATGAACGGGCAATAACTTTTTCGGATGAAAATGAAGATTTACCCGATTTCACTTCCTTCAAAGAAGAAGAGAGTATCCTTAAAAATAATGTCGAAACAAAGTTAAATGAGATAGGTGATAAAAGTGCTGGCGACCTGAGCGGTTATGCAAATATAGCGGGTTATGTACGGGACATTGATACCGGCGAGCCCGTATTTGGCGCCCTGATTTACATTGATGATCCCAGGATAGGGGTGGCCTCGGATCAATTTGGATATTATTCCATTACCATACCTAAAGGCAGCCATGAGCTTCTGATCTCAACTATTGGCATGAAAAACACCAAAAGAAAAATCATGCTTTATTCAGATGGCAAGCTTGATATAAAATTGATGGAAGACATTATTCCCCTTCGGGAAATTGTTATCGAATCTGACCGCGACGCAAATGTTATGAGCCTGCAAATGGGTGTGGAAAAATTGGATATCAATACCCTTAAGCAGGTGCCAACTGCTTTTGGTGAGACAGATATACTAAGGGTTGCCCTGACTTTGCCGGGAGTACAGTCCACAGGGGAAAACACCACCGGGCTTAATGTACGTGGTGGCGCTGCGGATCAGAATCTCATTTTGTACAACGATGCAACCATTTACAATCCATCACACCTATTCGGTTTCTTTTCATCTTTTAATCCTGATGTGTTAAAAAATGTTGAATTGTACAAAAGTGGAATTCCGGCCAACTATGGAGGCCGATTGTCATCTGTTCTTGAAATAGGCACGCGCGAGGGAAACAAAAAGAAATTTGCCGGAATTGGGGGCATTGGATCCCTTACTACCCGATTGACACTGGAGGTTCCGATCATTGAAGATAAAATGTCATTTGTTATTGGTGGTCGAACCACTTATTCAGATTGGCTTCTTAAACTCATTCCGGATGATGCCATTAAAAATAGTAGCGCATCATTTTACGACCTTAACACACATGTTAGTTATGACATAAACGATAAAAACAGCATATATCTCACCGGCTACTATAGCAATGACCGTTTCAGGTTAAATAGTGATACATTATATAAATACAATAATGAAGCGCTAACAATTAAATGGAAGCATGTATTTAAGAATAAGCTTTATGGCGTTTTTACGGCCGGATATAGTGGATACAATTATTCGGTGAGTAGCGACGACAATCCGGTCAACGCATTTACCCTGGGTTATGACCTGGGTCAATACGACTTTAAATTTGACCTAAATTATTTTCCCAGCTCGTCCCACAATATCGATATGGGTATAAGCAGCATTTATTATGGTATCATGCCAGGGATTTTTGAGCCCAACGCCAACGAATCTTCAGTCATCCCAGTAAATTTGCAGAATGAAAAAGGTCTTGAAAGCGCCATCTATTTGGGAGATAGAATCGAGATCAATCACAGGTTATCGGTTTATCTGGGTTTGCGGTATTCAATGTTTAATGCTTTAGGTCCCCGAGAGTCATATACTTATCCCGAAGGTGTGCCAAAGGAAACTGACAATATTTTGGATACAGTTTCCTATGATAAGGGAGTGATCAACACCTACCACGGTCCTGAGTACAGAGCTTCATTGCGCTATTTATTAACTAATGATTTATCACTGAAATTGAGTTATAATAAATTGAGGCAATATATCCATATGTTGTCCAATACGATGGTGGTATCGCCAACTGATATTTGGAAATTAAGTGATCCAAACATCAAACCGCAGATAGGTGAACAATTTTCTATAGGTTTTTATAAGGATTTCCGTGCATCTGCTATCTCGACTTCGATCGAAGGCTATTACAAACGAAGTAATAATTACCTGGACTTTAAAAAGGGAGCAGAGCTTTTGCTAAATGAACATCTTGAAACCGATGTGATAGGTACTGAAGGGAAGGCCTATGGTGTGGAGTTGATGGTTAAAAAGCAAAAGGGAAAAACAAACGGTTGGGTGAGCTACACCTATTCCAGGTCCCTGTTGCGCAGTGACAGCGAGTTTCCCATTGAAAGAGTGAATGATGGTGAATATTATCCAAGTAATTATGACAAGCCACACGATTTCACCTTGGTGGCAAACTACAAGTTTAACAGAAGGGTTAACACCGGGTTGAACTTTATATATAGCACGGGGAGGCCAATTTCCATTCCACTTTCAATATATCAGATTGATCAAACTGACAGGGTACACTTTTCAAATCGGAATCAGTACCGGATCCCAGATTACATTCGGGTGGACTTTTCAGTCAATTTGGAAGGAAATCATAAGATCAAAAAATTAGCTCATAGCTCCTGGACATTTGCAGTGTACAATGTGCTGGGAAGAAAGAATCCGTACTCGGTGTTTTTTCTTTCAGAAAATGGTTTTATAAATGGCTACAAGCTGTCAATTTTTGGCAACCCAATTCCGACTATTACCTATAATTTCAAATTTTAATGACCAGAAAAAGTATTATATATATTCTTTTTACGGCATTGATTGGCTGTATTGAACCTTATGAACCTGAATTAGATGAGGATGTTGAAAACTTATTGGTTGTCAATGCCAATATCAATGCCTCCACCAATATAGGAGAGGTAATACTGAGCAGAACTCGCAGCCTGATATCTATTGATTCAATAGAATATGTTAATAATGCCGAGGTCGAGCTGGAACATGAATCAGGCAATAAATGGATATTTGAACATCAGGATAGCGGCAGGTACTGGCTAGATGATTTTAACATCGGTATTGGAGAAAAGGCTCGGCTGAACCTAACAATTGGTGACGATAATCACTATTCTTCGAACTTTGAAGTTTTAAAGGAAACGCCCGAAATAGATAGTATCACGTTTGATTCGGATGATCAGGGAGTTCAGTTTTATGTTTATACTCACGATCCGAAAAATGATACGAGGTATTATAAATGGGACTATGAAGAAGACTGGATGTTTACCTCTCTTCGCCCTTCCTTGTGGCATTATGACCCAATAGAATATTCTTTTAAAAGAAGATTGGATTACTATGACACGATGTATTTTTGCTACAAACATGCTTTCTCAAAAGATATAATTATTGGAACATCTGAAAAACTTTTTGAGGATATCATTAGTAAATTCCCTTTCACAAAAATCGATGGCACAAGCGGCAAGTTTAGACATCGATACAGTTTGCTTGTTAAGCAAAGATCGCTGAATAAAAGTACCTATGACTATTGGAAATTGCTGGAATCCAATACAGAAAATGTTGGTGGTTTATTTGATCCCCAGCCTTTCAAGGTCAGCAGTAATATCCTGAATGTTTCAAATATCAAGGAGGATGTAATCGGATACTTCAATTTATATACAGAAACGCAAAAACGGATATTTGTAAGCCAAGACGAAGTTACCTTCTTTAAGATCTTCAATGAATATACTCGCTGTGAAATAGATACAATCCTGACTTCAGAAGTAAGGGATAAGATCAGTACGCATTATTTGATCGAGGAGGTGCGCGAAGGTGCAGGGGTTATCGGGTACCAGGCCGGAACAAAAAGATGCATGGATTGCCGATTTTATGGTACCAATAAAAAACCGGATTTTTGGGATTGATAGAAAATCATATGTATAGATTTTTAATTTTGAAATTTAGTATTCTGATTATACTTTTTTTATTGGGTATTGTTCATCTCTCAAAATCTCAGGAGCAAGTTGTTGAGGAAAGATTTGATCAATATCGAAAAGCCAATTACCAGGAAAAGATCTATATCACCCTGGACCGTGAATTGTATCTAGCAGGTGAAATTTTGTGGTTTAAGGTTTATTGTGTTAATGCATCAACCCACCAATTTTCCGATCTCAGCAAAGTGGCTTATGTTGAGCTTATTGGCGAAGATTCTGCCTTGCATATGCAATCATTGATCAAGCTGGAAAATGGAATTGGAAATGGTTCTTATCAACTGCCCACAAACCTGACATCTGGCCGATTCCAGCTCAGGGCCTATACCCGATGGATGAGAAACTATGCCCCAGCATTCTATTTTCAAAAAGAAATCAATATCATCAATTCATTTCGTAAAATGCCCATTTTTGAAACCGATAAATCAGATACTATTGACATCCGGTTTTTCCCGGAGGGCGGGGATTTAATTCGTGGTATTGAGAGTAAAGTTGCATTTAAAGGAGTGGATAATTATGGCACTGCAATAAATTTCATGGGATGTCTATTAGATTTTAACAATGATACCATTGTAAAATTTATGCCTACGCATTTGGGTATGGGGACATTCAAATTCACCCCTGTTGAAAGCAAAAGTTACAAAGTAATAATTAACTGTGATGGAAAATCACAAGAAGTGAATTTGCCAGAAATAAAAAGAGACGGGATATATCTCAGTGTAAAAGAAGAGGGAAGTGATATTGTTATTAACGTTTTATCAACTAAACCGAATGAAGACATCCATTTATTAGCCCATACAAGAAATATAATTTCCTATTCCAAACAGCATACGATCAATGAAGGGAAATTAAGTGTTCGCCTAAATAAAAATAAACTACCAAGAGGAATAAATCACCTAACCCTTTTTAATGAGAGAAATATACCACTTAGCGAAAGGCTATTTTTTGTTATGCCTGATGATCTTATGAATGTCGAAATCAGTTCATCACAAAACACCTATAAAAAGCGGGAGAACATTAAGCTTGAAATCAAAAGCAGCGGAGATGATCCTAATCTGTCGGTTTCTGTATACAAACTTGATTCTTTAAATGAAATCGGTAAGCACAATATTATAAGTTATCTCTATCTCAGTTCTGATCTAAAGGGGAAAATTGAAAATCCGGCTTTTTATTTTTCTGATGAAATGAAAAATAATGAGATTGATTTATTGATGTTAACACACGGCTGGAGAAGATTTAAATGGGATGATATTATGGGCAAAAACAGCTATCTGTCTAAAAAATACATTCCTGAAATTCACGATCATTTAATTACCGGAAAGGTATTAAATATCAATCAAAATGCACCTGCATCTCATGTTGATTGTTATTTATCTTCTCCTGGCAGGTTACCACATTTTTATAGTTCGAAAAGTGATCAAAATGGCAATATTTTGTTTGAAACGAACGATTTGTGGGGCCAGAGGGAGCTCATAGCGCAAACAAATTTTGCTATCGATTCTATTTTTGCAATAAGAATTGAGGATCCATTTGACACAAACCTCAATCTTGATTTTTGTAGGCGTGGATTAGCACAAAAGTATTCTCAAGAAGTTATTAATGCCAGAAGTGTGGGGCTTCAGGTCCTGAATATTTATCACAAAAAGCAAATAAACAAATACGGATTCCCTGAAGTTGACACAACATTATTTTATGGTGAAGCGGATCAAACCTACTATTTGGATGACTACACCAGGTTTACAGTTATGGAAGATGTCATGAGAGAATACATTTATGGTGTCAGGGTGAGGAAAAATGATGAAGAATTTCGATTCAGAATTCTTAATTCTGACAAGAGAATTCTCTATGAAAAGGATCCATTGATTCTATATGATGGAGTCCCGGTTTTTAGTGCTAATGAAATCATGAAAATCGATCCATTAAATATTAAAAGACTGGATGTGGTTGTTGACAGATATTATTATCGCACTCAAACCTATGACGGAATCGTGGGTTATACCAGTTATGAAGGAAACCTTCCTGGTTATCAGATCGATCCTCGTTCACTGTTGATTACATACCACGGATTGAAAATTTCTCGCCAATTCTATTCTCCGGATTATAAGAATTTAAATAATCCCAGGATTCCTGATTTTAGGAATTTATTGTATTGGTCTTCGGAAGTAGTGCCACGGGGAGGTAAAGCAAATATAGAGTTTTTTAGCTCTGACATTCCTGGTAAATATCTCACAGTTGTAGAGGGTCTGTCAAAAGATGGTAAACCAGGATACTCAACTTTTATTTTTGAGGTAAATGCAAGTGAAATAAATTAGATAGCTAAAAGCGATTTGCGATATGGTATTTTATGGATTTACTTGTGCTGAAATAATTCCATGGAAGTGACTTTTAATCCGGTCAGTTCTTTGTTTCAGTCCTACTGCAACTTATACAACCAGCAACCTGAAACCAACAAAACACGAAACCAGCTTCACTCCATCTGAAAAGCAAAATACTGGCATTGTTCCGAACCGATATTCTTAATGGCATGTGAAATTTCTGACTCCAGAAAGTAGAGATCGCTGGCTTCACTTTCATAAATTTCGCCATCAATTTCCATTTCCGCATTTCCGTCGAACATCAACACAAATTCTGCCGCTCGATGGGTATGTGGTTCATGACTTTTGATACCAGCATTGAGGTTGGTGACATGCATTTCAAATTTTTTACATTCCGGCGTTTCTACATCAAAAAAGTTTCTGATTCCTCCTTTATCATGTGGCTTGAATTCGATGTCATCCCAATTTTTGACAATGGGTTGAAAATCATCTTTTTTGGTTTTATCATTTGCTATGTACTGAAATAAATAGAAGCTGGCAGGATCAACGAAATTATTTTGAACTGTAAATGAGGAGCCCGGAGGCAATACCATCACACTTCCGCTACCAAGAACATATTCTTTGGAATCAATCGTGATCCAAAGTCTTCCGGTATGAACAATGACCATTTTTTCAGGTTTTTTGTGAATGGAGTATTTGGCCTGTCGGTTTAAAGTCAGGTAAGTGATTTCCATTTCTTTAAAATCCCGTGTCATGCCTTCCGTTATTTTTCGAATCGAGCCATAATCCGTCAGGGTGGTTTTGGCCCTTTCCAATTTGTAAACCCCTGATTGAATCATTTGCGCGGATGTAATTGAGATTGATGAGAAAATCATTATGACAATAATTAATGTATGTTTCATTTATTTGTTTGGTTTAAATACTCTTAAGGAATCATTATTCGAAGATACCAATATGAATGTTTCATTTTTCGAATTAATTGATCGAAGGTCTTTTACATTGTATGGAATAAAAAAACCACTCTCGGATGGTAGTTGTGCTTCGTATTTGAAATCACCCTTGCCCAAAAGAACAAATCCCGGAGAGGCATCTGCTGGTGAAGTTTCAATTTCCACATCAAATTTATTTCCTCCTATAATCAGGTCTTTCACTCCATCTTTGTTATAATCGTCAATCAGGATACCATTAAGGGTAGAAAACTGGGCCTGAACCGGTAATTTTTTCATTTCGAATTGGCCATCATTATTGATCAGAATGATGCTTGAAAACTCGTAGGCCAGAAGATGAAATGAATTCTCCATTCCCTGTCCCAGAATGTCCTTCATATCTGCTTTGGCAAATTCCATATAGGTGGGAAACACCTTTTCTATTACAGGTAATTGCTTTGTTAATATTTCCTTCCCACGAACCGGTTTCAGGTTATTGCCATGATAGTAAGCAAGTAATATGTCGTTGGTTCCACTTCTATCAAAATCCCTTGCAAATACCTGGAAGGGTTTCTCAATGCTGGTTTTATATTTATAATTCTCTCCGAGGTTTCCAATGATCAGGTCCTGATCGCCATCATTGTCGAGGTCATTCGAAACAACTTTATTCCACCAACCATTGGTTTTATCCAAAGAATAATCTGAGGTCTTGTCCAGAAATTTATTTTCCGAATATTCAAGAATTTTGATCGGCATCCATTCGCCGACTATGACCAGTTCCGGTTGATTATTTTGATTTAAGTCTGTGAAAACAGCTGATTTTACCATGCCGATCCTGGAAATACCTGGTGCAATTTCATCGGTTTTATCGATCAATTTTCCTCTATCATTTACGAATACATAACTTTTTGGAGGAGTAGGGTAGGCTCCCGCAATAACCTGTCCGCCGACAAACAAGTCCATATCACCATCCTGATCAAAATCAAAGGCTTCAACACAAGAGCCACTGCTGATTGTTTTTGGAAGATCCGTTTTGGTAAATTGTCCGTTTCCATCATTAAGGTACAACCTGTCCTGGTACATACTATTTCCTTCATGGTATTCGCTTCCGCCGCTCACTACATAAAGATCCATATCGTTGTCTCCATCCACATCAAAAAATTCCGATCCCATGTCTTCATAGTCTTTATCCTTTTGCAAAGTCGATGATGAAACTTTTATAAATTGATCATTTTGCTGCCGGTACAAGCTTCCAGCTTGCCCTTTTGCCCCCCCGATGTAAAAATCATCCAGTCCATCTCCATTGATATCACCGACAGAAATAAAAGGGCCGCTTTTAGCAAATCCATGAGGCAATAGTTTTTGATCATTGTATTCAAAGAATTCATTTTCGTGATGTACAAAAGCAGGCTTCAGACTGGGTTTTGTCGATTCCTGGAATAACGGTTTTTCTGAGCTTAGTTTAACAACAGGCTCTTTTCCGATTGCAGATTCATTATAGGCTATTTTTAGAATCTGATTGGTTGGAATATTAGTCAGTATATTCTCCTTTCCATCTGTCCACCTTACTTTAATGCTGTCAATGGATTCCGTTTTTCCAAGTCCAAAATGTGGAATGGTTGTCGACGAAGATAAATAGCCTCTTACGGTTTTATTTTCAAAAAACTGGATTTTCCCATCATAATAAATGGAAATGTATGTACCCAGTCCAAATGGATTTAAATCAGGCCCTGTCAATTCAATCTGAATATAGTTGTTGTCTTTCTGAGTATTTTCGAATAGCCAGGCTTCATCAGCTAAATTGTTTATCACAATATCCAGGTCGCCATCTTTGTCAAAGTCTGCAACCGCCGATCCATTGGAAAAACTGTATTCATAAAATCCCCATTCCCCGGAAACGTCTGTGAAAGTCAGGTTGCCATTATTTTTAAAGAGGTAGTTTTTAAGCTTTATTCCATCATACAGGTTGATAAATTCATCAAAAGCATTGTTGAACATATCCGTTGCATCTTTAAAACGATGACGGTTCATCCTGATGAAATCCATTGTCTTCATCTGAATATCCCCATTCATCACATCTCTTCTAAAGCCATTGGTTATAAATAGGTCGCGAAAACCATCATTGTCATAATCAGAAGTGAGGCAACCCCAGCTCCAATCCGTATTGGTCATTCCAGCCAGATTTCCTATTTCACTGTAAAAATTATTTCCCATATTAAGGAAAAGTACATTGCGTAAATATTGCTTATGCATACCAGCCTCCTGGATGGCGTTATACCCCTCCAGGTCCATGGGTGGCATAGAGACTTTTGCCCGGGTATAATCCTCCGGTTGCATTTCCAACACTACCAGGTCTTCCAGTCCGTCATTGTTGATATCCGCCATATCTACTCCCATGGATGATAGAGAAAGATGGTGCATGGCTTCTTTGGTCTTATCTGTAAAGGTGCCATCCCCATCATTAATAAAAAGAAAATCTCTTTCCGAATAATCATTGGCAACAAAAATATCTTTGAAGCCATCGTGATTAAAATCGGCAGTCATGACACCAAGTGAATAACCGAAATTCTCTGTTATACCGGCTTCCAGTCCAATTTCATTGAATTTGCCTTCTTCGTTTCTGTATAGCTTGTCTCTGAAAAGATCATTGGGTATGTAACGGTTGTCCCGCATGGTAGATAGTGGGAGATAAAATGAGTCGGGACGGTTGATGATATATGCGTCAAGGTCATTATCATTGTCCATGTCAAAAAAGGTAGCATGCGTAGAAAAGGCAACATCATCCAGTCCGAATTCAGAGGCTTTTTCTGTAAATGTCAAGTCGCCATTATTTACATACAAGAGATTTCTTCTTTCTTCATCTGTATCCTGCCAGCCACCCCGGCAGATGTAAATATCAAGATATCCATCGTGATTGATATCCACCATCGATACTCCATTGTCCCATCCCTTTTTACCTTCTACTCCGGCTGATTGACTGATGTCTTCAAATTTCAACGCTCCTTTGTTGAGATAGAGTTTGTTGGCGTGTTCATTTGCTGTGAAATAGATATCGGTCAATCCATCATTATTAATATCGCCAACAGCAACGCCACCTCCATTGTAGATATAGGGGTAGTAAGCAAAATAATTTTCAAACTTTTCTTCTACTATATTTTTGAAGGTAATTCCGGAATGGTTGGAGGGAACCCTGGTGAAAAGGGACTTGGAGAATTCGTCTGTTTCCGGTTTTTCTTTTTCACAGGAAAGAAGAGAAAAAGCTACCAGAATGAACCACAATGAATTCAAAAAATTGTGAAGGATAAATCCACGTATCATGCTAAATGTATTTTGTTCAAAAATATAAATTATCAAATCAAAGGAAATTTTATTCCTTTAGTAAAAGATCAACTCCTAGACTTGTTGTTTTATTAACTTCTTCCGAAAAAGGCTGATTCGCTTTTGGGAAATTTAGTGAATTAGATTGTTCGTCAGTAACCGCTTCACTCTCCGATGAACTTTCTTTTTCTTGTTTTCGTGAATTTTTGAAAAAGAAAGTTCATCTCCGTTTCAGTACGAAAAGTTAATCAGCAAAAATATTCCTAAAGCAATAATGCAATCGATTGCTGTATTAGGTCAAAAAGTTATGAAATTTTATTAACTAATAAGAATGAAAAATAACGCTGAATCATTAACTATATAAATAAAATGCCAGTAATATGCGGTTGGTTGATGTTTTTATTGCACGGTAATAATTATTTAAATTTTACGCAATCGATTGCATAATTAATAAATTATATATAGGTTTAACATTGTAATAGAATTTTTAGAATTCCTTGTTGGATTAAATTTTTAATGCTTTGGAATCATTGGGTCGTAATCTTATTAATGTTGAGTCTATGTGCAGGAAAAATTGTGCAGCGATAGCACCCACATACCCAATTGTCATCACCTCTTTTTTTAATTCAAAAATCATAAATCAAAGAACTTAATTATCCATTAAATCAAAAATATATGAAACATGTAGCTTTACGAATTATTCCCAAATTACATTCCTTAAGTCGCTGTTTTTTTAGGCTTAAGTCTGTGGTTGCCCTGGCGATCACACTTTTATTAAGTATTGTTTGGGTAGATGTAAATGCCCAGTCCAGAGAGGTATCTGGTAAGGTATTGGACGAAACTGGTTCCGGATTACCAGGTGTAAACGTTCTTATTAAAGGAACTTCATCAGGAACAGTTACAGATATTGATGGTGATTATTCTATATCTGTTAGCGGTGATAATCCTGTATTAGTCTTCAGTTATGTCGGTTATTTGCAGGAAGAAGTTGATGTGGGAAATCAATCAGTGATCAACATGACTTTGACGCCGGATGTTTCCACTCTCTCTGAGGTGGTTGTGATCGGTTACGGTACACAAAAGAAAAGTGATGTGACCGGGGCGATATCTACCGTCGATAGCAAAACGATCAATGAGATTCCAGCACCCGACGTGGCACAAGCACTACAAGGTCGTGTAGCCGGGGTCCAACTAACCAGAACCTCTTCTAAGCCAGGAGGAGAAATGCAAATTCGTATCAGAGGTAATCGTTCACTTGGTTCTGCTGATAGTGAAAATAATGATCCTTTGATTGTATTGGATGGAATCCCCTATCAGGGCGATCTATCAAGCATCAACCAGGGGGATATCCAATCTGTGGATATTTTGAAAGACGCTTCCGCAACTGCCATCTACGGATCAAGAGGATCCAATGGTGTGATCATCATCACAACCAAAAAAGGAAAAGTGGGTCAGTCAAGAGTCACTTACAATGGTTATGCGGGTATTTCCCAGCCTCTTGCAAAATATGACGTCTTTGATGGTGAAGAATATGCTGATTATATTCAGGAAGCAGGTACAAACGCATTTACATCAGATGAAACCGAATCCATATTAAATGGTAGTGAGGTCAACTGGCAGGATCTGATGCTCAAAGATGGTTTTATTACAAACCACGAGTTGGGTTTTGCAGGAGGAACTGAAAAAACACAATATCTGGCATCGGGAGCCTATTTCAGGGAAACAAATGCTATGCCTGGTCAGGCATTTACGCGATATTCTCTTCGGCTCAATTTGGATCATCAGGCGAGTGAAAGGATAAAAATCGGGATCAACACATTTACTTCTTATTCATTAAGGGATGGGGAAAGTATCAACCCATATGGTGGATTGCTTGCATACAGTCCTTTGATGAAGCCATATACGGATGATGGGGCAATTAATGAGAATTTTTATGCAGGCCATATTGATGAACCATTTAATATAAATCCACTTTTGTATTATGATGAAGACAACTGGGAGGAGCAAAGAAAAAGGTTGAGCAGCTTTAGCAGTTTATATGGAGAAGTTGAAATTATTGAAGGTCTGCGATATCGGTTAAATGTTGGTTTGGATCTTAGTTTTGAGAAAAAAGGTCAATTTTCGGGCAGTAGGCTAAATGTATCTGGAACGAATTCTGCTAATATTGAAAATATCCACAGATGGAGCTATACATTGGAAAACTTACTTCTATTCGATCGAACATTTGCAGATCATCATAAAATTAACTTTACGGGGTTATTCAGTGTCCAGCAGGCTGAGTGGGCCAAGCAAGTGTTTTTCACTACTGACCTGGCATCAGATCAACTTCAATATTACAATTTTAACCTAGGTACACAGGTACTTGCAGATAATGGCCAGTTTGCTCCGGATCAGGATTATAACAAATGGGGGCTAATGTCCTATATGGCCCGGATCAATTATAACTACGGAGACCGATATCTTTTGACATTGACAGGTAGGGCGGATGGTTCTTCAAGGCTGGCAGATGGCAATAAGTGGTTTGTCTATCCTGCTGCAGCGCTAGGGTGGAATATTCATAATGAACCATTCATGAGTGATGTGACGTTCCTTTCCAATTTGAAATTCCGTTTGGGATGGGGGCAGACTTCCAACCAGGCAGTTTCACCATATGGATCCCTTGGACGACTCAGCGATATCCCTTACAGTTACGGACCGGATGGTGGAGAATTGGGATACTATGTATCTAACCTCCCAAATCCTGCTCTCACATGGGAGTTTACAAAAACATATAACATTGGAATTGATTTTGGCTTGTTCACCAACAGAGTGATTTCTTCACTTGAATATTACCAACAGAAAACGGAGGATATATTGCAGGAAAGATCTTTGCCGATCATGTCAGGTGTGAATGGTACCTTCTACCAAAATATTGGTAAGACAGAAAATAAAGGATTTGAAGCTACTGTTAGCGCCATTGCCATTGAGCCTCAGCAAAGTGATGGTTTCAGGTGGCAAATTGATGTGAACTTTACTACCTGGAATGAAGAAATCACGGAGTTAGCCGGTGGAATCACAGAAGATGTGAATAATGGCTGGTTTGTAGGAGAGCCAATAGATGTCATATATGACTACAAAAAAATCGGGATCTGGCAGCTTGACGAAGAAGATGCCGCAGAAGAATTTGAAAGTGGTCTTGAACCAGGTGATATCAAAGTAGCTGATTTGAATGGGAATGGTATACGGGATGAGGATGACAGAACGGTATTAGGTCAGTTGAATCCTGATTGGATCGGAGGTATGACCAATAGATTTGCCTTCAAAAATTTTGATTTATCTGTTGTTTTATTTGCCAGGGTAGGAGGTTTGCTTGTTAGCCGTATTCACCAGGATGCATCCCTTGAAGGCCGGAGAAATCAAATCGAGGTTGATTATTGGACACCGGAGAACCCAACAAATGCCTACCCGAAAACAGGAGATCAATTCCCACAGTTCAGGTCAACTATGGGTTATTTTGACGGGTCATTCATGAAAATCAGGAACATTAGTTTGGGGTATAATATTCCGACATCAGTGCTGAACAAGGCCGGAATAAATTCATTGCGTGTATATTTCACAGCAAATAATCCATTCAAAGCTTTCTTCTCTGATTTTGTTGATGCCGGTGGGTTGGATCCGGAACCGAATGGCAGGGCAAATCCTGATGCTGAACTTACGCCGGGATTTGGTTCTCGTTTGCAAATATCCGCAGACTCGCCTATTATGAAATCCTATATTTTTGGTGTAAACCTCGAGTTCTAATCATAAATTAAAAAAGAATATGAAAAAGATATTTAATATATATATAAAAGGTCTGATACTCCTGGTGATCATTTTTACAGGATGTTCAGACGTATTGGATGAACAGCCCAGGACGATTCTGACTCCTGATTTCTTTAGCACTGCAAAAGGATTGGAGGCTGGATTAACTGCGGCATATTCGCAATTCCGGTATTATTATGCTTCTGAGCAAGGAATGAACATGACCGTGTATGGTACGGATGAATATGCCCAGGCTCAGCAAGTAAATAACCCACCTTTGGCAATTTACAGCGGTATTACACCGGCAGATGGTAACTTAGGCTCTGCATGGAACAGGGCTTATCCAGCGATCAATACTTGTAATGGAATTATTGAAATTGGTGCAGAAGCGACTGATTTAAGTGATGAAGAAAAGCAACAATTAATTGCAGAAGCAAAATTTATTCGCGCCAACTGGTATTTCATTTTGGTTAGGACATTTGGTGGGGCTACCCTCGATCTTGGTTCAGGCCCATTAGCATTTAATACTTCTCCAAGCAATGATCAGACAAGAGCAAGTGAAGAAGAGGTTTATGAGGCTATCATTCAGGATCTGGAGGATGCAGTTGCTGATCTTCCTGATGCCAGACCATCTGCTCCGGGACATGCATGGAAAGCTTCTGCCTTACACCTGTTGGCTAAGGTACATTTAGCCAGGGGCTGGAAGGATAATAGTGCTGCTGATTTTCAGGCTGCATATACTAATGCAATGGAACTTATAAATAACCGTGGTACTTATGGAGTGGGTTTGTTGGAAAGTTATGCAGATGTACATGCTGAAGACAATGAATGGAGCGACGAAGTGTTGTGGACAATTGAATGGAATGGAAATCCTCAATATAACAATGCTGCTTCAAATTCAGGCGACTTACATAATAACCTAAGCAATGTTTTCTTCAGAGAATTTTACGTACAGGATGTGCCTGGTATGATCAGGGACGTGCAGAATGGTAGGCCCTGGATTCGGTATAGTCCAACTCCATGGATGATCGATGTGGCATTTGCTGATAAAATAAATGATGAAAGATACGATGGATCTTTTCAAACTGTGTGGTATGTGAACAGTGAAACTACAGATCCTCCTCCTGCCAGATCATTAGGGGACACAGCCCAATGGCATGTGCCTTTGCACATCGAAGAGTCTTTTGGTAGCGAAGCTGAAGCGCAGGCGTGGGCAGACAGCAAAGGATATGTTGTCTGGTTTCCAAATATTGGAACTTCCACCTCTCTCGATGGATTGGCGAGAAATTACCAAAATAAGCACTTCCCAAGTTTGAGCAAATTTAACCGGGTGGCCAGGCCAATCGCTGGAACGGAAGAAGATCCGAATATTGCCTCTACAAGACCATTCATTGTATATCGGTTTGCAGAGACGTATTTGGTTGCTGCAGAGGCAGCTTTGATGTCCGGACAGGATGCGCAGGTAGCTGTTGATCTTATCAATGTGGTAAGGGAAAGAGCAGGTGCGCTTCTTATTTCAACCGGTGACCTGAATGGTGCTCATGGGGATGAAATAGATTTCATTTTGGATGAACGTACCAGGGAATTGGCAGGCGAGCAAATGCGTTGGTTTGATCTAAAGAGGACAGGTAAGCTAATAGAAAGAGTTAGCGCTGATCCTGCAGTCGGTACAGGTGCTCCTGCTGTATTTAACAGGCAATATAATGATGGAGCTCCGGCAGATGGACAAAACGGGCCAACGCCGCAGTCATTTCATTTGTTAAGGCCAATTCCACAAGATGCAATTGATGCAGTAACCGGATCAGAATATCCCCAAAATCCAGGTTATTCTGGCAATTGATAAATTTGATAATGAAATAACCGTTTAGATAAAAACCAGGATCATCTTGTTTGGCCCTGGTTTTTTTAATTTTAGAACGATCAGAATTTTGCTTGATAAGCTATATCAGTTACTGTTATTTGTACAATAAGAAAAATTGTCCTAATTTCCGCCTTTTCTTTTTAATTCATAATGGATAGCAAAAAGGCCATAACCATATATGATATTGCTCAAGAGTTGAATATCTCCCCTAGTACGGTTTCACGCGCTTTAAAGGGGCACTATAGCATTGGGAGGGAAACCATCAAGGCGGTGAAAAAATTAGCAGATAAAAGGGGGTACAGGCCAAATTCCATTGCTGCAAGTTTAAGAAGCAAAAAAACGAATAATATAGGTGTTGTTATTTCGTGGATTAATCGCCCTTTTATGTCTTCCCTTATTAGCGGAATTGAAATGGAAGCCAATCAAAAGGGTTATAATGTTGTTATAACTCAATCCCATGATAGCTTTGAAAAAGAAGTAGCCAATGCTCAGGCGTTGTTCGATAGTAGAGTAGGCGGGCTTGTCGTTTCCCTGGCTATGGAAACAAAAAAGTACGATCATTTTAAGCAATTCATGAAGAATGATATCCCGGTAGTTTTTGTAGATCGGGTTACAGACGCACTTAATTGCGATTTAGTCCTAATTGATAATCACAATGCCGCTTATGAGGCTACCAAGCATCTTATAGAACAGGGTTGTAAAAAAATAGCTCATGTGGGAGGTGTATTAAGCAGAAATATTTACAATGATCGCCAACGAGGTTACATTGATGCACTAAAGAAACATGGCATACCCATAGATGATAATTATATCATTGAAAGTGATAAATTGAGCGCAGATGAGGGAACAAGAACTGCTGAATACTTACTAAACCTTGCTGAACCACCTGACGGCATTTTTGTGGCTAATGATACTGCAGCTGTAAGTATCATTCAATACGCTAAAAGCAAAGGCATTAAGATACCGCAAGAGTTGGCCATAATAGGGTTTAATAATGATCCTATTTCACTCATTGTTGAACCTGCACTATCATCAGTGAGTCACCCTGCTGTTGAAATGGGTCAAATCGCAGCTCAGCAGGTTCTAAGAAAAAAAGACAACAAAGAGATTGTGAAATCTCAATCGATTATTCTGAAAACAGAAGTATTGGTAAGGGAATCGTCTAACCGTAATTCCTGATTTTCTGCCACTACTTATTTTTTAACCTATATCCAGTAATTGGTCAACTCTCAATTAGAATCCCAATCTCTAATCTGTAGCAAGCTTAAAATAGACTCCAACAAATTCTTTTCGAATCAGGTAATTCCACTTAAATTGTTGTCAAAAGTAAAAGAATTGGATACATGACCTTTGTTTCTCAATCACCGCAAGCAATTTTTATGGTTCGGCCCAGTCACTTTGGATATAATGATCAAACTGCTCTATCAAATGCTTTTCAAAAAAAACTGGACACAAGCGACCAGGATATTTCATTTAGGGCCAGGCTTGAATTCGACGCTTTCAGTAGATTGCTAATTAGCAATGGAATGGAACTATTTGTTTTTGACGAAGATGATATCAATACCCCGGATGCCGTTTTTCCGAATAACTGGATATCCTTTCATCACGGTGGAGAGATTGTGCTATTCCCAATGCTGGCAGAAAATAGAAGGCTGGAGCGAAGGAAAGATATTATCACAACAATAGAAAAGAACTTTCGTGTGAATAAGATTCTGGATCTCAGTTTCTACGAAAAAGAACAAAAATTTTTGGAAGGCACCGGAAGTGTTGTGATCGATTATAAAAACAAGATAGCCTATGCCAATCGCTCCCCGCGAACAAATGAAGATCTGTTTAATGTATTTTGCAGGGAATTGGGACTTGAAAGTGTTATGTTTTTGGCAACTGATAAAAAAAATAATGATATCTATCACACTAACGTGCTGATGACCATAGCTGATGAATTCTGCGCAGTTTGTTTAAAATGCATTGATAAAAAAGATCGGGAGAAAGTGGTGAGCAGTTTTAAATCGACCGGACATGAGCTCATTGATATTTCGTATGAGCAGATGAACCATTTTGTTGGAAATATGATCCAGCTGTCAAGCAAATCAGGAGAACGTTTCCTGGTAATGTCAAAGTCAGCTTACGAAGCCCTACTGCCGGAACAATTGGTAATTATTGAGAATTCGTGCAAAATTTTATTTTCAGATATTTCAACCATTGAAAATTATGGAGGGGGAAGTACAAGATGCATGATTGCCGGAATATTCCTTCCTGCAAAAAACGCATAATGTTCCAAACTTTTATTGATATGTGGAGTTTGTTATTAATGAAAATAATCAGTGAATGGCAAAAACTAAAGATATAAAAAAATTGATCATAGACGGTTACATTGACCAGGCTTTGGTAAATGAGAAGAAACCTCAAAATATTTACCTTTTTTGTAAGGACATTGGAATCGAGGAGAGAGAGTTTTATGAGCATTACACTTCCATGGATACAATTGAGGAAGACATCTGGCTTCAGTATTTCAATTCTACCATCGACAAATTATCCAAAGAAGAAGCTTACAAAGAATATAGTTCTAGAGAAAAATTGCTCGCATTTTACTATACATTTATCGAAGAGTTAAAAGAGCGAAGAAGCTTTGTCATCAAAATGATAAAAAGTAAATACATGTTTGGCCCTCTTTCTTCTTCGTTAAGCAAATTTAGGGAGGAATTTAATGAGTATATCAAGGACCTTATCAGTGAAGGAGTTAAGACGGGCGAGATAGAGGAGCGACATTTATTAACAGACAAATACTACCTGGTATTCTGGACTGAATTCATTTTTTTGCTCGATTTCTGGAAAGAGGACAAAAGTGATAAATTTGAAAAAACCGATGTGGCGATTGAAAAAGCAGCCAATCTTTCATTTGATTTAATGTCAAGAAATCCTCTTGATACAGCTTTTGATCTTGGAAAATTTATCTTTCAGTCTAAGTTTGGAAAATAATGAAGGAACAGAGCAGCATCCCTACAGGTAAGGTACAAAGAGCGACCAGGTTTTTGAAAACAGGTGTAAAAGTAGGTGGAAATTTTGTTAAGCATTATTCCAAAAAGCTGGTCAATCCTGAAACCGATCGCACTGAGCTTGATGCGAGCAACGCTGAGGATATTTATCAATCTTTGAGTGAACTAAAGGGCAGCGCTCTGAAAGTGGCCCAGATGATGAGTATGGATAAAAATATTTTACCTACTGCTTATCAGGAAAAGTTTACCATGGCGCAGTACAGTGCACCACCGTTATCTTATCCACTTGTTGTGAAGACCTTTCAGACCTATTTTAAAAAGAGCCCGGAGGAGTTATTTGATTCCTTCACAAAAAATGCAGTAAATGCCGCATCCATTGGACAGGTTCACCAGGCAACGGTCAATGGTCAAAAATTAGCTGTTAAAATTCAATATCCGGGAGTAGCCAACTCCATTAGCTCAGATTTAAAGATTGTCAGACCTTTTGCGAAGGCTCTGTTCAATATAAGTGAAGCAGACCTCAAGCATTACTTAAAAGAGGTGGAAGAAAGATTGCTGGAAGAAACGGATTACGAACTTGAACTAAAACGGTCTCGAGAAATAACAGAAGCTTGTAATCATATTAAGAGGTTGATTTTCCCGAGATATCATCCCGAATTTTCATCAGCAAGAATTCTTACTATGGATTGGTTGGATGGACATCATATTAAGGAATATATCAATACCCATCCATCTCAGGAGGAACGAGATGCTATTGGCCAGGCTCTTTGGGATTTTTATGACTATCAGATCCATGTTTTACATCAGGTTCATGCTGATCCGCATCCTGGAAATTTTTTATTCTTAAAAGATGGAAATGTGGGCGTGCTGGATTTTGGTTGTGTAAAAGTGATCCCCAAAAAGTTCTATAAGCGATATTTTTTGATGCATGATATTGATTTTGTCAAAGATGAAGACCAGCTAAAAGAACTGCTTTTTGAGTTATCCTTTTTGAATAAAAATGATAGTGAAAAAGAGACAAATTTCTTTTACACTATTTTCAAAGAAATGATCGATCTCCTTGGCCAACCATTTCACAACGAATATTTTGATTTTTCTGATGAAACGTTCTTTGAGCAGGTTTATGAATTAGGTGAGCGAATAAGTAAAATGAAGGAGGTTCGTCAGTCAAAATCAGCGAGGGGCCCGCAACATGGTTTGTACATTAACAGGACATTTTTTGGATTGTATCACATCTTGAATGAACTAAAAGCAAAAGTTCATACGGGTAAGACCAACAGGAAAATGGTAAATTGATTTTTGTTTTCATTAACAATCAGACAAGTACTGTCCATTAAGTTTTATGAAACAATATTTTGCATTAGGTATAGTTCTGTTTTTTCTGGCATGCACAAAATCTGCAGATGTTAAAAGACAGCAGTTGTTTCTCAAAGGAAATATTGCCCTGGAAGAAAATGACAATAAACAAGCCATTTACTATTATACCCAATCTATTGAACTGAGTGATACTTTTGCAGCGGCATTTAATAACCGGGCAATTGCTTACGAGAGGGAAGGTGATTATCAAGAAGCGTTACACGATTATGATAAAGCGACTCAGGTAAATCCGGATTTTAAGGAAGCATATTTCAACCGGGCAAAGCTTTGGAACGATTTGGGAAATTATAAAAATGCTTTAACAGATCTTGATCTGATTGTAGAAGGATACACGGATTCGGCTAATTTCTATTTCATAAAAGGCTTGAGCAATACGGGATTGAAGTACTATGAAGAAGCGATTACAAATTTTGAAAAGGCAAACGCGCTAAACCCTGAAAATACTGAAATACTTATTAACCTTGCCACTATTTATTATTATCAAAAACAATTTGACAAATCAGAAATCATACTGTCAAAAATTTCTGAGGCTGAAAATTATCCTGATGCGTTTAATCTCCGTTCCCTGATCCTTATCAAACAGGGAGAGTTCGATGAAGCTCTCGAAAATGTGAATAAAGCAATCCGACTCAACTCCAATCCATATTACTATAACAATAGGGGATATATTTTCTTAATGCAGGGAGAATTGGACAAAGGAATAAGAGATATCGATCACAGTATGAGAGTAGATGACAAAAATCCGTGGGCGTTTCGCAATAAGGGGATTTATTATTTCCTTAACAAAGATTACGATCATGCAATCGAAATGCTCCAAAACAGTTTGATGCTCGATCCATCCACTGAGCATTCAAACTTTTACCTTGGACTAAGTTATCAACAATTAGGTAATAAGGAAAAAGCTTGTACAAACTTCCAAAAATCGATTGAATCGGGCGAAGATTTGGCAACCGATATTTATCGGGAATATTGCCACTAAAAAGGCTGTTTTTTTGAAAACAGCCTATCAGATTATTTTATTTTAACACAGTTTCAACGGGTTCAAAAGGCAGGTCAAAAGCCTGAGCTACTGCTTCATAAACCACTTTTCCACCAACAATATTCAGGCCCCTGTTTAGTTCCTTATTTGCTTTGCAAGCCTTTTTCCATCCCATATTCGCCAGCTGTATGGCGTAGGGGAGTGTTGCGTTTGTAAGGGCTACTGTTGAAGTATAAGGAACGGCTCCCGGCATATTTGCCACACAATAGTGGATAATTCCATCTATTTCGTAAGTAGGGTTATCATGGGTAGTTGGTTTACAGGTTTCAATGCAACCGCCTTGATCCACGGCTACATCAATTAGTACTGTTCCCGGCTTCATATCTTTCAACATGTCCCTGGTTACGAGATTGGGAGCTTTAGCACCTGGCAAGAGCACAGCTCCAATGATCAGATCGGCATTTTTGATCAATTCACGAATAGTATATTCGGTCGACATCAGTGTATTTACATTGTGCGGAAAAATATCAGAAAGATACCGGAGCCTTTGGAGGTTCACATCCACAATGTTGACATTGGCTCCAAGTCCGGCAGCCATTTTTGCTGCCTGGGTGCCGACAACTCCACCACCAAGTATCAATACTTTTGCAGGTTGAACACCTGGTACTCCTCCTAATAAGATACCACGTCCTCCATAGTGTTTTTCCAGGTATTTGGCTCCTTCCTGAACGGCCATCCTTCCGGCAACTTCTGACATAGGTATCAGCAATGGAAGGGATCGATCAGCTTTTTCAACCGTTTCATATGCAATGCAAACGGCTTTGTTTTTTATCATGGCTTCTGTCAAAGGTCTGCTTGATGCAAAGTGGAAATAGGTAAACAATAATTGGTTTTCTTTAATGAGGGAATATTCTTTGTCAATTGGTTCCTTTACCTTAATGATCATTTCGGCTTTTTCATAAACCGATTCTATCGATGGTAAAATTTCCGCTCCGGCAGAAATGTATTCAGCGTCTTCAAATCCGCTTCCAATTCCGGCAGTTGATTGAATAAATATTTTGTGATTGTTTTTGGCGAGTTCTTTTACACCCGCAGGAGTGACAGCTACCCTGCTTTCATGCGATTTGATCTCTTTTGGAATCCCAATAATCATAATTATTGTTTTAAATATTTGGTTAAATTTTCACTGTAAATATCAGTATAATATTTATATGAAATGAATTCAAAAGTATAGCATATAAAAGAAGTATTTTTTTTAAATAAATTAAATGAAAAACATTCATACATGGGATAATGAATGACCGTTAAATTACTGAAAGAAGCTAGATTAAAATTTTTACTTCTTATTTAGAATCAATATAATATTTTGAATTTCGTCATAATTGTAGAATTAAATTATTTATGGTAAATATTTGCCTGTCTTTTTTAGATGAAAATACTGTGAATCAGCTATGTCATTTTTTTTGAATCAGGCAAAAAATTAATAGTTTTGTTTACCTGCCAATATTTGATAACATTGCAAAGTCATAAACAAAATCTAGCGTTGTGGATTCGACAAAAGCCTTAAAGGAAATCAATATCTCTGTAGATGAGATATTGAATGATTACAAAGTTGCCATGATAAGCAGGCATGCCAGTCTGCTTGGAAGGAAAGAGGTGTTTACCGGAAAAGCAAAATTCGGAATTTTTGGAGACGGCAAGGAGCTTTGCCAGATTGCTTTGGCAAAGGCCTTCAAAAAAGGTGATTTCAGGTCTGGCTATTATCGAGATCAAACATTCATGTTTGCCCTTGATGCCGTGAATGTTCAACAGTTTTTTGCACAATTGTACGCACATACGGATCCTGAATTTGAACCTATGTCAGGTGGCAGGATGATGAATGGTCATTTTTCCACACAATTATTGGATGAAAATGGTCAATGGTTAAATCATACAGAATTATATAACAGTTCTGCTGATGTTTCTCCGACTTCCGCGCAAATGCCCCGGCTGGTAGGTCTTGCCTATGCTTCCAAAATTTATCGTAATAATCCACATCTTAAAAGTCTTAAAAACTTCTCTGTAAATGGGAATGAGGTAGCTTTTGGAATGATCGGAAATGGTGCTACATCTGAAGGAATCTTTTTCGAATCCATCAATGCTGCCGGTGTTTTACAGATCCCAATGTTGGTGGCAATCTGGGATGATGAATATGGAATTTCCGTTCCTAATGAGCTTCACACTACCAAATCTGATATATCTAAAGTATTAGAGGGTTTTCAGCGAAACGAAAATGAAAATGGCATAGAGGTAGTCAGAGTGAAGGGTTGGGATTATGTAGCATTGGTAGAAACCTTTCAGAAATATGCCAGGATCTGCCGCGAAGAGCATGTCCCGGTTGTTGTTCATGTCAATGAATTGACACAACCACAAGGACATTCAACATCCGGCTCCCATGAAAGATATAAGCCCAAAGAACGACTGGAATGGGAAAAAGAATATGATTGTATTAAAAAGTTCCGTGAGTGGATACTGGAAAACGAATTTGCCCACCAGGGTCAGCTGGATGGAATTGAAGCAGAAGCCATCAAACATGTCAGGGAATCCAAAAACCAGGCCTGGAAAGATTACTACAAAGTAGTTGATAAAGACAGAAAAGAAGCACTGGCTTTATTGGATCAAATCAATGCTGAAGTTGGGCCTGATGAAGAGGTGACCAAAATGAGATCGGAATTGCAGTCAAATCCTTCTCCTTTGAAACAGGATACCATCAAGGCCCTGAAATTCACCCTTCGCATTTTCAGGGATCAACGATCTAAGACCAAAGCAAAAATCCAGGAATGGCTGAGGGAAAGAGACAAAAGAAATCAAAAAGATTATAGCACACATGTGTACAGCGAATCAGTAGACTCGGCATTGAAAGTTCCTGAAATAAAAGCGATTTACAGTAAAAACAGCAAAATGGTAGACGGGAGAGAGGTTCTACAGGCTTGTTTCGATGCCAATTTGGCTCGCGATCCAAGAATCATTGCGTTTGGAGAGGATGTTGGTGTGATTGGGGATGTCAACCAGGGGTTCGCGGGTTTGCAAAAGAAATATGGAGAATTACGTGTTACGGACACAGGTATCAGAGAGACTACTATCATTGGTCAGGGAATAGGAAGCGCACTTCGTGGATTGCGACCTATCGCGGAGATCCAATATGTAGATTACCTCATCTATGCCATTCAAACACTTTCCGATGATCTGGCCTGCTTGCAATATCGGACTGTCGGACGTCAAAAGGCGCCAATGATCATTCGAACTCGCGGGCATAGATTAGAAGGAGTCTGGCATTCGGGTTCACCTCTGGGGATGATCCTGGGCAGTATGAGAGGAATTTTTGTTATTGTTCCGAGAAACATGACCCAGGCTGCAGGTTTTTATAATACGATTTTGCGTTCCGATGACCCGGCAATCATCATAGAAACCCTTAAAGGGTACAGGTTGAAAGAAAAAATCCCTGATAATCTGGTAGAATTTACCGTCCCCCTTGGTGTTCCTGAGGTATTGAAAGAAGGAACAGATATAACTGTTGTAACCTACGGTGCGATGGTAAATGTGGCTTTAACAGCTGCCGAACAGTTGGAAGAATATGGCGTTTCGTTGGAAGTAATCGATGTTCAGACGTTGGTTCCTTTTGATTTGCCAAAGATCATTTTAAAATCAATACAGAAAACCAATAGAGTAATATTTGCTGATGAGGATGTGCCTGGAGGAGGGTCAGCCTACATGATGCATTTAGTACTTGACAAGCACAACGGATATAGGTATCTGGACTCAAAACCCATTACGGTATCTTCCAAAGAGCACAGACCAGCATATGGTAGTGATGGGGATTACTTCTCAAAACCCAACGAGGAAGATATATTCGATTTTTCTTATCAGATCATGCATGAGTTTAACCCGATAAAATATCCTGCTATTTATTAGATATTATACTTCAAAGTAGTACTCAACCGTCTCAATGACATTGCTTTTGTGTAAGGCTCTATCCTGGATCTGAATTCTTAGTTTTATTGTCTTATTTGGAAACAGATACTGAAATCCCGATTGTACACCATATCTCAAAATACCCTCCAAGGGCCTTGTCTTGTTAGTGGTATTAAGAGGGAAAAACCGGCCATAAAAGTTTGACGTACAAAGTGAATCTACAAAGTCGAATACAACAAATTCACCTTGTTCATTTTTATATAAAATATCCAAATAATAGTTGTAATGGTCTGGATTTCTTTCGACCCAAAAAGTGTCAATATCCATCGTGCCATTGTTATTATAAAGTATATCTTCGTAATCTCTACAGTTGTATGGAGGCATGATGGAAGGATCATCACCAAACCTGTAGTAGTTGCCATCATCATCTACATAAAAATAGAGCTCGTTATAAGGAGGTAGTGTATCAAATGATGTTAATCCGAGATCGCCATCGCCATCCTCAAATTTTAATTCAACAATGAGGGAGTCCAATCCTTCTTCAGGCGCATCTTTAAAATAAAAATTTTCCAGGGAAATATTAGGCTCAATTGGTAGCTCGGGAGCATCAAAACACGAGCCCAGTAAAATGCCTGAAATTAATATCGTGAAAAGTATCCATCCCTTCATTATTGTTCTATTTTTGATCATTTAATATACAAACCAGTGTATTCAGCAGAAAGATTTAAAAAAGAATTATTCAATGTTAATAACGATAATTTTAATGATTTTGCATTAGAATTGTTCTTTTTTCAATCACAAAATAATGAAATATATAAGACATATCTTAAACTTTTAAATGTTGACTCATTAAATGTCAGGAAGATAGAACAAATTCCATTCCTTCCCATTGAGTTTTTCAAACATTTTCCCGTTAAAACCGGAAACTGGGTTCCGGAGCAAACATTTGAAAGCTCGGGAACCACAGGCCTTGCTCCAAGCCAACATTTTATTAAAGACACAGATCTCTATCAAAAGGTTTGCTGGAATATTTTTAATGATCATTACGGTGATTTACGGGATTATGCAGTACTGGCGCTATTGCCCTCTTATCTGGAAAGAAATAATTCTTCGCTGGTAAATATGGTCGATTATTTTATCCGACAATCAGGATCGGAATTTTCCGGTTTTTATCTCGACGAATTTGACGAATTACACGCACGGCTAATCAGGTTAAGAGATCAAAAAGTTAAAACTATATTATTTGGGGTGACGTTTGCGTTATTGGATTTTTGCCGTGAATTTCCACTGGAATTTGAGGATTTGATCATTATTGAGACCGGTGGAATGAAAGGAAGGAAGAAAGAAATGACAAGAATTGAAGTTCACGAAGTTATAAAAGCCGGTTTTTCGGTAGAAATGGTACATTCCGAATATGGCATGACTGAATTGATTTCACAAGCTTACTCATTGGGAAATGGAAAATTCTCAGAGCCATTTTCAATGAAAGTGCTGATAAGGGAAATAAATGATCCATTTTCCGTTATATATAATGAAAAAAGTGGCGCTATAAACGTTATAGATCTGGCGAACATCGATTCTTGTTCCTTTATTGAAACAAAGGATCTTGGAAAAAAAGACAGTTTTGGAAGATTTGAAATATTAGGAAGAATGGATAATTCGGATATTCGTGGATGTAATTTGCTGATAATTTGAATGATATTTAAATAATATTACATTGTATTTTATTTATATTTTAAAAAAACTTAATTTTTTTATTTTTGTTGTGTGTGAATAAATTATTTGATCATGAAACTTAAAATTGTAGCTTTTTTAATTCTTATTGCATCGTTAGGAGCTTGTACGCAAAGAACATGTCCAACCTATACAAAGGATAGTGTGGAAAAAATAGAAAAGCCAACGAAAAGCGTTTAACTTTTCGTTAGGCGCTTATTGGCGCTTTATCAAACTTACCAATGGCGCGGCCACGCTTTTGGCATAAGATGTTAAGTTGGCAGTTGGCAAAAAGGCAGTTGGCAAAAATTTCAATAGATAAACTTGCACCTACATTAACTAACTTCTGGGCATATACTTTTCAGGGTTTTCAATCATGTGGTTCAACATTCGTCCCACTTCTTCTGATTTTTCAAGAATACCCTTGTATTCTTCCTTAGTGATATATTTACATTCCAATGCGAAATCCAGCGATACTTGTGTTTCTGTATTCTCCATATCAGAGTCACTTATTTTACTGGAAAAATGCTTTGGATATTGTCTTTTCCGATAACCCTCTCCAATAGCCCGGCAAGCAGCACGAGACGATCTTCTAATTTGATCCGTTAATTCATATCTTTCATCTTTGGGAAAGCTTTTTGTTATTTCAAAAATTTGCATTGCCAGGTCAAATGCTTTTTGATAAACCGTTAAATTCCTAAAACTCCCTGTCATAGTGTTACATTTATTCTGATATTAATATGTGTAGTGATAAATTGATGATTTTAATTAATTTGTCATTTTGCCAACTGTCAATTGCTCTTTGCCAACTCTCTCGCAAGACGTTTTCACCTGGAAGAATCTGGTTCCTTTTCAGTTGTTTTCACATTCTACCTAAAGAAATGCATTGTTCTAATATACAGTCACCCTGTGTGGAGGCTTTTACCAGTCAAAATCAGGCATATTGCTGTACATCTGTTTTTGAAATTTTTTGACCGCTCATTATTACGAGCCTTTCAGCTACATTTCTCAACTCACGGATATTCCCTGTCCATTCCATTTTCTTTAATTCATCTATGGCGGACTTATCAATATCCTTTTTTTTGTTGCCATATTCTGTAGCAATTTCCTCTAGAAATTTATCAACCAAAAGAGGTATGTCGTCTGTTCGTTCTCGAAGTGGGGGTACGTGGATGAGAATGACACCTATCCGATGGTATAGGTCTTCCCTGAATTTTTCATTCTCTATTTCTTTCTTAAGGTCTTTATTTGTAGCAGCAATTACACGAACATTGACTTTGATATCCTTATCGCCACCAACTCGTGTTATTTTATTTTCCTGAAGAGCTCGTAAAACCTTTGCCTGTGCGGAGAGGCTCATATCACCTACTTCATCCAGAAACAAAGTTCCTTCATTAGCCTGTTCGAACTTTCCGATTCGCTGTTTGATTGCTGAAGTAAACGATCCTTTTTCATGCCCAAATAGTTCACTTTCTATCAATTCCGAAGGGATGGCGGCACAATTAACTTCCACCAGTGGACTGCCATTTCTATTGCTAAGTTGATGGATCCATCTGGCCACCAGCTCTTTACCAGTTCCGTTTTCGCCTGTTATTAATACACGAGCATCAGTGGGGGCTACTTTTTCAATGGTTTCTTTTACTTTTTGAATACCATCAGATTCGCCTACGATATCAAAAGTTTTAGAAATTTTCTTCTTCAACGATTTGGTTTCTGTGACGAGATGGGACCTTTCCTGTGCGTTCCTGATCGTGATAAGTAACCTGTTGAGATCCGGTGGTTTTGGTATAAAATCATAAGCTCCTTTCTTAACAGCATCAACTGCTGTTTCAATTGATCCATGAGCAGAGATCATCACAAAAGGCGTATCAATGCCTTCGGATTGTGCTTTTTCTAATACCTCGATGCCATTTAACTTAGGCATTTTAACATCGCAAAGGATAAGGTCATAATTTCCTGAGCTTAATTTTTTGAATCCTTCTTCGCCATCTTTCGCTTCCTCTATTTCATACTTTTCGTATTCGAGTATTTCTCTTAACGTGGAGCGGATGCTCTGCTCATCATCAATAATTAGAATTTTTGCCATAGTTTTAATATAAAAAAAATGCAGACCATAAGCCGGATTCTGTATCCGCCAGCTGGCGGACTCTTATCATTTATCTAGCCCTGATGTCACCACCAGGATCGATCGGTCTACCCATTCTACTCTAAAAATTGAGCGGGCAACTCTTTTTTCCCAATAAGAATCGGGAAAAAGCAGAACCTATTTGACCTTTCAACCCGCAAGGTTTGCCAAGCATCCCGGTTCACACCGGGACCGGTGAGCTCTTACCTCACCATTTCACCCTTATCCGCCAGCTGGCGGACGGTATATTTTCTGTTGCACTTTCTGTTCCCTACCAGTTGGCAGAGACCTTCCTGTTAAGAAGTACGGTGCCCTGTGTTGTCCGGACTTTCCTCTCTTATCCTGCTTTTAAACAAAATAAGAGCGATAAGAAAGTCTGCATTTATTTTTGAATAATTGTAAATCCAATTAACGTTGTTGAGACGATTCTGTTTCTATAGATAAAAGGCTAATTAATGTCCTTGCCTGTTAATTTATACTCCCATTCATCAGCAACATTTGCGACCTCCTGAATTATTTCTTTCAACCCTTGATCTACCATTGCATCAGTAAAAGTGGACCCTTCCACTTTAATGTAGTCATCTACAACAACAATTTTTGCGTAGCAGGTTTTTGCATTTTCTTCAAGCATACTTTTCAAGTCGAAGTCTTCACTGAAAGGACAAACCTTTGAGGAAAATTCGATCCCAATTTTATTATACTTTTCGTTTAGTTTTACAATTCCCAAAACCGCCTGAAACCTGTTATCACCAAGAGGAACTATTATGACAGATTTGTTTTTGTCATACTCAGAAAATTGTCCTCCAATTTCCCGGGCATAATTTTCCATAAATTTGTTGAAGTTAAAATCCATGTCTGCCAATTAAAAATTTCACAAGTTATTGGTTAGTATTTCAAATTTTTCCGTGCCAAGTTAATTTTAACAAGGTCAATTTCAAAGAAAATTTAATTTTGGTTTAAAATTGAATTATAGGTGAACCATCGTAGCTGAAAATCCAAATCTTCCTTTATCTGCGTCTTCAAAATATTTTATATGTTCGGACTTGCTCAATGCCTTATGGATTATCAGTCGAAGGGTTCCGTTGCCAATCCCATGTATAAACTTTATGTTATCATATCCTGAAATAAGCGCTGAATCCAATTCATATTCGAACTTTTTTAATTGCATGGATAGGATATCCTCTTTTGAGAGATTTTGGTAATTATCAGTTAATTCTTCAATATGGAGATCTACGACCTTGGTCTTTCCACTTTTCCCAATTGTTTGATCTTTAAATTTGAAGGTTGGATCATCTTTTTGACGGTGAAAACTTTCTTTCAGAGCTTCGGGATTGATATTCATTTTGTTATCAACAGATATCATATAGCCTTCTTTTTCAATCCCTGGAATTATCGTTTTTGACTTAAAAAATGAGGATGCTTTTAATTTAATATTGGTTTCCTGCAATGGTTGATATGTATCAAATTGATCATTGATCTTTATGGTTTGCAATAGGAAAGCCGGCCATTTCTCAAAATCGGTAAGTTTCAATTCTGTAATTTTTGTTGTGTGATTAGGAGAAACTGATCCATGAGCCAAGCTTTTATGATTCAAGCCATTCATTTCGCAGAAGTTGTAAAGCAGACTTTTCTCCGTCAGGTTCATCAGATTAAGCGTATGATCATTATCGTTCAATGGAACAAATGAAATAAACAGCCCTTTCAAAGAAGTTTTCGAAGACTTTTGTTCAGGTTTTGTTTCTTGTGGTTTTGATTCGGTTTCTCTTCCTCTGTTAAAAAACTCTCCTTCAGATTGTGAAACAACAACAACTTCAGTTTTTAAAGCAGGAATCGTAAATCCATCTTCTATTTCTATTTCTACAATATCCTTTCCTTTGAAACTGACAATTCTTCCTTCTTCAGTCCCGCGAAGAAGTCGTACCCTATCACCGATATTCATTTTATTGTTGTAAAGCTTTTTTAAAAGTTTCTATTGCTCTGTTTCTTGCAAATTTATGATCAATTATGGGATTTGGATAATCAAATGAATTTAATTCGGGCACCCATTTTTTGATATACTTTTGTCTAGGGTCAAACTTTTTGGTTTGTTCGGTTGGATTAAAAATGCGGAAATAGGGTTGAGCATCTGTTCCACAGCCTGCAGCCCATTGCCATCCACCATTGTTGGATGCCAGTTCGTAATCAAGCAATTTTTCACTAAAATATGCCTCTCCCCATCGCCAGTCGATCAATAAGTGCTTGGTTAAGAAGCTTGCGGTAATCATGCGAACTCTGTTGTGCATATATCCGGTTTCGTTGAGTTGTCGCATTCCAGCGTCCACAATCGGATATCCCGTTTTACCACTACACCATTTCTCAAAATTTTTTTCATCATATTTCCATGGAAAATTCTTGTATTTGGGATTAAACTCCATATACACAACTTTTGGGAAATTATCGAGGATCATCATATAGAATTCTCGCCAGATCAATTCCTGTAACCAGACCTTGTTGATATGAAGAGCATTTTTGACAGCTTTCCGGATGCTGACTGTTCCATGTCTCAGGTGAATACCCAGTCGTGAGGTGCCTCTCTCTGCAGGATATTCCCTTTTTTTATCATATTCAGTAATCAAATCTTTATCAAATTCAGCATTTGGGATTTTTATGTCTGATGGTTTAAATCCTATTTCTTCCAATGTGGGGAAATCATCACCATCTGATAGGAAAAAATTTCCCGATAGGTCTTCCGAGGGATAGGCTTGATAATCATTCTCCCTAAGGGTTTCAAGCCATTTATTTTTATAAGGTGTGTAGACTTTATAAGGCTCATCATTTTCTTTGACAATCTCCAATGATTCAAAAATCACATGATCTTTGAATGTTTGGAAATCAATGGATTGCTCACTAAGGAATTCTTTAATTTCCTTGTCTCTCATTTTAGCAGATGGTTCATAATCGTGATTGATAAAAACTTTATCAATCGAATAATCATTGATCAGTGCTTTAAAAGCATCGATTGGCTTGCTATGAAATGCCTTTAAATATGAGCCATGTTTTCTTAGTTTTTCGTTTATCTCTTTTGTCCTTTGATGGATAAATTGCACCCTGGCGTCACTTTTATTATTTAGTTTGTCAAGGATGTCCGTATCAAAAACGAAAATTGCAAGAACCGGATTTTTTTCTTTTAATGCGTGATAAAGGCCACAATTGTCGTCTACCCTCAGGTCTCGTCTAAACCAAAAAACATTAATCCTTTTTGTATCCATAATAGAATAAACAATGAGGATTGAAATTGTTTAAACCCAGATTAAGTTATTGCTAAATATGCCCTATGGGTTGACCGCTTTAATACAGAATTTGGGCTTAAACTATTTAGGGATCGGGTTGTTGATTGACTTTTTGGTGATGGCATCTTCTTCCGGTTCAGAAGTATCTTCATCATCTTTTTCCTTTAGCTTTTCTTTTCTTTTTTCCCGAACTCTTTCAAAAAATGCATCAAAGCTTTGGGTATGCATCAGGCTAAACCCGGTAGACGTTGTTGACCTTCTGTTGATCTGATAGTTGTAGTAATTGGTTTCATTGTAGACTTTTGCCCTGAATTTCCCATCCTCGGTCAACAGGTATTCAACTGTCCAGTCACCAATCAGGCTCATAGGATTGTCATTAATTTGCTGAGAGTAGAAATTACCGTCTCTGGTAACTTTCAATCTGCCGTCAAGAAATGAATAGGATAATCTTAACTGAAATGTATTGAATTGTTCATCCGACATCGATCCCAGATCCATATCAAAGTCGATGACCAAATTTTCATCAAATTGAGTAATCCAATAGCTCAACTGGTTGGAGACCAATTCGCTTACGCTATTTTCCAATGTATTACTGACATTGAAGGAATTATCAGGAGAGAAGTTTTTTAACACAAGAAGTGAAAAAACCTGCCTTTTCAGCTCCTGTTCGTCATTTTGTAATTTGTTGTAAAAAGCCTGTACATATGTACTTAGTGAAACACCCGCAGCAACCGCATTCTCAGGATATTCTTCGATTTCAATTTCAAAATCAATTTCAGGAGACAGCATATCGCCCTCAATAAACAAATAAACGAAAGTTGGGTATTTCCTGGATAGTTCCAATGGTGGTTCTTCCAATTCTATGTCAATGATAGGATACAAGGAAGTTAACTGTCGGTAAGATGCCTTGATATCCAGGTTTGCATGATAAGGATCTCCTGTCCAGGTAATCCTGCTATCTGGATGGATTTGGAATTCTTTATTAATGATATTGTACAAGGTAAAGTTGTAGCCTCCTTCTGATATGTCGTAATTTCCGTAGATCTCAAAATCACCATCTGTATTAGCTAGTAATTTTAATTCGCCATTGCCTCTTCCTCTGATTATATCTCCGGATGTAATATCAAATATAATCTCGCAGTACGCATCAGGAGTCATTTCAATGTCAAAATCAAAATTGAGCGTGGTTATATCCAGGACATTGAAAGGATCCTCCATATCTGCATTAAGATCCGTTGAATCTCTCGGCTTTACAAATGAAATGAACTCTTCCTGGACAGCTTCTGATCCACCATTCAGCGGTATGAAGATCTTGGTGTCCTTATTGGTGACGGCATTTGCTTTGAAATTAACGTTCTTTCCTTCCCCGATGATAGTGAGGTCTCCGGTGGCATAGGCAGTACCGTAAAAAAGATTGTTATCTTCGTTGCTTGTATTCAGAACCTGAAAATTTGAGAAACTACAACTGAAATCAAATTGAGGCTCTTTGAAAAAGTTGTGTTGAATTACTCCAGCCATTTCACCTTTGCTTCCATTTTCGTCGGTTAACTGGATATTATCAAATCTCATGGCCTTATTATCAAACTCAACCTCACCGGTTATATCATATCTCACATTTTGATAGTCCAGGGTTAAGGCACCATTATCCACTGTTCCCTGACCTTGAATGATGGGTTTCAATATTCTGCCGGCAATCGAAAAACTACCAAATAAGTTTCCTTCTATGTCAGATACAATTTGATTATAAAAAGGCTCGAGAATGTAAAGTTTTGTATTGGTAAATTCAGCGTTTAGTCGTAGTTGCTCTTCAGCCTGAGGATAAATGTACCCATCAACATCCAGTGTTTTTTCATCTTTGTAAGTAAGTGAGATTGAAGTTTCGAATCTCTTCTCATCATTTTCATAAATGTATGCAGATGAAATATCGCCAATATCAAAATTATCAATTTCAAATTGCCTGACATTTATCCTGGAGTTAAGGTGCTTTTCCTTATAAAAATCCCTTAAATCTATAAAGCCATTCAGCCTGCCATGTAATTCTTTGCTGATCAATGGATTGATATTGGAAACATCCAAATTTTTTATTGAAACAAAAAGATTGTCATCACTGTTTTCGGAAATTTTTCCATTGATGGAAATACTTTCGTTTTCGGAGAACAGTTCAATATTGGAAAACTCATAATCACGGTTTTTAAGCACAATATAGTTATCGTCCTTAAATGTCCAGGTTTTTTCTAGCGCCTTTAGTTCTGATGGTTCAATTTTAAAAATGGTTTTATTAGAGAATAAATCCATTGATCCATTAAACCTGACATAGTTTCCTGTTTGGTATTGATCGATATTTGCTTCAAGTTCCACATGATCATTGTGCCATCCTAAATCAACAATTAATTCTTCGAATTCAAGTTCTCTGCTATTGTAAATCCGGTCTGTGTGTATGTAGACTTCTGCATCAATTTGCGCTGTGTCAGCAAAATTTGATGTCATGATGTTAATGTCATTCGAGCGAAATACGGACCTCTTGTATGCAATTGTATCGATGTGGGTCTGAAACTCGAGGATATTGGTGTAGCCTCCTGTAAAACTTCCGACTAATTCTGAATTACCTGAAAATTTCAAATCAGGTAGGGCCAGGTTGACAATGGGATTAATGTCTTTGATCAAGACCTCCAAATCAAGGTAATAATATTCTTTTGGGTCAATCGCTTTGGTGCGATAATACTTGTCGAGCTTTTCCTCATTATTCAGAATGTTGAGCCAATATTCATAAGCGATGGTACTGAAGTCTTCAAGAAATGTCACAATCTGAAAATCTCCTATGATTTTCGTATCAAACAATGAGCTGTTGATGTTAATAGTTCTCCCAAGAGAGTCCTTTTCAGATAGTATTTCCATATTGCTGACTGACAATTGTCGGTTGTCGTATTCAACAAATAAATCATTAAAATTGGCTTCTCCTATCAGATCCTGGTTTTGGAGTCCTTCCAGGTTTACATCTAGTCCGGAACGTACAAATGCCTTTTTATCAGTAAGCTTTAGCACATCAAGATTTGCTGTGTCCAGAAGGGCATTTATGACAAGGTGATCACTTTCTCCACGATAATCGATACTCATGGAGCCATTAAACTGAAGATTTGGGTCTTCAATTTTTAGTTCTCCATTAAAAAAGTCCTTATTTAACCGGGCATTGGTAACGATGTTTTGATATTCATACCCCTTATATCCCAGCCTTTTAATGGAAGCATCTAATCGTAAATCCGCGCTATTTCGGGTAAAACCCGTTCCTGACAATTTTCCCTCAAAAGCGAGGTTTTGATAAGTAGCAGTATCTTCAAACAGTTTCCCAAGGTTGATGTATTCGGTCTTTAAGTTTCCCGAGTATACTGATGCATCCTTGTTTTCCCGGTTGATCTTTACATTTATGTCCGTATCGAAATCACCAATTCCTGTGTTAAAATAACCGTCACTTACAAAGTCATTTGGAAACCCGGAGAAGCGACCCTTGAAATTAACTTTTCCAAATTTGGCAATGTTCTGTATTTCCTCATTTCTTAGGTAAGGAGCCAGATCGTAAACATTGATGGAGGCACTTGTGACGTTAGCATTGATGAAAGTTTCGAAAAAGTTTGGCAGCCCATACATATTAAAATAGCCTTCCACACGGCTACTTCTTCCAAATTCCACAATAAGATTGTTGGTGTTGAACCGGTTAACCTGTCCTTCATAATATCCTCTCAGTCTGAAGTACTGATCATACGGTTTTAAAACAGGGACAAAATTACCAAGGTCGTTAAGGTTGATAAGTGACTTTTTAATGTTTGTTGTGATCTTGACATTCTGTACGAAATCCTTCATAGCCTGTGGGGAGTCGTACTCAAAGACCATGGAGTTTTCAATGTTTGATTCGGAGATATAAAGATTCAGATTCTGAAAAACCATCCGTGTCCTTGTAAAGTGATAATTAACTGCCAGTTGGCGAATGTTTAGGTTTGTGGCAGAATCGTAGGTAGTCAGGTTATCTGTTTGAAATAATACCTCACCGGGTTTTAGCGTAAAATTTTCCAGCTTTCCATTAATTCCTTTTAAAATAAAATGGTTGAAATCGAACCGGTTTGTCAGGCTGTCTCTTCCTGTATTATCAAGTGAAAACTCAGAGTTGATCAATCGAAGATCACTTACAATAAATGGTCGGGAATTTTTCTTTTTCTTATCGCGGGATAATCCCTCCTTAACCTTATCGACAAAATAAGTAAAATTAAATTGTTCATCAGGAGCATTTCTGGTCATGTTGACACGGGCATGCTCTAATATCCCTTTGTCAATATTGATGCTTTGATCTGCCAATAGATTGAAAAGATGGAAATCCAGGTCAACAGAATTTGCGGTAATCATGGCTTTTTCTTTCGTATCATAGATGGTTAAGCCATGCAATTCTATGGTGTCAAACCAGCTTACGGAAACTGCTTCCAGCGTGGCGCGATGGCCTGCCTTTTCCATAATAAAATCTGCAACTTTTCTAACGAGCAATTCCTGAACAGATGGGAGGTTTATGGCAAAAAAGAGGAAGAAAAAGGTAATAGTAATCCCCATCAGCATTCTGAAGAGTGTCTTGAGAATTACTTTTTTTATAACTTGCGCCGTTTTCTTTAGATCAGCCAATTATTGATGGATAATTATATACTTGCGATTGAGTCCTCTTGCGATGATACCTCTGCCTCTATTATACGTAACGGAAAAATAGTGAATAATATAGTAGCATCTCAAGATGTCCATAAAATTTATGGGGGAGTAGTCCCCGAGTTAGCCTCCAGAGCACATCAATCAAATATCGTTCCGGTTGTTGAATTGGCAATTTCCGATGCAAAGATAGACAAAAGTATGCTTAGTTCTATTGCTTTTACGAAGGGCCCCGGGCTATTGGGATCACTTCTGGTAGGTGTTTCTTTCGCAAAAGGAATGGCTATGGCGCTCGATATTCCCCTCATTTCTGTCAATCACATGCAGGCACATATATTGGCACATTTCATCAATGATCCAAAGCCTTCTTTTCCATTTTTATGTCTGACGGTTAGCGGAGGTCATACACAGATTGTGAGGGTAGATGATTACCTGAAAATGGAAATAATTGGCGAGACGTTGGATGATGCAGTTGGGGAAGCTTTTGATAAGGCGGCCAAACTTCTGGGGTTGCCGTATCCCGGTGGGCCACTGATCGATCAATATGCCCAGGAAGGTGATCCAAACAGATTTGAATTTCCGGACACAAGTGTTCCGGGCTTTAATTATTCATTTAGTGGAATCAAAACGGCGATCCTTTATTTTCTGAGGGAAGAAAAATCAAAAAACAAAAACTTCATTGAAGAAAACCTTCATGATATTTGTGCGAGCATTCAGAAAAAGCTGATCGATATGTTGCTACAAAAGCTAAAAAAAGCTGCGAAGAAAACCGGTATCAGTCAAATAGCCATAGCAGGAGGGGTTTCGGCAAATTCTGAGTTGAGAAGGAGATTAACGCATGACGCAAAACAACATCATTGGACGACCTATATTCCTGAATTTCAGTACTGTACGGACAATGCCGGGATGATCGCGATGGCCGCACACTTCAAATTTCTGGCAAGGGATTTTGAAGATTTATCCGTTACTCCCGAACCACGGATGAAATTTTAATAGAAACTTAATATAAGGTTGATTGGGTATACTGTTCAAATTTTGAATTGAATAATATCATTATTCTCCTCTTGAGAGTAGATTCAATGCTATTAAGTTAAGACAATACTATGTCCCTCTCTCGGAGAGGGTTAGGGAGAGGTCGTAAAACCCCCTTAACTTAATAGCAATGAGAGGAGATTCAGAGGTGTGTTAATTAAAAACTACATAACTCAAGTCAAAATCTCGTCATTTTACACAAAACTTAGATTTATATCTTAGTCAATTGCTACAGCTCTTTTTACTAAATAGGTGAAAACTTCTATTTTTACATTTAAACTGCGCACACCAAATGAAGCTTTCGATAGTCGTCACACTTTATAACGAGGAAGACAATATCAAACCCCTTTTATCTCAGATCGATGAGGCTTTGACCGGTATTGATTATGAAGTGATTTTGGTAGACGATGGTTCCAGGGATCGCACAGTTCAGCGGATCAAGCAATATGCGTCACACCGCGTAAGGCTGATCAGGCTCCATAAGAATTATGGTCAAACAGCGGCTATGTCCGCAGGAATTGAAGAGGCCGAGGGGGATTATATTGTGACAATGGATGGCGATCTCCAGAATGACCCTTCCGATATTCCGATGCTTCTTAAAAAAATAGAATCTGAAAACTGGGGAGTTGTGGCAGGAAAGAGAAAGAACCGAAAAGATGGATTGGTTTTGAGGAAATTTCCTTCCAAAATTGCAAACCTGATTATCAGGAGTTTGACAAAAGTGGAGGTCTCGGATTATGGATGCACGCTGCGGATCATGGAGAGGGATGTAGCCAAAAACCTGGGGCTGTACGGAGAGTTGCATCGATTCATTCCTGTTCTCGCACAATTGCAAGGTGCAACCATCACGAATATGGATGTCAAACACCATCCGCGTATCCACGGCAGATCCAATTATGGCATGGATCGTACCTCTCGTGTGATAAGTGACCTCTTATTGATGGTTTTCTTCCAGCGATATGCCAAAAGGCCTATGCATCTTTTTGGCGGTATAGGGTTTTTCACTTTCGCCATTGGTTCGATTATCAGCTTGTATTTACTAGTAGTGAAGATCATGGGTGAGGATATTTGGGGTCGTCCGCTACTTTTGTTATCCATCACCATGATAATCGGGGGCATCCAACTCGTTACTTTTGGGATCATGAGCGAGATATTAATGAGGACATATTTTGAATCACAAAACAAAAAAATATATAGAATCAAAGAAATCTACCACAAGGAGAGAGAAGCAGAAAAAGCTATTTAAGTTAGCCCTGAAAATAACTCTGACCGCATTGGCGGTTTACCTGGTCCTACGAAAAATAGATCTGAACGAAACCCTGAAAGTATTTACCCGGCTTCATCCAGGGTGGCTGTTGCTTGGCTGTATTTTTTTTAATCTTTCAAAATTAATAAGTGCTTTCCGCCTTCAACATTTTCTAAGGTCGATCGGTATTTTCCTGACAAACAAAACGAGCATAAAGCTATGCTACGTTGGCATGTTCTACAATTTGTTTCTTCCGGGTGGGATAGGAGGGGACGGCTACAAGGTCTATTATTTAAAAAAGACCCATGAGGATGGGTCGCTTAAGAATATTTTTTTAGCGGCGCTACTTGATCGCATCAACGGTGTACTGGCCCTGCTATTTTTTGCCATTTTATTTTTTAAGTTCACCTCACTGAATGATTTAATGAAGGACCAATGGATGAATGTTATGTATGTCCCGGCGCTTTTGTTATTCTACCCGGTCTTATTCCTGATCTACAAGCTCATCTTGAAAAGATTTTTATCGACTTTTTTTGCCACAAACGCAATGTCGCTGGGAGTTCAACTTTTTCAATTGGTTTGTTCGTATTTCCTTTTGCTTTCACTTGGGATTACAACCCATCACATTGATTACCTTGAGTTGTTCCTGATCTCTTCAGTAGTGGCGGTTTTGCCCATCACAATTGGAGGTATCGGCGTGCGCGAGCTGGTCTTTATCTATGGTTTTAATTTCCTTCCGATAGAAAAGAACCCAGCCGTTGCGTTTAGTCTGCTGTTTTTTATTGTTACGGCTATCAGTTCGCTGCTGGGTTCGTTTGTGAGGATGGATGAGGTAAAAAATAAAACCCGTTGAACTGAAAATTATCGAAAATCGTTACTTTTATACTATGAATGATATACTAACAAAATACAACACCTTGTCACCCGACATTCAAAGAGAAGTGGATGACTTCCTGGATTTTTTGTTGTCTAAACACAAAGGAAAGAAGATTTTTGATATGAAAAGCTGGAAAAAGAAAATCAAGAATGTTTCCACCTGGACGGAGGAAGATATTATAACCTTTGATGAAAACAGACAACAGTTTAATCAATGGAAAACAGAAGAATGGTAGTAGATACAGGAATCTTTATTGATTTTTTGAGATCAAAAGACAAAACAAAAACCATTCTACAGAGGCTACCGGGTAACATCGATCTTTACGTCAGTTCAATAACCTTATATGAACTCTATATGGGGGCAACAAGTCCACAAAAATGGGTTGATGTGAAAACACTTACCGAGGATATACCAGTATTAAACTTCACAAAAAACCATCCCCACAATCAATCCACCTCCAAAGCATTATCAATCAGCGTTTTCAGATATTGCCGGTGGGCCCGGGTTTGGGTATCGCCGGTCTGCAAGGCCAGTGTCCTTTCTATTCCTTTCAGATTATAAAGCGACATGGATTTAGCCTGAGTGCAGTAATTACTTTGTTCATCATAAATTTTGATCAACCTTTTTGTGTAATCCAACTGAAGATTCTGGCGGATGGTATTGACATTTCCGGAGGCATCTGCCTTGAAAATGGCATCATTAAGATCAGTCATCATTTGAGACAAAACATAAGAGTTTCCATACAATTCCGTGTCTACAATTCTCTGAAGGACGACCGGATGCAGGAGTTGATCCAATATATTTTTTTGAATATTTAAAATTCTCTCATGGACCTTTGGGTCTTCCGTTGAAGAGAAAAAATTGAACCCTCTTCTTTGTGTCTGCAGGTAATGATAGATATCGCCGGAAGATTGAAATGCATTTGGAGCGAAAGCGAATTTCGTTATTGCATTCATGGCCTTTTTCTGCTTTTCCGATTCAACCGGAATATAAGGCATGGTAGCGCCTTCCTGTCCTGAAAAAGCCCGGTCAACATAAACTCCACCGACAAACCTGGAAATGGTTGTCAGAGCCACCCAATATTGTCCGGTCACGTAGAAATAAGCATCTCTTAGCTCCTGGTAGCTTTGATCTTTTATTGAATATTTTGGAATGATCTCATCCAAAACCATATCGCAAAGTTCCATTCGTTGAATGCTGTACTCAATTGGGTCACTGGTCATGTCGTTTACATTTACCCGAGGGTCAATCGCTTTCCCGGGAGCTCGCATATCATCCGCATCATTTCCAAAAAATAGTTCCGGCTCGGTCGATCTGCTCAATATCTTTTCCAATTCCTTCTCATCAGAGACGGGCTTATATCCATATTCTATTGCCCACAGATCGTATGGTCCGGGTCTTGTCGTCCAATACTGTCCCTGATGATCCCTGTCGTATGAGAAATTTATCGCCGGATAGTCCATCACGGAACCCATCAAACCGGTAGCTGAGGTAATGGAATCATTATCTATTTCATCAAGTGAATGGAGATTGCTTGATTTCATATTGTGATTTAAACCCAGTGTGTGACCGATTTCATGCAGAATAAGAAAATGAAGAAATTCATTCAGCATTTTGCTTTCTTCCTCATCAGATTCCTCAAAAACATTGTTTGCGAGATTTCCGAATGACTGATGAAAAGCGGCATATTTCCCGGCAGAGCAGAAGTTTTCATTGAATTCAAACAATTCTTCTTCAGCTTCAAAGTTTGGAAATCCGGCTTTCGCAAATACACCTTCTATAAACAACATCCCCCTCAGTGTATTAAATTCCAGCATTATATCTGCGCCAAGAATTTGACCAGTTCTTGGATTACAAAAGCTTGGACCGTATCCACCAAAGACAGGGCGTGGGGAAGAAGTCCAACGCAAAACATTATATCGGATATCGCCGGCGTCCCATGTAGCTGTGTCAGGTTGAATTTTTATTTGCATCGCATTTTTAAAGCCGGCCTTTTCAAAGGCAATATTCCATGCTTCTCCTGCGCTTTTGATCGTTTCCCGGATTTCAAGCGGTGTAGTATTTTCTATCCAGAATACAATGGGCTCGACCGGTTCGGATAGTTCTGCATTAGGATCTTTTTTCACGAGATTCCACCGATGAATTAAATCCCGGTAGGGCGTAGAACTATAGGAAGTCAGGTCATTGACCTGGGTCATAAAATATCCCACTCGTGGATCGTCAAACCTAGGTTTGTAATCGCTTTCCGGGACCTCTATGATACTGTGCTGTACTTTCAGGCTAATGTTCCTCGGATCGGTAATTGCCCATGAGCCAAAATTTTTAGGTTCCTTGTTTTCAAAAACATATTCCACGATTACATCAGAATTTTCAGGATAATTATTAAGCTGGTCATATCTGGTTTTTTCCTTGCTTAATGAGCCCAGGTTAAATGCCCTTGGGTTTGGTTTTTCGCTTAAATCCGGGAACTTGATAAATCCCCAGCTATCCGTTTTAAACAGATCGTCAACCTCGATCAGGTATTCAGTTTTAAGAGAATCAATGCCAACTATTTTTGTACTGAAGAGTATTCCGGGGCTTATATTTGCTCCATCAGAATTAGCTATTGGACTTTCGGGATCGATATAATAATTGGTGTTTTGAAGGATAAAATCAATTCGATCAAAATATTTTTCGATTTTGAAAATTTTAGACCCTTCGTACATACCTCTGAAATTAGAAGCTTCAACAACGCCATTTTCAAAGTAATAGAAATGAATATACTCTTTGTCAAGTTGTTCCCTTTTAATCAGCATTTTCAAGGATCCCGATGCTGAGTCCTGGTAAAAGGTAAAAAGACCCTTAATTAAATCATGCGACTTGGTGGCTTTTTCAATAGATTTTATCTCATCCTTTTTCGAATTATCAGATTGAGAAGATTCTGTCTTATTTTTCTTTGATTTTTTTTCTTTTTTCTGGGCAATTGCCGGAGCTTGCAAAATGATTGTTAAACAAAACAAGGTCAGGATGAGGGACTGGAGACATTTTTTATTCATAATACTTATAGTTGATCCGTTATTTACCGGTATAATTTAATGGTTTTACTTAAGTCAATATCCAATTTTCATTAATATTTGACTTGAAGTCAATGAAATTTATTTAGCTGGCCTGAAGTTTTTCATTGGCTAATGAGGCCCCTAAATATTCCGGATGTTCTTTTTCAAGTATTTCAACAATATCATCATCAAACTTAGCCAGGTATAGTGTTTTTACTTGTAATAGTTGCTCGATGCTTATCCCTTTTGTATTTCTCAGGTCGGCTTTGTACAGGTTGGCATTCGTAAAATCAGCTCCGGTAAGATAGCAGCCACTCAGGTCGGCTTCCATCAAAAAGGCATTTCGGAAATTAGCTTTGATTAAAAAGGCATTTTTAAATTTTGATTTGATGAGGTTTGCGTCGTTAAAATTTGCTCCGTTTGCGTAAGATTCTGAAAAATTGGCCCGGTTTAAATTGCAATTTTCAAACCGGGTCTGGTTGAGTCTTGCATTTTCAAGATTGGCATCGATCAGGTTCGTGTTCATCAGGTTCGCATAGTTGAGATTGGAACTGGTCAAAACAACATAATTCAGATTGGCTTTTGCCAGATAACAGTTCACGAGATTCAGGTCATAAATTTTATGCCTGTTGAGCCTTTTAATATTTCCAGCCGTACGAAAAGCTGCTTCTTCCGATTCCCAAAGCCTGAAGTCATCGATTTCATCTTTGTAGGTTTTGATCCGCTGTCGGGTTTCCCCCCTTTGATTCAACCAATAAATGAGAATACCGATAATGGCGATGTCGAAGATCATCCCATGAGCTTCAGCCAAAACTTCCCTGAGAAAATTATCGTAATCTTTCAGGTAAAAATTAAGGCTTGCAGTTATTACGATAATTGTAATAAAAATAAGAACCAACGAGTTGGTTAAAATGGGTTTTTCAGAAAATCCCTGTAAATTTTTACGCAGCCTTTCGAAGGCTTCCTTAAGCTTCATACCCCCGCCATTAAACTATAGAGTCAAGCTAATTTAAGGAGTTTAATTTTTTTTGCAAGAGTTTGATTTATCTTAATGTAAGATTCCTCTGACCATCCTGCTACATGAGGAGTGAAAATAACGTTGTCCAGCTTAAATAATTCATTCAGAATTAAATTTTGTTCATCGCTTAGATTCTGAAATTTTTCAACCTCCAGAACATCCAAAGCGGCACCTCTTATTTTTCCTGATAATAATTGATTCAACAGGGTTTTTAGTGGAATAATCTCACCTCTGGCAGTGTTAATAAGATAAATGTTTTGATTAAAATTCCTGAAATATTCTTCGTTGGCCAGATGCCTTGTTTCGGAATTGAGGGGTATATGAAAGCTCAATATCTGTGTCTTTTCATAAAGTTCCCCCAATGTGACTTCCCTTGCAAAATTGTCAGAGAATCCCTTTTTGTATTTGTCGTAAGCAATGACCTCGCAGTCAAAACCGGACAAGCGTTTGGCAAATGCCTGCCCCATATTTCCATAACCTACCAGGCCAACTGTCTTACCATGGAGCTCAATACCGCGATTTTGTTCGCGTTGCCAGTTTTTTACTCGTACCTGTCGATCTGCCCTGACCATGTGATTGAAAAGTGCAAGAAGCATTCCTATAGCATGCTCTCCTACGGCATCTTTATTCCCTTCGGGAGCATTAATGATTTCAATTGCTTTTTTAGTGGTATAATCAATATCAATTTGATCCAGGCCCGCTCCAGCCCGGGCGATAAATTTCAGATTCCTGCCACAATCAATTAATTCCCGATCAATCACTGTTTTGCTTCTGATGATCAGACCATAATAATGGTGAAGGGAATCCAGGATTTTTTCCCGGGTAATCTCCGGAAAGTAATCCACTTCGAAATTTAGTTCTGAAAGTGTTGGAATAATGCTTGGATGCATCGCATCCGAAATCAAAACTTTATTCTTCATTCTTAAACTACTTTATAAAGGGAATGTGCAACAAAAAAGTATACAGCCAGTCCGATCAAATCAATCGTGGTGGTGATAAAAGGTCCGGAAGCTAATGCGGGGTTGAAGCCAAGTTTTTCTAAAAGAAGAGGGATAAGTGTGCCAAGCAAAGAGGCTAATATTACGACACTAAAAAGGGCCGCTGAAACGACCAGGGCAAGATTGTGATCAGTGGTTATAAGAATAAAAGTATAAACTATAACGGACAAAACAACGCCATTAATGATAGCTACCATAAATACCTTAACAACCCTTTGCAACAGGCTGTCTTTGAACGCCATCTGACTAGCAAGACTTTGAACAACGAGGGCAGAAGATTGTATTCCGACATTTCCCCCTGTGGCCATAATGAGTGGAATGAAAAAAGCAATGGCGGTGACCTGAGCCAGTACATTTTCAAATACTCCGATGAGTTTGGCGCCGATCATCCCCCCCATCAACCCGATGATCAGCCAGGGAAGGCGTGCCCGTGATAGAAGCCAGATATTATCATCTTCCTCAACGTCTTCAGAAATACCCGCCATTATTTGACGCTCTTCTTCAGCCAATTCTTTGATGACATCGATGATATCGTCCACGGTAATCCTGCCCACCAGCTTTCCCTGGACATTTACAACCGGTATCACTTCCAGGTCATACTTTTGCATGATATCAGCAATTTCTTCCTCTTCCATATAGGTTTGTACAGATACAATATCAGGGTCGTAAATATTTTTGACTTTTGCCCGTGTATTTGCCAGTAATAAGTTTTTCAGCGAAACCCGACCTAACAACTTATCTGTTTCATCGACAACATATACGGAATATATTTTTTCAACATTTTCCGCCTGTCTTCTGATTTCATCAATGCATTCAATGACAGTCCATTCCAGATTTGCCTTCACCAGCTCTTTAGCCATCAACCCACCAGCACAATCTTCATCGTAGCGAAGCAATTCCAGGATATAATTGGCTTTTTCCTCATTTTTCAGGAACCCGATTACCTCTTCTCTCCTTTTTACCGGAAGCTCGTTCAGGATATCGGCACCATCATCTGTTGCTAACTCTTCGATATATGCAGCTATTTCATTTGCTTCAAAAACAGCTAGAAATTCTTTACGGGTGTCAACATCAAGATCGCGGATAATGGATGCGCTTGTTTCATTAGGGAGAAGTTTCAGGACGTACCTGGAATCCTCTGCATCGAACTCTTCCAGTATGAGGGAAATATCTGCATTGTGGAGGTCCTGAAGTGAAGATTTGATATGATGGTCATTTCGCTCATCAACGGCCTGTTTGAAAGCATCAAAAAATTCCTTCGTTATCTCAAATTGCTTAAGATCTTCCAAATGCGTCTATTTTGTTGGTTAGTTCGATAAATTGAGAGATGGAAAGCTGCTCTGCACGCAATCCAAAAATATCCTGTCCTCGTAAATCAGCTGGCAAATTTATTGGTTTTAATGCATTTCGCAATGTTTTACGCCGGTTTTGAAAACCCTGTTTAACGATTCGAAAAAACAACTTTTCATCACAATCCAGGTGATAATTTTCTTTTCTTTTCAACCTTATAACCGCAGATTCTACTTTGGGTGGAGGCCTGAAAACATGGTTGGGAACGGTAAACAGTAATTCCCTTTTATAATAAGCGCCGATCAATACGCTTAATATGCCGTATGTTTTCGATCCTTCATTCGTACAGATGCGTTCAGCCACTTCTTTCTGGACCATACCAACTAATTCCGGAATCATTGTTTTGTACTCCAGAAGTTTAAAGAAGATCTGACTGGAAATATTATAAGGAAAGTTGCCTATGATTCCGAAGGGTGAAGAAACGTAATCATTTAATTTCACCTTCAGAAAATCCTTATTTAAAATTTTCAGACCTGATATGTTGGTATAATGTTTTTCGAGGTAATGAACTGACTCCTGGTCAATTTCCATTAAAACTAAATCCATCAATTTTTCCTCAATCAGGTATTGGGTCAGAACGCCTGTTCCGGGTCCGATTTCAATCAACGAGGTGTAATTTTCATGAAAGGATAGCGATTGGACAATCTTTCGTGCAATATTTTGATCGGTGAGAAAATGTTGCCCTAAATGCTTCTTTGCTCTGACTTCCAATGTGCTTCGGTTTAAAAAAAATCAATTAAATTGCGGTTCATTTACCAACTTGCAATTTTGGTAAAAATACCACAAATAAGAATCTAATTACATAATCAAAAGATTAAGTTTCGTATATGTCTCATCCTGAAAAGATTAAAAATAAAAAACCAATCATAGGAATTACCATCGGAGATGTGAATAGCATAAGCCCGGAAGTAATCATAAAAGCGCTTAATGATTCACGGATATTAAATATTCTCACCCCTGTTATATATGGATCGACCAAAGTTCTTTCGTATTACCGCAAGGCCCTCGACGTTAATGATTTTAACTACGGTCAGATTAAGGATTTCGATCAGCTGAACTTCAAGCGCGTGAATGTTATCAATTGCTGGAATGATATGATTGAGATCAACTCTGGCCTGGGAACTGAGGAAACCGGAAAATATGCCTTTATGGCTATAAAAGAAGCAGTCAAAGATCTGAAGGAGGATAAGCTGGATGCTCTGGTTACGGGTCCGATCAACAAGAAGAATATTCAAAGTGAGGAATTTAACTTCCCGGGCCATACAGAATACATTGCCTCAGAGCTTGGCGGAGAAAGTCTGATGATGATGGTTTCGGATATTATGCGAATTGGGGTAGTGACGGGTCATATTCCATTAAAAGAAGTTAACAAGTTGCTAACAAAACAACTTGTCGAGAAGAAACTGAAAATTCTTGAGAAAAGTTTGAAAAACGATTTTCAGATAGCCAAACCGAAAATCGCTGTATTGGGCCTGAACCCTCATGCAGGTGAAGAAGGACTCTTAGGGAACGAGGAGGAAAAAATTATCGAACCTGCCATTGCAGAATTAAAGAACAAAGGTAAGCTGATATATGGTCCATACTCTGCTGATGGATTTTTCGGTGATGGGTCCTATTCTCGCTTTGATGGCATATTAGCCATGTACCACGACCAGGGATTAATTCCATTTAAGGCATTATCTTTTGAAAATGGCGTTAACTATACAGCCGGCCTTTCCAAAATCCGGACATCTCCGGATCACGGCACAGGATTTTCGATAGCAGGAAAGCTGGTCGCAAACGAAACATCTATGCGTGAAGCGATCTTTCTGGCAGCAGAAATTGCGAAAAAGAGAATGGAGAATATGGTTGAGGTCGAAGCTTAAATGGTAGAATACTTTTCTATTTAAAAATATATATTTAATTTTGCGGACTTTATTTGAAAGGGGCGTGAGAAAGCTCAGAGAATTTGATATTGAAATAGTAAAACTGCAGCCCGGGAAGAATCAATTCGAGTTTGTAATTGACGATAAATTCTTCCAATTCTTCGAATACGGGTTGATCGAAAGAGGTGGTTTAAAAGCAAATGTCGAAATCGACAAAAGCATTCATCTTTTGAATATTCATTTCAGTATCGATGGAGAAGTTGAGTTGACATGCGACAGAAGTCTGGAAAAATTTAATCATCCTCTTTTTCTTGAGCAGGATCTGATTGTAAAGTATGGAGAGGAGGAAGATTTTTTGTCAGACGAGGTCATGATCATAAAAAGAGACGAGCAGGTGTTGAATCTTGCTAATCTCATTTATGAATACATCACGGTTGCGGTCCCGATCAAAAAGGTTCATCCGAAGTTTCTGAGTGAAAATATTGGAGATGAAGAAGAAGATCAGCTGATTTATTCGTCAGGAAATAAAGATGACGAAGAAGATAAAAATGATGAATCGATTGATCCGAGATGGAAAGAATTATTGAAATTAAAGAATAATAAATAAGAATAAGATGGCACATCCAAAGCGTAAGATATCAAAGACCAGAAGAGATAAAAGAAGGACCCATTATAAACTGCATGAAAAGCAGCTGGCGGTTTGTCCGACCACTGGTGAGCATCATTTACCTCACAGGGCATACTGGTACGAAGGTAAACTTTACTACAAAGGTAAAGTGGTGATGGAAAAAGAAGTACTGGTTTAAATTTTTCTGAAAATATTATATGGTTAAGGGAGTTTGACTCCCTTTTTTCATTTGCCGTGAATAATTTTTTGGTATTGAATAGATAAGAAAAGGCTTCATAACTATTTAATCCTGACTTTTTAACTCAAGAGATTAAATATTTTTGATTAAGCGAATACAAATATTCACTACCATTTTTATTTCGAATTTAGATTTATAATTTTAGGACGATTTTACACAAAATGGCAACTACTGCAGATTTTAGAAACGGTCTTTGCATAGAATTTAACAATGATCTCTATACAATTGTTGAATTCCAGCATGTGAAACCAGGAAAAGGCGGAGCTTTTGTTCGGACAAAGCTAAAAAGCCTGAAGACGGGAAAAGTAATTGACAATACATTTAACTCTGGCGTAAAGGTTACCACAGCCAGGATCGAAAGAAGGCCTCACCAGTTCTTATATAAAGATGATTTAGGGTTCCATTTAATGGATAGCAGTTCATTTGAACAAATTTCCCTTCAGGGAGAGATGATTTCTCAAAATGAATTTTTAAAGGAAGGTCAGGAAGTGGATGTGATTTATCATGCAGAAACTGAAACTCCTTTGAATGTCGAGCTGCCACCATTTGTAGTACTGCAAATCACCTACACAGAACCAGGAATTAAAGGTGATACCGCGACTAATACCACAAAACCAGCAACGTTGGAAACTGGAGCTGTTATCCAGGTGCCACTTTTTATTGACCAGGACGAGGTAATAAAAGTTGATACACGTACTGGAGTTTATTATGAAAGAGTAAAATAATTCTATGAAGGCTAAAGAAATTCAGGATTTAATTGATTTTATTGCTCAATCAGGTTTAGATGAGGTAAACATCGAAACACAGGAGTTTAAAATTGAAGTTAAGAAAAACAGTTCCACAACTGTGAAAGAAATTCAGCAGGTGGTTCAGGCTCCGGTGGCTGCCGCAGCGCCTGCTCCAGCTACGACAACTGCAGTCGAAAGCAGTGCTCCGGCGCCAGCTCCTATATCATCAGGATCCGAAAAGGGTAAATTTGTTGAAATCAAATCACCCATGATCGGTACATTTTATCAGTCACCAAATCCGGAGTCTCCACCTTTTCTCCAGGAAGGCGATACGGTTAAGGTTGGGCAAACCGTCTGCATTGTGGAAGCGATGAAGCTGTTCAATGAAATAGAATCGGAAGTTTCCGGAAAGGTTGTTAAGGTTCTCGTAGAAAATGCCTCTCCGGTCGAATTTGACCAACCGTTGTTTTTAGTCGAGCCGGCATAAATTGACTGATCGAAATTTTAAATTCTAATAAGCATTCCGTGTTTAAAAAGATATTAATAGCCAATAGAGGAGAAATTGCATTGAGGGTTATCAGGACCTGTCGGGAGATGGGCATCAAAACAGTTGCAGTTTACTCTAAAGCTGACAAAGAAAGTTTGCATGTCCGATTTGCTGACGAAGCCGTTTGTATCGGCCCGCCATCCAGTAGTTTGTCATACCTCAACATGCCAAATATTATTGCGGCCGCAGAAATAACAAATGCTGATGCCATCCACCCCGGATATGGTTTCCTTTCGGAAAATGCAGAGTTTTCCAGGATTTGTGAAGAATATAATATCAAATTCATCGGTGCATCCCCTGACATGATCAATAAAATGGGGGACAAAGCGACTGCCAAGGAAACCATGAAAAAGGCTGGTGTGCCAACCATACCTGGTTCAGAAGGGTTGCTTTCTTCGGTCGATGAAGGATTGAAAATAGCCAAGAAAATTGGGTATCCGGTAATTCTGAAAGCGACAGCAGGTGGAGGAGGTCGTGGAATGCGTATCGTGAAGGAACAATCGGGGTTTAAAAAAGCCTGGGATGATGCTAGGATGGAAGCAGGAGCGGCATTTGGAAATGACGGATTGTACCTGGAAAAATTTGTAGAGGAACCCCGCCACGTAGAGATACAGGTTGTGGGTGATAAAAATGGTAAAGCCTGCCATCTGTCGGAAAGGGATTGCAGTATTCAAAGAAGGCATCAGAAGCTGGTAGAAGAAACCCCTTCACCGGTTGTAGATAAAAAATTAAGAGATAAAATGGGTGCGGCGGCTATCAAAGGCGCTAAAGCCATCAAATATGAAGGAGCAGGAACCATTGAATTCCTCGTGGATAAACATGGGAATTTCTACTTCATGGAAATGAATACCCGAATCCAGGTAGAACACCCTGTAACAGAACAGGTTACAAATTTTGACCTCATCAAGGAACAAATAAAGGTTGCTGCCGGCATTCCTATATCGGGTAAAAATTATTATCCCCAGCTTTGTTCAATGGAATGCAGGATCAATGCGGAAGATCCTTCCAAAGATTTCAGGCCATGTCCTGGTAAGATCCAGTCATTGCATATTCCAGGTGGGCAGGGAGTAAGAGTGGATAGCCATGTTTATGCAGGCTATACCATTCCGCCGAACTATGACAGCATGATTGCCAAGTTGATTGTGACTGCACAGTCGAGGGAGGAGTGTATTGTGAGAATGAAGAGAGCGCTGGGCGAGTTTATCATTGAGGGAATCAAAACCACCATTCCATTTCATTTGAAGCTTATGGATGATGAGAAGTTCAAGAAAGGCGATTTCACGACTAAGTTCCTGGAAACCTTTGATTTTTCGGATTTAAAGTAAAATCCTGTCAAAAAATTAATGTTAAGAATTTAAATAAACTTTAATTTGGGAGATCTAAATGCCCAAATTAAAGTTTACATCCAGCTTCCATCCAATACACTTTTAACTATCCCGTTTAGGCTTTTTCCCTTCCGTAACCTTTTCTCCGACTTCAAAGGCTTTCTTGACATGTAAATTTTCCGCTAGGTAATAGGACATGAAGAACAAGGGTACCGCTGAGGTGATAGGAGATAAGTATTCAGGAACATCATCGGCTTCCAGGTACACCACTTCAGCGCCTGCTTTATCAACCAATTTAAACAACTGACTGGTCCTTCTGTATGACGGTCCATCCGATTTGATAACGATAATGGCACTTCCTTTTGCTGATTCTTTTGGTCCGTGATCGTAAGACGAGACGGACATGCCGTGGGTTGGATACTTGGTCATTTCTGTCATTGTGAGGGCTGCTTTGTATGCAGTTGCAAGGTTGGGGCCATTTCCTATAACATAAAAACCCTTATATCGGCCATCGGTGATGAGTTTGAATAATACTTCTGCGGCCTCTTTTCCCCATCTTTCGTAATCCTTCATATTTGTCATCAGCTTATCGACTGCCGGGCTGGGGTCAATTTTATGTCCGTTATACAAGGCTATTAAAGTGTTGATATAGGTTTTTGTCGAAGAGAATGCCTCAGATCCTGCTTTCAGTTCAACAATCCGTTTGACAGAATCAAAGCTTGCCAATTCACTTTTTGCAAAGTTAGTAATGGCAATGTATTCGTGGAAAAGTTTTGCGCACCATAGCACCTCACTTGACTTACCCGATTGAGAGATCAACACTCCGAGCTCGTTGCTCATGTTTTTTCTCAGATAATTGTAATATGTGCTGGCAGTTTCAGGTTTGATATCAATGCCTTGGTAATAGAGCGCCAGGGTTGTAAAATAAGACGATCCCATTCCCAGATAGGGAACACCAGTCGGAAGCACTAGCTTTTGTGTGGATTTTAAAACTTTTAATGCTTTTTCAGGTATTTCCTTTATTTCCTTAATCATCTTGACTTATTTTAAGAGGTTGAAGAATGTTGAAATACATTTTTTGATTAATAATCAGGAAAAAATAGTTATTAAAATCATTATAACAAAGAAAAGATGCAATATCCATGGCTCGATGTTTCCCGCGAATTACAGTCCATTGCACAGGCGGGTTTGACGTTTTGTGAAAATAAATACGATGTAGAACGGTATGAACAAATTATGAAGTTAAGTCAGAAAATAATCGCTGATTTTACTGACATAGAATACGAAAAAGTGGAAAAGGTTTTTAAGATGGAAGAAGGATATCTCACTCCAAAGGTGGATGTGAGAGGAGTAGTCATCCGAGATGATAAGATCCTGCTCGTCAGGGAAACGATAGATGGCAGATGGGCAATGCCAGGGGGTTGGGCTGATGTAGGATACACACCTAAGGAAACAGCCGAAAAAGAAGTCATGGAAGAATCTGGCCTCATCGTTAAAGCTGGGAGACTTTTAGCAGTTCTGGACAAAAAATGCCACCAACATCCGCCAGATATCAACTATGTCTATAAAATATTTATTCATTGTGAGGAAAAAGACGGAGAGCTGAAAGCCGGAATGGAGACAAGTGAAGTTGGATTTTTTGACCTTGACAATTTACCGGAACTATCCACACCCAGGAATACCAGGGAACAAATTGAAATGGTTTTCAATAAGGTTAAAAGCAAAGATGCGACTGCGGAAATAGATTGATCATTCGGCAAACTTTTTTGACTTAAAATGGTAGAACATTAAAAGTCTAATTTTTGTCAATGCTAATTTTTCTTAATGCGATTATTTAAAAAGTTCATGATCTGGATAGCTGTTTCCCTTCTTTCAATTATTCTTATTTCAAATATCGTTGGTTTTGTCATTTCAGCACCGGGATATAACGGTGAAAAGACTGATCACTTCGACGGTAAGACGTTTAAAAATCTTGGTGGCATAAAGGCTAAAGGATTTAAAGACGTATTGACCTGGTCTTTCAATCGCGATCAGGGGGAATGGAAAAAAATTGAAAGCCTTGCAGTCTATCCTGAAATTCAAAATAGATTGAATGATGGCGAATGGAAAGTAACTTTTGTCAATCACTCTACTTTCCTCTTGCAAATTGGTGAAATGAATATTCTTACCGACCCGATTTGGAGCGAAAGGACCAGTCCGGTTCAGTTTGCCGGGCCCCAGCGGTTTGTCCCTCCTGGAATCAAATTTGAAGGTCTTCCGCCAATTGATGTTGTGATCATCAGTCACAATCATTATGATCATCTGGATGTCAGTACGGTTAAGAGATTAGAAAAAGAACATTCTCCTCAATTTTATACGCCCCTGGGGGTTTCACAATTTCTTATTGATTTAGGGATTAAAATATCACATGACATGGATTGGTGGGAAGAAACCGGAATAAGTGATTCAATCGGCCTGGTATGTGTACCAGCCCAACATTTTTCAGGAAGAGGAACCTTTGACAGGGATAAAACTCTCTGGGCGGGATTTGTTATAAAAACCAATTCCGGAAAGATTTACTTTGCTGGAGATACAGGATATGGTGAATTCTTCAAAACGATTGGCGATCGACTAGGGCCATTCGAGCTTTCCATGATCCCGATTGGCGCCTATAAGCCGTCGTGGTTTATGTCGCCGATTCACATATCTCCACAGGAAGCAGTAAAAGTCCATCAGGATGTCAGATCAAAAAAGTCTATCAGTATGCATTTTGGAACTTTTCCATTAGCAGATGACGGAATCGATGATCCGACCAATGATCTTAAAAAAGGACTGAAGATGTACGGTGTCAGTGAAGAGGATTTTTTAGTTTTAGGAAATGGTGAGCAATATGCTGTAACTTTTTCCAACTAAAAAGTGAATGGTGTCTCAATTAAGAAACTGGGTTTTCTGGCCGGTCATTACGCTCCTTATCATTACCATTTCTCTCAACCTTATTGATGAGCAGTGGTTTTCGATGGTCATTAACCAAGCCAATACCTGGATCATTGAGCACTTCAATTGGCTGTTTTCCATTTCTACAGTCTTTATGTTGTTTTCGTGCATATTTATTTACTTTTCAAAGTTGGGAAGAGTAAGAATTGGTGGCGATGACGCAACTCCTCTTTTAAATAAATGGCAGTGGTTTTCCATTACTCTTTGTACAACCATTGCAACAGGAATCCTATTTTGGGGAACAGCTGAGCCGGTTTACCATCTTCAAAATCCTACTCATTCTTTGGGAATAGAGCCAAAATCCGGTGAAGCCGGCGTGTTTGCTCTTTCCACACTTTATTTTCACTGGAGTTTTATTCCATATGCTATTTATTCCATTCCGATTATTGCTTTTGCTATTGGCTTTTATAACCTCAAAAGGCCATATTCACTGATTTCGGCAATATCGGTTGGGATGAAAGAAGACTTGCATTTCAAATACAAGGACTGGATAGATGTCGTTTCACTATTTGCCCTTGTGATGGGAATGGCTGCTTCACTAGGTGGCGGGATTTTGACCATTTCCGGTGGATTTGTAGACTTGATTGGATGGACAGATAAGGAGATTAATCGGATTTTGGTAGCATTAGCGATCATTATAGCATTTTCCATTTCTGCCAGCACAGGCATTTTGAAGGGAATTCGCATATTGTCCGTTTTGAATATTTATCTATTTGTTTTCATGTCTGCCATATTTATTTTCTTATTTGCGGATGTGGATCTTTTCAAATTAATCGCCCAATCCCTTGGGCAATTCTTCACAAGTTTTTTTCAAAAAAGTTTTTTTACCATCACATATCCGGATGACAATTGGGGGGATCAATGGACTGTGTTTAATTGGGCAAACTGGCTGGCATGGGCCCCTGTAACAGCCATGTTTTTGGGCAGAATATCGGTAGGTTATACTGTGAGGCAGGTTCTGCTTTTTAATTGTCTTTTGCCTTCCCTTTTTTCCATTGGTTGGATGAGTGTATTTGGAGGAGCTGCCATCGATCTTCAATTGAACTCTCATCTGGATCTGACGGGTATTTTGGATCAAAGCGGTCCGGAGTCAATCATTTATTTCATGATGAACCAGTTTACATTTTCGACAGTATTGATCACAATATTTATTGTGACGATCTTCATTTCTTTTGTCACAGCTGCAGACAGCAATACAGAAGCAATGAGTGCTTTGAGCACAAAAGGGTTTGGGTTTCACAATACCAAGTCTCCTATTTGGATAAAACTAGCCTGGGGTATTCTCATTGGTGTTACTGCTTACATTATGATAAAGTTTGCGGGAGTGCAGGGCATCAAAATTTTATCAACCATCGGAGGATTTCCGGTTTTGTTCATCGTGATTACGATTAATATAAGTCTATTGCGTTACACATTGAGGTTGTATCGCAGAAATTGAAATTATTCTGTTTATTTTTACCCGATAAGCTACAAACCCTGGTTGAACAGGAAATGAACACGAATGAATTACAGACTCATTGTTTGCATTTTTTATTTATTAGGGATCCCTACCTTACTTTTTGGTCAGAACCGTTTTAATCAGTTTTATGAGCTGGAAAATATTCAGTCAAAGGAACTGATCAAAGGAATAGCCAAGGATCAGCATGGGTTCGTTTGGGTTGCTACAGATGAAGGTGTGTTGCGTTATGATGGAAATGAAACCTTACTTTTCTTCAAGGAATTACCAAGTCCCTATACCAAGGATTTCCTTCTTACACAAGACAATCGCTTTCTTGTCACACATGATGCTGGTCTTACCGAGATTATCAATCAAAACGACAGCGTTTACCTCAAACCCTATAATAATAACGAACGGACGATCGATCAATCATTTAATTACCCTAAATCCATCTATGAAGATAAAGATGGAAATATCTGGCTGGGAGAGGTCAATTCGGTGGTACGGATGAACCAGGATGGTTTAAAAAGGTTTAATCTGGGTGCTGATTTTCAGTCTATCAGCTACCATCATAACTTTTCTTTTGCTGAGGATGCGTTTGGGAATCTGTGGATTGCCCCCTTCAAAGGCAAACTCCTGTCATACAATAAATCCGAAGAAATTTTAGAAGAAGTCAATGTGGATCATCCTATAACGGAGGTGAGCAAGATTATCAATGTTCGGGGTGATTACTTGATCATTTCAGGTAAAGAGGGTTATGCTCAGCTGAAAATTGACAGTGACAAAAATATTCTTGAAACAAAGATCAACAGACAGGTAAATAATATTTCCGATGCGGTGGTTATTGGAGAAGAACTCTATATCGGAACGTGGGAGGACGGGTTGTATTATGGAGAATTTAATTCACAGGGAATGCAATTTGAAAAGCTCCCAAATGTTGAGATCATCGATATTATTGCCTTGTATTTTGATCGCTCCAGTCAGGAGCTTTGGATTGCTGGAAGTGAAAATATAGGCTTGCTGAAAAACACTCCAGTGAAAACCATATTTGCTGCCGGCAATCACCGGATTGAGTCGATCACCAAAAATAATGAAGCCATTTATTTTTCTATCGGTCAGGAGGTTTTCAGCCTGAACCCTTCATTTAATATACCTGCCGTTTCTATTCTCCATCTGGATGATTCTTATTTTTCGGAAATTTTCCTGGAAGAGAATCTTTTGTGGGTAGGAGATTCTTTTGGTAGGGTTTTTTATATCAATCTGGAAAATAATACAAGATCAGACCTGATATCCAAACCCAGCCTGCCTTCCAATCAAATATCCATCAATCAGATATTCAAAGATACTGATGGGAATAAATGGTTTACCGGAAATGCCAACGGTTTGATCAAAGTGCAAGCGGATAAGAGCTACAAGTTTTACACCGAACTGGATACAACGCAAAGTATGATCCAAAATAATAACGGATTATTGCTTTGTGGAAGTAACTCAAGAGATTCACTTCTGCATGTGTATGATGAGGTTGCTGATGTTTTTCAGCTCATAGAAGTTGATTTTCAATTCGAATTCACCGATCGTTTCTTACTTAATGATTTAAAGGTAGATCAGCAAAATGATTTATGGGCGGCCACAAGTATAGGTTTGCTGAAAATTCCTTTTGAAAATGGAGGTTATGAAAAGGTAGAAAGGGTTGAAGTGCCTGGGTTTAATATTAGTGAACCTATTCGAGCCATTGCCATCAAAAATGACAGGATGTTCCTCGCGAATAATTATGGGCTGGTCCTTATTGAAAAGGAGAACTCCGTTTTATTCAACAAAGACAGTGGTCTTCCTTCCAAAATAATAAAAGACGCAGGGCTGGAGTTTATGAGGGAGGACAAATTATTAATTTCCACCTCTCGCGGAATGGCATTTCTTGATCTGGATAAAATTAGCATTACAAAGTCTAATCCTCCCATTTTTAAATCGGTAACTGTTAATTCAGAATTTATTCATCAAGACAGTACCCTGATCAGGAATTTCAGGTACAAATCTAATATCGAAGCTGATTTTATTTCACTTTCCTTTCCCGGAAAGACATTGGAATATCAAACACGGATTTTAGGGTTGGATGATTCGTGGTCTAAACCAACCACTAATACCAAACTATCTGTGTTGGGATTTTCAGAAGGTAGTTATACTGTTCAGGTAAGGGCAAGTGAGAGCGGCCATTTCTGGAGTGATCCCATCTCATTCTCATTCACGATCAGTCAGCCCTGGTATCGCTCATGGTGGGCAATACTGGGATTTATCCTGTTATCCGCCATGGTGATTTTTATTTCTATGAAAATCCATAACCGGAACCTCATCGTCCAGAAGAAGAACCTGCAGAAGATCATCGAACAGCGAACGGAGGAGATCAACAGGCAAAAGAATGAGATCATTGAACAACAGGAAAAGATCATCAAGCAAAAAGAAGAGTTGCTTGAAAAAAACCAGACTGTTTACAAATCCCAACAAGCATTGAATGAGGCAGATATGAATTTTCTTCATTTAAAGGAAAAGCAACTACAGGAACAAATTGAATACAAAAACAAGCAAATTACCACCCATACGCTTAACATTATCCAAAAGAATGAGAGTCTGAAAGACTTGCAGGAAAAGTTGGAAAGCCTGATAAAGAAAAGTGATAGTAAGACTGTTGCAGAATTGAGAAAGACCATTAAAATTATTGATGAAAGCTTTAAGCTGGATAAGGATTGGGAGGATTTTAAGTTGTACTTCGAACAGATCTATACCGGGTTTTATGCCAAGCTGCAAGCAACCTATCATGATATCACCCCATTGGAGATGCGTCACTGCGCTTTGGTACGTTTAAACCTTACAATCCAGGAATGCGCATCGATACTGGGGATCTCTCCGGACAGTGTGAAAGTTTCACGAACCCGGCTTCGCAAAAAGCTCAATTTACCCCACGAACAGAGCTTATCGGATTTTATAATGGGAATTTAGTTATAGATAGTGTACTTTCTACATATTTTTTTTCAGGTTAACGTCTGGTAAACATTCCCACTTTTCACCACCTAAACTGATCAAAATTTTCATTTTGAGAGGTCTTTTTTTAAACCTGATGTTAACCATTTGTTTACCCCATCAATGAATTAAAAACAGGCATATTGATGCTTTAAAAGCATTTTGTTTCATTTCAAGTATACCCAAACCCGCCATTTTTCTCTCTCGAATGATACCCAAATGTATGATGAAATATTTTGTTGCTGACCGGCAAAAAGTTCAAATTCATCAAACATTCTTATTTAAGAGATTGTTAATTTTTATGTTAAATACATGGGTAATATTATTAAAAATGTAAAAATCACCTTTAATTATTAAACAATATGGAAAACTTTTACAAGCTACTTTTGGTCTTACCGGCGTTTTTCCTATGCAATGTTTACATGGCATTTTCACAGGAAATGACGGTAACCGGAAAAGTAACAGACACGGAGGATGGTTCAGCACTGCCTGGTGTAAACATCCTTGAGAAAGGAACTTTTAACGGTTCACTAACCGACATTGATGGCGCCTTTTCAATTAATGTAAGTTCGGGTGCTGTCCTGCAGTTCTCTTATGTTGGCTATCTTACGGAAGAAGTCGAAGTCACAGGTCAAAGTGTGGTGAACGTTGCGCTTACACCCGACATCACCCAGCTTTCTGAGATCGTGGTCATCGGTTATGGTGTTCAGAAGAAAGAAGATTTAACCGGGTCAGTTTCAGTTATTGACAACAAGGAGTTCAACAAAGGAGCGATTGTTGCACCGCAGGAATTGTTAATGGGTAGAACAGCCGGTGTGCAGGTAGCAACACAAGGAGGGTCACCGGGGGCTGGCGCCAAGATCAGAATTCGTGGTGGATCCTCTCTTAGGGCTTCAAATGATCCGTTAATCGTGATTGATGGAGTTCCGATTGATAACACTTCTACTGCTGGTATTAGCAATCCTTTTGCTATCGTTAACCCGAATGACATCGAGAGCATGACGGTCCTAAAGGACGCCTCAGCTACAGCGATTTATGGAGCCAGAGCATCCAATGGAGTAATCATTATCACTACAAAAAGAGGGAGAGAAGGAGATAAATTAAAATTGTCATACAATGGGAACATTGGTATTCAGACCGTTCCTAAATACGTCGATGTGTTGAGTGGCGAAGAATATCGTCAATTTGTCAATGATGCTGTTGAGGAGGGGCGTGTTTCAGCACCAGCGCTTGATCTGTTAGGAACAGAAAACACAGATTGGCAGGATGAAATATTTCAAAACGCCATAACTACCGATCACCTGGTAACTGCTACCGGAGCAGTTGGGAATGTTCCTTACCGGGCATCTGTTGGTTATACCAATCAGGATGGTATTTTAGAGACATCCAATTTTGAAAGAACTTCCATCTCATTGGGGGTAGATCCGAGTTTTTTCCAGGATCACCTGAAAATCAAGGCTAATGTTAAAGGAATGTTCGCGAATAGCACCTACGCAAACGAGGGTGCAATTGGTGCAGCAGTGACATTTGATCCAACCAAGCCGGTATATGTTCCGGAATCACCCTGGGGAGGTTATTATTTTTGGGAGCAACAAAATAACCCCGGAGATCCTATTACCAATGCGCCTTCCAATCCAGTGGCTTATCTCGGGTTGACAGATAATAATGCTAACGTAAACCGGGTTTTGGCCAATGCCAATATCGATTACAAATTTCATTTTCTTCCTGACATGAGTGTCAATCTCAATATAGCTACCGACCGATCATTTACAGACGGGCTGGAGCTAGTTGATGAAGGCGCTACATGGGAAAGAACTTCATATAACGGTCCCGGAAAATACAATGAATATGACGAAGAAAAAATCAACAACCTCTTTGAATCGTATTTGAAGTATAACAAAGAACTTTCTGGAATTTCAAGTAACATTGAAGTGACGGCTGGTTATTCCTGGCAGAAATTCTGGACCTCGAAACGAGATTCGCTAAATAATTCTGAAGGGACTTTTGCCGATCCTGCGAATATTTTTAAAACAGAAAATTACCTGGTTTCATTTTATGGTAGGTTGATCTATTCTTTAATGGATCGGTATATTCTTACTGCCACAGTAAGAAGGGATGGGTCGTCCAGGTTCGCCGAAGGAAACAGGTGGGGAACATTTCCATCTGCTGCCTTTGCATGGAAAATTAAGGAGGAGTCTTTCCTGCGTGATGTTGAGTCGATTTCCCAGTTGAAATTAAGATTGGGATATGGAATTACAGGTCAGCAGGACATTGTCAGTGGAAATAACAGGGACTATCCGGCATTGGCAAGTGTTACTTTAGGTTTGAACTCTGCCCGCTATCAATTTGGAAATGATTTCATCAATACCCTCAGATACGAGGCTTACGATGCCAACCTTAAGTGGGAAGAAACAACCACCATTAATGCCGGACTTGACCTTGGGCTTTTTGAAGATCGTTTTACTGCGAGCTTTGATTACTACCAACGAGAGACCGAAGACCTGATCAATGAAATTCCAGTGCCAATGGGGACGAACTTTTCCAACCGGATCATTACCAATGTTGGCTCACTGGAAAATAAAGGATATGAAATAGGTTTGAATGCGTGGTTAGTAGAGAATGATACGTGGCAGTGGAATTTTGGATTGAATTTTACGCATAACCAAAATGAAATTACCAAGCTGACAGCAGTTGACGATCCTGATTATCTCGGAGTTCTGGTTGGTGGAATCGGTGGAGGTGTCGGAAATACCGTTCAGGTTCATACGGTAGGTCATCCGGCTTATTCATTCTTTATGCTGGAACAGGTTTATGATGAGGAAGGTAATCCGATCGAAAACCTATACATCGATCAAAATGAGGACGGCATCATCAATGATTTCGACCGTGTAAGACAGGAAGATCCTGCGCCAGACGTCTACATGGGATTCTCGTCAAGAATCAACTATAGAAATTTTGATTTTTCATTTAATGCCAGGGCCAATATCGGCAACTATGTTTACAATAATGTTAGCTCACAGTATGCTAATTACTCGAATGTCTGGAGTCCTGAAGGATATTTAGGAAACGTCACTTCTGATATTTATGATACCCATTTTGAGAACCCAAGATATCTGTCAAACTTTTATCTGTGGAACGCCTCATTCTTCAAGCTTGACAACGTTTCGCTTGGTTACCGATTTAATCGATTCTTTTCTGATGAAATGGATGCTTATCTAAGCTTTACAGTTCAAAATGCCTTGATAATAACAGATTATCCTGGTATAGATCCTGAAGCAGAGCAAGCAGGAATCGGTGATGCACCTGATAACTCAGGAATTGACAACAATCTATACCCAAGACCAAGAACCTTCCTGTTAGGGGTTAACATTAATTTCTAATCTGAAAAGAATACTAAAATGAAGAATATAATTTATAAAATATTAGTTTTTGGATTGCTGGTCGCATTTACCTCATGTGTAAATGATCTGGATGTTGTTCCAATTGACCCGGATTCACAAACATCTGCAACTGTTTACGATGATCCGAATGCATATAGACAGATCTTAGCGAAAATATACGCCGGTTTTGTTGTGACCGGACAGCAAGGTCCTTCAGGAATGCCAGATATCGCCGGTATTGATGAAGGGTTTTCAGAATATTTCAGGATGTTCTTTTATCACCAGGAGTTATCAACTGATGAAGCCGTAATTGGATGGAATGACCAGACAATCAAGGACTTCCACAACCAAAGCTGGGGATCTGGCGATGTGTTTATCCAGGGGATGTATTCAAGGATCTATTATCAAATTACTTTGATCAATGAATACCTGAGAGAAACTTCAGAAGATAAATTGAATGAAAGAGGTGTAAGTGATGCCCTCAAACAGGAAATCGCCAATTTCAGAGCAGAGGCAAGATTGATCAGAGCTTTAAGCTACTGGCATGCAATGGACCTTTTTGGAAGTGTCCCATTTGTAACGGAAGAAAATGCTATTGGAGCTTTCTTACCAGAACAAATTTCACGAGCAGGTTTGTTTGATTACATCGAAAGCGAACTATTGGATATCGAGGATGACCTTTTAGCACCGAGGCAAAATGAATATGGACGAGTTGATCGTGCATCGGCGTGGATGGTGTTGGCAAAGATTTACCTGAATGCAGAAGTTTACAATGGCACAGAACGATACACCGATGCCATTACTCAATTGAAAAAAGTGATCGAAGGGGGATTTGAACTGGAAGATGATTATCTGGCAAATTTCCGTGCAGACAATCATTTATCAAATGAGATCATTTTTGGAGTGGCCGTTGATGGTATCAGTACCCAATCATGGGGGGGGACGACCTTTATTACTCATGCAGCAGTCGGTGGTAACATGGATCCGGCCGCTTTTGGCCTGGACGGAGGCTGGGGAGGTATTCGAACTACCAGCGCTTTTGTTGAGAAATTTGATGATCTAAGTGGTGATACGGATTCACGTGCCCAGTTTCATACAGATGGTCAAACACTTGAGATCAATGATATCGCTGTATTTACAGATGGCTATGCCCTTACAAAATGGAGGAATGTTGATTCACAAGGAAATCCAGGTAAAAACCTGACTCATGTAGATGTTGACTTTCCAGTATTCAGACTGGCAGATGCTTACTTAATGTATGCTGAGGCTGTTCTGAGGGGTGGCCAGGGCGGAACTGCCGCTGATGCTTTAGGATACGTCAATGACCTAAGAGAGAGGGCATACGGCGACCAGTCAGGGAATATTTCTCAAAGTGATCTGACCCTTGACTTTATACTCGATGAGCGAGCAAGGGAATTGTATTGGGAAGGTCATCGCAGAACGGACCTGATCAGATATGACAGATTCAGCAACACGGATTATGTATGGCCATGGAAAGGTGGTGTGAAGGAAGGAAGATCAGTAGAGAGCTTTTATAACGTGTTCCCGATTCCATCTTCAGATATTTCAGCCAATCCGAATCTGGAGCAAAATACAGGTTATTAATTATTTGATCTAAAGAGAATAGAAATGAAAAATATAAAAATATATCAATTTTTAGCTGCTCTTGTGATGATGGCGTTGGTTGTCACTTCGTGTGAAGATGATAAAGTATTGCCAACACTATCAAGTGATAGCAGCACATATGGGGCTCCGGTAATGGAAAACCCGGCTACTAAGGATCCGATAGAGCTTCTTCCTGAAAATGCAGGAGATCTTTTTGAATCGTTCAAGTGGTCAAAGGCCGATTACGGAATTCAGGTACCGGTAGGATATATACTGGAAATGGATTCATCAAATTCTTTTTCCGCTCCTGTTGAGCTGTCTAAAACTAACACACTATCAGCTGACATCACGGTTGAAGATTTTAACGATGCGGTATTGTCATTAGGCTTACAGGCTTTTTCAGAATCGACAGTTGTGTTGAGAACATTGGCTGTAGTAAATGGTGGTGAAGTGGATACTATTTCATCTCCGGTCATTACGCGAACCATAACTTCCTATCAATTAAGCGAATGTGGTGATTTCTGTACAATTGGATTGATCGGAAGCGCAACTGCGGGTGGATGGGATGTAGATACCGACATGAGGCTCAACGACCCCGAAAAGATTGACAAGAGTACATGGGCGCTCACCACATATCTTATCGGAGGTTCTCAGGTAAAATTCAGGGCCGGTGATAACTGGGATGCAAACTGGGGATCATCTGATTTTCCTGCCGGTACGGGTACACAAAATGGACCAGATATTACTGTTCCGACAAGTGGATATTACAGTATTGTTTTCAACGATCAGTCCGGCGAATATACTTTCACGGCCTTAGCTGGCACAGAATATGGCACAATCGGTGTTATTGGAGATGCCACGCCGGGTGGTTGGGATTCGGATACTGATCTGACACAAGATCCAGGCGATCCTCATATCTGGACCGGTGAGGTTACTTTTGCAGATGGTGAAGCTAAATTCAGAGCAAATGATGCCTGGGATGCTAACTGGGGAGCTGCTACTTATCCTTCCGGTTATGGAATTGGCAATGGTCCGAATATTCCTGTAAAGGCCGGAACTTATTTTGTTTGGTTTCATGACGTTACTGGTGAATATGCAATTATCAATACACCTGATAGTGATCCTTTCGCAACAATTGGTGTGATCGGAACGGCCACCGCGGGAGGTTGGGATGCGGATACGGATTTGGTTCAAAACCCTGCTAACCCTTACAAATGGTCTGCTGTCATGACATTGAATGATGGTGAAGCAAAATTCCGTGCTGATGATGACTGGACGGACAACTGGGGTGGCTCTACCTTTCCTGGAGGAGTTGGCGCCAAAAATGGTCCGAATGTGGTAGTATCCAGTGACAGATACATCATACAATTCCATAGTGGGACAGGCGAATACTACTTCCTGAAATAAATCGATTGTTACACAACAGTTTTAATATAGGTTAGAAAAAATTGAGGGTCATTTGGCCCTCAATTTCTCTCCAAACCTGACTTGTCTTGTATGAAACAACTCTACTCAATACTTTTTATCTTAACAATTGGCATCCCATTCAGCGGGTATGGAAGGGAATCGATTGATCCTGAAATCACACCGGCATTGTTTCAGTATGATGATGAAATTACCGTCACATACAATGTCACGGATACTCATTTGGCAGATTTTGAAAATGCCTGGATCTGGGTGTGGATCCCTGGAGAAAACATCGATGCCAAATACAATGTGAATCCCGCCAATTCCGATCCCACAACTTCGGATAATGCCAAATTCACTAAAACAGAAGATAACGGACAAACATTCTTTTCCATAACTTTTGTCCCGGCTGACTTTTTCGAACAGGATATTTCCAATGAAACCCAGCTGGGAATGCTTCTCAAAGGAAATGACTGGAACAATGGAAATGACCAGACATCTGATTTTGTAACGGACTTTTGGGATGGAAGCTTCCAGGTGAAGCTGACGTCCCCGACTCAACAACCATTGTTTGTCGAAAGTGGAGAGGAAATCACTATTTCGGCAGAAACCCCGGTTGAGGCAGATTTCGAATTGTTCATCAATGATATTTCCGTCAACTCTCAAAATGCCATTACGCAATTTAGCTACAACCACATTGTAACTGAAACTAGTGGTTTTGCTACGGTAAGAATTGAGGCTACTTTTGACGGAAATACCGAAGAGACAGGTTTTCAGTACATAATTTCAGGTGAAAGTATTGAAGAGCCAAGGCCTTCTGGAATTATCCCTGGAATCAACTACGATCCTACTGATGATACCAAGGTGACCCTGTGTCTATTAGCGCCGGGAAAAAACTCTGTTTATGCTTTAGGTGATTTCAGCGACTGGGATGTCCTTCCTGAAAATATCATGAAAAAGGACGGTGGCTATTTCTGGTTGGAAATTGATGGATTAACGGCCGGACAAGAGTACACTTTTCAGTACCTGGTCGATGAAGAATTGTTCATCGCCGATCCATTTGCCGAAAAAATACTCGATCCGGATGATCAATACATACCGTCCTCTATCTACCCCAACCTAAAACAATTGCCTTCCAAAGCATTCAAAACAGATTGGTGGCATAACCGGTTTTCTGTTTTTCAAACTGCCCAGGAAGAATTCAACTGGCAAAACAGCGATTCCCAATTACCTGATAAAGAAGATTTTGTAATCTATGAATTGCTCATTCGCGACTTTTTTGCTGAAAATGACCGCAATTACCTCAACCTGATCGATACACTTTCCTATTTAAAAAGCCTTGGTGTCAATGCCATTGAATTAATGCCGATCCAGGAATTCGCAGGGAACAATAGCTGGGGATACAACCCGACTTTTATGTTCGCTCCCGACAAGGCTTATGGCACGGAAGAGGCGCTAAAGCAGTTCATCGATGCGGCCCATGGAGAAGGGATGGCGGTTATCCTGGATATTGTTTTCAATCATCAGGATGTTCCCAACCCGTATGTGGGAATGTGGTTTGATTATTCAACATTCCAGGTCACACCTGATAATCCCATGTTTAATGTGACTGCTACGCACCCTTTCAGTGTTTTCTTTGATTTCAATCATGAAAGTCCGCTTACCCAATATTACATGGATACGACTCTTGTGTACTGGGTGGATGAATATAAAATTGACGGCTACCGTTTTGATCTTTCTAAAGGTTTCACACAAACCGTAAATACAGATGTTGGTTTGTGGAGCCAGCGTGATGACAGCAGGATTGCCATCCTGAAAAGAATGGCGGATGAGCTCTGGGCAGAACATCCCCAAACCTATGTTATCCTTGAACATTTTGCCGATAATTCTGAAGAAAAAGAGCTGTCGGATTATGGAATGATACTTTGGGGCAATTCTCACTGGGATTATAAAGATCTTGGCATCGGGACGGAAAAGGATATCTCCTGGACCTATTACGGTAATCGTGATTGGGAAGATCCCAACCTGGTTTCCTACATGGAAAGCCATGACGAAGAACGGGTTATGTTGGAATTGATGGAAAACGGGAAGTCAAGCGGGAATTATACGGTGAAAAACAAGGAAAATGCGCTTAACAGAATCAAAGCTTTATCAGCCTTTTTCTACACTGTTCCCGGGCCAAAAATGCTTTGGCAATTTGGTGAATTGGCGTACGATAAATCCATCAATCAATGCGAAGATGGATCGGTTAATGACGGGTGCCGCACCTCTCCAAAACCCGTTCTCTGGGAATATTATTCTGAAGATGACCGGTACAAATTGTACCAGACAATCGCTGAATTGACCAAATTGAAGACAACCTACGATGTTTTCCAAACCGGACAATTCTCGATGACCTCTGGTGCGGGTTTGAGAAAGGAAATCACCCTGGCGAATTCAGAAAACATTTCATCTCCATCCAACGAGCAGGAAATGAGCGTCTATCTGATCGGTAATTTTGATGTTCAGTCCATTAATGCCAATACCAATTTTCCATTTACCGGGACCTGGTACAGCTTTTTTGACGGTGGAGAGGAGTGGAACGTAGAAAATGTTAATGCCAATATTTCCCTAAAGCCGGGAGAGTTTAAACTGTTTGTCAATTATCCGATTGACTTTCCTGACGCAGAAATTGTTAACCCTATCACTTCATTAAATGACAAATTCGATTCAGGATTTGTCGTTTACCCCAATCCTTCAAGTGGCACATTCACCATTCGCCTGGAAGAAAAAAACGAAGGATTTGTCAAAGCTGAAATATTTGATTTGACCGGTAAAAAGATTCAAAGTGGAAACAAAGAAATTGTCCGGAATGAAATTGAATTGAATACACAAAGTCTTTTGCCGGGCACCTATTTATTGGTTCTTTCCAATAACCGCATTCATTATACTTCACAACTAATCAAGAAATAATTATGAAAAAGAATATAATTAAATCATCGTACTTCTATTTCCTGACTTTTGCCCTGTTAGTTTTATTTCAGCATGATAATTTTGCTCAAAAAGCTGAAGTAGAGCGGGTTGAGCCTCCCTTTTGGTGGGCTGACATGCAGCATGAAAATGTGAAGCTTCTGGTTCAGGGAGACAATATTTCTGAAGCAACCGTTGCAATTGACTATCCTGGAATCCAACTAGATGAGGTCCACAAGGCAGACAATCCGAGGTTTTTGTTTTTGGATCTGACTATAAGCTCAGCCGCACAACCAGGAACAGTAGAAATAAAATTTACAAATGGTAAGAAGAAGCCTGTCGTCTATGCTTATGAATTGAAAGCTCGAGAAGAGGGCAGAAAGGCATTCCAGGGGTTGGACCAAAGTGATGTGATGTACCTCATTACGCCAGACCGGTTTGCGAATGGCGACCCGTCGAACGATGAAGTTGAATCCCTCACCGAAGGAAAAAACATGGATTTTCACAGTGGTCGTCATGGTGGTGATCTGGCTGGTATTTCTTCCAAAACCGACTATATCAAAAACCTGGGAATGACCGCAGTCTGGCTGAACCCGGTACTGGAAAACAACATGAAGGAATATTCCTATCACGGTTATGCAACTACTGACTATTACAAAGTGGATGCACGATTTGGCAGCAATGAGGATTACAAGTTATTGACAGAAAAATTCCATGAAAATGACATTAAAATGGTCATGGACATGGTGTTTAATCATTGCGGCTTGGAGCACTGGTGGATGAAAGACATGCCTTACAAAGACTGGATCCATCACTACCCAGATGTCGTCATTACCAATCATGCCAAAAGCGCCATTTCTGACCCACACGCGGCACAGGCTGATATTGACCAGAATGAAACAGGTTGGTTCGTATCTGCCATGCCTGACTTAAACCAGGACAATCCCTACATGGCAAATTATCTCATCCAGAACAGTATCTGGTGGATTGAATACCTGGGACTTGATGGAATCAGGATGGACACCCACCCCTATAACAAGCCCGAATTCATGAAAGAATGGGCTGGCCGGGTTTTCAAGGAATATCCTGATTTTTATTTGGTAGGAGAAACCTGGGTAAATGATGAAGCGACAGAAGCCTACTGGGCTTACAAGTCTCCTGAAAATGAGCATTCTTTTAATTCAGGATTGAACTCCATCACAGATTTCCCGCTGTGCTTTGCCATTCACAATGCCTTCAAACCGGAAGGTGATGTATTGGAACTCTACAAAGTCATTAGCAAAGATTTTCTTTACGATGATCCCTCAATGAATAAAATATTTGCCGACAACCATGACATGGACCGTTATTATCACATTATAGGTGAGGACCTGGATAAATTCAAAATGGCCATGACATTTCTGTTGACAACAAGGGGTATTCCCCAGGTCTATTACGGAACGGAAATGCTGATGCGGAAATACGGGGAACATGGCACATTGCGTGAGGATTTTCCGGGAGGCAATTTTGTGACCGGTGAACGGGACGCATTTACTGAAAAGGGAAGAACGGATGAGGAAAATGAGGCCTTTCGTCACATAAAGACCTTGCTGAATTGGCGGAAAGAAAGCCAGGCCATTGCCGATGGTCATTTGAAGCATTACGTCCCTTATGACAATGTTTATGTTTACAGCCAGACTTCTCAAAATGAATCTTTTGTAGTTCTGATCAACAACAACCCTGAGGCAAAAGATCTTGATATGACACGTTACCGGGAAATATTGGATGGATATGAAAGTGGTCGTGATATTTTGACAAATCAGAATTATAACGACCTGACAAATATTAGCATTGGAGCAAATGAGTCACTTGTGTTGATCCTGAAATCTCCATTCAAAACTGAAATGAACGATTAATAATGAAAAGCATGAATTACCGGGTTATATTCCTTGTTGGAGCGATTTTTTTGACTTTATCATTTTGTACGACAAAAAAGAAAGATAAAAACGGACTATCCCTTACTTCGCCTGAGGATATCGTGAACATTCATTTTTACCTTGATCAAAACGGACAGCCGGGTTACAAGACGACATTTAAAAAAAATGTGATGATCGACAGTTCTTCCCTTGGATTGGTGTTGTCAGGTGAATATTCTTTGGATAAGGGATTTGAAGTATTGAATTCAACAGAAACAAGTTTTGATGAGACATGGGAGCAACCATGGGGTGAAGAGAGATTCATTCGAAATAATTATAAAGAGCTGACTGTCAACCTGGAAAATGAAGCTGGCTTAAAGCTCGATATTGTTTTGCGTGCGTATGATAATGGAGTGGCTTTCAGGTATGTCTTCCCGGAACAGGAACAATTGAAGGAATTCGAAGTCATGGATGAATTGACGGAGTTCCGGATGGCTGATGATCACCTGGCCTGGTGGATTCCCGCCTATTCCGGCAATCGTTATGAGCAACTTTATACAAAAAGCGGTTTGAGTGAGATGGAAAAAGTCCATACACCCTTGACCATTGAAACCAAGAGGGGGTTTTATATTAGCATCCATGAAGCTGCTTTGACGGATTTTTCGAGTATGGTGATCGAAAATAGAGGAGATAATGTCCTTAAATGTGATCTGGTTCCTTTTAGTACAACAGATCCGGTAAAGTCATATGTCACTGCGCCCTTTCATACTCCCTGGAGAACGATCATAGTCGGCGAAAAGCCTGGAGAGTTGATCACCAATTACGTGAATCTCAATCTGAACGAACCGAATAAGCTGGATGATATCTCATGGATTAAACCAGGAAAGTACATCGGCGTTTGGTGGGAAATGTTCATCAATGTCGGTACCTGGGCACAAGGCCCTAAACATGCAGCTAATACCGGGAATGTAAAGAAATATATCGATTTTGCTGCTGAAAATGGCTTTGACGGTGTGCTGGTTGAAGGATGGAATTACGGTTGGGACGGCGACTGGATGGGAGGGGGTACAACCTTTGACTTTACGAAACCTTATCCCGATTACGATGTTGAAGAGCTGAGTCGCTATGCAAAAGAAAAGGGAGTTTACATTATTGGCCATCACGAAACAGGCGCAGATATTGTTAACTATGAAAATCAATTGGAAGATGCCTATCAGTTTTTAGAAGATCACGGTATGAGAGCTGTCAAAACCGGATATGTGGAGCATGGTGATACCTTGCCAAACGGCTACTATCACCATGGTCAGTATTTTGTTCGTCATTTTGAAAAAGTGATTGAGACAGCTGCCACACACAAAGTAATGATTGTTGCACATGAACCGATCAAAGATACCGGCAAGCGAAGGACATTCCCGAACATGGTTTCCAGGGAAGGGGCAAAGGGACAGGAATACAATGCCATGGGAGGCAATTCGGCTGATCATGTGACGATTATTCCGTTTACAAGATCATTGTCGGGCCCGTTTGATTATACACCGGGGGTTTTTGATGTGAAACTTAAAACGATGCCAAATGACCAGGTGAAAACCACGTTGGTTCGGGAATTGGCTCTTTATGTTGTCATTTACGCTCCCATGCAAATGGCATGTGATCTGCCGGAAAATTACGAAGGCCATCCGGCATTTGAATTTATCAGGCAGGTGCCAACAGATTGGGAGACAACCCGTGTATTGGAAGGGGAAATAGGAGAATATGTGACCATTGCCCGACAGGAAAGGGACACAGACAATTGGTTTATTGGAGCAATAACCAATGAAAACCCAAGAACAGCCAGTATCTCGTTTAATTTTCTAGAACCGGAAAAAACCTATAAAGCAACTATTTACAAAAATTCCCCGGATACAGATATGATCAATAATCCCACAGGATATGAAATTGATGAAATGGAAATAACTACCGACTCCAGGATAGAATTACAATTGGCTTCCGCAGGTGGCGCAGCCATCGCTGTTTACCCGGTTGAGTGAAGAGGGAAATGAATTAGTGAAGCAATGTAAAGCGGGATCATTTGGTTCCGCTTTTTTTATTACTTTAGGATGTCGTACGGGCACCATGGTTTGTGCGCCGTGGTTTGTACCCCCACAAACCAATTGAAAAATGGTTAAACGGTTGGTGACCCATCAATAAATAGGGTTTTAAATTAATCACAAAAATCTGCGTTATCAGCAGTCTTTCGATGCTGGTACGCTACTACAATTATGAAAATAGACTCGCATCAACATTTCTGGAAGTATGATCCAATGGAATACGAATGGATCGATGAATCCATGAAGAGGATCCGTCTGGATTTTCTGCCAAATGACCTTCAAAAAGAACTTAAATACAATGGTTTTGATGGCGCTGTTGCGGTTCAGGCGAGGCAATCACTGGAGGAGACCGAATGGTTATTAAACCTTGCGGAAGGGAACGATTTCATCAAGGGAGTGGTCGGATGGGTGGATTTATGCAGTGACGATGTGGGACGTCAATTACGGAAATATACATCCAACCCAAAATTGGTAGGTATTCGCCACATTGTTCAGGGAGAGCCGGATGACCGGTTTATGCTCAGGAAGGATTTTATGAAAGGCGTCGGGCAATTGAAAGAATTCAATCTCACCTATGATATCCTGATCTATCCCAAGCATTTACCCGTTGCGAATGAATTCATTAAAAACTTTCCCGAACAGCCGTTTGTGGTCGATCATCTCGCTAAACCATTTATTAAAAAAAGTGAACTGGAACCCTGGCGATCCGAAATAAAAAGAATTGCGGCTTTCCCGGATGTGTGCTGTAAAATCTCAGGCATGGTCACGGAAGCTGATTGGAAAAACTGGAAGGAAGATGATTTTCTTCCATACATGGATACAATTTATCAGGCATTTGGGGAAGACAGGATCATGTTTGGTAGTGATTGGCCCGTTTGTTTGGTAGCTGCTGATTATCAACAGGTTATCAATATTGTTCAGTTATATTTTAAAAATAAAGTCTCATCAACTGGCATGGATAAATTTTTTGGATTGAATTGCAAAAACTTTTATAATCTCTGACCACATTTCCTCGGCCCTAGCGGGGTCTGTGTAACGACCCCGCGAAAATTGCCTGGCGGATCCTAAAAATCTCATAGGATCTTATACGAAGTTCCTACTCAAGCGAAAATTGTGATCTTTCGGGATTTTATCTGATAATTTTAATAATGTTATAGGTTTTTTGAAAAATAATTGTTCTCGTTTCAATAATTTTCGAAAATTATTATTAAGTTCATACATGACCAATAAAACCAGTATGAGTTATGAAATCATTAGACATCCGAACTGACTTTAAAAAGCACTACAGCTTTGAAAGTGAATCGCAAATTATGGCTTTGAGAAAAAAGAAAGAAGCTGGATCAGAAGAAGCAATGAAGAAAAAATATTCTTCACCTAAATTGAATCCCTCAGGTTCAGAAAAAGAAGCAAAGGCTTAATCGCTGTTTTCCCAATTCTATTATTCAAAGGGACTCTATAACGGAGTCCTTTATTTTTCATTCTACCTAAATGATTGATGACGCCCAATTAATATTGAGCTTCAAAGGCAGGAAAATTCAATATTCAAATTTGGGATGTGTTTCATTAACTTTTCCTTCAAATTCCTGATAGATAGCTATCCATCTTGTACTATTTTTTTCCCTAACGCACAATTACGTGGGTTGATCCATGAAATAGACTGTTTAAAGTGGGTTTGGTCTGGAAAACAAGGTGAAAGGGTATTACAGAAATCACACATAAAAATTAGAATTATTATATAAAATCAACTAAAACTACATTTTCTTGGGGATTTGTGATAATCCCTCCAACTTTGGCATGTTATGTAATCAATCAAAAATTTAAATATCATGAAAAAAGTATTTTTTGTTTTAGCGATGGCTTGTGCGGTTTCATTTTTTGGGTGTAAGGATGATGAAAAAAACTGTATTGATTGTCTTGGTCAAGAGATCTGTGAAGGCGATGAATATGAAGGAGAAACAGTTACTGCAGAAGACTTGGAAACCATTAAAGCTGCTTGTGACTTATTTGGTTCTTTTGGCCAATAAGAATTGCTTAAATTAAAAGCGGCTCAGTAATTTCTGAGCCGCTTTTTTTATTTCTCTTTTGGTATATTTTTTAACCTTACTTCAACGACCTGATCCATTCTGCAATTTTTATTGCTTCTTCCTTTGGAACTTGTGGCATAGGAGCCATTGGTGTTGCATAGTCCGGCCAGTTTTGTGGCTGGGGATTATATATCAAATCGACTATTTTCTCCACACTGTAATTTCGCTTAGCAATTTCCGAGTAGGCTGGCCCCACAACTCTTCTGTCCGGCTGATGGCAGGCTATACAGGTATTTTTCGTCAGCAAAGGCTGAATTTCTTCAAAATCCGGAGCGTTTGTTGAAAGCTTTGGTTGCGGTTTGGGCTTTGGCCTAACAACTTTTTTAGTGACAGCAGAAGATCGCTTTGTGCTTAGCTCATTTACCGGTACATTTTCTCCTTTTGCTATGTTGTTGAGTGTATAAAATGCCTGGGGATGAAGGATGGGGTCTCCATTCTGTGAGCGAATGCCCGGAACGTTGATCTCATGGATATAATATTGCCTGAGGTTGTCAATAACGATCCGGACACTCATGTTGTCTTCAGAGACTTTCACTCCTTTAATTTTCAGGAACTCGTTGTTGATCGTTGGACTGCCATAGACGGGGTGATATTTGTAGGTAAAGCTTTGTCCCTGGTAGGAATCAAGGTCTTCAGCAGTTTTTCTATCAATCGGCTTGGTAAATTGGATTTCAAATCCATCAGGTTTAGACTTTATGGTTTTCATCTCAAAGGGCACGACTCCAGTCCAGACCACTCTTTGTAGGCCGGAAGTTTTGTCTCCCGCGGAACCCCATCCCCGATTGGTTTCACCCACATACAAAGAACCGTCATGACCCCAGCACATTCTCAAAACTCCGCTTTGAAATCCCTGAACAAAGTCAAATGAAACTCCCTGGAATTCTCCTTCCACCTCTTCCAATGCCACACGCATGATTTTGCTCTGGCCCTGGTCACCAACGAAAATTTGTCCCTCAAATGGTCCGAAAACCCCTCCCGTTTTATCTGCAAGAGCCTCGGAGTTTGAAATGCCCTGAATGGCATGAGGTAGAATGACTGCAGGCAGCTTTAGCTCATCTATCGTTTTACTTGCTTCAAAGAAGGTGTTTGGGTCTGATTCATCAGGAATATTTTCCGGTTTAATGGCACGTCCTTCTTTTCTTTCCTGTCGGGGATCGATTAATTGATTAAATTCTTCTGTAGTCAAATGAACGGGCGATCCGGGTAAGTTTGTCCATTTCAATCCCGCAGGATGTCCCGTAAAGCTTCCTTTTTTCACATGCCACATGGCGCCAGAGCCTACATAATCTCCCTGATTTTCCGTATAGAAGAACTCGCCATCAATCATGCCTATTCCGCAGGGTGACCGCATTCCCGTTGCCCACGGCTCCATGGTGCCATCCTGACTGATTCTCATGGTCCACCCTCTCCATGGTACACGGCTTTCCCCCCTCCACCATTCTTCATCACCAAAGGCAACATTCGTTGTCACAAACATGCTGCTGTCAGGAGCTATTTTGGGTCCATATGAGTATTCATGATAATGTCCGGACAAAGGCCAGGCATAAACTGTTTCATAGAGATCAGCCCGATCATCGCCATTTTTATCAGAAAGTTTCGTCAATTCTCCCCGTTGGGTAACGTAAAGAGAGTTGTTTAAATAAGCCATCCCAAGCGGTTCATGCAGTCCTGAAGCATATTGAATAAAAGAGGGTTGATCTCCATCTGCCATTTGAGGGTTTTCTACCAGCCAAACATCTCCCCGACGGGTACTCAGGGCTAATCTGCCATCAGGTAGTGTGGTAATTCCACCTACTTCGAGAAGCATTTCCTCAGGTACGGGAAGTGTAATAATCTTATAATAGTCACTTTCACCAGGTCCGTTTTGACCAAATAAATTTGCGCTGATAGCAACTGTGATAATTAATAGGATATATAGCTTTTTCATTGAATATCTTTTTACCAAATGATAGAATATTTGATTTCTTTACTTCCAACTGGTATGATCAATTCTTGACGATCATCCACTTTTCGCATCGCAGATAAATTGTTGCCGTGAATTTTGATATAAAAGTTCTTATCAATCACATAGGTATTGTCGTTCATTTTAATGATCTCGCTCCCTTCAGCAATTTTGCAGTGCAAGTTATTCAGGGAATTATTTTCCGTCTGAATTACTCTTGTGATAATTTTTCCATTTTCATTCGGGTAGATTTTGTCACTTATCTGCACACCCTTGTAGGAATATAAAAAAACAGGTCTACCGGAAGATTCTTCAATTTCGTACCCTTTGGCCTTGAATAGTTCCTTGTCACTTTTCTCAGGAAAAGCGGCGAGCGAATCTTCGAGTTCAGCTATCTGCTGATTGTTTGTTAAATACAAAACTGCTCCCATCGGTTTGAATGAGCCATCACCCCGATCGTGCCACATGGGGGTAGCATTGACGAAATCTCCCTTCCACACACAGGCAAGATTTCCGTTTTGCAGATCGTATGCATAGTGAAGTCCGGATGGATCGCCCACTCCGATGCTATGGGTGATCCTCTTGGATCGATCTCCTTCATAATCAAGAAATGCGCGCAGCATGCGCGGTTCATTACCCGCCTCAACAAAGATCTGTGATACATTATTTCCATCGGGAGGATAGGAATCAAACGTATGGAGGGCTTTCGGATGACTATTTGGTGATTCAACAAATAATCCCAATCGCGGCTTTATCCATGAGATACTGTTAAAGTATTTTAATTGAAAATCATGCTTTCCTGCAGCCAGATGGATTTTCGGGGTGCTATTTTTGGATCGACCATCCTGTGGTGATGGGAAGTACGCTTTTCCGTCTATGGAGAAAGTGGTTCCCCCCCAGCTGTCAAGCGTAAATGTATAATCACCTTCCTGCATGACCTCGAGATTGCCTTTGAAAATTATGGCGAAGTTATTGTCAACACCTGCCACACTGCAACTCAAATTTGATGTGCCGGTTTGAGTGGGGGGCTGATCCTCAAAGTCTTTTATTGATTTAAATTCGCCCAGAAAGACCTGGTAATCCAGTTCTTCGAGACTCACTTTTGTCTCTTCCAATAAACGGTACCGAATGTTTCGAATGGCTACCGGCCCATGGTCACCCTGGATCATGATCGGACCTTTTACTACCTCATTTTTAGAAACGGGACCTCCAGTGGCGTGAGGAATCTCTATGTGGTCGTGGATCCTCACTCCATTCAGGTCGACATAGATCAGTTTGGCGTTTTCTGTTTTTTGCCCGGTTTCATCAAAACGGGGAGCTTTGAATTTTATCTCTAATTTTTGCCAAAGTCCCGGGGCCTTAGCGGCGTTTTTCAGTGGGGCCTTGCCCATGTAGATCTGTCCCGGTTCAGTTTCCCAATTGCGGTAAATGCCTCCGATATCTGAATATTTAGGAGTTTTAACCCCCCAGCTATCCAATAGCTGGACCTCATACCTTCCCTGCAAATAAATTCCTGAGTTGGAACCTTTCGGAACCATTACCTCGAGGGATAATTCGATGTCTCCGTGTTCCATTACCGTAATGAGATTATCCTTTTTTACATCATCATTCATATTCAGGAGAATGCCGCTTCCATCCGAAAAGGTCACAGCTTTTGGTGCCGTAACTTCCGCATCTTTCTGCTTTTTCTTTTTTCTTTTTTTCGTTTGAAGCACTTCCTGGGGTGCTTCATGATGGATATCCACATTAGGGTCGATTAAAACATCACCGACAATCGTCCAGTTGCCGGTTTGCTCCCTGAACCCGGAAAGATTCTGTAATGAAAGGGTTTCAAACGACGGATCCTGCGAGTAGATTGGAGGAATGAAGATAAATTGTAAAGCGATGAATTGAAGGAGGATTTTTTTCATTGTGCACAAATAATTTCTTGCCAAAATAAGAGCAATAAAATTAGATTAAAAGGATTAAATGTTGCAATCTGATCTTTACTTTTCTTTCTGTCATTAATGAATGATTTAAAGCGTGGAAAATGAAAAATCAATTCATTAAATGTAAATGTTTTGGAAAATGCTGAGTAACTTTATTGGACACTCACCAAAACCAAAAAACAATGCGTTGGCAAGGAAGAAGAAAAAGCTCAAACGTAGAAGACCGCCGTGGTCAATCTCCAAGAAGAGGTCTCTCCGGAGGAATGTTATCGAAAGGAGGGATCGGATTTATCATCATTATTGTCATTATTAGCCTGATATCAGGAGAAAATCCTCTCAACTTACTGATGCAAATGCAGGGATCCGGTCAGGGTCCTATGTTAACCCAAACAACGGAATATACTCCTAGTGCTGAGGAAGAAGCATTGGCAGATTTTTCAAAGGTTGTTTTGGCAGATACCGAAGATGTTTGGAACCAGCTTCTTGACGGTTACCGTGAACCTACTTTGGTCTTATTTACAGGTGGTGTACAATCTGCTTGCGGAATGGCAAGCTCGGCTACTGGTCCATTCTATTGTGGTGGCGATGAGAAACTTTACCTCGATCTGAGTTTTTACCAGGAATTAAAAAATAAGCTTGGTGCTCCGGGAGATTTTGCGCAGGCATATGTCATCGCTCATGAAGTAGGTCACCATGTGCAAAATCTGATGGGAATTACGGACCAGGTTCACAGTATGAGAGAACAACTTAATGATGCCGATTACAATAAAATGTCAGTCAGGCTGGAGCTTCAGGCGGATTTTCTGGCGGGTGTCTGGGCACATCATGCTCAGGAAATGAAAAACATTTTAGAAGAAGGGGATATCTCAGAAGCCTTGAATGCAGCCAGTGCTATCGGTGACGATCGGCTACAGAAACAATCCCGTGGATTTGCTGTTCCGGATTCGTTTACGCATGGCACTTCCGCACAAAGAATGAAATGGTTCAAGCTTGGCTACGAGACGGGAGATGTGTCCCAGGGGGATACTTTCAATTCGGAGAATTTGTAGACTTTCACGGATAATATCCTGTTAAACAACACTTTATATTTATTAGCTGTCCGTTTATTTTAGACTTTTAAGGAATTCTTCCGGCGAATAAATCTTGAGATTAGAGTTGCTATAGTCATCAACATTTCTTGTTATAATGCAATCAATATCATTAAATTCAGCCGCTGATATCTGAATAGCATCTTCAAAATCTTTAATATCGAATTTCAGAGCTTTAACTACAACATCTCTATCAACTCCAATAACTTCGACAACTTCAATCAAATTAGATATAAATTCTATGGATAATTTATGTCCTTTTTCCTTTTTTGATATATAGTATATATCGGTTATTGTTGATGCTGTTATATGCCCTAATATTTTCTTCTCGTCTATTAGCGCAAATAATTTAGAGGCATTTTCGAAATGTGGGTTTCTTTTTAATAAAATATCGAGTAGTACATTGGTGTCAAAAAGCACCTTCTCCATTATTTATATTTGTTTGATAAATAATTAAATTTTGATTTATCTGTATCTTCATCTGTTAAAAATCCAGCCCATTTTTCAACAAAGGCTGTAGCTTTCATTTTTCTCTTCACAGGATTACGTTTTGGCAAGATGATGATTTCTACCTCTGTATCGAATAGAGATGGATTGTAGGGTAGTTGTATCGTACCTGAATCTGATATTTTGGTTATGTATCTAAATGCTTTCATGATTTCTTAAGTTGTATGAAAGTACTAATTCTATCATAAACTTCTTTTAATAATGCTAAGTTTTGTTAAAACCTTGTAACGTTGCTAAGTCTAAAAATTAAAAAATTATTCAATCAATTCATTACATTTTCTTCGGTTGGTGCTGGTTCCTCGCTCAGCTCCGGAAAAGTAGCTAATATCTGAAGCGCAACACCATTTGTCCAGCCAAAGCCATCCTGAAGGGGGTATTCGCCTCCCCCTGCTGTAAGTGTGGTGTCAGCTACATTGTATTTCTCCATCATTTTACCGGTGTTTTGGTAAACTTTTCGGTTGAGTCTTGTCCATCTGGAAGCGATATCAAAAGCTAATTCATTTTGTTTATAATTCAGCAACCCTTTGATAGCAATCCACTGTAGAGGCGCCCAGCCATTTGGATAATCCCATTGCTGGCCGGTTTCAATCATGGTCGTTACCATTCCACCATCCAGCAACAGATCTTCTTTGATTACCTCAGCGATTTTTTGAGCTTTTTCATCATCGGCAATATTAAAAAATAATGGTGTCACCACGGCCGCAGTGATATTGCTGGTTGTATTTCCATTAATAAAATTATAATCTGAATAGATCCCTCTATTCTCATTCCAGAAATATTCATTTATAGCTTTTTTTCTGATCTCGGCCAGGCCATGGTAATGGGTCCATTTTTGATGATCTTGCTTCAACTCGTAGAGTTCAGCTATGGTTCTTTCCAGATTGTAAAGCAGGCAGTTCAGATCGACGGGTAACAGGCTGACAATGTCAATTGTTTTGAGGCTTTTCAGATCCTTAAACCACCTGCTGCTAAAATCCCAACCCGATTCAGCACCCGCTTTGAGATTGCGAAGCAAGACTATTCGCTCGCCGCTCGGCATTGTTTCTGCCAGTTGAAAATCTTCTTTGTGAGATTCGGGCCTTGGAATGGGCAGGTTGTCCCAATACCGGTTCAGGATGATATCATTGAGTAGAACAACCCTTTTAGTCGCACGATTTTTTTCGGTGAGTTTTTGGGCATCCTCCATCCAGAATTTATATTCTTTTTCCAGGGCAGGCAGGTATTTCAACACATCATTTTGAGAGCTTTGTTCAGCAAGGAGGTTCACCATCAGGGAGAAATAAGGAGGCTGTGACCGCGAAAGATAATATGTACGATTGCCATTGGGAATGTGGCCATGTTTATCAATGAGGTAGGCGAAATTGTCCACCATGTTTTTGATCAATGTTAATTTGTCAGATTGTGCGAGACCAAGCATTGTGAAATAAGAATCCCAATAGTAAATTTCTCTGAACCGGCCTCCTGGCACAACATATGAATGAGGCAAAGGCAGCAGACTTCCTTCATAAATGCTGGTATCTCCTGGTCGGGTGAGGTTATCCCATTGTTGTTTGAGGTGAGATTCCATAGACAGATTACCATTGTCCGTTTCCTTAACCTCAGGTTCGGTATATTCATAAAAATATTCAAAAACGAACTGACCCAGATCAAAATCCGGAGATGAGTTTTCAGATTTATATACACTGGCAATATAGGATGGATCACATCTCGGTACATAATCAACAAAGGTTTTGCTGTCTTCAAAAATTCCACTCATCTGAACGTCGTGAAATAACCCTCCTAAGGCTTCGGATGGAAAATAAGGAGACTGGTCTGGTGGATCGCATTGCTGTTCAAGAGAGCAGCTGAGAGATAAAAATAAAATCCCGGTTAACCAGATGAGGATTGTTTTGTTTAGCATGGATGATTCTTTTTAGCTAATATTTAAATGTATTTTCTCCTGCAAGTACTACACCTGCTTCCTCATTAAAGGTGACTTTCTTTCCAGTTCGGAGCGCTGCTGTCACCATGATGTTTGCCACCGAATGATAATAGCCAGCACGGATAGGAGCATTTGTTTCTTTATTTCGATCGCGCACGCATTCCATCCAGTTTCGCATGTGCTTACTGGTCATGGTATCTGCACCAGTGTTTGCATCGGTTGAGGCCTGTACATTTTCAGCAACAAGGGAAAATTCCTGAAGTAAATTGGGCTCCATTCCCATGGAAGATGCGTACTTTTCTGTTAGGCCTCCTGTTGGAGTTACCTGGTTGGTATCCAGGTTAAGCTCGCCACCATTTGAATAGTAGATTTCCTTAACCCCGCCCGCGGAGTTGTGCATTCTCGATGAATAGACGACCTGGAAGCCGGTGTTTAAATCATCTGATGGTCCGTAGTCAAAAACAGCAGTCATGGTATCGAAATTTGTTCTTCCGTCATGCCACGCATAGATCCCTCCATTCGCTGAGACTGACCGTGGGTAGCTAAAACCACTAAACCAATGTACGGTATCGATTTGGTGGGACATCCATTGACCGGGAATCCCGGAAGAATAAGGCCAGAATAAGCGGTATTCAATGTATTTTCTCGGATCGAAACTCTCGTAAGGCCTGTTTAAAATATATCTTTTCCAATCGACATCTGACTCTCTTAGATCAGCCACTAACTCCGGTCTTCGCCATCTGCCAGGTTGATTGACATTCCAACTCATTTCGACCATGGTGATGGGGCCGAATTTTCCGGATTGGATGAAATCATATGCTGCATGATAATTACTGCCACTTCTTCTTTGAGAACCGATTTGAATAATCCTTCCCGACCGTTCGACAATTTTTTTTACTTCCCTGTTGTCCTCCATGGTTTCCGCCAGCGGCTTTTCCACGTAGGCATCACAACCTGCATCAACCGCTTCGATGGTATGAAGTGCATGCTGAAAATCGGCCGTACTGATCATTACAGCATCTACATTTTTACTGTCGTATAGGGCTTCATTATTTTCGAATGCTTTTACTTTATATCCGGTCAATTCCTTCAAATAGTCAGCGCCTTCATTCCTACGCCTTTTCCAAATGTCTGAAACGCCGGTGAATTCAAAATTTAATTCCTCGCTATGTTGCAAAAATGCTGGAATTAGGGTATTTCTTGCCCTGTCTGAAAATCCGACTATTCCTACTCTGACCAGGTTGTTGGAACCAAGAATTCTGGAATAGCTTTTAGCAGAAATATTCAAGGATGCCATGCCCAGCGCTGCTGTTCCCAAAGAGGCATTTTTGATAAATTTTCTTCTTGAGTTACTCATATGATTGATAGGGTTTTCTATTCTTGCTATATCATGTTTGTTTTTACATCTACTGCAAGGCTTGTGTCCCGCCCGCATAAACGCTTGTGAGGACACAAGTCTTGGGTTGATACAAAGAGCGTAAAGTAAACATTCAAAGCATGATTAAATATAATGGATTTATTTCAGGATGGTGAATTAATTCAAGTGGAGTTGGCAACCTTTTCTTTTCGCATGTGTCTTTGGGTCATTACAAACACTGAAAATAAAATTTTATAGAGATGAAATCGATCAAAACAATCACTTTTATTGTTGTCTTATTTTTACTCTCAGCATGTGAGGATGAGAGGTTGTCAACCGTTATTACCACAGAAACCAGGGAACTATCAGATTTTAGCAAGATCCATCTGGATGGGGTAGGAGATGTGGAATACATTGTGTCATCAGAAAAGAAAATTGAAATTACCACTCATGTGGATCTGCTACATGATGTCTCAACGTTTGTTAAAAATGATGAACTGCACATCGATCTGAGAAAGAACAATAATAAGATCAAAACACTCGAGTACAAGGTATATGCTCCTGAGATTGTTGAGTTCAAAATCAATGGAGTGGGTGATATGGAGTCATATGATCCGATTGAGGTAGATCACCTTACTTTACTTCAGGATGGAGTTGGAAAGATCCGGCTGAATAACATTCTGGCTGAATCAATCTTTGCGAGGTTGAGTGATGTGGGTGATATTATAATCGCCGGGCACGCCAATGAAGTGAGCTATCGTTTGGATGGGGTTGGCAGCATACGGGCTATTGACCTGGTTGCCAATATCGGAGATGCAGATCTGGAAGGTGTAGGAGATATTGAGCTTTATGTACTGGAAGACCTGACCATTCATCACGATGGGATGGGCAAGGTTTATTATAAGGGCAACCCAACATTGCATCTTTCCGGAGATGGTGGAAATATCGTTGGGGTAAACTAGCATTTTAGGAAGCCTGATCATGAAACGTGATATTGTTTCAAAAATAATTTTTACAATAAAAAGAGCATAGGACAGTAAGGTAACGGTCTGACCGTTTTTTCTGCCAGGAATTGTTTTCTTTCAGGAAGCCGGTCTGACCGATAAAACCTCAACTGAAGATAATTGGTCGATCCATTTTAGCCATTTTCTTAAACAGGTTTTTAACCAATCTGTTTCAACCGTGGAAATAAACCAGGAAAAGGAATTATTGGAAAAGCTTGTATCCAAGGTTTTTCGATAGTTGATTTGCAGCTAATTTTATTAAAGATGCAGGAAATCCCGAACAGGAACAAAATTATCATTTCATGGTTGTTTGCAGGTTGTTTTCTGGTAGCAGCAATGGTGATAATCGGGGGAATCACACGACTGACACACTCCGGGTTATCCATGGTCAACTGGCGACCGATAATGGGAACCTTGCCTCCGTTGAATGTGCAACAATGGCAGGAAACCTTTGAGCTATATAAACAGTCCCCCGAGTACCAAAAGGTAAATGCTCACTTCAACCTGGAGGAGTTTAAGTCGATTTTTTGGTGGGAGTATATTCATCGTCTGCTGGGTAGGTTGATCGGTCTTGTCTTTCTCCTTCCCTTTGCTTTCTTTTTGATAAAAGGATGGGTGAAAGGTCCATTGCTTAAAAAGCTGGTATTCATTTTTCTATTGGGAGGTTTACAAGGATTGCTGGGCTGGTTTATGGTCAAATCCGGTCTGGTGGACAGGCCAAGCGTCAGTCATTACCGTTTGGCGGCACACCTGGTGACTGCATTGTTTTTATATGTTTATATTTTCTGGGTTGCACTTGATTTGATTTTTCCTTTGAAAGAAAAACAGGAAAAATTTCTTTCACAGTTAAGAAAAAATACGGGCGGTTTACTGGCGCTATTGACCATTCAAATTGTTTACGGCGCATTTGTTGCCGGATTAAAAGCTGGCTTCATTATGAATACCTATCCACTTATGGCGGGGTATGTCATTCATCCAAGCATAAGTAATGCATTTTCTGAAATGGGCCTTTCTGCTTTAACGGAACACATTGTTACGGTACAATTCATTCACAGGACGGTAGGATTGATCTTACTCGTCTTTGGAATTTATGTTTGGTGGATTTTCAGGAATCGGGTTGATTCCAAAAAGCTAAAACTGTCATTAAACCTGATCGTTTATTCGTTTTTATTTCAGTTTCTCTTAGGGGTATTGACACTTATTTATGTGGTGCCGGTTTGGCTGGGCGTATTGCATCAGTTTGGAGCGATTGTGCTTCTGACTGTGTTGATCTTTCAGCTGCATGAGACAAGGAAAGTACTAAATTAACATTAAAGTCCTTATTTATTAATCTGGTAGAAGCATTGGCAGTTGGCAATACCGACACATATTTGCCAACTGCTCTTCGCCAATGGCATAGCCATGCCTTCGGCATTGCCAATTTATCGATAGTTTCTTAGTAAATTTATCTGGGTAAGCCCCAAAAGAAAATCATCATGCAACCTTTACTGCAAACATATCATCTGTAAATAAAAACATTCAGTATGAAGAAGCTATTCACTGTTTTATCCTTATTCATTCTTGTCAGTTCTAACAGTTTTGCACAGAAAATTGAGAAAGATCTGGAGCCATTTAATAAGATTTTGATCGGTCCCGGAGTAAATCTGGAATTGATCAGAAGCGATCATGAAAAAATCCACATTGTTTCAGAATCAGAATTGGTCCATGATTTAACAATTGCTGTGGACCGGGGTGAACTAAAGGTCTACTTTGATTACAAAAACTTTGACTTCACGGATGATAATAATTTTGCCAACGGAAAATATACCCTGGAAAACACACCATATGAAGGTATCAGGATCTATGCGAAATTATATTTTAGAGATCTGGAAGAGTTGGATTTTAGAGGAGATCAGAAGCTGTTTTGTAAAGACGAAATAAGAAATGAAGAATTTGAGATGAAAATTTATGGGGAGTGTGAAGTGAAATTGTCAGCCATTAATGTTATAAATGGCGCTATTAAATCGTATGGTGAAAATGAAATAGAGGTGTTGGGAGGAAATTCGGAAAACCTGAAAATAATTTCCTACGGAGAAAGTGAGATAAAAGTACAGGGAGTGAGATGCGAGGATATCAAGCTCACTTCATTTGGGGAAAGCGAAATTGAGGTGTTTGCTGAAAACATACTGAAGGTGAAGGTAATTGGCGAGGGAGAAATCCGGTACAAGGGCGACCCGGAGGTAAAAGAATTCAACCTTGGCGAAGCACATGTTTATAGGATTGATTGATGAGATCAGAACATATCCCGGGACCATCGTTAAGGCAGCTCTTTGGATAAAAATTCCTTTATTTTATCTCTACAAATCAACATTAATAGTCTATTATTTCATCACTGTGGAAGTGTTTTATCAGTCCTATTTCTTTATTTATAATTGTTCTCTAAATTATTTCTCTTATGATAATAGTCATTGTTTTACACTAGGCGCGGGTGTATATTCATCCGATTAAATACCCGCACAGGGAAAGCAATGAAATCTTTTATCAAATCTGTTATCTTATTAACTTTATTAGTCACAACAATTGTTGGATACTCACAAAAGGGAACTGGTGAAAACAAAGGTGTCAGCCGTCAAGAATTGAACTCAGAACTTCTTGAACTGGAAGGTACAATAGAGACAATAGAATCAGGCCCGTGCAAGTACACTACAGGAAAGTCTGTCTCTGGAACTCACTTGATTATAAAGTTACAAATGGAGACCTTAAACATTCATCTTGGCCCCACAGCCGAGGTGTCCAGATACTTCAACGGAACAGAAGGTGAATATATAGCAATGATAGTTTTTCGAACCAATAAACTTCCGGAAGACCATTACATAGCTAAGGAAATAATTTTGAATGGGCAAAGTATAGTATTAAGAGATGAAGACCTTAGACCCGTGTGGGCAGGTAATACGGGTAAAAAGAAGTCTGGAAGAGGAAGGAATAATTAATTAGCCACAGAAACCGAATTATAAAAGTATCGGATTGTCATGATGGGACATAACATATCGGTACTTTTTACCAACATGCGAATCCACAGCACAAAAACGCTCCACAGATCTCTCTATGTTTACAGAAGAGGACAATGGAGTCACAATTAGAACTTACTTATCAAATTATTGTTCATTTCGTATCAATTGATTTTCGCATTCGGGAACTAAATCGAATTAGAATACTGTTTTTAAGGTGTGAGTAGACAGTGGTTGGTTTGTTAAGCATAAAGACTACAAAGATGAGATTACACCCTGACGAACTCCTGATTTATTACGACAATAAATCCAGTTTACACAAGAAAACGCGTGCTCTGGCTTACAGCATTACCAATCATGTTCACGAAGTAGATTTTGACCATTATAAACTCACGAAATTAATGTGGGGTGAAATATTGATATTACTTGGGCTACAGGCCAAACAGTTACTCAATAAATCGGATCCAAAGTATCAGACCCTTATTGCCAGGCATGATTTTGAGGAGGACGCCTGGCTGGAAATACTGGTGAAAAATCCTGACTTAATCAAAGCTCCTGTGGCCATTTTTAATGGAAAGGCAGTTTTATGTGAAAATCCAAAAGACATTTACAAGTTAACAGAAGGACAAGAAAAAGAGGCTACCCGGCTAAACATCTGAACTTCTCATGGGTGTATAAATTCAATCATCAGGGTGTGGTATATTTTACCTGCCGAATGAATCCAAACTGCGATTTTTATGTCGGGTAGCTTTCTACATGTTGATGATATTTCTTTTTGGAGGCGGATAAATAAAAACCCATAGAGTCACCCATGATTTATTTTAGGATTGGCACAATTGTCAAACATCAAACTTTAAATAATACCCAAATTTCAAATTCTAAATACCTTAAACAGTTGTTTCATAGTTTGGAATTTCAGGATTGATTAATGGGGGTTTATTTGTAATTTGATATTTGCTTTTTGGACGTTCCCTTTTTATTTCTCCAATTTTGTTAATTTTGCAGGCTATGAGAAGGGTAGCGTTTTATACACTGGGTTGTAAGCTTAATTTTTCCGAGACATCCACCATTTCAAGGATGTTTGAAAATCGCGGATATGAGAAGGTTGAATTTTTTGACAAGCCGGATATTTTTGTCATCAATACCTGCTCAGTTACAGAAAATGCAGATAAAAAATGCCGGAAGATCGTTCGTGAAGCATTGAGCATTTCAGAAAATCCCTACATCATTATTATCGGTTGCTATGCTCAATTAAAGCCCAAAGAAATATCTGAAATCCCCGGTGTGGATGCCGTATTGGGAGCAGCTGAAAAATTCCGGTTGCTGGATATTCTCGATGATTTTACAAAATTAGAAAAAACAAAAGTACTGGCAAGCGAAATTGAAGAGGCAGTTCAGTTTAACAATGCTTTCTCCATCAATGACCGGACAAGGACCTTCTTAAAAGTGCAGGACGGATGTGATTACTCCTGTACGTTTTGCACCATCCCGCTTGCAAGAGGCAAAAGCCGCAGCGATACCATCGAAAATGTCATTCGGAGTGCCGAAGAAATAGCCTTATCCGGAGTGAAAGAAATCGTCCTGACAGGAGTGAATACAGGCGATTTCGGGATCCGGTATGGCAAAAGGGAAGACCGTTTTATCGACCTGATCCGTGAACTGGATAAAGTGGCAGACATAGAGCGGATCAGGATATCTTCGATTGAACCCAACCTACTGACAGATGAGATCATCGAATTCGTTTCCAACTCCAATAAGTTTGTTCCCCATTTTCACATTCCCCTTCAATCGGGTTCTGACAAGATACTCAAGCTGATGAAGCGCCGGTATTTAAGCAATTTATATGTGGAAAGAGTAAATAAAATCAAAAGCCTCATGCCTCATTGCTGCATAGGAGTGGACGTGATTGTTGGGTTTCCTGGCGAAACGGAAGAGGATTTTCTTGACACTTATACGTTCCTGAACGAGCTGGATGTTTCTTACCTGCATGTGTTTACCTATAGCGAACGACCCAATACTCCGGCAATTGACTTTGGTGGAGTCGTTTCTTCCAAAGACCGCGATAAACGATCGAAGATGCTTCGAAGTCTTTCTGTTAAGAAAAGGAGGCATTTTTATGAAGAAAACCTGAATGGTGAACAAACTGTTCTGTTCGAAAATGATATAGAAGATGGCATGATGCATGGATTTACTGAAAATTACATTCGGGTGACTGCTAAATATGATCCTGTCCTGATCAATGAATTGAAAAATGTAAAGCTGATTGCTGTGAACGAAAAATGTATCGTCGAAGTAGAAGAGGTGGAAGAGGAGATACTAATTCACAAGTAGGGAAATCCTTATTCTAATCTAAATTGCTCACATATTGCATTAATATTTCAGGATATCATTCAGGGTTTTGATAGTAAGGTTTAGGTCAGTGGTTTCTATTGCTCCAATTTTTTCCTTCAAGCGGTGCTTTGAAATGGATCGTACATGAAAAACAAGTATTTCAGATGGAACTTTGAGACCATTGATTTCATCAGGTTTCAAAATGGGATTTCCCTTATAATTTTTAATTTTAGTCGTTAATGGAACGACTATTACGATATTTAAATGTTCATTTAGTAAGTTTCCGCTTATCACCATTACTGGTCGAAACCCTGATTGTTCACTTCCCTGGGAGGGATTTAAATCTGCATACCAAATTTCTCCCTGCTTCATTCCTCATCTAATTGTTTCAGATAACTTTCCATGCCTTCTTCCGCGATCAGTAAGGTATCCTGATCAATGGCAGCTTGTTTATATGACTTGATGTATTCAGCCTTTTCAAGATGTGTCAGATACAACCGGAGAGCTTTTTCTATCAATTTATTTTTAGGAACGGACAGAGCCTCAGCCTTTTCCGATAATAATTGAAGCAATTCGTTTGGTAGTGTGCTTGTGAATGTTGCCATTGATATACATATTATTTTTATTTATAAAACACAAATATAATAGATATTTTCGATTCAGTTTTTAAGTTGTTACATGATGATGATGATTGGGAAATATGCCATACGCATAACTTTGACTTTAAAAGTACCTAATCTCCTATATTTCAGCTTATTTCACTAAAACATTTATCTGAACAGCTTTCCCATGCCTCTGCACAGCCATTGGATGGATGAAATTTCCTTTGGGTTTTCAGTTTCAAACTTCTCTTCTTTTGTTGAAATCCCGACCGCAAGGAGGGATCTGCTATTGGTAAAAGATTCGGGAAATTAGAATGATACCTGAAAGACAAATTTAAGATCACTGCCAAACACCAATTTCCATAGATTTCTCCATTCCCCAATCGGCGAAAAAGCGGAAAGCTCCAAATCGAAATGACAAAGTGGGGAGATGATTTACTGAGTTTGTAGGGTATTTAGTTTTTGAGGAATGTCCAATTTTCATCCTTTCAGCTTCCAGCTTTGAGCTTTAAACTTCCATCTTCCATCTTCCATCTTCAGACTTCCAGCTTCAACCTACTTCTTAAAAAACTTCTCCTGCCGGTTTTCAATGATCAGATAGTAAAGTCCCTCGTTCAGGCTTGTGCAATTGATGACATCCGAATTTCCTTTGGTCATCAGCTTTCCGGAAGGGTCCAATACCTGGAAGTCAGTTCTCCTAGACAGGTATATTTTGTCCGATACCATGGTCGGATGAAAGGAAATGGGATCCATGGTGCTGTAGTGGTCGAATATATTGGAATAAAAGGTGTGACCGTTTTCAGTGGTGTATTTGATACGAAGTTTGTTATCTCCGGCAAAATATTCGGGAGAAACACTATATTGATTGGTTCCGAAATTCCCTTTTCCGTAGACAGATTTATCAACGATCCATTCGCTTTGAACATACTTTTCAACATAAAATATCCCTCCTTCATATTCCCCGGATGTCATCCAGGATATTTCATTATCATCGGCATTGATGGAGAGAAACTGGAATTTGCTTTTTGTCCTGATCACCTGTGGATTGATGATTTTGGGTGTACATCCCAATTTATGCACAATCCTTATCACAAGGGGATCTCCTACGCTTAGCTCTTCGAGATCGATTTCGTAAGCCGAAGTTTTAGGAAACCGAACGACCAGTTCATCATTCAAATAAACATATTCTGTACAAAAATTGACCTTATCCTCTGATAGTGGGTTCTGAACGTAAATGTTTTTTCCCTGATATTCTCCCGTCACAATGTACTCTTCGGCAAAAATGTTAAATGGGACCAGCAACAAAAAGGCAACAATAAATTTCAATTTTTTATGATTTAATGCTCGTTATGATCTGCAAAAGTGGTCATATTTACACAAACTTTCAAGCAAGATATTTATTCAAATGTTAGGTTTGATCTTTAATTTGCTGTGTTTTAAATGGCTTGATAAATAGATACAGTTTTTATTAGCTAAATATCAATAATTGATATATTATCGCCTATTAACGATAAAAATAACTGAATATGATCCTATCATCAATTGATTTAATCATCATCGCTGTATTTTTTGCCATTCTATTGGGAATTGGTGTCTATGCTTCCCGTACGGCGGGGAAGAGCGCTGCTGAATTTTTTCTTTCAGGCAGGAGCATGCCCTGGTGGTTATTGGGTATTTCCATGGTGGCCTGTACTTTTTCGGCAGACACACCTAATCTTGTCACAGGGATGGTCCGGGAAAATGGAGTTGCTAAAAACTGGGCCTGGTGGGCGTTTTTAATTACAGGAATGGTAACAGTTTTTATTTATGCCAAACTCTGGAGAAGATCAAAGGTAATGACCGACCTGGAGTTTTATGAAATCCGGTATGGAGGAAAGGCAGCTTCTTTTTTACGCGGTTTTCGCTCTCTGTATCTGGGTGTTTTCTTCAATGTCCTCATCATGGGTTCTGTAACACTTGCAGCCATTAAAATAGGTGGGGTCATGCTTGGGCTCAAGCCCTGGGTGATCGTTGTTAGCGCTTCGTCATTTGTCGTTTTATATAGCTCTTTAGGAGGTCTTAAAGGTGTAATTTGGGCAGATTTTTACCAATATGCGATAGCCATGTTCGGGGCTGTTCTGGCAGCAATAGTTGCTGTTAATCGACCAGAAATCGGGAGTCTTGAAACGTTGCTTACTCATCCGAATGTGGCGGGCAAGCTTGATTTAGTGCCTGATTTCTCAGAACCATCCGTTTATTTTCCACTATTGATCATTCCCATAGCCGTTCAGTGGTGGGCGGTTTGGTATCCGGGAGCAGAGCCGGGTGGAGGCGGCTACATCGCCCAACGTATGCTTTCCGCGAAAGATGAAAAAAATGCCATAGGTGCTACCCTGTTATTTAATTTTGCTCATTATGCCTTGCGTCCATGGCCATGGATCATTGTAGCCCTTGCATCAATGATAATCTTTCCTGAATTATCCGATATCAAATCACGGTTTCCTGGTGTGGCAGATGAATACCTGAAGGATGACATTGCCTATCCGGCCATGCTAACATTTATCGGCAACGGGTGGTTGGGACTAGTAGTCGCATCCATCATAGCGGCATATATGTCGACCATTGGTACGCATTTAAACTGGGGTTCCTCATACGTGGTAAACGATTTTTATCAGCGATTTGTCAAGCCACAAGCTTCTCAAAGAGAGCTGGTTACTGTTGGAAGGATCAGCACGGTTTTGTTAATGGTTTTTGCAGGGATTGTCTCATTGTTTTTCCTGAATAATGCTACACAAGCTTTTAATGTTCTATTATTATCGGGTGCAGGTTCGGGTGCAATTTATCTGTTGCGATGGTTTTGGTGGAGGATCAATGCCTGGTCTGAAATATCAGCCATGATCGTGGCCACCGTAGCAGCAGTGGTACTTGTGTTTTTTGTAAGCGACGAAGCTTTAGCCAATGGGTTATTGGATGCTTTTAGCACCCGGTTGGTAATAGCAGTATCGGTTACTACGGTCAGCTGGTTGGCTATTACTTTTATGACCCAGCCGGAGACAACTGCAACCCTTCGCAAGTTCTATCGGCTTACCCATCCGGGAGGTCCGGGATGGCGAAAAGTAATCAATGAAGCTGAGGGAGAAGGTGACATGATCGATGAAAAAAATAAAGGTGTCGCGTGGGAGATGCCAATCCAGATATTGTGTGTTTTTGTGGGGATCATATCCATATATTCTTTTTTATTCGGGATCGGAAACCTGGTGTATTTGAACACGGTATTGGGTACTTCTCTATTAGTGGTTGGATTCGTGGGAACGTTTGTTTTGTTTAAATTATTTTCAAAATTGCGAACCGAAAAAGACGCATATCAATAGCATTCATTCATGTCAAATCAAGGAAAAGTTTTAGTAACAGGCGGAACCGGCTACATCGGTTCTCATACGGCTGTGGAGCTCATTCAATCGGGTTATGAAGTCATCCTGGTGGATAATCTTTCTAATTCCGAACTATCTGTTTTGGATGGGATAGAGAAAATTACGGGTTCGAAGCCGCAATTTGAACAGTTTGATCTTTGTGAAAAGGACAAAGTCAGCAAGCTATTCAATGAAAATGAAATTGGTTCGATCATTCACTTTGCGGCAAGCAAAGCCGTGGGAGAGTCGGTTGAAAAGCCCTTGTTGTACTACAAAAACAACCTGCTTTCGCTGATGAATTTGCTGGAAGTAATGAATGAAGGCAAATCCGATGCGATGGTGTTTTCCTCCTCATGCACTGTGTATGGCCAGCCTGACAAGTTACCGGTTACGGAGGACGCTCCTGTGGTTCCCGCAGAATCTCCTTATGGAAATACCAAACAGGTAAGTGAGGAAATTATAAGAGATGCCTGCAAGGCAAATGAAAAAATAAATGCCATTGCATTGAGGTACTTTAACCCCGTTGGGGCACATGAGTCGGCATTGATCGGTGAACTACCAAGTGGGGTTCCTAATAACCTGGTGCCTTTTATCACGCAGACAGCAGCTGGAGTGAGGCCTGAGCTTCGGGTTTTTGGAAATGATTACAATACGCCGGATGGATCCTGTATACGTGATTTTATTCATGTAGTGGATCTGGCAAAAGCCCATGTGATCGCTCTTGAGAGGATATTGGAAAGTAAGCAAAAGTCAAATTTTGAATTTTTCAACCTCGGCACCGGGAATGGCTACTCTGTTTTGCAATTGATCGATGCCTTTGAAAAAGTGACAGGCAAGAAACTTAACTACAAAATTGTCGATCGCAGACCGGGAGATATCGAACAGATCTGGGCAGATACAACCATTGCCAACCAGGAGTTGGGTTGGAAAGCAGAGTTAGGCATAGAAGAAATGATGTCATCCGCCTGGAAGTGGCAGGAAAAAATTGCAGGAAAATAAGGCTCTTTCAAAGATTAAAATATCATTCACAGCCTTAGCAGGGTCTTCGTCAGAGACCCTGTGTCCGGGGCAAACATATTAAAATTCAAATCCCGAAGGGCCTGCTCCGACGTTTTGCAATGCCACTAAGTTAAGACAATACCATGTCCCTCTCTCGCATAGGGTTAGGGAGAGGTCGTAAAAACCCCTTAACTCAATAGCATTGAGACGTTTTGTCGGGGGATGAAATTATTGTAGAAGATAAACACACAAAAATTGTCTAAACTCCGAAAGGGGTGACAGAGATGCCGTATTCAAAGTTTGATTACAATGCTGCCTAACTTAACAGTGCTATTCTTTTGCCTACTGTGCTACAATCTCCACTCACAGGGTTTGGAATTACGTTTGACTAAAATTGAAAAAGACACAACCATTCAAAATGTTGGCAGGTTTTTCAAAGAAAATTATGTGTTTCCGGAAAAGGGCGGGGAATTACAAACGTCACTTTCACTGTTAAATTCACAGGGAGCATTCGATACGATTACAGATCCATTAGCCTTTCGCCGTGCTGTACAAACCGCAATCAGAAATATCGTTGATGACAAGCATATCATTTTCATATATCGCGATCCCAAAGATCATGTACCTTTCGACCCTAATGAAATTAATGAAATTTCTGACCTGAAATCAGAATATGAGCACAGAAAAGATGTCAATTTTGGTATTCCGGAAATAAAAGTGTTAGAAAAGAATATTGGTTATATCCAGATAACCAAGTTTACATCTCCGGAATTATTTGGACCCGTTGTCAGGGCAAGTTCAGAGTTCCTTAAGAATGTTGATGGACTTATACTAGATCTCAGAAGTCGTGGAGGAGGGCATTCAGATGCAGTTGTGCTCTTACTAAGTTATTTTTTACCTCCCGAGACACATGTCTTTAATTGGGAAGACCGGGATGGGAGGGAGTTTGAAAGAAACTGGACCCTTCCGTATATTGAAGGACATTATTTCGATAATATACCCATAGCAGTGCTGACAAGTGAGGAAACTTTCTCAGGAAGCGAGGCTTTTGCTTATGTCATGAAACATCATAATGCAGCAATCCTGGTAGGGGAGACAACACGAGGAGGTGCACATTCATACAAAGAAATGTATCCATCTGAAAAATATTTAATACTAGTGCCTCATCAAAGAATCCTTAGTGCCAAAACCAATCAGAATTGGGAGGGTGTAGGGGTAGTCCCTACCATCCCTGCATCAGCAGAAAATGCACTGGATGTCGCCCGGGAAAAACTAATTGAAATGATGGATAGTGATAAATAAAGTATCTGATGGGGGTTAGAAATCTTAGTAAAGTACAATTTCATGTTTGTGGTGGTGTAGGCTTTTTCTTAACAAAATCAGGTTTGTAGTAAAGCAAAAGCACGCTTCGGAAAAAACGTAGGCATGGCTTTGTCAAAACATGCGGTAGTTTTCCCCAAAACGTACTTACGTTTTTCAGAAAACATGCGGACGTTTTTTTCAAAACATCTGCACGTTTTCTTCAGACCCTACGATTTCTTGAATTCCAGCGTTTTGAGCATGTTTTTTAGCTTCGGGCCGGGCGTAAACAGGATCTTGCTGTTGCGTACGCTGGCTCCATTGACATCGGCCTCGTTTTCATATCCGTTGCTGCTGATGCTAACCCGGAAATATCCAATTTCTCCAATACGGGCGATCTTGCCTTCCGAGAGGACATCGGGAAGGATATCGACCAGGCTGTACAATACAGCGCGAATATCAGCGCCGCTCACCGTGCTGATCTTTTCGATCTGCTTGGTCAGGCCTTCGATGTTTACCTCGCCGTCTGAAATGGTGCTAGCGTAAAACTTCTTTTGTCCGCCGCCAGCTACACCGGGCTCGCCGCGCTCAATTACATTAAATTTAATTGCCATAGTTAAATGGGTTTAGGTTAGAAATAATTATACATAGTGGTTGATCATGACGATCAACCGGTTAATTGTCATGATATGCAATTTGTTATCAAATATTTTGCTTATGGTAAAGATAAATTGATAAACAGATCAGAATGATAAGATAGATTGGGATACTATATAGGTGGCCTTGGGAAATGTGTTCGTGTGATATTGAAATGTACAATCAAATGGTTTTTGAAGAGTGGAATGTGATTAAAAAAATTAAATGATGATCTCATGCTATTCAGTAAGTTGTGTGTTGTTTTAAAAATAAATGTTAAATATAACTCATAATTTATAATTACAAAATGTAAGTTGTATAACTATAAAATTGTGTGTTTTTTTAGATTGATTTATTAAACATTGGTTGGTGATCAAATCCCGAAGAGCCTGCCCCGACGTTATGTCGAAGCAAGTGGCGACAGAGACACTGCATTTAAAGTTTGATTGCCGCAGAACATTTTCCTATTTTATATCACCCTTTCAGGGTTTTGGGACTTGTGATGATTTATTTTCCATAACAATGTCATCCAGTCAGGATTGGGTTTGTTGATTCGTATGACCACGAAGTCCTGACAGAGGCATAGCCAGAGACCCCGCGTCAAAGTAGAAGTTGCTTTGAGAGACAGAGCGGGGTAGCGAAAACGGGCCCCTCTCTGACGAAGTTTGTTGAGGGTAAGTCTTAACGTTTCGCTAAGACCCTCTTCGGTTAATACTTCACTTTTCCATATACGGCTGCCAGACAACCAGCACATATTTGTCCTTGTAATTATCATGAACTTTCAGGAAGCCATATTCATAGCAAAACAGGTAAATGTCATTTTTCTGGTTCTTCCAGTAATGTGTAAAATACTTAGGATCAAATCCTTCTTTAATTAGTTTGTCACAATCAACTTTCGTCAATCCGCCTTTGTTGTATTTTCTGAGGATCTTTCGATTGACCTTGAGCTGTCGATCGATCCGGACAAACATGGATTTTTCCTTTTTCTTATTCCTTTTATAATGGTAGGAAGTCTTGCAGTACGGCGAACAAAATTTTTTGTCAATCCTCCCCTCCAGTACTTTGCCACAGTCAAGGCAGGTTTGGGTCATAGGGCTAAGTGTTTATTTATACGTATAATTATACGGTTATTTTTGGTTCATTTCCATTTCTCATGGTTATTCAACACATGAATTCCAAACATATCACACTTAAACACCTGGTCATTGACAATAAAAAGATGATTGGTCTGAAGTTTTACCCCGACAAGGTTATCCAGGCCCTGGTTAAAAACTTACCGGATGTGAAATGGAGTAACAAATACGGAATGGCATACATTCTCAACACGAAAAATAATTTATCACTGGTTTTCCAGACGTTTAAAGGAGTAGCCTGGATTAATTGCGGACACTTTTTCCCGAATAGAATCATTAATGGCGAAAATGAAAAGTTTGATGTACAATGGTTCAGGAAGAGAAATCTCTCAACAGGTTACCGGGCATGTCCTGAGGATTATCTGCAAAAATTAGAAATTAAAAAATATTCTAATAGGACAGTCAGAACCTATGTTGATTGCTTTGAAACCTTTATTAACCATTACCGGGATGTTGAATTGATGAGCCTTGATGAAAATGATATAAGGAGTTATTTACAGCATTTGATACAAGAAAAAAAGTCAAACTCCTATATCAATCAAGCTATAAACAGCATTAAATTTTACTATGAGGTGGTAAAAGAAATGCCTAACCGGTTTTATGCAATAGAACGTCCCAGAAAACAAAAAACACTTCCCAAGGTACTCAGTATGCAGGATATTCAGGCAATGATCCAAAATGCAGGTAACATAAAACATAAATGCATTATCAGCACTTTATATTCAGCTGGACTAAGGCGAAGTGAGCTGATCAATTTAAAAATTGAAGACATTGACAGCAAAAGAATGTTGATGCGTATTAACAAAGGCAAAGGAAATGAGGACCGGTTTACAATCCTTTCCACCAGGTTGTTAAACGATCTTAGGGCCTATTACAAAGAGTGGAAACCCAGGGTTTATTTGTTTGAAGGTGCAAAAGGGGGCCCATATTCTTCTACCAGCATTTTGAAAATTATTAAAAGAGCTGCCCGGAGATCGGGCATCATACAAAGGGTACATCCCCATATGCTAAGGCACAGTTTTGCTACGCATCTGCTGGAAAATGGTACTGATCTTCGCTCAATTCAAACCATACTTGGTCATAAATCACCGAAAACTACGGAAATCTATACACATGTTGCTGTAAATAATTACAGGAACATAAAAAATCCATTAGATTTGTGATCATGACATTAAAGATATAGAAGCCATAGCTTCTATGCATACGTTGGCTGTAATTCATTACAATGAACAAGATCATATTACTTATAATATTAACCTTCTTTACTCTAAAAACTTCTGGTCAAATTGGACTAATTAATGATGCTGATGGGTATACAAACGTTAGAAAGGAACCATCTATCAAGTCAGAAATTCTATATAAAGTAAAAGAAAATGAAGTGTTTTTTATTGACGTAGAATACTTGAATTTAGAAAGTGATTGGATATTAATTCATATTCCAAAAAGTAAATTTTCTAAATATGACAGTGATTGGAAACCATATGACTTAAATGGCTTTATACATAAATCTAGAATTAGGGACATTGATAGTCTTCCAACAGTCACAGGAAACAATATCAAACTGATCTTTAAAATTGTGAAGGCAGACCCAAATAAAGATCTAGATCAAGGAACATTTGGGCTTGACATACCCCTTTCTATATCATATGAAGTAAAAGACTTGACTCTTGAGTGGAATGGTGAACGATTTCCTCAATTGAAAGAATTATATAATGACCTTTACAATGTTTCATTTAATGAAGGAATATATGATAGCACAGAAGAACGATTTAAAATATATTTTTTTATAGACACATATTTTATCAGACAAAAGTGTGCTGATGGAGGTGGATATTATGAAATTGTATGGGTTATAAGAGATGGAGAAATCATCCAAAGACTTGCTGGATGGATTATATAAAAAAACTACAGCCAACAATTAAGCTACAATGATGCGAAGTGGGGCTTCGGTTCATTGTAGCGAATGTTGAACTCGTACCTCCGGTAGC
>CAJXNP010000017.1 GCA_913057175.1 uncultured Cytophagales bacterium
ATAACTTATTGAATAACAGAGGTTTTTAATAAGTTATCGTCATTATTCATGTTTTTCACATGAATAAACCGGGTTAACTCAGAAAATTCACAAAGTTTTCCGTCCTCTGGATTCAATATAGAGATTCATTTACTTGTGGGAAGGCGTGTTTCTGACAACTTAATGATTAGGCAAAAATAAATTGCATAGTCTCACAACTATTCATTTTGGATGCGAGGCTGCTCCAACCCACTTTTAAATACTTTTTCAATAGAAAGGGTATGGGTTATGTCTGACAATGGATTTTCCATTAAGATAACAAAATCAGCAAATTTGCCTTTTTCAACGCTCCCGTAGTCTTTTTCAATACCCAGCATCTTTGCTCCATTGTAGGTGGCCATCTTAATAATTTGAAGAGGAGAGATGCCACCCATTTGCATAATTTCCATTTCCTCATGCAGACTAAATCCCGCCAGGACATAGTCATCGCCTAAAACATCCGTCCCTAAAACGATGTTGATTCCTGCATCGTGTGCTTTTTTTACATCTGCTGTCACAGGCAATAAAAATTCTGCGAATGTCAAAGTGTCGTTTCCTGTAATTTCCTTCAATAGACCTTTGCTAGCTTCGAAATTTACCTGGCTTTTCAGTGCATTGACCAGTGAACTATCGTAGACATCCGCAATCTCAGGCCTTTCCAGCCATTCAGGATGCATTCGGTAAAAAAACAATGATTTACCCAGAGTTAAGGTAGTGATCCATGAGACACCTCTTTTTACCATTTCATTCATAAGATCCTCATCGGTTTCATCGGGTATGTCTGTACCTAAGAAATGGACAAGATTATCTATTCCTGCTTTCATGCAGATCCGTACCTCTTCTATATCACTGGTGTGTGCATAGACAGGTAAACTTGCTGAATGAGCTTCACGGACAATAGAATTAATCAGACTGCTGTCCATACGCTCCACAAAAGGAGGAGTTGGACCATCTTCGACTACTAACTTTATTCCGATGGCTCCGTTTTCTTTTGCTTCGGAAACAATTTTCTTAGCATGTCCGGCATCCTTCAGGTAATAAATCGTTTCTCCATCAACCCAGACTGAAGAAGGGTAGGTTTTATAAGGGTGGCCTCCTTCGGTGGTGACAATTGGACTGGAGTAAAATACGCGAGGTGATATTATGTTGCCGTTTTCAGCTGATTCCTGCAATTCTTTCATGTTAGCATAGCTCCCTCTTCCTCCACCAAATAAGATGGTTGAGGTAATCCCAAAATGAACCATCGTTTTAAACTGGTGATTGTAGCTTTTTCTTGCAGTCGTATCAACATCAATGCGGGAAGGGTGGGCATGTGCCTCCATCAATCCCGGGATCAGGTATTTTCCTGTACCATCGAATTCGGATTTAGCAGTTGCGCCGGGGAGTAGTTCAGAAGATATTTCTATAATTTTTCCGTCGCTTACATAGATATTCACATTCTCTTTCATCGGACTTCCCGTGCCATCCACCAGGTTAATATGATAAATGGCAAGGTCATATTCTTGGTTTTTTGTAGAATTACATGAAGCCAGAAGGACAGTGAAAAAAATGAGGGTGAAAAAGTGGTTTGCCAATTGTCTGAATAGTTTAGTTTTCACAAAATAATTATATGAACCCAAATTCCGCATTAGAGCGGAATTTGCCCTTTTGGCTGACGAAAGCGGAGCTTTGTCAGGGTTAACCTTGACAAAAACACAGTTTTTTGTCAACCCGTAGGGCAGATTAAGCAAAAGCTTAATCTGGGATGAACTTAAAAACCTGATTAATATTTAATAATAATCCAAGTCGAAATTATCTCATAATAAATAATCAGTCAATAGTTTTTCTTAAATCACCCTATTCGACCCGTAAAATCTTTTCCATCTTACGACCCTTCGCTAATTCATCTACCAGCTTATCCAGGTATCTTACTTTTTGCGTTAAGGGGTTTTCAATTTCTTCTACACGATAACCACAAATGACACCAGTGATGAGGTGAGCATTGGTGTTTAAGGTAGCATTCTGAAAGAATTTTTCAAACGTTACTTTTTCGTCAATGAGTTCATTAAGCTTTTTTTCATCGAAACCGGTTAGCCACTCTATGACCTGATGCAATTCTTCTTTCGTTCGGCCTTTCCTCTCGACTTTTGTGACATAATGCGGATATACCGATGAAAATGTCATTTTTGCCATTCGTTCGTCGTGTTTTTGTGTGGTTTTCATAATTCCGGGTTTATTGTTCAAATTACTTTAACCTTTCTAATTTGCCCTTTCTTTTGACGATGTTTTTGTAGTCCCACTGAATTTCTTTTGATTTTTTCAGCCAGCGTTTAAGATCTTCAATATTAATTTGTTCTGCTGAAGAGTAGAAAATGGAGGCATCTTTGAACTTTTTTCCAACAATGTTCAATCTTTCTTCTTCAAAGTCTGCACCACTCCAAAACATCAAACGCCAGCCGACCTTTTGTTTGCTGTAGCCAACAATCGGATTCCCATCCAAAAACCACACCGGGTGGGCATGCCAGATCTTACTTTCCGATTCAGTCAGCTCGTTGCCAATGGTCGTGGCAAGAAGATCACAAATTTCTTGATCAGCCGCTGTTTGTTGATCATTGTATGCTTGAATTTCCGGGTTCATGTGGGCTTCTTTAATGTTGTTGGTTAGATTAACATGGATAGTAGGAATAAGAAGAAGTTTTGATATCTAAGTTTTCTAAAAATTAAATACTTATCTATCTCTAAAATCCTTACATACTCTCATTATCACCATCATTTTCATTTCCAATAAACAACATTCATCAAATTCAAGCAATGAAATACACTATTATGTTATCTAAGGCAAGTTTCTCAGAAATATTAAACCGTCCAAAAACTTAAGAACAATCATCCTGAACTTGATTCAGGATCGGTTTAATCTAGTAAAAGATCCTGAACTGAATTCAGGATGACGCGAAGGAAGCGCTTTTTAGCTAGCTTAAGAAAGAAACCGCTCTTTCAGATCTCATAAAAAATCATTACCCGTTAATTTTACTATATTTGCAACGTGAAACCTCTGGCGCTTATCATGGCTTTTCTTTTTATGGGACTTATTCTGGTTCCATGCGATGATACCATGGCTGCCGGTGATTGTGAGTCTTCGTATGTGGAGCACTCCGATCAGGAAGATCACAAAGATACAGGAGATGAATGCTCGCCTTTGTGCATTTGCAATTGCTGCCAGGTGCATTTCACATCCTTCAGCCAATGTGAAAAAGCAACCACCATCGAACTCATCACGGAAATTGATTTTTTATACCTGGAATCCCATCCAAAGGAATCATTTAACCCTCTTCTCAAACCACCCAAATTCTGAATTCGGAATGAGCACAGGCAAATTATGCCTGATCGGTTAATCTCTCATTAGAGATCAATCGAACCATAATTATTTCTGAATTCAAAATCATTTGTTATGATCAATCAAATCATAGCTTTTTCCATCAGGAATAAGCTGATTGTTGGTCTGCTCACCCTCGCTATGATCGGCGGAGGGATATGGAGTATGACCAAGGTGCCACTTGATGCAGTACCCGATATTACCAACAACCAGGTGCAGGTCATCACGCAGGCGCCCAATCTTGGTACGGAAGATATTGAACAATTTGTCACCTATCCTATAGAAGTAGCTTTGGCCAATCTGCCCGGTGTCATCGAGATCAGGTCTATTTCGAGATTCGGCCTGTCTGTTGTCACCATTGTTTTTGAAGATGACATGGATACCTATCTTCCCCGCCAGCTGGTAGCTGAAAAACTTTCCCAGGTCAAGGAGGATATTCCGGAAGGGTTTGGAAGTGTATTCATCGGACCGATCACGACCGGCCTGGGAGAGATCTACCAATATACTCTGGAAGTAGACCCCAAATATTCAAATCAGTATTCGGCAATGGACCTGCGAACCATGCAGGACTGGATCGTTCGCCGCCAAATGGCGATGGTTCCCGGTGTGGTGGAAGTAAATGCTTTCGGTGGCTACATCAAACAATATGAGGTAGCTGTCGACCCTGATGAACTGAGGGCCATTGACCTCACCATTACGGATATTTTTGAAGCACTTGAACAGAATAACCGGAATACCGGCGGGGCTTACATTGAGAAAAACCACATGGCTAACTTCATTCGGGGGGAAGGCCTGGCCAGGAGTGTCGAAGATATTGAAAACATAGTCATTAAAACAGTGGAGGGAATCCCCATTTTGATCAGGGATGTAGCCAGTGTTAAGATGGGAAAAGCCATTCGATATGGGGCTTTTACCAAAGATGGGAATGGTGAGGCAGTAGGTGGGATCATCTTCATGCTAAAAGGTGCCAATTCGAACAAGGTTATTGCTCAGGTGAAAGAAAGAATGGAGCAAATACAGGAATCGTTGCCGGAAGGTGTGACCATCCAGCCGTTTCTGGACCGTAGCGCACTCATTTCCGAAACGACCAGCACCGTGACGACCAACCTGGTGGAAGGAGCGTTGATCGTGATTTTCGTACTCGTTATTCTTTTGGGAAACTGGCGGGGAGGGTTGATCGTCGCATCTACCATCCCTTTATCATTGCTCTTTGCTTTTATCCTGATGTATGTGTTTGATGTGTGGGCCAATTTGATGAGCCTTGGGGCAATTGATTTCGGGATCATCGTAGATGGAGCAGTGATCATTGTAGAAGGTACGGTTTTCTTTTTGTCCGGACAGGTTCTTAAGGGGAAAAGAATTGACACCAGGGTTCGTGATGACGTTACTTATGAAGCTTCGAGCAAGATGATGAACGCTGCTTTTTTCGGACAGCTGATCATTCTGATTGTCTTTTTGCCTATCCTTTTTTTGGAAGGTGTTGAAGGAAAAATGTTCCGGCCAATGGCATTTACATTTATGTTTGCCATGCTGGGGGCGATGATCTTGTGTCTTACCTATGTTCCGGTTGTCTCATCGCTGTTCATCCAGGTATCCGGAAAAGGAAAAAAATCCTGGGGAGACATGCTTGTCAAATGGCTGGAGGATAAATACGAAGCTTCGCTGGGGAGGGTACTAAAATGGACAGGCCTAGTGATAATTTCAGCTTCGATTCTATTGGCATTGGCGGTTTTTACTTTTACAAGAATGGGGGGAGAATTTATTCCCCAACTTGATGAAGGCGATATTGCCTTCCACATAATTCTGAAGCCGGGAAGCTCACTGTCAGAAAGCATCCATACATCAACGAAAATTGAGAAAATCCTCCTGGAAAACTTTCCGGAAGTTAGACACGCCATGAGCCGGTTTGGAGTTGCCGACGTACCTACCGATCCCATGCCGATGGATATTGGCGATTGTTTTGTGATCCTGAAGCCCAAAGAGGAATGGGTTTCCGCAAAAACCAAAGAAGAACTGATAGAAAAGATCAAGGAAAAGATCAGCATCATTCCCGGTGTGAACTATGAATTCACCCAACCCATTGAGATGCGATTTAATGAGCTGCTCACAGGTGTTCGGGAAGATATTGCTGTGAAGCTTTATGGCGAGGACCTGGATTTTCTTGCGAAGAAGGCGGAGGAAATGGGCAGGATCATTTCATCGGTAGAAGGTGTGGGAGAAATGAGGGTGGAGGCGACTTCGGGACTCCCACAGATGACCGTCGTTTACGATCGGGATGAATTAGCGCAATATGGGTTAAATGTAAATGGTATTAATAAGGTGATTGAAACTGCTTTCGCAGGAGGGAAAGCCGGTGTCATCTTTGAAGGGGAAAAACGGTTTGATCTGGTGGTGAGACTGGATTCCATCCATCGTACCAATATCGATGATGTGAAGGGGTTGTACATCAATACTCCAAATGGCGCCCAGATCCCATTGAAAGAAGTGGCTACTATCAACTATGAGCCGGGCCCCATGCAGATCAGCCGCGATAATACCAATCGCCGGACCTATGTGGGGATCAATGTACGCGGACGGGATGTGAAAACACTTGTGGAGGAGATCAGACAAAAATTAAACGATCAGCTGGACCTTCCTGCAGGTTACTACATTCGCTACGGTGGAGCGTTTGAAAACCTGGAGCGGGCCACAAACCGGTTAAAGATAGTGGTGCCTATTGCGTTAGCGCTGATCTTTATTTTGATCTTTTTTGCTTTACGATCTTTCAAACAAACCATTATGATTTATATCGCTATTCCCCTGGCTGCTATTGGCGGCGTGTTTTCCCTTTGGTTAAGGGATATGCCTTTCAGCATTTCAGCAGGAGTGGGATTTATTGTTCTATTTGGTGTGGCTGTTCTGAATGGCCTGGTATTGATAAGCGCCTGGAATGAGCTCAAAGAAGAAGGTGTGAATGATTTGACAGATCGAATCAAACAGGGTTCCAGGAGACGGATCCGGCCTATTTTGCTCACGGCCCTCACGGATATTCTAGGTTTTTTACCTATGGCCATTTCCACTTCAGCGGGTGCGGAAGTTCAGCAGCCTCTGGCAACTGTGGTCATTGGAGGAATGATCACATCCACACTGCTGACTTTGTTCATACTGCCGATCTTATACCGTTGGATGGAATCGGGCACATTAAAATTATCCATCAATAAAAACCTGGCTGTGCTGATTGTTATTGTTGGTTTCGGTACTCTGTTCTCCAATTCCGTGAAGGCGCAAGCTACTGATTCGCTTCAAACCATCACTATGGAAGAAGCCGTCATCAGGGCATTGTCAAACTACCCGGAATTAAAAGCCACAAGACTAAAAATCGACCAGCAGGAATCACTGAAAAAGACTGCCTGGGATCTTGGAAATACACAAGTCTTTACCGCAGGAGAAGAGCTGAGTGAAGGTGGTCAGGGAGTTTATACCACGATCGGTATCCAGCAACAGAATGTAGACCTGTTTGGCGTGCCGGCTAAGCTCAAAGCTCAAAAGGAAAAAGTGATGCTGGCGGAAACGGCTTTGGAACTAAACGAGATCCAGCTTACGCAAAAGGTGAAGGAGGCTTACGCCAATGCCTACATTGCAGGTTTAAACCTGGAACTGTTTAATCAGCTGGATTCGATCTACCGGGATTTTGAACGGGCGGCACGATTACATTATGAAGTGGAAGAAACCTCTAAACTGGCTTACCTTGCTTCGATGAACCAGGTCAGGCAAATCCAGTTGCAAAAAGGTCAGGCAGAATTCGACTATGTCACGGCGCTGATCAAATTTAATTTATGGTTGGTAAGCGATACGGTTTTTACTCCTGATTTTACCGGAGAGGCCAGGTGGTTGGACGCCCCTGTGTTGGTGGATTCAATAGCAGATCATCCGTTGTTGCAATTAGCCGAACAAAATATTTCCGTGGCCGAAGCCGATAAGAAGGCAGCTTCAACGGCATTGTACCCCAAATTGTATGGTCAATATGGAGCACAAAAAATAGACGGGCAATCCGGTTTTTACCAGTTCCAGGCAGGTGTTTCCATTCCACTTTTCTTTTTCCGCGAAAGTGGTCAAATACAATCAGCGAAGATTCGGAGTGAAATAGCCGAACAGGAGTATAAGCAAAGTCAGCTGGAATTGCAGACCGAATACCAGTCACTGCTTCAGCAGTACAAGAAGTGGCAGGCTTCGTGGCAGTTTTATAACGAAGAAGCATTGCAACTGGCTCATGAACAAAGGAACGGTGCTATTTTCGCCTATAAAGAGGGAGGCATTGACTATGTGTCCTTTATTCAAAACCTGAAGGAAAGTCTTCAGGTGGAACTCAACGCAAGGGATGCATTGCAAAAGTACCTGGAATCAAAATTTCGCCTGGAATATTATCTCGGATCAATTCACAAGTAAAAAGACAAAACAATGAAATTCACTATAAATCAAATCATCGCCATTTGCTCAATCATATTGATTTTAATGGCTTGTGGCAAGAGTCAGGATCATTCACATGACGATGATCACACTCATGAAGAGGCGGGTCACCACGATGAAGAAAGCGAAAAAGTTCACCTTTCAGCTGCTCAGTTTGAAGCGCTGGATATGAAGGTGGGGGAACTTCCCAGGAAAAATCTTTCTTCGATTGTTCAAGCTAATGGGGAGCTGGAGGTGCCTCCGCAAAATGAGGCAAACGTTACGGCGATCCTTGGCGCAAATGTGGTATCCATCAAGGTCATTGAAGGGGATGATATTAAAAAGGGGCAGGCACTGGCTTACCTATCACATCCGAACCTCACAAGATTGCAAAGCGAATACCTGGAGGCACACAATCAACTTTTGTTTCTGGAGCAGGAATTCCAGCGACAGAAAAGGCTCTATGAAGCGGAGGTTGGTTCCGGAAAAACATATCAACAAACCCAGGCGGAGTACAATGCCTCTCAGGCTATTGTCAAAAGCCTTGGATCGCAACTTCGGCAATTAGGTATGAGTCCTCAGCGAATTGAGCAAGGAGAATTCTATGACCAGGTCCCGGTAGTAAGCCCAATAGAAGGAACCATTGTAAAGGTGAATATCAAAACCGGCCAGTATGTTCAACCGGAAAAAGAACTGTTTGAAATTGTCAATACACATCATATCCATGCCGATCTGATGGTCTTTGAGAAAGATGTTTTTAAAGTTCATGTTGGTCAGCGGGTGCGTTTTACGGTCGAGACACTTCCGGGCGAAGAATTGTATGCTGAGATCTATTCGGTTGGAAAGAAATTCGAGCAGGATCCAAAAGCAATACACATTCATGCCGAGATAGAAAACAAAGAGGGACATTTAATACCGGGAATGTACATTAAGGGTCAGATCTTAACAGATAGTGTGGAGACTTTTGCACTGCCCGAGAGTGCCATCACACGGGAAGGAAACGAATACCTTACTTTTATTGCGGAAAAAGAGCAGGAAGGATCCGAGGTGATGTGGATGTTTACTCCAACACAAATTCTGACTGGCACATCGAATAATGGATGGGTAGAAGTAAAATTACTACAGGAATTTCCAGGGGGAACTCAATTTGTACTGAACAATGCCTACTATTTACTGGCAGAAATGAAAAAGGAAGAGGCGGGGCATAGTCACTAGAGTTGTAAAAGATAGTTGTCGACAAATCATTAAAACTCAATGACGAATCTCAGTGAGCATAGGGAAAAGAGCAGTTGGGAGATGGAAGATAAAAGGAGGTAAATGCTGGAAGATGGAAGACTGCATTTCCGGGTTCGAGGAGTATAAGTGTCACATTTTAATTTGAATGAGAATGAAACATGAGATCAGACAAAATTCTGGCTAGTCTGATTTTCGTTTGAACAAATCCTATACTGATAATTTCAACCTTCTCTTCCCATTATTTTAACAAATTACCCATGGTAAACATTCATTTTGAGTTAAATTGCAGAGGTGTACATACATGCATGAACCTGACGCAAATTTTTCATTAAATAAACTTTTTAACTACCTCAATATGACACGAACTTTGCTCCTTATTTTCCTGATTTCATTTTTTTTATTGAATACCGCATTTAGCCAGGATGTTACGATCTCTGTAAATGCTGCTGCAGATAATAAACCGGTTTCGCCCTATCTCTATGGGAGAAACAACAGTTTTTCAAACGTATTCGGCACTCCAACTACCGAGTCCGAAATACAGCTTTACCGAGAGGCTGGATTGCGGTTTTCCCGGGAAAACAATGGAAACAATGCAACCAAATACAATTGGAAAAGAAAAATATCGAGCCACCCTGACTGGTACAACAATGTGTATGACCATGACTGGGGTTTGGTTTGCCAAACGATCGAATCTGACATGCCGGACCTGCATGCCATGTTTGCTTTTCAGCTAATTGGAAAAGTGGCGGCCAATAAAAATAATAACTTCAACGACTGGGGCTATAACAATTCTCAATGGTGGGATGGCGTCGGGCAAAACCTCGCCGGAGGAGGGGAGGTAAACCCCTCAGGAGGACATGATGCCCTTACGGACGGCGATCCCGATCTTTACCTGATGGACTGGCCGGCAGATTCCACGACGGCTATTCTTGATCATTGGTTTGGCTCAGACGGACTTGGTTTTGATCCCAAAAAGTTTCAGTACTGGAGCATGGATAACGAACCGGAGATCTGGAGTGGCACCCATGATGATGTGATGCCTACGTTACCCTCTGCAAATGCTTTCATGGATATGTATTTTGCCACGGCCAAGAAAGCCCGGGAAAAGTTCCCTGATGTTAAATTGGTGGGGCCGGTTCCTGCGAACGAATGGCAGTGGTACAGGTGGGGAGATGAATCCCTTACAATCGGAGGACAGTATTATTGCTGGTTGGAATATTTCATCAAGCGGGTAGCCGATGAGCAACAAACATCAGGCATCCGATTGTTGGATGTGCTGGATATTCACTGGTATCCTTCCGAATCTTCCAACGCAGATGTTTTACAATTACACCGGGTCTTCTATGATGAAAGCTATACCTATCCGGGAGCCAACGGCCTTAAAACGATCAATGGTGGCTGGGACAACTCCTTAAACAAGGAATACATATTTAAGCGGATAGAAGACTGGCTGGATGAACACTTTGGGGAAGGCCATGGCATCACCCTTTGCATCAGCGAGTTTGGTGCCAATTCTTCTGACCCAACCATTAATGCCGTGCTTTACGCATCCATGCTGGGCACCTTTTCCGAACATGGAGTGGAAATATTCACTCCATGGACCTGGAAAACTGGTATGTGGGAAACACTTCACCTTTTCAGCCGCTATGCAAAAACGACCAGCGTTCGTACGACCAGCGACCAGGATAACATGGTTTCCGGATACAGCACCATGAATAGTACTTCCGATTCCCTGACACTCATGCTGGTTAACCGCGATCTGTCCTCCTCGAAAACTGTCAATGTGAATCTGACAGGATTTTCCGTTGCCCACGGAAGCTATACAGTTTTGGAATTATCGTCCCTGCCAGGTTCAGAAACATTTATATCTCATAGTAACAATGCGCTGAAAGAACGCACAATAAATGCCTCGGGAAATTCCTTTGAAATTTCCATTCCTCCACTATCGGTCACAGCTATTTTGTTAAAGGGAGGAACCTCAGATGTGGTGCTTTCAACTCCGGACATTCCTGAATTACATAACATTAATCTGTTTCCCAATCCGGCCACCGGCAGTTTCACCCTTGAGCTTACAAGCATTGATAAAATTCCTTCTAAAGTAGTCATCTACAACATCCGAGGGGAAAAATGCGCTACCTTGAATTGGAGCAGTCCGCAAAAATCGACACTTACTGTACCAATGGAAAGGTTTGAGTCCGGTGTGTATTTTCTGGAGATCAGGGGTGATGACTTCATCTGCAGAAAGAAATTGGTGGTGAAGAACTAGACATTTTAAAAAACTCATACCATGGAAATAATCAAAAATGGATCACAATCATCCGTTAAGGGACCAGAAGATTGGTTTACGGGAAGTGTGAGAATTGATCCCTTATTTTCAAAAAGAGATTCGACAAAAGCAGCCGGCGCCCTTGTGACATTTGAACCGGGAGCCCGAACAGCATGGCATACCCATCCCGCCGGTCAGACATTAATCGTACAATCGGGATTGGGCTGGGTACAACGCGAAGGTGGGCCTAAAGAAGAGATTGGTCCGGGCGATGTAGTTTGGTTTGAACCAAATGAAAAGCACTGGCATGGTGCTTCATCAAATAAGGGAATGAGTCACATTGCCGTTCAGGAAGAAGTGGATGGAAAAGTAGTCACCTGGCTGGAGAAAGTGACCGATGCTCAATACTCCATAGAATCCATGTGATATCGGAAGGTAAAAATGAAGGGATTTTTAACCCCGGATTTTTACCCAAAAATGGTATCATTCAGGAAATCGCCTTTTAAAGCGTTTTTAGGCACATTTATGGAAACGTTCCGAAGAGTTCACGGAAACGTTTCCATGATCACTCGGGAACGTTCCCAAAAGGTCTCCGAAACGTTCCCATCAGTCGCCCGGAACGTTCCCGTGAGGAAGTGGGCAAAAACAGGTCAATTTGATGATTCTTCATTTTGTTATAAGCAGGAGGATAAATGCAGGGAATTTTTGATCTGTTGGCTGTCTGAAGTTTTCGCCTGAATATGAATTAATATGTTAAGTAGATCAACTTCGTAACTATTATGGAATACAGGGATGACAAGAGTCCTGCATTGGGGAAATGGGATCTTGTTGAAAATTATCCGAAATATCCTCAGGGAATGAGAGCCTTTAAGAAACCGTGAAGGATTTATAATTCGGACCAAATCATTAAAATGAGTTGGGATTGATTGAGGGGTCATTACTACAGACCCCGCTATGATGCAACAATGAATTAGGAAACATTCTTCACTCAAATCTATACAAAAGTATCCCGTAACCCACTCCAGCAGGATCGGTGGTTTTGGCGCTTTGGAATGCCATGTATTTTCCGTCTGTGGAAATGACGGGATTGGATGCCTTCCCATCAATGTAATCATTGAAATGCGTTAGCCGCACGAAATCCTTTCCGGTGCCATCAAGCCGTAGTTTCCAGATATCGATGTTGCCCATTCCGGCATCACCTCCCAGCGTTTCGCATTGCTGGTCTGATTCCACACAGGTGGAGAGGCCATCCGGGAAAATTCCTTCCGCTTCATAATACCTGCCCGGTTTACTGATCATCCGGGTGACCTGGCTGTTTTGGAGATCCAGGCTATAGACAGAAGCGGGTGGACCGGGTTCATAACAGGTATAAACCATCTTGCTATCATTGTCATAAAAGTCCTGCGCCTCCATGACGCAGCCCGGATCATTGCTCTCAAGCATTGTTCGTTTGTTTACCAATTGGGGTTGATCACCGGAAGTGTCAATATCTGCCGCCATCAGGTAGGATTCTCCCTCTTTCAATGCGGGGTCCTGGTCCCATGTCACAGTGAAGGCAATGGTCATATTTGTTTTGGAAATGGCTGCACCCTCGCTCATCTTCTGACCGAGCTTAACCGGTTTGGATCCCCGTTCTTTGCTCAGGTACCACAGCTCATTGTCCCGGTCCCTGCTAACGCTTATGTTCTCAAAATATTCCGGCCCGATCAGCAGATAGTCGCCATTGACCAGGTGCATCACCCTTAGAAAAACAGCGCCAGGAACGTTGCAGGTGAGACATCTGATCATCTTCGTCTCTAAGTTGATGACCATCGCGTCCCCGAAGCTCTTTGCCATAAAAGCTATTTCCTTATTGTCAGGTGAGAAATCAGCCCTTTCTCCAAAAAGGGTAAGCACTTCGATGTTTTCCGGCAGGTGGTCGAGCGGACTTCCTTTCCTTCTTTTGTCCTGGGAAAAAGCAGTCAGACAGGTCAGGGTGCATAGAATGGCTATAAAGGTTTTCATATGGGTGATTTTAGGATTTGATAATAAGTTAGTAAATGATTTGGAAAGTGGCTTTCTCGTTGTGTTTTTCTGATGTTTTATAGGTGAGACTTTAATCAAGTTTGTGGGTTACTTTTGATCAACCCGATCATATAGGGATGACAAACTTGAACCAATAACTACTATGAAAGACTTGAAACTTCTTCCTGCCTTAGTATGCATTATTTTTTTAGCATTGACAAGTTGTGAAGACAATGCGGTGACAAACGAACTGGAACCAATCGAAAAATCAGGCGTTAACCGGGGATTTCCAGGGGGACCCAATGATGAATCGGGAGGTACTGATGATTATTGTCCGTACCCTGATATCTATCATACAGAATTTGCCCCGGAAGATCTTTACAGCATGAAAAGCCTGGTTTGGCGAATCACCTGGCCGGATTGTTATAACAAATCAGATGAAGATGAGATCCCGACAGCATTTATTCCAAATGGTGCATTGTATAGCTCCAAATTTCTGAATGGCGTTGATCCCCAAAACACTTATAACTCTGTCTTTTCATTGTATCTGGATAATACGATCAAAAAGACTTCGGATATGGGTAATGTACTGAATTTTGCCAACAATCCTCCGGCCGGAAGCATGGAGACCGTCATTTTCAAAATTTATGAAGATGGTCCTCCGCCAATTGAACATATCCAAATGAGTGTGGTTAATTCCCCTGGTGGCCTGGTGCATCACTACCTGAATGCGGATGTGGAAGTGGATGAGTTAGCCTATCAGGAAGGCGATATCCTTACTTTTCAACTTTCAGGTCCTGAATATACCCGATATGGTGTGATCTGGATCAAATCGATGTCGCCAAGAATTATTGATGTGTACATGACCGCCAAAGGCAATGGTCCTTCTGATGATATTGGAAAGGTTTCGCGCTAAGCTACTATAGCTAATTTGACGCTAAATGCATTTGACAAAATCTGGTTTTAATTATTGACCAGACGGATACTTTATTGCAGGGTCTCTTAGGAATACCTCGCCAGGACTAATTTACAAGAACTTTTTAAGCAGGAGGCTAACTGTTTGCCTTCACAAATTCAGCCGCATGACTCCGCGAACTCACACCAAGTTTTGAGAGAATGGCAGAGATGTGATGATCAACGGTCTTTGGTGAAATAAATAGCTTTTCGGCTATTTCAATATTCGTCAGGTTTTCAGGCAATAGTTCCAATACTTCCATTTGACGGACCGTTAGTCCCGCTAAATTTTGTCTGGTGGATTTCCTGGGTCCTTTGGGGATGTTTTTCAAGCCGGTTTCCCGCATTTCCTGTTTGAGTTTGCTGATGGTTTTGGCAGCGCCAAGTGACTCCAGAATCTCGAAGGCTTTTTTCCTTGCAGCCTCATCCCCATCGGCAAGGGCAAGGGCTTGTTGGTAAGGAACCCCTAACTCATGCCATTCATCTGCTGCTTCCCTCCATCTGCCGGTAATTTGTAAAAAATAAGGTCGGGCCATATTTTCAGGAATTTTATTTAATCGACCTCCTTTCCATAACCAATAGGCCAATTCACCGATTTTCCATGGATTGTTGGTTTGCATCAAATGCATGTTGTACGTCTCAAGTTCCTCTATCGCCTCATCCAGCTGGTTGTTAAGCCAGTAGGCCTCAGTTTTAGCCATTTTAGCTATAAAGGCACATTCTCCTTTTATATTTGCGCTTGGCATGGCCATTTGGAAGTTTATAAGGAAATCCGGGTCATTTCTGCGAGCTCGTATAATTCCAACGACAGAAAAGGCTATTCTGCTATCAAGCGGGTTAATTGTTCTTTGTCTTATCACATATTCAGCCAATTCTATGGCCTTGTCCCAATTGCCGAGATCTAATTCAAGTTTTGACTGGCCACCAAACATGCTCAGACGATACAATTCAATATTTTTTTCATAGCAAAAAGTCATTCCTTCATTGAGATATTTTAAGGCACGATTATAATTTCTTTTGGAAAGGTTAAGCAAGCCTAAATTGATATATGCCCTAGTTGCCATTTCATCAAACTCATTTTTTAATGCCAATTCAAGGCTTTTTAAAATTAAAGATTCACCTTCCGGGTCATTAATAAACATTTTGCCCTTTCCTATGCTAATCAGTGAAAAGACTTCTACCTGGGTTTCCTTAAATTTTCGGGCCAAATTGAGTGATTTCTCTCCCCACTCAATACTTAAATAGGGCCTTTCATTGTTCTCCAGTACATTGGAATAATTGCTTAGTGTTAATGCAAGTTGAGGGCATGGCGGAACATCGTTCAGGGTTTCTACAGCCTTTTCAATGTATTTGATAGCTATATCGGCTTCTCCGGCCAGGTCAAAAACTTTGGAAAATTTGAGATAGAGCTCACCCAGAAGAAGCAGGTCATTTTTCTTTTCAAGGATTTCCTGCATGGCCTCAATCGCCTTTTTGGATTCTTCTATTTGCCCCGAAAGGTAGCATTCATAATATCTCCCATCATAAAGATCCAGTTTTTCCTCAACTGAGAGACCATCTGAGTTTTCAATAGCAACTAAAAAGTGCAAGGAAGCTTCACGATGTGATGAAAACCTAGATGCTTGTTTTGCAGCAAGCGGAGCATATTCGATAAGAATTCCCTTGTTTTTGGCATGATTTGCATGATGAACAATCAAAGCAAGGTATGGATTCAGGTTTTCACCTTCCAGGATACAGTCTAATACTTTTTGATGGAGTTGAATAGTTTTCAGATAGGGAATAGAATCTAAAATTGCTAATCGGGTTAACTCATGCTTAAATGAAATAAGGTTATTCTCTATCATTAATATTCCATTTTCGATGCAATGGTCGGCAAGCTCATCAATATCAGGGATTAATCTTCTGATAAACTCAAGTTCAATTTTTGTTGGTATGACAGAAATTGTTTTTAGAAACTCATTAGCTGATTGGTCTAACCTTGAAGTCCTTGATAGAACGGCTTCTCTAATACTTTGAGGGAGTTCCTTTTTTTTATTATTTAATATTTCATTGACGAAAAAAGGATTACCACCTGTCAGTTCATATAGTCCGTCAATATAGATGCCTGATTGATTCATCAGTTCATCGATGCTTTCCTTAGATAATGGGTAAATCCTGATTCTTTTTACGTCTGTGGTTGGTAAGCTCCCGAGGGTAGAGGTAAGCATTTGATTGGTGCCGGATTCTTCACTTCGATAAGTTAAAATGAAAATGACCGGTAGCTGACCGATTCTCCTCCCTATGTATTTAATGAGGTCCAGTGTCGCTTCATCCGCCCAGTGGATATCTTCAAAAACAATGACTTTTAAAAAATGATCCGAAGCTAAAAACTTAATGAAACCAGCGTAAAAATTAATTCTTTTGTCTTCGCTTTCAATTAGGTGGGCCAGCTCACCAGGTAATTGGCTGGCCATATCGTAAATAGGGCCCAGAGGTCTGGGTGTAAACAATGCATCACATCCGCCCCAAAATACTTCTATTTCGGAATCTAATTCTTGTTTGAATTGATTGATGAGTGAAGTTTTACCAACTCCGGCTTCTCCCGATAACAGGACAATTTTACCACTTCCCAATGAAGTTTCATGGGTGAGCTGGGTAAGTAAATCCAGAGAATCTTTTCGTTCTAAAAGTTTCATATGAAAAGGAAAAATGTCAGAGAATTGAGATTCTGCTTCACTCACCACTTTTCTTCGACCCAGATTAAGCAATAACTTAATCTACCCTGATGATGCTTTGATCACAGTCCGACAAATATCGTCGGACCCAAAGGGCAAATTCCGCTCAAATGCGGAATTTGGGTTCAAGAATCTCCTATTAATCTAATCAAAAAAGAAATAAAAAATAATACTATACTGGTATAATTATGAGTCAACGAGTGATCATACTATTGTTGATGATTTTACATTTCAATAGGAATAAAATGTAAATTAATGGCTGAAAATGCCAAAAGTAAAATTAACCATGCTTACTTATAAGATCTTTATGCCCCAAATTATTTCAGCAAACAGGCTTCTTCTTTTCATTTGCACCATCCACTTTTTATTTTCCTGCAATTCAAAAGAAGAGACCAGAGTACTTCCCCGAGTAGCGATTGCCGGATTGGCTATTGAGTCAAGCACTTTTTCACCTGCAACAAGCGGCGTGGAGGCATTCCGTGTGCGGGAAGGTAAAGAAGTATTCTCTTACTATCCATTTCTGGACTCGGGATCGGTTGACCGTAGTCGGGCGGAATGGTTTCCCGCTTTGCGTGGTCATGCCATTCCCGGAGGGATCGTTACCAGGGATGCCTATGAGACCCTGGTTGGTAAGACATTGGAAATGCTGAAAGAAAACCTTCCTTATGATGGATTGTTTTTCGATATCCACGGAGCGATGAGTGTACAAGGGCTGGATGACCCGGAAGGAGATTTTATTAAGCGAGTTCGCGATGTTGTAGGGACTGAGACACTTATTTCAACTTCCATGGACCTGCATGGCAATGTGTCGCAAGCTCTCGCCAAACATACGGATCTGATCACGTGTTACAGAATGGCTCCCCATGAAGACGCCCTTGAATCCAAACAGCGGGCGCTTGAAAACCTCCTGGATAGATTGCAAAACGGTAAAGGTAAGCCTGCTTACAAGGCTTGGATTCCGGTGCCCATTTTGCTGCCAGGAGAGAAGACCAGTACGCGTATTGAACCGGGAAAAAGCCTTTATGCACAGGTGGATCCGATTACCAAAAGAGAAGGGATCATCGATGCAGCGATCTGGATTGGTTATGCCTGGGCAGATGAGCCTCGAAATCACGCCGTAGTGATGGTGACGGGAGACGATAAGGAGGCCGTGACAGGTACAGCAGAGGAACTGGCGCAAAGCTTTTGGGACGTGAGAAATGAGTTTGAATTCGTCGCTCCAACGGCGACCCTGGAAGAAAGTCTGGACAGTGCGGTTATCAGTGATAAAAAACCATTTATGATCAGTGACATGGGAGATAACCCTACAGCGGGAGGTGCTGGTGATGTGACCTGGACGCTTACTGAAATATTAAAAAGACCCGAATTTAAATCAGAAAATGGACCAATGCTCATTTATGCGTCCTTACCAGGTCCGGAGCTTGTGGATAAGGCCCGGGAAATAGGAGTAGGTAGAAGTATTGAGGCTTCTGCAGGCGCTGAAGTAGATAGCCGATTTGCTCCACCGGTTTTATTAAAGGGGACTGTGGAAGCAATTTATGAAGGAGATAAAGATGCTGAAGTTGAAGTTGTGGTTAAAGTTGGGTCTGTCCATGCTATTGTCACGAAGAAAAGAAAGCCCTACCATCACGAGCAGGACTTTGTCAATCTTGGTCTGAACCCCAGGGAAGCCGATATTGTCGTGGTGAAAATAGGCTACCTCGTTCCTGAGTTATATGATATGAGAGGGGATTGGATCATGGCATTGACACCTGGAGGAGTAGATCAGGATCTTGATCGCCTGGGATATAAGCGAATCAATCGACCGATGTTTCCACTGGATCGGGATATGATCAATCCGGATTTGAGCGCCAGGTTGATACCAGCATCGGATGATATTTAAGGAAAAAGTCGTTTTCTTTTACCTTACTACACTCAAGGAAATGGCATTTTGGAGGTGATATACTTATTGAAATATTTTTTAAGAGGTAACAATTAACCTCTCAAACTCCTTCAACACCTCCGGATTTGCCAAGGCATCCTTATTTGTCACCTCTTCACCGTTGATCACGCTTGCTACCGCCAGCTCGACTTTTTTCCCACTGATCGTTCTTGGAATTTCTTTGACCTGATAGATTTCAGCAGGAACATGGCGGGGACTTCTTTGTGTTCGCAATACATGCTTAATTTTTGATTTGAGTTTATCATCCAGTGAAAGGCCCGGTTCAAGGACAACAAACAATACCATAGACGTATCACTATTTATCTTCTTACCTATAACAATCGAATCCTGGACCTCAGAAAGGGATTCTACCGGACCGTAAATTTCCGCCGTTCCGATCCTCACACCCCCTGAATTCAGTGTGGCATCCGAGCGGCCGTAAACGATGCAACCGCCGCGTTCATTGATCTTGACAAAATCCCCGTGCCGCCAGACATTGGTGAAAAGCTGGAAATAGGCCTTCAGGTATTTTTCACCATTCTGGTCATTCCAGAAGTAAATGGGTCGGGAGGGGAAGGGAGATGTGCAAACCAGCTCGCCAACTTCATTGACTACTTCATTCCCTTTTTCATCGTATGTTTTAACATTTATGCCCAAACCCCGACATTGCAGCTCGCCTTTGTAGACAGGCAGGTTGGGATTACCTAACATGAAGCACGAAATGATATCCGTTCCACCGGAAATGGACGACAATTGCACATCCTCCTTCACATCCCGGTAAACATATTCAAAATTTTTATCTGCAAGCGGAGAGCCTGTAGAAAGGATTGTTTTCAAAGATGATAGGTTAAACTTTTCTTTGGGTTTCAATCCCCTTGATTCACAGACTGAAAGGAATTTTGGAGAGGTGCCAAAAACATTGATTTTTTCTTTTTCAATGGCTTTGAAAAGAATTCCAAGATTGGGATAGGTAGGAGATCCGTCATATAAAAAAACCGTAGCACCGATGGCCAAAGAAGAAACCAGCCAGTTCCACATCATCCAGCCGCAGGTGGTATAGTAGGTGATGGTATCCTCCTCCTTCAGATCCGTATGCAGTTTCAATTCCTTGATGTGTTGGAGGAGAGTTCCACCGGCTCCATGGACAATGCATTTTGGTTTTCCTGTGGTCCCGGAAGAATACATAATATACAGTGGATGGTCAAAAGGCAGCTGTTCGAAGGTGAGTTGAGTGTCTTTATTTTGCATAAATTCCTCCCATAAAATCACCTTTGTAGAAGATTCGGACTTTACTTCCTCCACCTGCTGAATGACGACGATTTTTTCGATTTCCGGAATGGCATCCGAGATTTTCTTCAACGTTTCGTTAAGGTTTACAATCTTCCCATTGTATCGGTAACTATTGACAGCAATCAGTACTTTCGGATGGATCTGACCAAAGCGATCCAAGACCCCTTCGAAACCAAAATCCGGCGAGCAGGATGACCAGATCGCGCCAATGGATGCTGCTGCGAGCATCCCAATGATGGCTTCCGGACGATTAGTGATAAAGGCTGCCACACGATCTCCTTTAATAACTCCGGATTCTCTAAGGGCTTGTGAAAAAGCAGCTACTTTCTTATATAATTGATTGTAAGTGATAGCTTCCCTTTCCTGTTCCTCTGTCCAATAGACAATGGCATTTTTGTCGTTTTTAAAGCGTAGCAGGTTTTCTGCGAAGTTCAGTTGAGCGCCTTCAAACCACTTTGCTGTTCGAATATCTTTTCCTTCTAAAACGTTAGCATATTTTTGACTGTGAATGATGTCCCCGTATTCCCACATGCTTTCCCAAAAAAGGGCTGGTTTATTGATTGACCATTGATATAATTCATTGTATTGATCAAATTTTAATCCCCTCTTTTCTTCGAGGAAATGCATGAATGCAGTCATATTGGACTGCTCAATCCGCTCCCGGGAAGGCTCCCACATTGGTTGCTGTTTTTCTTCATCCATGGTTTTGAATGACTGGAATAGATAATAAAGCTTTTATGGCAAATTGCGGATCATGGGCTTCCAGGGCTTTTTTGGCGGCTTTCTCGATCAGCTCCTTTCCTTTTTCTTTATCACTCATTATAATGGAACAAGCTTCCGCGAATTCATTTTGATAATCCCTTTTCCCCAGGTTATTCTGTTCGGTGTCCTCAAATGATTTGATAAAATCCAGAATAGATTGTTCATCAGGAAATTCGCTCAATCCCCCTAATTGCGCCAGGTTGTTGCCCGAAAGGATCTTTGATGTTTTGATATGATCGGGGAGAAGATCGATCCCAAGTCCGATACCCGTTCCAATTGGTCTTATTACTTCAAAAACAGCATTCCCTGAGGCTCTCGTGTAAAAGTTGGCGGAATTCCTGCCAACAAGATCAATATCTTGTGGATCAATGCGATCATTCACGAATATATTTTCCCTGACATGAAACATGATGACGCGGCATATCACCAAATTTCCCGAACCTTTTGTGCCACCAAGTGGTATGATCTGTTCGACTTTGCATTCCATCTGAATAGGGGACTCTTTAACCCGTTTTGGTCGGATCAAGACCGAGTCAATGGGGGTAAGCCCACTTTTTACAAATTCATCGATGTCCTTTGGATAGGTTGCGGATGACAGACTGACCTGCTCGACCAGGTCATACGTGACGACCTGGATCACACATTCCGGTATTTTTTGTACGTTTTCCAAGGTGTCTTTTGCAGAGCCGTCCCTTCCGCTAAAGGATGGCGAAAAGGCTACGTACGGTGGATTGGCTCCGAAGGCATTGAAGAAAGAAAAGGGAGCGACATTGTTGATTCCCTCTTCTGAAATGGTTGAAACAAGGGCGATTGGCCGTGGTGCAACCCCTCCGATCAACAGGTTGTAGGATGTTCTCCAGTCCGATTCACTGGGTTCAATGGTAATCATTTTTGATTCTTTCGACATGCTTATTGGTTTTGCAGCTTTTTCCTTTTATCCAGTATGGAGTGTTTTTCTTCTGATTTGACTATTTTATTTGACAATTTCCCCAATCCTTCAATCGTCAGTTCGATCGTATCACCATCCTTAAGCCAGACAGGAGTAAATTCTTCATCTTTTTCTTTTGCTTCGAGTTCCCACGTGCCGTTTAATTCCAGGTAGCATCCCGTACCAACTGTTCCGGATCCGATTACATCACCGGGGTAAATTTCTGTGCCATACGAAACCCTTTCAATGATCTCGCCAAAGGTCCAGCTCATATCTTTTGTATTTCCATCAGAAACCTGTTTGCCATTGTGGAAGGCACTCATTTGAAGATCGTATGTGCTTCCATTATCCTTATCAATTTTGAAGATCTCCAATTCATCCGGCGTGACCAGCCACGGGCCGATGGAAGTTGCAAAATCTTTTCCCTTTGCTGGCCCGAGGTTCAATTTCATTTCCTCCATTTGAAGTTGCCTGGCAGAAAAGTCATTCATGATCGTAAACCCAGCGATGTATTGATCGGCATTTTTGGCTGAAATGTTTTTTCCGGTTTTACCAATAACAATGGCAACCTCTAGTTCGAAGTCTAGTTTTTGCAAGTGATCTTCTTCGACTAGAATCTCGCCCTCCCCAAAAATCGCACGGTGATTAGTGAAATAGAAGACAGGAAACTGATCAAATTCGGCGATCATGGGAACACCCCGGTTTCTTCTGGCAGTCTCCACGTGCTGGCGGAAAGCGTAGGCATCCCGGCAGGAGGGAGGGTTGGGAATCGGAGCTACCAGTTTTGGCTGTGGAACATGCATGGTTATTTTTCCTTCAGATATCGTTTCATAAATACTTCTCGCCATCTGCATACCGGCGTCTTCCAATTGCAGTAATTCGAGCATAGTCGAAGGAAGCTTGAAAGAAAGCGCATGACCGCATTCCTGAAGATCATAGACCTTGTTGTGGATGAGAAGTCCGCTTCGTATTTCTTTATTAATCTGGTAGGAAACTATTTTCAAATGTTTTTGGTTTTATTTTTTTCTTTTAACAATTGATAGACTTCGCCAATTATCCCCGTTGCAAATTCTGTTTCTTCTATGGTGCCAGAATTGATCCGGATTCCATTCGATATGCCAAATGTATCTACATGACGGACGATTAAACCTCGATTCAGGCATTCATTGGCGAAATCCCTGGCAAACTCTTCCGTTGGCATCAATGTGAGAATAAAGTTGGTGCTTGTTTCTACATGTAGAATGTTATTCTCATTGAAACATTCATAAAGGATAGCCAGCGATTTTTTATTCAATTCAATACTTTTTTTTAAAAACTCTTCATCGTCCAAAGCAGCAATAGCGGCCTGCTGGGCCAGTAAATTCGGCTCGAATGGCAGTTTTACCTTGTAAAGCGCTTCGATCACTTTGTCCGGCCCAACGGCAAAACCAATTCTCAAACCTGCCAGTCCATAGGCTTTTGAAAAGGTTCTCGTCACGACCATGTTTTCGTAATCATACCGTACTCCATTGGGATATTCCGGATTGCCATTTGCATACGCCGTATAAGCTTCGTCAAGGATCACCATAATGTGTTTGGGAACCTGTTCCATAAAAGCTTCCAATTCTTCGCGGTTAATCATGGTGCCCGTGGGGTTATTGGGATTGGCCAGGTAGATCATCCTGGTTTTGTCTGAAATTGCATGAAGGATTTTTGCCAGATCAAATCCATGATTTTTCATGGGAACCTGGATCAGCTTCCTACCTGTTTTTCTAATGGTCACATAGATCCCGATGAATGTACCTTCCGAAGTGATGATCTCATCATCTTCAGTTGTAAATGCACTGACAATGTAGGCCAGCAAAGAATCCGTTCCGTGTCCGCAGATGATATGATTAGGTTGAACATGATATTTTTGGGCAATTGCCTGCACCAGGTCATAGGAAGCAGGGTCCGTGTAACGGTTTAATCCCAATACACCTTTTTTGATGGCTTCAACAGCTTTAGGACTTGGCCCTAATGGGTTTTCTGCGGAAGCGAGTTTGACAATTTTGGATAACTTTTTTTCCCGCGCCAGCTCATCGATGGGCTTTCCTGCCTTGTAAGGTACGAGGTTTTGAACGAATGGTGGTATATTGATCATTTTCTACAACCAGGATTTTGCATAGTCTTTGTCAATGGTATCGCGAACTTTGGTTGTAGGTTTCAATGGTTCATACGTATCGATCATAATGGCATATTCTTTTGTCTCACGTGCTCCGATCGAGGCTTCCGTTCTTCCGGGTTGTGGACCATGGGGCATACCGCCCGGATGGAGCGTGATGGAACCTTCCACTACTCCTTTCCTCGACATAAAATCACCATCCACATAGTACAGCACTTCGTCACTGTCAATATTAGAATGGAAATAGGGTGCAGGAATGGAACTATCGTGGAAATCAAATAACCTGGGAACAAAATTGCAAACGACAAACGATCCGGTTTTATACAACAAGTGAACAGGTGGCGGCAGGTGAATACGACCTACTTTCGGATGATAATCTTTAATGTTAAATGTGAATGGATACAGATATCCATCCCAGCCAACTGCGCCAAAAGGGTGATGAGGCACGATATGCTCAAAGTATCGGTCTTTCATTTTCACGATGATGTGGAAATCACCTGAATCGGTATTGGGTTCCAGGTATTCCGGTGGTAGGAAATCCCGCTCGGAATACGGGGCATGCTCCAGCATCTGACCGTAGTCATTTTTGTAATGATTTGGTATTTCAAAGGCCGTGTCAGATTCGACGATCATCAGCTTGCAATGCTCCGGGTCATCAAACTCCATTCGATAGGTGGTTGCCCTTGGTACGACAATCTGATCTCCCGGTCCGAATGGATTTTTTCCGAATTGACTATACAAAACCCCTGTGCCGTGATGGATAAAGATGAATTCAGAACCACCACCGTTTCGATAAAAATCAGATGTGTTTTCCGTCACATGTGCGATGGAGATCTTACAGGTCCGATTCACCAAATATTCGTCTCTGGCAGTAATGTAATTTCCTCCCTTTTTATCATTGTCGGTGAAGCAATGATAATAAAGTGCAGGGGCTTCCGGCCAGGAAAGGTCATTGTGAGGTTTTATTTCCTTAACCGATTTAACAGCTGTTGGCAGGAAATGATGATAAACAATGGAGTAAATACCAGAAAAGCCCTTGCTCGTCACGAGTTCTTCCCGGTAGAGGGTTTTTCCATCCGGTTGATAGAATGTGGTGTGCTTAACTCGTGGTATTTCTCCTGATCGATGATAAAATGGCATATATCAATATTTTAGACTAACATGGTGGCAATATTTCCTCCGGTTTTTTGTCGAGATTGCCTCTTAGTTTCTGATCCAGTTCGATGGATTCGAACAGTGCCTGGAAATTGCCTTTCCCAAAACCTTCGGCGCCTTCCCGCTGAATAAATTCAAAAAAGAAGGTAGGCCGATCACCAATCGGTTTGGTAAATAATTGAAGCAGATACCCGGTCGACTCCTTGTCGCACAGAATTTTTAACCGCTGCAAATCATCCATATTCTCCCTGATCTGAACGTCTTTTCGATTGCGAAGCATGTCATAGTACGTATCCGGTACGGATAGAAATTCCAAACCATTTTTTCGCAAAGCAGCTACGGTCTTAATGATATCCCTAGTTTGTAAGGCTATGTGTTGCACACCCGAACCGTGATACTGCTCGATGTATTCCTCAATTTGGGATTTTTTTTCCGCAGCATACGGTTCATTGATCGGATTTTTGATAACCGAATCAGATGAACGGACCACTTTCGACAGCAGTGCAGAATACTTCGTTCCGATATCACCGGGTTTAAAATCGACGAATGTTTCGAAGCTCATGGCTTTGTTGAAATAGTTGGCCCATAGGTTCATTTCATTTTCCCGCACATTTCCTACAATATGATCGATTCCCAGGATGCCCGTATCTTCTGACTCAATATTGATGTCCTGCCTGGGCTCACAGAAACCGGGTTTGAAGATGTGGTTGAAATGATCGCGGTTGACGTAAACCAATTCGGTATCATCATACAATCGGATGGCAGCCTCCAACACATAGCCATGTTTATCTTCCAGCGCCTCCGGCCTTCTGACCATCACTGCTCCATGTTGTGTGGCATATTTAAATGCTCCTTCCACATCATCCACTTCTATCGCCCAGCGCTTGACCCCGTCGCCATGAAGATTGACAAAATTGAGCACTTCGTAGCACGATGGCTGAACGGCGGAAGTGATGACGATTTTTAAATTGTTCTTTTTGAGATAGAAAGAGGTGCGATCCCGTGTTCCGGTTTCGGGACCAACATATCCGGTAATTTCCATTCCAAGCACTTTAGCGTACCAGAATGCCACCATTTTCGCCGATCCTACATAAAACTCTACATAATCATAACCTCTGATTCCAAGAATATTTGACATAGCGTTTTTTTTTAATTAGTCCGAAGCCACCTACACATTAAGTTTCGGTGGACAAAAAGACGAAAGTTTAACGGTCAGACCGATATACTAAGAAAATGTAGCTTATACTCAATAAACCGGTCAGACCGTTTACTAATTTCAACTTCCAAATTTTTTACTTTTCCAAAAGCTGAGTTCCTTTTACCAAATTCACTCCACTTTCAATCAAATGTCTTTTATCGGGTTGTTTCGCTTTTTTGATTTCCAGGTAGTTCAGGATTTCTTCGCTTAGTTCAAAATCATTCTGTGTCAATTCATACAATTCCACAGATAAAAGCCAGTCTTCCGGATGATCTTTTTTCAACGATTCAAACACATTTCTCATTTTTGCATTCTTATCCTTTCCTTCACGGAAATCGCGAACAGTTTGATAGAGGTTTTCGAGGTTTTTTTGTTTATCTGATTTTTGAATTCTGATGGTCTCTTCAGTAGGTACATGGGCATCAAAGGTGAAACTTTCCAGGTCAGCAGAACCATTGAATGCGGAAACCACTTTTTTTCCAACTGCCATATGGAAGGCTCCCTGATCAGGTTGCCAAAGGACCTTGTCATGGTATTTAACGGTACAGTTTTTAAAGGTGATCAGCATGATCTTACCCTGCAGGTTTCGCTTGCCGGTAATGATCTCACCGGAAACGGTCATTCCACCTTCGAATTCCAGCTCGGCCGTTTCGCCTTCATAAATATTGTAGGCCATCAGGTCACGAGGACTCATATCCTCAATGGCCAGGTTAATACCTTTTAATTTACCGATCGGAGAAGCATAACCATTTTTGTAGTAATCCCTTCCGTGTCCGATCAATTCTTTTTCTCGATTGGCAAGAGCCGCTTCGCCTTCCGTTCGGAAATAAATGGGCCTGCCTTCATGCTCGATGACTTTCGTAAAAGTTCCGGAAATTTGAAGGCCAGTACTTAACTCGATCGTTCCGACTGCTGTCGAATCGATCAGCTTTTTAATCCCTGACAAACCACCTTTTCGCATGGCAAGTGTGTTAGTGAATTCTTCCAACACCAGGCTCAGATGTGCGAAATCTGGTGTGACGAACAACTGTGGCTGGGGCTTGGTAATGTCGTAATCCTGATAAGCTGCTTCGATTGTCAATGGCAGCTTTTTCACCTTATCCGTCATGCACGAGGTACTTTCCCCAATGGATGACAGCAACCCCGCGCCATAGATCTTCGGGTTTTCCAAAGTTCCGATCAATCCGTATTCCACGGTCCACCAATGAAGGGTACGCAGTAATGCCATTTCACTTGGCTCACCCATGTTGTTGGACAGGTATTCAATTTTCTCTTCTGTTTCTTTTATTTCCTTTTCGGAAATGCCAGTGGCCTCTTTGATGATGGAAAGGTGTCGGATGGCCTCGTACAATTCGTAATCCTTTTTGTTGGAAATAGCTTTACCACCTATCTCACCAAAATGGCGAAGAAATTCACTGTATTCCGGATTGGCGATGATTGGCGCATGGCCGGCAGATTCATGAATGATGTCCGGGGCTGGTGTGTATTCGATGTGGTCCAGCTGGCGAATATCTGAGGCGATGACTAAAACATTGTATGCCTGGAAATCCATGAATGCGGCAGGTGGAATGAAACCATCTACTGCGATAGCAGCCCAGCCGATCTTTTTCAGGATGCGGTTCATGCCGTACATACTGGGGATTTGTTCGATGGATATCCCCGCTTCTTTTAGCCCCTGGAGGTAAGATTCATGAGCAACATCCTTTAGGTAATCCACATTCTTTCTCATCACATATCTCCAGACTGCCTGGTCGATGGCCGAATACTGGTCGTAGTTTTGCGGCTTGATGAACTGCCTGAGATGGGCAGGAAGTCGATCAATGACTGGATTGCCTATATATGATTCTTTTTTACTCATATAGCCGAAGGTGTTCTGACGAAATTTAATTAATTCTTTGTAAGAACCAAATTGTTAAGATATGGTCTCACAATCGATAATTATTCTAAGTTTTACTGTACCTATATTTAACGTGTGTTTCACAACTTTCTTTGTCAAAAAACAATTAACTACATTATTTAACTTGTTGTGTATTTTTAATTAATTGAAGCAAATTCAAAATATGACGTTTGAGATCTGATATTTATGAATCAAATATTTATCCCGGAATCAATTCATACTGAACGACTTATCCTTAAACGATGGAGAAAGGATGATGCTTCTGATCTGATGCTTTTACTGGAATTAAATGTAAACCATCTTCAGCGATGGATCCCGCCCAGAATTTCAGAACCGGTACCATTAAAAGACCTGAAAAGGAGGATAGAAGGCTTTATCATGGATTTTAATAACGGAAAGGAATGGAGATATGGGATTTTCAAAAAAGATAATAGCGAGCTAATTGGGGAGGCAGCATTATTCCCAAGGGATACTGAAAAAAGAGTTCCGGCAGAATCTGCTAATCGGATTGAAATTGGTTACTGGATAACTGAAAATCATACCGGAAAAGGGTTTGCCAGTGAAGTAACCAAAGCTTTTCTGGAAAAAGTTATTAATATCATTGGTGTGGAAAAAGTAGAGATCCATTGCGATGAGCGAAATCATGCCAGTGCGGCCATTCCAAAAAAACTAGGCTTCCAATTGGCTGAAAAAAAACCTGATGGAGATCCTTATGAAATGATGTGGATAAAGGAGGTATAAGGAAAAGCTGAAATGAGCAAGGATTAGCTGGGAGCAGAATGCAAAGTTCAGCGTGACTACTCTTAAAAAGACAATGCACGTCCTAAAGTTTTGATAGCTTCCCTTGTTCAGAGTCTGGAAGTAAGCCTAAAGCAGATTTGCAGGCTAATCGTTAAATGTTTCAATTTATTTGACAGGTGTTTTTCTTTCAAGGATATCCAGAACTTCATTTTTGAGTTGTTGGTAGTCTCCATAATTGACAATCCTGATCAATTCCGACTTTTCAATTCCACAGGCAGGTGTTGTAATAACTGGAATTCCTTTTGAAATCAGATTTAAAATTTGCCGCGGTTTATGTTCGATGAATGTTGGATAGACTGCGAGTCCAATTTCATCAAAATTGCCATTGAACTTTCTGAAATACTTTTCATCCCAAAAGTTCTTGCTTTCAAGTCCATCTCTCATGATTGAAATAGGCATGTTAAGTTCTCTTGCCAATTTTTTGATTTCATAGGCCCCTTTTCGGCCAAATAGAGAAGCAGGATAAAGAATTGATTTTCCCGTATTAATTATCTTCCTGCTTTGTGGCATTTTCCATTTGAGTCTAATGGATTTGTTATGAAATAAATTTGAGATATCCTGATGAGGCGTAATGATTTTGTTTGCTTTTGTTAAAGCTTTATTCTCCAATTCAACTAAGTATTCTGATGCCCTGAAATCATTTAACGTTTTACTATCCGGGTAAATAGAATGAGCAAAATCCAGGCGTTTTTGCAGATGTTCCATAGGCAGTCTTGTCATCAGCACGTCAAAGGTTCTCCCTCCTAAGGAGCCTGTTTCGTACAAGAAAGGCAAAATATTTTGCATAACAACTACATGGGTTGATTCGACAGGAATTAGTTTTGAAGCCCTTCCTGCAATTTTCCTGTCATATTTTAATCCAAGCTGATAGATATTGTTTTTTAGCTTTTCGGCAACACGGTAGCTCAATGACCTCATCAGAGCGGTATAAGTAAAAGGTTTTATTTTTTTGGTTTTGCCTGTCGTCCAGGAATACCGATCTCCTCTTTTGAACAGATCATTTTTAAACGGGACAATGAATAAGTCGTCGGAAAGGGAATTTGATTTTATGTAATCATCATATTCAGGCCACTTTTCATCTAAAATAAACGTTGTCATGGTTGTTTTTTGTTGGTTTATCACCTTTGTGGGGTGTTTGTAACATGATAAATTACCGCAAGAGTAACAGTCATTCAGGTAATTGGTTTTTCGATTGTTCTCAATGAATTTGTTGTGAATTTGATTTCCAGTTGGTTTGCCTCTAAAGAGAACGGTCAATTTATTGGATGTTAATTCAATTTGCATTTTGAAGGCATATAATGATTTAAATCGAAGGTCAACATAATTCCATTTTACTGTTGCGTCCCTGCTATGCTCAGCCAAAGAACCTTTAATGACCTTTGAATGCCGGTGGCGTTCCATGATCTCAAAATTGGCTTTTAGCGCTGCATCATAAAGTGCATTTGACAGCTGGCATAGACCCCCGGCAATTGTAGGAACAATACATCCTTCACGAATTTCCCTGCCTACAACGAATCCTTTCCCAAAATTTGGATTTCCAATATGCTTCCAAAAACTGAATATTTCATTCGCTTCAACCTCAAGACCATTTAGTTTTCCGGAGGCAATCCGTAAATTTTCAATTTTACCTGCCGTTAAAATCCAATTTTCTGCATGATCATCAGGATTCCAAAGGTCACTTTCTGATCGGGCAACTATTGGAAACTCGGTAAACCTGTCGTTGTTTTTAAATCTTTTGACCGGAGTGATCAGGTTCAATATGCTTCGATAAAAAATCAGCAAGATGACTTTAAATCTAAAAATGCTTTCATTTACGAAATTGTGTTTCTCAACTAAAAAATTTTGATCAGCATTCATTGAAATTTGGTCTTATCGACCAACTATTAAAAAATCGTGACTAAAAAAATGAATTAAATATTCAGGCGAAAAGTAACCAAAATGTTAATAAATAAGGAAATTTTGACATTTCAATATTCCACCACCTTATCAACTACCAGCTGCCTCATAGCCTCTCCTTCCACCAATTTGTATTGAATTTGTCGCATGCCACCTGTTGGTTGGACATTTGTATCACCATCCCGATAGATTGGGAATCGCCGAACAAGGTTAGACTCAACTATACCAAATTCATCGTGGCCCATGTATCCCTTGCTGGCTTCCGGATTTTCAGAGAGATCGGGGAGATTGATCTGACTTATGGATTTTCCGTTGTTCACGGAATAGCCAATTATCGAACCATAACTGCCACTGCCATCCGATTGGAGGTAAACCAGGACTTCCGGATAACCATCGATGTTCAGATCTCCTGCCTCGGCTGTAATAATTGATCCTTCAATCTGATGTGTGACTTTTCTATTGTCGATTTCCAGTCCGCTCGGGCGAATGGTCAAGGTATTTCCGGAGTACCTGATTAAAAATAAATAATCATCATAGCTGATCGCCTTTTGGTATTTGGTAGTATCGATCTGAGTCTTATCCAGGTCTTCCCGGATTTTTATATACTCACCGGCCAGACTTCCACCTCCTGAACAAAAGAAATACAGGATGTTTTCATCATCCGAATCGATCGTAAGGGTATCCCGATTAAGTGTAAACCTGACTTCATGAGAATCCTCAAAACTTTTTAAGGTATTGTTGTCCATAGTCGTGGCAATAGCATCATATGTACATGTCGGTTTTTTCAGGTCAGCCCGGGAACGAACGGTTATCCTGGCCCGATAATCATCCATTTTTTTAATGGAAACAGCTATCCAATCCATCCTTTGTTTTCTATCCAGGTAGCTGCTGCTAACATAATTGCCAAAAAGATCGGTATCAAATGTGGCATTATTGATCATACTTCCCGTTGCATAGGTTTCCTTATTGTTTCCCCACATAAAATTCTCTCCTTTCGTCCAGAAGTAGTAGCCCTCATCGTCTTCATATTTTACCCCACTGGCGACAGGAACTTTTTTCATGTCATAAGATGTTCCTGATAATTCCTCTTTCAGGTTGATCTCATTGCTGTCGCCGGGAATTACTTTAAAACGATATTTTCCATCCTCGGAGATAAATATCAGTGATTCAATGGACACCGCTTCTTCGTTACTTTCATGTTGGTTTTTTGAACAGGAGGAAATAGTCAGGACGAGAATAGTAAAATAAATGATGAACGGAGAATTATTTTTCATTGGTTGAGTGAGTCAGTAAGATTAATTTTGAAATACTAATACAAGATAGCCCCGGGGTTGAATAATGAACGTTTTGCTATCCTTGATGATATGTTCTTTTTTGGAAAATAATTCAACATAAGTTCCGGCATATTCTTCTGCATCAATGCTCAAGTTCACTGTTTCAGTAGCAAAGTTCAGGATTGACAAAACCCGGTCTCCATTCATTTCCCTGACAAAGGAGATCACATGATCTTCTTTGCTATTTCTGATCCTGATCATTTGGCCACCCCATTTTCCATTCCACAAGGCCTGATTTTGTTTTTTTAGTTCGAACAGCTTCTTATAAATTTCAAAGTTGGGGTGTTCTTTCCACGCGATCAGGTCTTTGTCAAAGAAAGATAATGATTGATCCAATCCGGCTTCCTGACCTGAATAGATCAAAGGCATCCCATTCACTATCGATGTCAGGACCATGCATAACGGCAGCCAATCACCAAAATTTGAATACTGATCTCCTTCCCAGGAATTCTTGTCATGGTTGTCGGTAAATGTCATTCGATAGGCATCCCTTGGAAATGTTTTGACATCATGGGCCAGGTATTCGATCAATGGAGCAATTCCTTTGTTTCCGACAGTGGCGGCATGCATTTTATCGTACAAGCTCCAGGCATAGGTCATGTCAAATGCTTGCTGATGAAGGTCCCTGCTTTCCCATTCTGCCAGCATGAATATGGGTTTGATGGCATCCAATTCTTTCCGTACATTTTCCCAGAAATCTACGGGCACAAAACCCGCAACATCACATCGATAGCCATCGATATCCGTTTCGGTTATCCACCACTTCAATACCTCTGTCATATATTCCCGAATACCGGGATGACCATAATCAAAGTCGATGATGTCTTCCCAATCGTACCAGGGTGTGGGTTGAAATTTACCCGATTTGGTTTTGAAATACCACTCAGGATGTTCGGACACCAGGTGGTTGTCCCAGGCGGAGTGATTGGCGACCCAGTCGATGATGACAAACATCCCCAACTCGTGTATTTTAGCGACAAGCGCCTTGAAATCATCTAATGTTCCAAATTCCGGGTTGATACCATAATAATCTTTGACTGAATAGTAACTTCCCAGTGTTCCTTTGCGGTTTTTCTCGCCAATAGGATGGATGGGCATCAGCCAGATGATATCAATTCCAAGCTCCTTAATTCGCGGAAGATGAGATTCAAAAGCGTTAAAATTTCCTTCAGGAGTGTATTGTCGGATGTTGACTTCATAAATGGCAGCATTTTTGCTCCATTCCGGATGTTTTAATTGCACATATTCTTTTGACATAAATATTTTAACTAACAAGCAAGCCAGGATTTTGGCTCAGGACATTGGCAACTTGCAAAAAGAAAAAGAATTAAAACAGCGCTGGAAGAAAAGTTTTTGGTGCTTTTAAGGTTTTGATTAAACCTTTTTCACATCCTGATGTTGTAAGTAAATCCAAACTAATTGTGAAAATTTTAAAGTTATAGTAAATTATTCTTATAATATTCGCAAACTCAATTTTAACTAAACAATGTATTATGAAAAAGATAATAATTATCGCTTTATCAATGGTCGTTCTGCCATTTGCCATTCACGCACAAGGTATTGGAATCGGCGTGAAAGCCGGAGCCAATTTTGCCAACCAGTCAATTTCTGACATAAGCACAAGTTCCATTACTAATTTTCATGGTGGTGCATATGTGAATCTGATGTTTTCGGAAAAATTTGGTATTGCACCTGAAATTCTTTGGACCGCAACAGGTAGCGAGTGGGATGATGTTAAAGTTAATACCAATTATGTCGCTATACCAGTTATGCTGCATTACAAATTAATCAATCCTCTTTTTATTGAAGCAGGACCTCAATTTAGCTTTTTGACCAGTGCAGAGCATGACACTTTTGATGATTTTGAAGATCAATTAAAAAATAATGATTTTGGGTTGGCTTTTGGAGCTGGAATAGGACTTCCTCTTGGTTTGAAGGCAGGACTTAGATATGTATTGGGCTTCACCAATATTTCTGAAGTGTCTGACACAGAAGTTAAAAACCGGGTATTCCAGATCTATGCAGGTTGGACCTTGCTTGGTGCGAAATAAACCATTGGGATTTCTAAAATATTGTTAAGGCACGTTTCAAAGCGTGCCTTTTCTTTTTTGCAAACTTTTAAATCTTTTCCAGCATTTTTAAAATATTTTTTCCTCTTGCCTTAATTCCAGCCGAACCATATGGCAAGTGGTCTTCAATCATCATTTTCAGCTCATCCTTTATTGCGGGATATTTCATTGCGATGTTGTATAAGACTGTCATGGAAAATGCCCTGACGGCGATGGCTTCTTTTTCGGAATCCAGGTAGCTAAAACATATATCAGCAACATCCCCACAATATTCTTCCGGCAGATCGATGAATTGAAATAACCTGATGCTGTTTCTCTTGACAGCGTCGTGAGCAGGGGACTTCAAATTTTCAATGATCCTTGATATGTACGGTTCAATCAACGCATTATCTTTTTCAACACACATATTGACTGCATTGGATGCGCGTTGGGCAATCCGGTAATCTTCCGAGAAGAAGTATTCCATCAACTCGGGGAACTTATCCGGATTGTCCGAAACATAATTGGCTAGCTTTTTTTTACGATTTAGGCTGCTGTCGATTTTTAATTCCGATAGGATATCCATTTAAAGGAATTATGAAGGATAAAAGTAACAAATTTTATAGATTAACACATTCTGAAAAGTTGTAAATACTCATGGATTGGATTCTGATCATTTTTGGGATAATTCTGATTTTGTTGGGAATTGTCGGAAGTATATTGCCGGTTTTGCCTGGTCCGCCTCTTAGTTTTGTTGGATTGCTGCTATTGCAATTCAAGGCGGAACCGTCATTTACCTGGAGGTTCATTATCATCTGGGCGATTATTACCATTGTCGTTACCGTTCTTGATTATATTTTTCCATCCATCGGAACAAAAAAATACGGCGGCTCTAAGTGGGGAATTATTGGTTGCTTTGTAGGCTTTGTCGTTGGTTTATTTTTTGGTCCTGTGGGTATCATAGCTGGCCCATTTATTGGGGCACTATTGGGTGAAATGCTTGGGGGGAAGGAACTGAAAATGGCTTTTAAACCGGCATTGGGTTCATTTATTGGTTTCCTGGTAGGAACTGTCCTGAAATTGGCTGCTACATTGGTAATGGCATTTTATTTTTTCATTAATATCTGATCGGATTGCAGATTCTTAAATTAAAAAGGATTTAGGTAATCAAACCTGCATCTGGTGGATCATTTTCGACTATGTTTTTGGTCAACAAATATCCATTTTGCATCCAGGCGATCATCAGATTTTTATCAAAGAACAAACCTGTGGGGTTGTTTTTGTCGAGATCCGTATTTGGATGGATCTTATATACTTTTGCATCGGAGCGATCCAGGTAATCGTAATCATTCACCCTCACATCCTGGATAAAAATTGAGATGGAACGCAGCAGCACTTCAATCAGACTAGAGTAGTGTCCGTTTACAGGAGCTATCTCAGGTGGATTATTACTCATGGCATAAATAACCTCAGCTCCAAGGTCTACCGGTGGACGGGTAGGCAGGACATCCCGGTTTCCTCCATCAACGTATTGTTCACCATTGATCTCAACAGGCTTTAAGAAAGCGGCCTGGCTGCTGCTGGCCAACACAGCATCTCTCAGCATTTGTGGGGAAGTTACCTGAACAACTTTATAAATGGAATTAGGAGGAGGGTTGAACATCCTTGTGGAAAAAACGGTAATCATTCCGGATTGCAGACTGATGGCGGTGAAGCAAACGTACTTTCCCGAATCAATGATTTTTTGATAAACCGCATCGTCGATGAACTGCAATATTTTTCTCTCCAAAGGGATGGTGTCAAAAAAGTAAGGTTTTCCCTGGGCGAGATTCTGGACAAAGTTCTGGGATTGGAGAATATCTTCATTCGAAACATTGGAATATTCACGCTGTAATATATCGAACTTTCCTACTGCGGCGAGAGCAGCAATTAAGGAGCCGGTACTGGTTCCGCTGATGATGTCAAAATCTGCAAGTTGCAAATCTTTTAATGCAAGTAAGGCACCCACCGTAAAAGCTCCCTTTGCGCCACCTCCACTTGTAATCAATGCAGTTTTCATTTTGGTTTATTTAGAGTTGAATTTGATCCGAGCCAGGTTAACAAAAATGCCCGTGTTGAGATAATATGTTTTAGCAAAATGATCGTAGCCAATGGTGGCGACATTAATTCCTAAAATAAATGTTTCAAAAGCCAATCCGGTATCGATCAAATAATCACTGTCATTGAAATGTCCCTGTAAATGGAGTTTGAGTGCTCCTGCATTAAACGGGGTGAATTCAAGGTCAGTCATTCTCCATTCCAAACGCGGCGAGATTAAATATTCTGTATTGGATTTTTGATAATAAATGGATCCTCCTATCAACCATCTGAAATTCCGGCTTTTTGCCGGGTCGTCCCTGCCTATGGTTCTGCCAATTTGTAAGGAATACATGGATGAGAAGCGTTCTTTATCGGTGAACACTCCTGTGCCTCCAAAGAAATTAAGTCCCAATAACAAGTCCCATCCTTTTTGAAAGTTGGGAGAAGGAAGGCCAGGTTGATCAGTTGATCGGCTTAAGTAATAGATCAACCAATTGGAGATGTCTATTGTTGCTACTTTGCTCTGTACACAGGTGCTTAAATCGGGCTCGCATTGCTGATATTCCGAAATTGCCTCTTCAATGTATTGATGCTGGTTGGGAGAAAGAACGGCTATAACTGAGTCTTTCTTACCATCATTTTCCGGACAAAAACCTAGTAGAATAAATGCACTATTTACCCGATTAGCGATTGCAGTTGCCTGGTTGTTACAATCAGAATTATTGCAGCATTCGCTTTGAATTTGGGCTTGTGAGCATAGTGTAAATCCGGTAAGTACGATCAGAAAAAAGTATTTCATTTCTTGCGGTTTAAAAAATAATTTAACTAAAATAAGTTAATTATTAACATCTCCACTCACATGTGTTAAGCAAAATTCAGATGAAGAAAGGTGAGATTACAAATACAATTTCATGATTGTTATGCGGAAATATGTAAGAATGATGCATAATTCACAGAAATTTATGCATCGCAAAATTGAATTAATTAATATTATTGTAACCTACTATTAAAGTGTTCAAAATTGTTGATCGGTTCTTTTTATCGCTGGGGAAATTTTCAAATGCAAGCATCTGTTAAATATGCATATTAGCAAATTTGCGTTCTTTTTATTAATAGCTACGATTTGCCATAATGTATTTGGGCAAAGTCCGGGAAATGTGTCGTCGGACTTAAATCTTTGGTTCAAAGCGAATGAAGGAGTTGAAGAAGGTGCAGGTGACGCTGCGGAGGATGGGGATCCTGTATTAAATTGGCTTGATCAATCGGGTTTGGGAAATGATGCAGTACAATCAACCGGAAGCAGGCAACCTTTGTTTGACGGAGCCAATACGATAAATGGATACCCGGTCATTCAATTCAATGGATCCGGCCATTACCTTCCAATCAGCAATATAAATTATGCAAACACCACTACACTGGATGAATTCACGGTCTATGCCATCATACGATCTTCGCAAACGGATGAAGGAATAATCGTATCCTATGACCGGTCATCATTTTTTCGATTTTCAATAAACCACAACAACAGTGGTGCCCTCGGACTCAGCACAACCAAAAGTGGAACGACCGATGATTTTGAGTCGGGAAACTCTTTGCCCGCGGACAATGGAGTTGTCCATTTTGTCGGGGGCGATTTTGATGGTGTGTCATCGGGAGAAAAAAGATTGTTAATAGATGGTACGGTTACGGATGAAACCAATATCGGCACCGGGTTTTTGGGAAATTCGAGCGAGTTACCCAGATATGGTTTCATAGGAACCGGCTCGGAAGCAACTGGTTTTGATGGCACTGCTACACCAGCAAATTACTTTGATGGCGATATTGCTGAATTCATTTACTATGAGCGGAAGTTAACAGCTTCGGAAAGAAAACAGGTTGAGTCATACCTCGCTATCAAATTCGGTATTACCCTAAACCCGGATGATGATGGAAACAGCACAGCCTTTGAATCGCCCAATGGTGAGGGCATCAATGAGGGGGATTATGTCGGTTCAGATGGAAGCGTCATTTGGGATGCATCTGTCAATAGCGCCTATCATCACGGTGTAGCTATCATTGGAAGGGATGACAATTCGGCATTGGATCAGGCTCAGTCAGCAAGCATTAATTCTGATGCTATATTGAGTATGGACAAAGGTAGCAGCTTTTCTTCGGATTTAACCTTTGTAAGCTGGGGGCATAACGATGCTTCGGTCAATTTCAGCACATCCAACACAACAACAAATTATTCCCATAGTTTAGAGCGAATTTGGAAAACGCAAGTGACCGGTAGTCCGGGAAATGTTTCCATCACATTAGATATATCCGGTTTAAAAAATACTGGTGATCCAGGAGATTATGCCTTGTTGATTGACAGTGATGCAGATTTTACTTCCGGTGCAACAGAACATACCGTGGGGACCTCCATCAATGACGATCTGATCACTTTCACGAATGTACCTCTCAGTTCCGGAGATTTTTTCACCATAGCTCTGGAATTAACGGGGCCGGCAAATGAGCTGGAAAATTTGCAGCTTTGGCTTCGATCGGATGAAGAAGTTTACAGCGATGCCGGGGCGACAATATTGGCTACGCCTGGCGATAATGTGGAAGTCTGGCGCGATCAATCCGTTAACGACCATGCCTACATCCACGATTTTGGTAGCAACCCAACTTTTGAATCCAAAGAAAATACTGATGTCCTCGATTTTAGCGGAGGTTCCCAATACTTACGATCAGGCCCAATTATTTCAGGAACTACCGCAAGGACCATGTTTGTGGTTCTCAGAACAAATGTACTCGAATCCACTTCTACCAACAATGGGGCCTTTGCCCTTGCGCCAAATGCCTCGTCCGGGGCGGGTTATACCCTGTTCGTTGAAGCTCCAGGAAGTAGTACGGGTTTAGGCCTTCGTGTATCGGGTAATAAATTGATGAACTACACCACTTCGCTTGTATCCCCGACTATCTTTTCCACCCAATCGGGGCTTAGCGCCAATGTCACAGATTCGGAGATTTATGCAAATGGACTTCTGCTGACGGATGTAGTTATTGAAACAGCAGCTACTTTAAACACCAGTAACCTTGGATCGATCATAGGCGGATTTTCAAATGGTGCAAATAATGATCCTGAATCAGCTTCTGACTTTGATGGGGATATTTATGAAATCATAGTCTTTGATGATGACATTTCAGTTTTACGAAGGGAAAAAATAAATAGCTACCTGGCTGTCAAGTATGGAATAACAAAAATAAGCAGTGATGATGGTTCAACGGCATTGACTGATGAGCGGGACTACTTTGCTTCTGATGAGACCGTTATTTGGGACTGGAGCGCCAATACTGGTTACAATTCATTAATTGCTGGCGTAGGCCGTGATGATAATTCGAATTTTGAACTAACTGTAGGACGCAGCAGTGAGGAAGGTTCTATTGTTTCGGTAGATAAAGGTGGTAGTTTTTCTTCAGACCTTGATTTTCTATTGTGGGGTAATGATCAAAAGACACTAAGCACGATTACTTCAAATATTCCTGCTTCGTTGGATGAACGTATTTCCCGCTCATGGAAGGTGCAGGCAAATGGATCACCTGGTTTGGTAGATGTGACGTTTGATTTAAGTGCAGGAATCGTCAATTCCGGAAATACTACCGATTATGCCTTGATTATTGATAGCGATGGTGATTTTACATTGGGTGCAACGATCATTAATTCCGGAGTTACCTTGGTAGGGGATGAGCTGACTTTTAGTGGAGTTTCGCTTAGCAATGGAGATTATTTTACGTTGGCAGCGCCTGCCGCAAAATCGCCAGGAGGAGTAGCTGATAATCTGAAACTTTGGTTAAAGGCTGATGAAGGAGTAACCGGTACAACTCAGGTTTCGGATTGGGAAGATCAAAGTTTAAATAATTTTACAGCATCTGAAGGAACTCCATCTGATCAACCGACATTTTTAGAATCACAGATCAATTTCAATCCTACTTTGCAATTTGATGGTTCCAGCAAGCAATTGACCATAACAAATGGGATTTTTGGTTCGGATTCTTACAGCAGTACGCATGCATTCATCGTAGCTCAGACAAATACCGTCCAGAACTCGAGCATTTTTTATGAGACAACAGCGGGGAGCACGGACCCAAGGTATAATGTTCACCTTCCCTGGGGAGATGGTGTGGTATACTTTGATGGGGGTGCGGACTGCTGCACCAATAACAGGCTGTCCGTGAATTGGGATGGTGAAGCAGAGCGGCCTTATCTGGGGACTTTCTTTGGCTCAACGACCGATAACTCTTCTGGGAATAACCAGGAAATATTAAGCAACGGAAGTGTTATCGCATCAGATGGAACGTATAATTCATGGAGTGGAAATAATAGCGATTTCTATGTTGGTAGAAACAATCTGACAAATTTCTATGCTGGTTCTATCGGAGAAATTGTCATATACGATGAGGCGGTATCAGATTTGGACCAACAAAAAATACATTCCTATTTGGCCATAAAATATGGGTTTACACTCGCCCAGGGCACACCTCAGGATTACCTGGCTTCTGATGGCTCAGTCATTTTTGACGCTACCGGGGATATGAATGGGTTTGTGAATGACATTGCGGGAATTGGAATAGACGATGTATCGGGCCTCCATCAAAAAGTTTCATTGAGCATAAATGAAAATTCTTTTGTGAAAATGGCAAAACCGGGTGGTTTTCCGACTGACCGTACCTTTATTGTTTGGGGAAATGATGGACAAGATATTAATGCTACTTCTACAGGAGTTCCTGCTCCTTACATTGAACGTGTAAATCGACTATGGCGGGTTGACTTAACAGGAAATCCGGGTACGGCTGATGTTTCGTTTATATTGAAGAACGGGATAGTTGCTGACCCTGATCCGGGTGAATATGCCTTGCTAATCGATACAGACACTGACTTTTCTGATGCAACCGCTCATACTACCGGAGCAACCATCACCGGGGACACACTCACCTTTACTGGTGTTAGTTTTTCAGATCTTGATTATTTTACCCTTGCGGTACCGACTGCACCAGGACCTGGCGGTGTTTCACGAAATTTGAAATTATGGCTTCGGGGAGATGAGGGAGTTGTAGGTGGCGGAGCAGTTCAGGAATGGCAGGACCAGAGTACATTTGAGTACCACTCTACCCAAAATAATGGAACTGCTCAACCGGATGGTATCACTAATACAATTAATAACAACAGTGTAATTACATTCGATGGTAGCAACCATTATTTCCCGGTAAATGCTTCTCTGTTTTATGATAATTCCACCTCCCTCGATAATCTCGCAATTTTTAGTGTTTTCAAGACTGATTATTCCGGGTCTGAGAATAACAACTGGGCATTCCTCGATTTTGACAGGAGCGAGTTTTTCAACTTTTATATACTGGGGACTGGTGAATTGGGCCTTTCCTATACAGGCTCTGGAACCTCCGATATTTATGGAGTTACTACGCTCAATGACGATCAGCCACATATTGGCTCTGGTATTTACCAAAACAGCCTCGTTAATGAATCGATTTTGAGATATGATGGCATAGAAGATCTGGCTACCGATGATGTCGGTACGGGTATGTCTATTGGAACCAGCCTGACCAGGTATGGATTTATCGGAGATGGTTCAGAAGCGGATGTCTACGACGGATCGAGGAATGGAATCTTCTACGATGGCCAGCTCGGGGAACTGATTTATTATGAAAATACAGCGTTGAATAATGAGGAGATTCGCAGAATCGAATCCTATCTGGCAATCAAATATGGTGTTACATTGGGTGGGTCAACCCAGGAGGATTACCTGGCTTCAGATGCCTCCGTTATCTGGGATGGAACTACTAACAGTAGTTATCACCATGATGTAGCGGGTATCGGTCGGGATGATGATAGTGAATTGGAACAAACCCGATCACAAAGTATCAATGTCAATTCAACAGTTGAAATTGATAAAGGAGGTAGTTTCTCTGAAGATCTTAGTTTTATCATTTGGGGTCACGATGATGCAACTGGCAGTTCAACAGATGTTCCTAGCGGATTTGCGAAGCGATTGAATCGAGTATGGAAAGTTAGTGTAACCGGAAATCCGGGAACAGTCAATTTCACCATAGATTTAAATCAATTTTCTGATGATATGCTCGTGGATTTGCCCGCCTCCGAATATGCTTTGTTAATTGATGGCGATGGTACCTTTTTCACTTCAGATACCGAGCATACAACCGGCGCCAGCATTTCATCCGGAATATTGGAATTTACGGATGTTTCCTTTACGGATGCTGATTTTTTCACCATTGCGACAACCACAGATTTTAATGGACCGGGAGGAGTTTACGATGCGTTGACCTTATGGATGAAAGCGGATCTCGGAGTTGAAAATGCCTCTGCTAATCCCGCAACGGATGGTGAAGAAATAGCTTTTTGGAGGGATCAATCCCAAACAATATATAACGGTGAGCAGGGAGACGCCAGCCAACGACCGGTGTTGGATGAATCCAATACCTTTAATTCCAATCCGGTTTTAAACTTCTCAGGAAGTGATAACATGCCAATCAATGCGTTGTTTTATAATTCTGGGAACGAAATTGATGCGATGACGATCTATGCAGTAGCCCGCACATCCGAGTCTTCCGAACAGATATTGTTGTCCTATGACCGCAGTGATTACTTCCGTTTTGCACTTAACCATGAGATTTCCTCCGATTTTGGTTTTAGCACCTACAATGGATCACTTGACGACATGGAAACGTCCAATGTGTATGATGCTGAGGATGGGTCTCCACATTTCGTGGGTGGTAGGTTTGATGGCATAAGTACAGGAGTTAAAGAATTACTGATTGATGGGACAATCAGTGATACCCGAAACATAGGTGCCTCTCCATTGGGAGCAGGAGTCACCCGTTTTGGTTTTATTGGCGCCAACAGTGAGGCTACATCTTTTGACGGAACAAATACTCCCCGAATGAGCAATACGGATCTCGCTGAGATCATTTATTTTGAAAAAGCTCTAAGTTCTACTGAACGCCAAAGGGTGGAAAGCTACATGGCAATGAAATATGGGATTCCACTTTGCAATGACACAGATGGTGACGGAACTCCAAATGAAGGAAATGAAGGAGACTGGATGGCGTCAGATGAAACCGTCTTTTGGGATGCCAGCGAAAATACCGACTATAATACAGATGTGATTGCCATTGGAAGGGATAATTCAAGTGAGTTGCTCCAAAAACAATCCAGTACTCCGGATGATTCATTACGCGTTTATATGGCGACATTTTCTGAAACCAATCAGGATAATCCCGGGTCAATTAGTTCTGATCTTTCATTTTTGGCAATAGGCCACAATGGCGGAAAGCAACGTGGAAATACCGATGAAGTACCGGCAGGGATCTATTCCAAATTGATTCGTGAATGGAAGATCACCAACACAAATTTCAGTGATACCTATACAATCGAGATCGAATGGGATAGCATTGAAAACGTTGATCTGGATCATTTGCGTTTATTAGTGGATGATGATGGGGATTTTTCAGATGCCACGATTTATGGTACAGCTGATGGGTTAAGCTTTAGTTTTGGATCAGTTGTAATTTCTGGTGTAAACACTTCCATGATCCCAATGAACTCCACTCGCTATTTTTCCATGGCATCAGTGGATGAATTAACACCTTTGCCAGTGGAGTTTTATACTTTTGAAGCTTTCGTTGAGCGGGAAAGCGCTGTCAGACTCAAATGGCAAACAGCCACTGAAATTAACAATGACTATTTCACCGTTCTTAGATCAACAGATGCTAAAAATTGGGAATCTCTTGGGAATGTTAATGGAGCTGGAAATAGCAAAGTCATGAAGAGTTACTCCTACCTTGATGAAAGTCCTTTACCCGGAACTTCGTACTACATGATCCGGCAAACTGATTTTGATGGAACAACCTCTCATTCAAAAATCCAATCGGTCAATATATTGAGTGGACAAAGCTTTCAGATTTACCCCAATCCTGTTGAGAATAGTTTACATGTTAAGTTTAATCAGAAGAATACGATCAATAATTGGGCTGTATTAAATAGTTTAGGTCTGGATATGAGCCAGAATGTTCAAATAGAAAAAGCAAAAGAAGACGGACACTGGGTATTCCACTTTAAATCACTGCCGAAAGGATTGTATTTCCTTCAGGTGGAAGATCAGTTATATCGAATATTAAAAGATTAAAATCTTACCTCTTCTACTGGCAATCCTTCATTGGCGCTTCTTTTTTCATAGGATCTTGGTCATAATTCGCTTTAGATCATCTTCAATTTTTCGGTTCTTTCATTGGGTAATTACAGCGAATTAATTATAAGTTTACAGATCGATAACCTGTTCAACTGATATTCAAAATGAATCAATTATTTACCATAAACCGCTTTTCATTTTTATTTATTCTTTCGGTTATACTCACCACTTTTTCTTGCGGTAAAAAGGATGAAGCCAGTAAGGAAGAGATTCTCGATAAAATAACTGCAACATCTATTGGCTTGGCCTATCTGGAAGAAAACCGGCTGGAAGATGCTGAACAAACCTTTCAGAGATTGATCGAACTCGATCCGGATGAATCAACAGGCTATGCCAATCTTGGACTAACTTATCTCAGAATGGGACAATATGAGGATGCCTTTAAACAGTTGAATAAGGCCCTCGAAATCGAACCCGACAATTCAGATATCCGGCTCATTTTGGCAAAAACATATGAACAAAACTCACAACTCGATAAGGCCATTGAAGAGCTGAATAAAATTGTAGATAAGAATCCTGGTTTTGAAAAGGCCTATTACGGATTAGCGGAGTATTATTCCCAATCTGATCAACCAGAGGCCCCACAAAAAAGGATGGAATATCTTCAAAAGACCATAGAACTCATCCCGGCTAATATCGTCCCCAGGCTTCAGCTTATCGAATTAATGGCGTTGGAAGGAAAGGCAGATGAATGTCTTGCTCAACTGGAAGAATTGAGGACGCTTGTTCCCGAATTCCCGGCTGAATCGGAGGAGTATTATGACCAGGCTGTTTCACTTCTTCGTGAAGGAAAAGCATCTGAAGCGGTTACTCCGATCAGGATCTTCCATAACTTCCTGAAGCTGGTCCCACTTTATCAGTCTGGCAATGTGGATATCAAAGGTCCGGGAGGTGAGTTAATTGGCTTTCCAATAATTACAACAAGTAGGGGAACAAGTTTTGTATCGCTTGACGGCGAATCACTGATGGGGATCATGAAATTTGTTGATGTGAACGTGGCTGTAGGCCTTGATCTGCCTGGACTTGTTACCGACGATAATGATGTGGAATTTTCAGCAATTGCGGTCACTGATTTTGAAGGTGATGGAGATATCGATATTTATTACAGCAGGGTGTTAAAAGGTGAAGCAAGCTCAAAGTTTTACCTGCTCAGCAATGAACTCGGATCTTTTACAGATGTCACGATGCGATCCGGTCTGGATCATGAAGGGATTGAAACTTCAGCTACATTTTCTGATTACAACAATGATGGAAGAGAAGACCTGCTGGTTACCACCACAAGTCGTAATTACCTCTACGAAAATAAAGGTGAAGGAAAATTTGAAGATGTTTCGGATAAAATCGGATTAAACGATTCTGAAACAAGCAATGCCTCGATCTTATTTGATGCCGATCAGGATGGAGATCTTGATATATACATCGCCAATGAATCGCAAAACAACTTATTCAGAAATAATGGTGATGGGACATTTAACGAGCAGGCTGAAACAATGGGGCTCGATGGCGGAGCATCCAATACAATTTTTGCCGGTTTTGGAGATTTTGACGATGATGGAGACCTGGATATTTTGAATGCCAATAAATCGGGAAAGAATCAGTTATTTACAAATCTCAGACAAGCTCGTTTTAAGGAAGTTTCTGCTGAAACCGGGTTGGAAAATACAGGAAATTCAGGTATCGCGGCTATTGGAGATTACAACAATGATGGATTTCTGGATTTGCTTTCCACTTCATCTGATGGACAATATTTACTTTATAAAAATAAAGGGGATGGGTCATTTATTGTAGATGAATCTTCATCAAAATCACTAAAAATTCTTAATGGCAAGAAGGGAAATGATGCGCAGTTTTATGATCTGGACAATGATGGACATCTTGATATCATTTTAGCAGTGGAAGGGTCAGAAGGTCATCAGAGTGGATTGTATTTATTTCACAATGATAGCATTGGCAAGTTCAGCGATGCAACGGATATCATTCCCGGAACGATCAATGAAGTCCAAAAGATCGTAACGGCTGACTTCAATGCAGATGGAGACCTGGATCTCTTTTTGGCCTGCTCAGGTGGTATCAAACTCATCCGGAATGAAACAGGTAACATGAACCACTACATCAAAGTGCAATTGGTAGGCTTGACAAATGGAAGTGGCAAAAACAATTATTTTGGTATTGGCGCCAAACTGGAGCTTAAAGCCGGTGATCTCTATCAGATGAAAGTGGTGACTCAGCCGGTTATGCATTTCGGAATGGGAACAAGGGAAGAAGCGGATATTCTCCGTATTGTCTGGTCCAATGGTGTCCCGCAAAATATCATCGCTCCTAAAAGTGATCAGGACCTGATCGAGGAGCAGTTGTTAAAAGGCTCATGTCCATTCCTCTACACCTGGAATGGTGAGGAATATGTGTTTGTCAAAGATGTGATGTGGCGTAGCGCTTTGGGCATGCCTCTAGGGATAATGGGTGGCAAGACAGCCTATGCTTTCCCGGATATTTCCCAGGAATACATTAAGATTCCCGGAGAGCTGCTGAAACCGGATAATGGGTTATATAGGTTGAATATTACCGAGGAGTTGTGGGAGGCGGTATATTTTGATAAGGCTCAACTGATTGCGGTTGATCACCCGGCTGATGTCAATTTTTACGTGGATGAAAGATTTACACTTCCACCATTTTCAGGGAGGGAATTGTATCATGTGGATGAAAAACATCTTCCGAAAGCCGTTTACGATGGACAAGGAAATAATTTGTTAACCTTTGTGGAGAAAAAAGATGATCGGTACATCTCCCATTTTAAAACGGACGAATTCCAGGGATTGACAGAGAAACATGAATTGATCCTCGATCTGGGAGAGAAGGCGAATTCGGATAATCTGTACCTGTTTTTGCAAGGATGGATATTTCCTACGGATGCAAGTATCAATACAGCAATTTCACAGTCTGAGAAGCATAAACCAATTGCTCCTTACCTTCAGGTTTTGAATGAAAAAGGGGAGTGGGAGACGGTTATTGAAAGTGTTGGTTTTCCGATGGGAAAAGATAAGACTGTCATCGTTGATTTGACTAATAAGTTTCTTTCATCCGACCGAAAGGTGAAGCTGGTCACAAACATGCAGATCTATTGGGATCATATTTTCTATTCAGAAACAGCAAACGATACACCAGTTAAAATGACGGAATTGAAATTGAAATCTGCTGATTTACATTTCAGGGGGTATTCAGCATCGTATCGAAAAGGAGGCCGGTACGGTCCACATTGGTTTGATTACTACGATGTTACGACCGGTCAAAAATGGAGAGATTTAACGGGTAATTATACCCGATATGGCGATGTGTTGCCTTTGTTAACCGAAGGAGACGACATGTATGTGATTTGCAATGCTGGCGATGAGATCAGCTTTGAATTCGATGCTTCAGGTTTGTCGGATCTTCCGGAAGGATGGACCCGTGATTTCCTCATTTACACCGAAGGATGGGTAAAAGATGGTGACCTGAATACAGCTTATGGGCAAACGGTCGCCCCGTTGCCTTTCAGAAATATGACAAGCTACCCTTACGGATCAAATGAAAAATACCCGGATAGTGAGGGATACAAAGATTATCAAGAAAAATACAATACACGGGAAGTTTCTACAAACCGATTTAAAAGTACTCTAAAATCTCAATAAAGGTATTGAATGAGTTTGTTGATGACAGTTGTTTACTGATATAGCTAACATAAAATCAAAAGGGTACGAGATGGGATATTTGTGTTAATAGAACTACATACGGTGTGATATTAGAACTACATGCATTATGATATTCTAAATGCGAACACTATGATAAGTTAACGACAAGGCTACTGATTTTTTTTCAGATATCTTTTGACCCTATAAAATTCCTATTCTAATATGCCTCTATCAATCATTCCTCCAATTTCTGATATTTCTATAAAGACTTGCCGCAAGCGCAATGACAAATCCTCCAAGAGCTAAACCATCCGCCAGGCCTGGTGAAATGGGTATATGGACAGAATTAAAAAAATAGGTGATAAAAGAATTGGGGAGATCTGTTTCACCCAGTTTATGTTTAATCTGCCAGTGCCAGTCCGTGATAAAACAATATCCGAAACCATACCAGATGCCAATAATGAACCATGATGATGCGGTAGCCAAAATCACCCATAAATGTAACTTAAGTGTTTTTTGCCAAATCCACCCCAGCAAATTAAACAGTATGATGATCACATGTAATACAAAGAATAAAACATCAAGAAAACTAAGTAAAAATGTGGTTTGCATAGATGAATGTAGTGTTTAATATAAAAATCATTAATGATTTAATATTATATTTAAATATATTGGTTTAAATATTCATCCTTTTTTAACATGGAAGCAATTCAAGGTGATTAAGGGTATACATACGGGAATTCTGGTATTTGCATTATACTTGTTTGATCAATCGTCCCTTTTGGCACAAGGGATTGATGAAACGTCTATGCGATTTCACCACCTTACTTCTGACGGTAGGTATGGGATTGGAAATGTCTGGGCCATTGAAGAAGACCATGAAGGATTTATTTGGATTGGTACGGAGGATGGCTTGTTTAAATATGACGGGTACGATCTTACAGCCTTCAGGCATAGAGAGAATGATTCCACCTGCCTTTCTTCCAATATGGTAATATGTATAAAGGAAGATCGGAACAAAAATTTATGGGTAGGGACTTTCGGCGGAGGGCTAAACTTATATGATCGAAAAGAAGATCGTTTTTATCAATTCAAACACGATTCGACTGATCCGGGATCTATTCCACATGATCGTGTAAAATCAATTGTTGAAGATCATGATGGAAATTTATGGTTTTGTACGGAAGGAGGAGGTATTGCCACGTGTCCACCTTTTAATGGCAACGTCGGAGAACTGGAATTCTCAACTTTAAAACACGAGCCAGGAAATGATAACAGCATTCGTTCCAATGATGTTACAGCGTTGATCAATGATGGCAGAGGAAATTTATACATCGGCTCATTTGGAAAGGGTGTAAGCAGATTGGATACAAAAACTGGTAAGTTTACTCATTTTTTACATGACCAAAAAAAGAAGAATTCTTTATCTGATAATAGGGTTCTTGAAATATTTATCGATTCTAAGAAACGAATTTGGATTGGGACATTAGATGGTGGATTAGATCTGTTTTTGCCTGATGAAAATCGGTTTATCAATTATCGTACATCAAAATCTACCTTCACATTAAGCAACAATCAAATTGCATCTATTGCTGAAGATCATGACGGAAATGTATGGGTGGGTACCGATGATGGATTGAATTGTTTCATAAACTCTCAGGTTGATATTCCACGAGATAGCTTTTTGACATTCTTACATGAACCGCTCAATCAATACAGTATATTGAGCAATTCTATCAAGAACCTCTATGTAGATAGCCGCAATTCGCTTTGGGTATGTAGCTATTTTGGTGGTTTAAATATTTATAATAAATCACATTATAAATTTCAACCCATCAGTCAAAAAATATGGAAAGAGCATCACTTAAGTCATAATAATGTAACATCTTTTGCTGAAGACTCCTCCGGGAATCTATGGATAGGTACAGATGGAGGCGGATTGAATCTATTGAAAAATGGTGTGGAAAATATATATAGTGACCAATACGAAAAAATTGAGTTGATTAACCCTATAACAGGTGAGAATCAGAAAAAAATCAAATCAATTGCTCTGGATCAAAATGGAATACTATGGGTAGGAGTTTGGGCAGGTGGATTATTTCGATACGATCCTGCTACCGGACAAACATTGTACTATGGCCGGGATGATCCGAACTCCCCGTTTCAGGGATACAATGTACTAAGCGTAGAAATAGATACAGACAATGATATTTGGGTTGGAACTTTCACGAGTGGCGTTTTTAGATATGCACAGGAAAGAAATGAATTTATTTCTTATGGAGAGGAAAATAATTTAAAGGGTGATCGATTCAACGATGTATTTATAGACTCAAAAGATCGCAAGTGGGTAGGAGGCGAGTGGGGTGGTTTGCAATTGTATGACATGGAGACGGATATTTTTGAATCAATTGTTGTAGATAATATTTTGAATGAGAAGATTTCGATTGTGGCAATTAATGAAACCAGTGAAGGTAAAATACTAATCGGAACCGTTTCATCAAATATCATTTTGTATGATCCGGAGGAAAATACGGCCGAAATAATTAATGAGGAAGAGGGTTTTCCCGAAAACATCGTTCACGGAATGATAGAAGATAATTCAGGAAAAATTTGGTGCAGCACAAATGTAGGGCTCATTGTTTATGATCCGGAAACGCATTCCAGTTTTAAGTACGATCATCATGACGGATTACAGGGAAATCAATTTAACAACAATAGTTATTTGAAATGCTCAAACGGATTATTCCTTTTTGGAGGAACCAAAGGTTGGAATGGCTTTTATCCGGATAGCATCAAAAGGGATAAAACCAGGCCAAAGATCGCTTTCACAGATTTTTGGTTGGATGGAGGCTACGGGGATAACATGGACCAGGTAAATCGGATCTCAGCAGAAATAAACTCTGATAAAGCCATCGAATTGTCACACGACCAGAATTCATTTGAAATAAGCTTTGCTGCATTGGAATTTAGTTTTTCGCAACAAAATCAATACGCATATATGCTGGAGGGCCTTGACGACAACTGGAGGTTTGTCTCAGGTGACAGGAAAGCCAATTTCACAAACCTGTTTCCCGGATCATATAAATTAATGGTAAAAGCAACTAACAAAGATGGGTTTTGGTTTGAAAAGGAAAACCCCAAAACGATCATTATTGAGCATGCCTGGTGGCAAACATTGTGGTTTAAGATTGGCATGGGTGCTTTTATTTTGTTACTCGGTTTTCTTATATATTGGTGGAGGGTTTCTTATCTTGTTAAACAGCGCAACAAACTGGAAAACCTGGTTCATGAACGTACGCAGCAATTAAACAATACCAACCGGGAGCTTCAAAATATAAACCGTGAATTAGCGTCAAAGAACAATGAAATTATTGATCAAAACAGAGAGTTGACTTCACAAAATATTCAAATAAATACCCAGCGAGAAGAACTTGAAAGAACTCAAAAGGAACTAAAGGAGATCAATGAAAAGCTTGAATTAAGGGTTGAACAGCGGACGCAAAAATTAAATAAAACCATCAAACAGTTGGATAAAACTGTGCTGGAACTTGATCGTTTTGTTTACAGCGCATCTCACGACTTGAGTGCTCCTCTGAAATCCATCAGGGGGTTGCTTCAGATTGCCAAAGTTAAGAGTGATCATGGTAGTATACAGGAATGCCTGGATTACATTGGTAGTAGTATCGGTCGATTGGAAGATGTAATCAAAAGCCTGGTTGAATATTCTAGAAACACCCATAATGAGCTAAAAGTTGATGCCTTTAACATCAGTGAATTGATCAACGAGATCATTAATGAACTTGCTTATTGGCCGGAGTTCAAAAAAGTGTGTATTTACAATGAAGTTGATCAGGATACAGAAATTTCAACGGATAGAGCACGCCTGAAAATTGTGTTGAATAATTTAATCAGCAATGGTCTTAAGTATGCTGATTTTGATAAGAATCAGCCATTTATAAAAATTGAACTTGCTGCAGAGGGGAATAGCCATGTCCTGAAGATATCTGACAATGGAATTGGTATTGAAAAAGAATACCTAAGTAAAATTTTCGATATGTATTTTCGAGCGTCAGAGCGAAGTCAGGGTTCAGGATTGGGACTTTTCATCGTAAAGGAAGCCATGAACAAAATTGGTGGAAAAATAAGTATTAAAAGCGAAAAAGATAGAGGCACAGAGTTTACGATCAATGTTACAAGTAGCCATCTGGTTTCCGAAAATGCGTAGCATACCTTCCTTTAGCATCTGAATAGCATGTCTCGACTCAGCTAGATAATATTTTTTGCTGGTTTTTTGACTAGGATTCAGATGAGCTTAACTTTTTAATTATGAGTTACTCAAATTTCCAAAAACAACTTACTTTTGCACGCTGATTAGTATTTATAAGTCAATTGAGTGTTGTTATGCAAATTTTTTAACCATGAAAAAGTCTTTTTTAAACTTAAGCCTAATAGGGTATTTACTAATCGCTCTCAGCTCAACTTCCTGCTACCAGTTAATAAGAGATGATAAAGCTGAGGAATTATCTGATAAAGATGATTTTAAATTTGTCAAGGTTTCTGATAAATACGGAATGCGTATCCCTAAGTACATGTCCCAAAGTAGAGAACTGAACGATGAGGCTTCACTTCAGTATCAGAATATGTTTAAAGAAACCTATGTCATTGTGATCGATGAAAGCAAGGAAGAATTTATCGATGTGATGAAATCCATTGGAGAATATGATGATAGCCTGACTATTGTTCAAAATTACCGGGAAATTCAGGTGGGTTTAATCTCTGATATGATGAACGTAAAGGAAATTTCTGAAACACAAACTACCAAAATAAGTGGCATGGATGCCGAGTCTGTGATAATCGATGGTACTGTTGATGGTGTTTTATATGGCATTAGCTACTTCCTGACTTTCGTAGAAAGCGAAAATGATATGTACATGATCATGGCCTGGACTTTATCCAATAAAAAGAAAAAATACGAGCCGACATTTCAAACTATGTCCAGCTCGTTTAAGTTGTTGAATTGATGCAATTGATCTGAGGAGATTTACTAATAACTAATACAAGAAAGAAGTTGTCTCAAAAGTTAGTCGTATCATCCTGAACTCGTTTCAGGATCTGTTAATTCCTTATCGGAGATTAAAACGATTATGATCCGCCAACTGGTTGGAAAGAATGACACTTTTTACTTTTAAGACCCATTTTTATTTTCCTCCGCAAAAGGCAGCAAGTGCATAATAAAGATCCTGCGGAGTGCCTTCATTAAGTGTCAGGTTGATTTCCGGACGATTATTTTCATCAACCCGGGAATATTTTAATTCGATTTCAGCGTATTTCCATGCTTCTTCGAATTGCTCTTTTACTTTCCCGGCCTCTTCTGTTCTTTCCTGGCCAAGTAAACTGTGATAAAGCCCGTTTAATGAGTATCCGTTTTTCACCCAATAGGTCAGATCTTCCCGGTAAACTTCTTCGGCTTTTGCGAATTCTCCCATTCTCATGTAAAGATCTCCTAAAAGATGTCTCACAGAAAAAAACCAATCCGGTGGCTCGTTGTAATTCAGGTTGTCTTCGATCAGGATGGCTTTGTTGAAGAGAATAGCCGCATCATCAAACCTGTTTTCGAACCGGGCTATTTCACCCTCCAGAACCAATGCTGAAATATTCACAATATCCGAACAGGAATTGATTTCCCAGATCATCATGTTTTTGATTTTCTCCGATTCTGACAATTCCTTCACGGTTGATAGTTCTTCTTTAGCCATTTCCAATTTACCGGAATTTGCAAGGGCCATTCCTCTCGCATAGTGCCATACTGCAATTAGGTATTCCAGGTCTTCGTCTGGTCTTGGCAGCGCCAGGATTTTTTCCCACTGAGCAAATTTGACCATCGTATTGTAAGGAACGGTAATGTAGTGTTGGGTGGTCTCAAAACCTGGTTCACGCAGATACGAGCTTTCTACAATCTCAGCCATTTTAAATGTAGCTTCTATCGATCGGGTCGCGCGTCCCTCAAATGCTGCAGTTGCTGCAAGAAAATGGTAATTGTGTGAATAAAGAAGTTGAGGATAGGCTCCCTGAACTTTACATTCTGCAATATAAATACTGTCCACAACCACTGCTTTCTCATTGGCAATCGAGCCTGCATGATAGTCGCCGGTATTGATATAGATATGGGAGGGCATGTGGATTAAATGCCCGGCAACCGGCACAAGTGTTTTCAATCTTTCGGCGCTTACAAGTGCTTTTTCCACTTCAGGTGATGCCTCCATGGCATGCAGATAGAGATGATTGGCAAGAGGGTTTCTTGGATTTAATTTAATGGCATCTTCCAGCAACCCAACAATCTCCGGTGTCCATTCCTTGGGTTGACCTCCTTTTCGGGTGTACAAATCCCAGGCATGCTGATTCATAATAGATTCTGCATACAAGGTTACAATGAAATCGTTTTCGGGAAACGAGTGATAAGCTTCCTTCATTTTGTCTGCGTAGGCCTGCTCATCGACATTTTCCGAATCGGCTGGAAATTTGATATCTATTGCTTCAATCAATGTTTTTTCCCATGGCTGAGTATTCTTGCTGTACTTCATGGCATTTCTTGCAGCTTCCTTAATTTCCATGGATTCACCCATGTTATTGTTTGTATTGTAGTTGGGCCCCAGCACATAGGCGAGTCCCCAGTAGGCCATGGAAAATGTGCTATCCAGGCGAATGGCTTCTCTTAGTGATCTTGCGCCCTCAAGATGATTGAAGGCATTGGCCATTACCATTCCTTGCACGAAAAACCGTCGGGCATATTTGGAGTCGGTTGTGACATTAATATTAAAATCCCCCAGATTATCGAATAAGGGGGCTTCAAAATTTGGAGGATTGGTTGAATTACATTGGATGATGGTAAATGCGACAACCAAAAGCAGGGCTTTTTTCGTCCATGTCAATATTTTTGCATTCATACTATTTAGGTATTTGGTAATTGATGAATACAAAAATGAGAAAGGCGCGAAGATCAAAAAAGGAGTATATTACTGTATTTGGATTTTTTATTGCCGTAGTTAAACTTTCTTTTTCAATTTTTTAATGTCTAATAATTCACAAATCGTAACCTTTGCAGTGTCGTGTCAAGCATACTGACAAGCTGAGGTTAGCAAAAAGTCAACCTATATTCCTCTCGAGAGGGGCGAAGGGGTGTGTTTTCAAAAAATTCGACTTTTTGCAAACACATAAGACCCATACTTGACACAACACCAGATCAGTAGATCAAAAACCACCTTTTATTTAACTCCCTGGCTCTTCATTCTCAACAGGTTTGCTGTATATTTTACTCCTTCTATCAAGGGAACAATATTCCCTGTTTCATCCAGAAAAGTCAGGCTGTGGGTTGATAATAATTTCATTCGGATATCATAAGCCATATCCAAAAATTCTTCCACTTTCACAAGGTTATGACCTCCTTCAGTCACCTTGATACTAACATGCGTCACAGTATACATAAAGAGTGATTATTATTCCTGCATCAATGATTTTAAAGCTTCCATATCAATGGATTCGTCTACCTGGCCATTTTTCGGAAGTGTTCCGGGAATAGAAACTCCTGCCTGTTCTTCCTCGGGAGAGACCCTCAGTCCAAATAGTTTTTTGATTAATTGAAAAGTGATGTATCCCACACTTGCTGTCCAGACAAAGCACACCACAACCCCTAAAACCTGTATCAGTAATTGGGAAAGCAATGTCTTTTCAAACGCTCCTTCCTTCGCAAAAAATACCAGGATAATTGTACCTGCAGCTCCGCAAAATCCATGGACCGGAACGGCGCCAACGGCATCGTCGATTTTCCACTTCTTTGTAACCAGGTCGAATGTAATGTTGTGAACAAAGCCACTGATGGCTCCAATTGCAATCGCCCCGCCAATGGTTACAATATGGCAACCTGCGGTTATTCCAACCAGACCTCCCAGTATACCTCCAATGGTTTTTTCGTATATATCAGCTTTGTTCTGGAATTTATAAGAGTGAAAAAATGCTACCAGACCTCCCGCTACTGCAGATAGAACAGTATTGATAATGATATCATCCACGTCTGCGCTAAAAGCAAGCGTGCTACCACCATTAAAACCAAACCATCCCAACCATAATATAAAGACACCAAGAACGGCAATTCCGATATTAGATGGTTTTATATGTCCGGGAGATCCATCCGGTTTGTATCTTCCCAATCGAGGTCCCAGGATAAATGCACCAACCAGCGCCATCCATCCACCTACGGAATGAACGACTGTCGAACCAGCAAAGTCGATGAATCCCAGATCCCCCAACCAGGCTGAATTATTGCTGTAGAATCCGCTTCCCCATACCCAATGGCCAAAAACCGGATAGATCAACAATCCAATCATCAATGAAGCAACCATGTACGATATAAACCCAACCCTTCCAGCTAAAGAGCCTGAAACAATGGTGATCGCTGTTACGGCAAAGCCTACCTGGAAAAGAAAAAACGTCAATCCCAGTGGATTGGCATTGGGATTGGTCTCCAGCCCCTGTAGGAAAAAAGTATCTGTTCCAATGATGCCGGAATCGGATTTGCCAAACATCAGGGCGAAACCTACCATATAGAAAGCGAGCGATCCAACTACGAAGTCAATTCCATTTTTTAGGCCGATGGACGAAGCATCCTTTTTTAAAACCAGACCTAATTCAAGGGCAAGAAATCCGGCCTGCATAAAAAACACCAGTGCAGCTGCAATCAGCACCCACAATTTATCAATTTGTAAATTCAGCGCAGAGATTTCAGATTCCCCTTGAGAGAATGCAAAAAATGGTAATACTACCAGCATTGTTATAACTAAAAATTTTTTCATTGTCTTTCATATTAGGATTGTTTCAAGTCCTGATTTTAGCCATAAATTGTAATTGATGGATTTTTAGGTGTATTTAAAAACCATATATGCATGAAAAAATGGAAATATGAATGAAAAAGGGTAGTAATTCACCCATATAAGGGTGAATAAAACTCAAATAGATTATTTGGAATGAAAAACCGTTTGTAATTTTTCATTCTAAAAAATACCAACACTAAGAAGAATAGTTTTGCGAGATGAAATAAATTACCTGTTGACCATCTTTTGATGAGGAAAAAAAATGAAGGAATTACCTTATCCTCCCGATTTTTTAGCCTTATATCCCTTGTCTAGAAGTATTTCCAACACCTTATCCCTGAAGTCGCCCTGTATGAGAATTTCGCCGTTTTTTGCTGAACCGCCTACGCCACATTTTGATTTGATCATTTTCCCCAACTCATTCAGATCGCGTTGCGTTCCGACAAATCCGGTAACCAGGGTAACTTTTTTACCTCCTCTGGCTTTCTTGTCCAATTGTACTCTCAGGTCTTGCTGATGGATCGGTAATGTGTCGGCTTCAGTGTCTTCTTCATACTGATATTCATAATTGGTATCAGTTGAGTAAACAATACCATCACGGTTTTTTCTATTCTTGTTTCCCATTGTTTATTGAAATTTTTTCAGATCGTCTTTCGTGCCCAGGTCAATGCATTCACTGTTTTCAAATATATAAGAATCTACTTTAAAACCCTGTTTGATGAATTCAAGAAAAAGGTCGCCCGGATAGATTTCTCTGTCTTCTCCATTTTCTAATGGTATTCTACCTTCTTCGTGATTGTTTATTAATTCAGTGACCCTGCTTTGCAGGTATTTCGTAAACCTTGGACCCCAGATTGCCCCTGACCAACCGTATTGTAAATGGGTGTCCTTGGGTTTAATGACAATGTCAGTAACTTCTCCCTGATTATTCAATTCAACCATATCCCATTTATGTTTTTTCTCTACTGGAAATAAAGCCAGGATGAGATCAGAGCTCTTTTTTTCCATCACTTCTTTAAGTACTTTAAAGTAATTTTCCGGTTGTATGTACATATCAGGAAATCCTAATGCTACCAGGCAATTGTCTACAAAAGGGGAGGCTTCATTTAAAGTAAACGGAACACCATGAGGGTGTCTCATCATTAAATAAGAAATGTGCACGCCAAAATCATCCCCGTTTTTGTAATGTTCCATGATGTCGTATTTCCCCTCCCGGATGATGAAATAGACCTTTTGAATTCCCGCCAGCTTATACGAGTTGATCAGCACTTCGGAGATCGCCTTCTTCTGGCCATTGATGTGGACGGGGAGTATTTCTTTGCTTCCCGGAATATCACCCAATCGGGTCGCCCTGCCTGCGGCGGGAATGATGCCTACTAACTCCATATAACTTTTCTACTTTCCTCTTACGACAAAGAAAGCATTTTTTATCCGTTCCAGCTACCAAATTTACCGGATTGGTAGTCTTCGTAAGCTTCATGGATTTCTTCTAATGTGTTCATCACAAACGGTCCCTGTGCAACAACCGGTTCATTGAAGGGTTTTGCGTGACCCAAAATGATTATGCTTTCTTCCAATGCTTTGATGCTTATTTTCTCATCGTCATTCAAGAATTCTACCAGCTGGTACATCCTGGCATTTTGACCGTTAACTTCAACTTTGCCACGAACCATATGAAAAAAGACATTGTGATTTGTTGGGATATCTACATCAAGCTGAGCGCCATTTTCAAGGTAAAGAGTGCTTAAGTAAATATCATTCATCGAATCGAATGCTCCATTCTGCCCCCACCACTTTCCGGAAATGATCTGTGCTTTGACTTTTCCATCATCCAATTTCACAATCGGGATGTCTTCCTTTTGCAATCCTTTGTAGAATGGTTTTGTCATTTTATGTTTTGCCGGAAGATTGAGCCACATCTGGAGGATTTCCATTTTTCCACCTTCTTTTTTGAATTGATCGGAGGATACTTCAGCATGGATCAGTCCGCTACCGGCTGTCATCCACTGGATCCCTCCGGACCGGATCGTGCTTTCATGACCGCTGGAGTCTTTATGCATGATATCACCATCAATGATGAAAGTTACGGTTTCCATTCCACGATGAGGGTGGGGGCCAAATGGCAAACCGTTATTATTGGGTGGATAAACCTGAGGGCCGTGATGATTGAGAAAAATGAACGGGTCGACCTGGTCGAGGTTATGAGTGGGGAGGGGTGAATATGTAGTCAGATCGGCTATGGGTCGGTATTCGGAATTATGTATCTTTTTGATCGTTCGCATGGTTTTTATTGTATAGACAACAATTTAATAATTATTAACACCTTCTGATCGATTATGTTTCAGGATTTGTTGTGAAGTTAACCCGCTTTATTCATGTGAAAAACATGAATAATGACGATAACTTGTTGAAAACTTCTGTTATTCAATAAGTTATGTCAGGGCTGGTTTGATTTTCTGTCATAATGACCGGAATAATTTGCATTTTCACAAAGGAATGAAAATTGATCAGCGATGAGAAAATTTGATAGAGATGAAAGGAAGCTTTAAGCAGATTGTTAATTCAGCGCCATTGGTACTCGTGGATTTTCATGCGGATTGGTGTGGTCCCTGTAAAATGTTGTCTCCTATTTTAAAAGAGATATCCGGTGAGATGGGAGGGAAGGTTAAGATTGTGAAGATCGATGTAGACCGGAATAATCGCCTTGCTCAGCAATACCAGGTACAGGGTGTGCCGACACTCTTACTTTTCAAAAAGGGTAAACAGGTCTGGAGACAATCAGGTGTGCCACCTAAAAATCAAATTGTCCAGCTGATCAATAGCAATTCTAATTGAAACATCAGAAAATCGTTCCGAAAGGAACGTCTGGTAGGTAGAAAAAATAAATCAGGAGGTCAAATTCGTTCCGTAGGAACGTGTGGTGAAAATCCAGGTTATGAATTTTCTTTGAAGATAAGCCATTCAATATATGCAAGTTAGAATGTTTTGTGAATGGATTTGAAATTGGATAACAAACTAAATTGAACACATGAATGTATAGTTTGGTAATTGTCTTGACTATATATCTTCCCTTAAGGTGAATATCATTAATGTTTCAAAAAATCACCAAACGTTCCTATCGGAACGATTCATCATGAAGTGGCAACATGTTAGTCAGAGTAACAAACATCAGTCGATTTCTTCTGAATCATCTGTACTTTTAATGTTTCCTGTGTAGCGGATCGGTGACTTATTATTACTAGTCACGGACAGTGAGGCCGCTTCATATCCGCTGATGGTAAGTATGCAGTTATATGTGTCGTCCGAGCCTCTGATGCGGAACTTAACGGTAATGCGATATTTCTTATCATTTACAGAAACATCATGGCTTTCCATTTCCCCGTCGAATTTAACTCCGCCATTACTGTTGTAATACCCACCACTATAGGATCTTCCAAAGTAAGATAAATCGCCAATCGCATGGTTGCCTTCAATTTTTAAAAGATGATTCCGGGTTGTGATATCTACCTGAGGCCCCCTTTGTGGGAACGCCCTTTCTCCAACAAACTCAAATTGTCCCGATTCGACTAGTTGAACGAGCTCATTGTACTCCCTTTCCCTTTTTTCCTCTTTGCTTTCTGTTTGATTTTCCTGTGCGACGGCATTCATCAGAGGGAGGATTAGAAAAAACCCAATTAATAAGATAGAGCAAGTGTTTTGTGGTTTAGTCATGATTTCAATGTTTTTAATTTGATCCAAAATATCATAAATCCGCAAAGAGACTCAGTTGAGGTCCTTTGTCAGTGGTTAGTCATGCCATGACTTGTTTATTTTAGGAACTACATCAAAATTTGTTCCGGTTGTTGTATGCCTTGATCTTTTCATTCAGTTTTTTGAAATCTAGTTGACCCTTCACTTCTTTTAAATGGTCCATGATGGCCAGCCCCTTGTTCAATTGGCTATCCACATTTTTGACCTTTCCAACGATGTATACAAGGTTTCTTTGCTTTCCCATGGTCAGCGACTCAAAGTGCTTTCTGCCTTCGTCATCCTGATCCAATAATACCCGGAATGATTCAGGCATGGGGAGGCCAAATTCAGAATGGTCCTTCTCGATCTTCACCTCAATTTTCTGACCTTCTTCTAATCCTAGCTGATCCCGGACGTTTTTATTTAACAGAATAAACCAGTAATCCTTTGCTGGCATCAGGGCAGATTGGATCTTGACCGAATCACTCAACCAGCAAATGACACGTCTGTTATCTCCTTCAATAAATTCTATGGCAATTTCCTCCGGAACCGAAAGATGATGTCCCCACAGTTTGGTGTGGAAGTTTTCAACAGTTGATTGAAAAGATTTCATTTTTTGGCTAAATAACTTTGGTTTAATTCTGTTAAAGAAAAATAAATCTAACTAATTTTAAAATTATCTTAAACCTGCAGCCCTTTATTCAAATTAGTCCCCGATGTGATCTTTCCTGTCACGGATAGGTTTTCACCAGGAACAAACAATTTAGATAATTGCTATTGATTGAGGTAACAGTGTCCTCAATTATAAAGCAAAGTAAATAATAAAAACACCTGTTTATGGCAAATTTTAATATTGATGCAAAACAAAATAATACCTATGATGCCATTGTCATCGGTTCGGGAATAAGTGGTGGATGGGCAGCAAAGGAATTATGCGAGAAAGGATTAAAAACCCTTGTCCTGGAGCGAGGGAGGATGGTTGAGCACGTCAAGGACTATCCGACTATGAACGACGATCCCTGGGATCATCAATTACGGGGAGCTCTTACAGTCGATGAGCAAAAGAATTACCCAATGATAAATAAGGTGGGTTTTATTGGTGAAGATAATAAGCACTTTTATGCCAATGAACTCGACAATCCTTATACAGAGGTCAAACCATTTATGTGGATCCGCGGACACCAGGTCGGTGGCCGATCGCTCCTTTGGGGAAAACAGTGCTACCGGTGGAGTGACCTGGATTTTGAAGCTAATGCCAAAGACGGTTATGGAGTGGACTGGCCAATCAGATATAAAGACATAGAACCCTGGTACACGTATGTGGAAAAATTTGCCGGGATCAGTGGTCAGAAATTGGGATTGCCTCATTTGCCGGACAGTCATTTTCTTCCACCAATGGAACTGAATTGTGTGGAAGAATATGCCAAAGGAAAGATCGAAGAAAATTTTCCCGGCCGGCACCTGATGATCGGACGGGTGGCACATTTGACTGAGCCGTTAAATGGTCGCGGAAAATGTCTGTACCGAAACAGGTGTTCACGAGGTTGTCCGTATGGAGCGTATTTCAGCAGCAATGCCGTGACAATCCCCGCGGCTCAGAAAACCGGAAACCTGACTATCCGACCGTATTCCATTGTCAATTCCATTATTTACGATGATGAAAAAGGAAAAGCGACAGGAGTGAGGATCATTGATGCGGAGACGAATGAAGTGCAGGAATTTTATTCTAGAATTATCTTCTGCAATGCATCAGCATTGGGTTCGACGTTTATTCTTTTGAACTCTACCTCAGATCGATTTCCGAATGGGTTCGGGAATGACAGCGGAGAACTGGGTCACAACCTGATGGATCACACTTACAAGGTAGGAGCAATGGGGTCGATCGATGGCTTTGAGGATAAGTATTATTCCGGAAGAAGACCGAACGGGATCTACATTCCCCGTTATGTCAACCTGGATGAGAAAACCAAAACAGACAAATTCGTTCGTGGCTTTGGCTACCAGGGAGGCGCGGGTCGTTCAAACTGGGGTTCAGGCATCAATTCGGATGGATTTGGAGGAGACTTTAAAGAAGGTCTGTTCAAGCCCGGACCATGGGGGTTTTTCATCACCGGATTTGGGGAGTGCCTGCCTTATCACGAAAACAAAGTGACGTTGGATCAGGATAGCAAAGACAAATGGGGGCAGCCTACTCTGGCAATAGATTGTGAATTCAAGGAAAATGAACTGGAGATCAACAAGCAGATCGTAACGGATGCGGTGGAGATGCTGGAAAAATCAGGGTTTAAGAATATCCTGCCATTCGATAACCAAAGCCCCCCTGGCCATGGCATTCACGAAATGGGAACAGCCAGGATGGGCAGGGATCCCAAAACTTCTGTTTTGAACGGGTACAACCAGGTCTATGCAGCGAAAAATGTTTTTGTTACCGATGGAGCTTGCATGACCTCATCATCGTGTGTGAATCCATCATTGACCTACATGGCGTTAACCGCCAGGGCGGCCAATCATGCAGTGGAAGAATTGAAACGACAAAACCTTTAAGCTATGAACCGAAGAGAAGCATTTAAAAATACAGCATTATTATTGGGAGTTACGCTTTCGGGATCTACCCTGACAGCATTGATGCAGTCCTGTCAGAAACAAAGCCGGGTGGATTGGCAGCCCAAATTTTTCACCCCCGAACAGGCAGCGGTGGTTTCGGAAATTTGTGAAACCATTTTACCTAAAACAGAAACCCCCGGGGCAAAAGACCTGAAGGTAGATATCTTCGTCGACCTCATGATCAATGAGACATTGGGAGAGGCCGATCAAAAACATGTTCGGGAAGGCTACGAAAAATTTGTCGCTACATGTGATGAGATGTTCGGGAAGTCGTTCACTAAGCTAAGCGAAGAAGAAAGAAAAGAAGTTCTGACAAGGGTGGAAAAAGAGTCCAACACCTTCAACCCAAGTGTGTGGGGAAGTCCGTTGGGTGAGCAGGCGCCAGTTGATTTTTACAGGCGGGTAAAGCAGTTTACGCTGGTTGGCTATTACACTTCCGAATACATTGGTAAAAATGTATTGGTTTACGATCCCATTCCCGGAGAACAAAAGGGATGCATTCCGTTGTCCGATGTGGGAAATGCATGGAGTTTGTAGTTAGAATGGGATGTTTCTCCTTGAACGTTGGTGTTTTCATCAACAACCATCCTTACAACCAATATCACTAAGTCTCAATTTTTCGGGTCATTTCGAGAATTTGTTGATTGTCAAAAATAACGTTTCAAGGTCTCGTTAGTGAAAACGCCAACAAGGAGGGGAGTGTCGCCTCATAGTGAGCAATTTTTTTTATGCATTCGCTGTGCATCATTTTATTTGACACACCCGTGAACCATAAAAAGTATGACACATAAATATTTATTGTTTTCGTCACATCCGGCCCTGGGTCATGTAGTTAATAACATAATGGTTAGTCATATTCTTACAAACGATTTCCAATCAAATCTATCCTTTCAATTTCCCCCGCTACCAGAACATTGTATTTTATTTTATCCTTACGACAGACCGGTAGCAGAAGATGTAAATACAAAAAGGGTTGATAGACTATATGCTTGTACAATTACCGGGCAGTTAACTGAACGTACCATACTTTCCCTCGGACACAATCATCTCATGATAAAAATTGGCTTTCAGCCTGGGGCACTGCAAAGGTTGCTGGGAGAACCTATGTACAAAATGCTGCCTCACAAAAATTACGATGGTGAAAATGTATTCGGAAACAATGTTAGGCACATTGTGGACGCGTTAGCGAATGCTACCGACTTTGAAACAATGAAAGCAATCGCAGAGGACTTCATGTTTAGCTTGCTTTCAAAAATAAGAAGGCCATTTACAATTGATAGCATCATACCAGATATAATAAAACATGGCGGTAATATTAAAATTGATGATCTTGTAAAACAAGCGTGCATGAGCAACCGCCAATTTGAACGGGCTTTTATAGAAAGAATGGGCGTTTCTCCAAAGTTTTATAGCAGGCTTGTGCGGTTTGGCAAAGCGTGGTTGCTTAAAGAAGATAACCCGCATCTTACCTGGACAGACGTGGCATATGAATGTAATTATTTTGACCAAATGCATTTTATCCGAGACTTTAAGGAATTTGCCAGTACCAATCCCACAGAAATTGCAAATGCCTTCAAAATACAACCATTCCAACTTAAGAAAGGTATATTTCATTAGGTGTAAGATGTCGTATTTGTACTATTATAATAGTACCATCTCAAAATAGTTTTGTAATAAAAACAGTTATTATGAAACGGTCTTTCTTTGCTTGCACATTTATGGTATGTAACACAATGCTCTTTGCCCAAAACAATGCGGCGGATGAAATGAGTATCAAAACTATTAAACAACAACAAGAAGCTGCCTGGAATAGGCATGATTGGGAAACTTTCAGTAGTTACTTTTCAGATGATGCTACGCTAATAAATTTCGTAGGTGATTTTTGGAAAAGCCAAAGTGATATCCTCACCCATTTTAAACAGCTTAGTGATTGTTGTTTGTCGCCTACTTCATTAAAGTTTGAAGTTAAAAATATCAGATTTCTCACGAATGATATAGCGATTGTTTACACGGAAGAAACATTATTTACAGACAAAGATTATGATGTGCCATTTCATCAGTATAAAAAAGGCGATATTGAGTACAAAATGCTGACAGACATTTTTGTTAAGCAAAATGGTGAATGGAAAATAACAGCAGCACAGCTTACACTTATTATTCAAATAGTGTTGCCTCACAAGGCTTCTGAAAAGCACTGACAACAGAAAGCACGAATGCATACACATTATATATGAAATCATAGCTGTACAAGCCAAACACCCAAAGTCAAGATGAACGTCACAGTGACTGACCTCACACAACACAAGAGTGGGCACGAACCTGCCTGCCAGCATTTAGGCAATATGCGCAGGCAAGCAGGCGGTGATGTGTCGCACCAGTGCAGTTGATCATTTTGCAGACAATAAAGAAACAAGATGCGGACAAGGATGAAACGAGATGCAGATGTCGATTGATCGAGTTGCGGACAAGGTTTTTCTTTTCAAGGGGTTGATTAAAATCAATTGGTATTGGAATTTCAGTCAATTAATTGACTGGTTGCTTTTCCCGTAGAGTTTCGAGCGTTCCCGTAGGTATTTGAAGCCTTCCCGTCAAATGTACGGGCTTCCCGTAGGATAACTTGCTGTTCCCGTCATACGGGAAGCCTAAACAACCATACGGGAGACGAAAAAATCTTACGGGAAGCCTAAACAACTATACGGGAGCCGAAAATTTCTGACGGGAACGCCAACTTTCTATACGGGACAACCGGAAAACCTACGGGTAATGGTGATTTAGTGGGTTTCCATGGGACAAATGCAGTCAGGCAAGTACACCCAGGTAACAACAAAGCAATTAAAAACCATCCAAAATCCTTTGGATTCACTATCTTCGAAGTGTTATACAGTTGAAATAATAGTACAGGGGTACTGTTGCACGATTGTTATGTTCAAGGAGGGTCTATGAAAAAATTTATTTTTTTGGATACATGTAACTGGATCTATTTATCGAATGGATTCAATGTAACATCTAGTGAACATGATGAACTACACTTGAAAATTTTTCATGAACTAAAAAGTTGGGCAATTGAAGGTCGTGTTATTTTTTTGGTCAACGAGGTAGTGCTTAAAGAATGGGAAAGAAATAAAATTGCTTCAAAGAAACAGCTTAAAATAATTGAAAATAGATATAAGGAACATTTAAGTAATTTAAAGAGAGTGAATGATTTTTTGGGGCATTTACCAAAAGAGTTGAAAGAACTTCGGAAAATCTTAGAATCCGAGTACTCAAAAAAAGTTACAACTCACAAAGAACACATTCAATCCGTTGAAAAATTCCTAAAGGAAAACGCCAAAAAAATATCAATAACTGATGATGTGAAATTAAAGGCTGCTCACCTTGCTATCGAAAGAAAAGCCCCATTTATAGGTAAGAAAAAAAATAGTATGGCTGATGCTGTTATTTTACTTAGTTGTATCGATTATATTCATCAATTTGAAAAACATTTGACTAAAGATTCAGACAAGAAAAATTATACTTTTCCTGAATCTTTTTTTGTCTCCAGTAACCATACTGATTTTTCTTCAAGAGAAAACAAAGACGAGATCCACTCTGATTTGGCTCCTTTCTTAGAAAAAACCAATACGAAATTTTACTATAATCTACGAGATTTATTTAAGTCTCTAAAAGATGGCTTCTTAACAGAAGAAGAGGAAAATATTCTTGAGCAACTAAATTATTGTGAAGTTTGTGATTATCAGTACCCAACGGTAGAATTCTCTGAATGTTTTCAGATTTATAATCCTTACAAAACAAAATCTTTAGGTGATCCGAATCAATTGGATTTATATGTTCATGAGGCATCAGAAGAAGAAACAGAGGATTCTGAATACAAATCAAATTTTTCAGAAATCAGAACAGCAGATTGCAATCGTTGTGGAGCAGAGTACATTGAATGTGTCTGTGGAGAGCTTGTTTACATTGATGAATACAACACTGCTGTAAAATGTCATGGATGCGATTTAAGATACAGCGTAAACGCTGAAATGGATAGAAAAGGAATGATTCACAGTTTGGAATATGAAATTATTGAAAGCTACAGATGTTTAAGATGTGGTGACGAATTTGAAAGTGTGGACGAGCAAGGTATGTGCGAGGAATGTGCCGAATACGAAAAACTTATAAATGAATAGAGAGCATAATAAAACATAGGAAGCCATAGTCTTGGAAAGCCAACGCTTAATTCAAAGCTACCGCTTATACAAGTCACTGGTATGCATTACCCATGAAATTGATGTTAAAAAAAACATGAGACTCGACAAAAGGATTCTTCAAACTTTGTACACGAAAAGAAATGATGGAGAATATCACAACCTTCTCAAAGAGTTAAACATTGAATATCAAAAGATCATAGGAACTGTTGAGGGATTGTTGTCAAATGGGTTAATTAAAAGGCCTGTTAAAGGTAATTTAGGAGTTTTTGAAGATCCGGATCCAGATGAAGGTACCCTATCAAAAAATGTTTCTTGTAAAATAACTCAGGCAGGTATACTTTACCATGAAAAAACGATTGAAACTAGATGGACAAGAATATTTTCTATCATTGCAATATTAATATCGGTAGCTTCCCTTATCATGTCAATTATAAAATGAATCCAAATGATAAAAGAATACATTCCGACGATTAAGCTACGAAAACATGCGGGCTGACGTGATAAAATGAAATTTAGTCCAACAATTAAAACTTAATTCTCGGATGACAGAGACGTGTTCCACAACCCACATGTTTCAATCAGGGTGTATAGCTGCAAGCGTTCGAAACCCTAAATTTGCGCCAACATGACTAAAACAATAAAACAAATCGAACGAAAATGGATTGAAAACTTCAAAAAAACGCCACTTGTTGATAGGGAAACCGGAACATTCAGAAGCAGCTATGCTCACCAATTATTCTATGGTAAAAAAGATGATACATATCCTGACGATTTCCCTCATGACTTTTCACATTTTTACAACAGTTGCGATAAAATTGACCAAGAGACTGCAATCGAAACCCTTACTGAATATCTAAATTTCATTGGTATAAAGATTAGAAAAGAAGCAATAATAGTGCATCTTGAAAAGTATCCTGACGAATTTGACAAGTTAACAAAAAAGTGCTATTACATCCTAAAGACACTTGCCCACTATGGCGAAGATTTACAAATTGAGAATCCATACCATGATAACAATGGTGATTTGTTTTTCCTACTACGAATTGAGTCTGAGGAAAGTATTCATGGAGGCCAGTTAAGTCTATTTGAGGATTTAGAATTACCAGAACTTTATAGCAAGTTTACAGAGCTTCCGAAAGGATACGAGAAAGATCCCACCATAAGAGACCTATTTGAACGGATAGAAAATGGCAATGGGAGTTTCTTTATCACGGGAAAGGCTGGAACTGGTAAATCCACCTTCATCCATTATTTCGCTCAAAAAACTCAAAAGAAAGTACTACTTGTTGCATTTACTGGTATTGCGGCCATTAATGTTGGTGGACAAACTATTCATTCTTTTTTCCGACTCCCCCTTAAACCTCTCATGCCAGAAGATGATGAGATAACTATATTTCGCGAATTCACGCAGAAGTTTAAGATCATAAAAAGTATTGACACTATTGTAATTGACGAGGTTTCAATGCTTCGGTCAGACATTTTAGAAGCTATAGACTTTTCCCTCCGCAAAAACGGGGGAGACCCAAATGAAAAATTTGGAGGAAAGCAGCTCCTTTTCGTTGGAGATGTTTTCCAGTTACCACCAGTTATGGATTCTCATGCTGAGGTTGAATCATTTTTGTTCTCTCAGATTTTCAATAGTGAATATTTCTTTGATTCTCATTCGTATAAGCAAATCAGCCCAACCTACTTTGAGTTCAAAAAAACTCATCGTCAAAAAGACTCGGCATTTATAGAACTATTGGATAGGGTACGCATTTGTCAAGTACGAGAGACAACTCTTGAAAGTCTGAATCAACGGTATAATCCTAATTATACACCAAAGTTGGAAGAATTCGTCATAACACTTACTTCAACAAACGAAATAGCAAAAGCAGAGAATGCAAGAAAACTGTCTGAGTTGGAATACACGCAGTTTAAATTTGAAGCAAATATTGAGGGCGATTTTCGCGAAGATAGATATCCCACTGACAAGACATTAGAACTAAAAAAGAATGCTCAAGTCATTTTCATTAAAAATGACCCAGGAGGAAGATGGGTGAACGGAACAATAGCAAAAATTGATTTTGTCTCTAACGATTTAATTGAGGTAAGATTTCAAAATGGACAAACTCATAAATTGGAAAGAGAATCTTGGGAAAACAGGAAATATAAGTATGATAAGGATAAGAGGAAAATTGTCTCGGAAGTCATAGGAACATTCTCACAGTTTCCAATAAAATTGGCCTGGGCAATCACGATACATAAAAGTCAGGGTTTGACATTTGACAATGTAGTAGTTGACCTTGGAACAGGAGCTTTTGTCAATGGGCAACTTTATACCGCATTAAGTAGATGCAGGACACTAGATGGGATAATCCTAAAAAGAAAAATTCGCCCCAATGATATAATCACTGATGAACGAATCATAAACTTTCATCTAACAGAACAGGCAGTTAGCTCAATAAATAATGATGCTGACGAGATTTAAAAATTAGTAATACGATAACGGCTAACGGATTGATAAACATATGATACATTTGGATCGTTAGCTGCTATTTGAATAGCGATATGAAAGGAATTTGTGCACTTTACGGAAATGAAACAGAATTGAGGGAAAGCCACATCTACCCAAAATTTGTGATAAAACACACAAAGAAAACAGGGTCAAGCTTTCTTCGAAAACTCATTGAACCAAATAAAAGATTACAGGATGGCGTAAAATTATACCTATTAGGTGATAAGGCAGAGCAAGAATTTTCCTCAAGGGAAAAATGGTTTGCTGAAAGCATTTTCGTACCGTACTTATCGGGTGAAAAAGAATTGACGTATGATAAAAGCCTATTCTATTTTGCTGTTTCCTTTCTCTGGAGAATATTAATAACAGAGATCAAAACCGATAAAAACCTTTACCGAAAATGGTATTACGACATTTTAAAACGGACTAATGATGAATGGAAGCTCTTCCTTTCTAAAGACATTTTACCAACAAATTTTCATTGCTTTAACATCTTATTTACTGATAGAGTAAAAAAAAATACCACTAATTTACAAGGTGTCGACTTTTACACAACGAGAGTATTGGATGCAACCATTGCAGATAATCAAACTCAGACGTGTTTACTAATATACGGTAAGTTCAATCGATTTATTTTTTGGAGTGTATTAAAAAAATATGGTGGTGAAGAAAACCTTTCAGATGTTAAAATTGAACCCAACGGAGGTACACTTAAAATACCTCAAATGCTTGACTATTTTCCAATTATCTCCTTGCTCCATGATCGAATTCTATTAGTTATGAATTCACCATTTCCAAGTGATGAGCAACAAGACAAGATAGAAAAAGAAATAATCAAAAATCCTGAAAAATTTTGGCAATCTGATTTAGGTAAGTCTCTTTTTAATGATAAAATTAATCTTGACTAGAATAAAAACAGTTGCCGAAAAATAGCTTTCATCCATAGTCGCGCAGCGCCAAGTGTTATGCTCCTTCTACCAGCCGCCCATGGTCAAAATTTGTAGATGCTAACAGGATCATCAGGAGTCATTTTAATCTCCCTCCCCCAATCCAAAAGCATAAAACATCAAATTTGACATTTCTTCGCCGAGTTGTTTGGTTTTTAGTTCGTATCCGTAATCTTCCATCTCCTGCAGGAAATTTGGCTCCAGGAGTTTGGGATACTTGCAATCGTCGAAAACTTCACCCTCCATTTTTCCCATTCTTTCCATGATGACCAGCACACCATTTTCATTGAGTAATTGATGGATCTCCGTCATGATTCCCTGCCGCGATTCAATTTCATGGAATACGTTGAGCATCAAAATTCTGTCGAACGTTCCGTGAGGTAAATTCGTGGAGCTTTCCGTTCCAACAACCAGGTTAAAATCCGCATCAATGGGCGATCCAATTAGATTTTCATGGTACTCCAGTACTTTTTCAAATTCATATAATCTCGAAGAATCAATTTCCTGCAGGTACCACGTAATTCCCTCCACAAAGCATGAGATCTGGACCTCCTTTATGCCATTTCCCGCGCCAATACTTGCTATCGTTTCCCCCTGTTTGCAACCGGTCAGGTGGTAGTAATTTTTGTATTCGTGCCGGATATCCGAAAAACTTTCCGGAAACCTCTTGTAGTTATAAGGTCGATCAACCGACTTGCAGGAAAAAATAAGGACAACACAAAAATTCGTTAAGAACGCTTTTAACAGGATATTCATACAATGAAATTATTCAATATTTCCTCAAATCCAACAATCCCAAAATCCATCAATCCAAATACAAACAATTTCATTCTGCTCTGGCGCATTACGTGGTAAATCAATCACATTGGTTTGTGAGGACACAAACCAAGGCGTTGTCGGGCGCAAACCTAGGCGTTGTGAGGATGGAAAATTCACCGAATTTTCCGGGTTAAAAAAATATTTAATAATTTGTCCGCAAAGTCCCAGATCATGAAAACAATAATATTGCTCGTGTTATTTGCTTTAAGCGCTCTCGGCTCCGGTGATCGTGGTTTTGAAGTAAAATACCGCATCGAAACACCGCTTGGCGATATCACCGTCGAACTTTATCCCGATAAGGCCCCGGTGACGGCCGCTAACTTCATGTATTATGCAAACAAACACCTGTACAATGGAACCACCTTTTATCGCGTGTGCACCCCTGAAAATGAAGCGGATCGTGATGTGAAAATTGAAGTCATCCAGGGAGGTGATGTACCCGAGAAAAAAAGCCGGCCACCCATTTTTTTGGAAACGACACGGCAAACAACCCTTTCCCATCTTGATGGCACCATTTCCATGGCGCGTGACGAACCCAACTCAGCTACCAGCTCATTTTTCATTTGCATCGGCGACCAGCCGGAGCTGGATTACGGGGGAAAGAGAAATCCCGATGGACAGGGTTTTGCCGCTTTCGGAAGGGTGATTGAAGGAATGGATGTGGTACGAAAGATCCAGCAATTGAAAGAGGAAAATCAGTATTTGACAGATCCGGTAGAGATCATAAAAGTTAAGAGATTGAAGAAATGAATTATGGGGATTAAGGATTCTTTATTGATGTTCCTGTCCGAGCGGAAAGTACTTGAAAAAAAGAAAGAGCATTCGTCGCGAATTCAAAAGCTTAGAGGTATTATCAAGGTTGATGAAAATTTTGATTACAAAAAAGCGCTGGATGAAGAAAGAATGAAAAGGCATATTTTATAAAATTGAGGGACCATTTTTTAAACATTCTTGGACTTGACAGCAGTGCAACTGACAATGAAATCAAGTCGGCATATCGAAGGCTATCCAAAAAATATCACCCAGATATCAATAACTCTCCAGGAGCAGAAGAAAAATTTATAGAAATAAAAAATGCCTACGAGTATTTGATGAAGCCCAAACTGGATGAAATCCTGGAACCGTACCATACGGAAGATAGTTCGGAGGTTGATAGCTGGAGAGCAGAGGCCAGGAAACAGGCTCGTAAAAGGGCGATGGAAAAAGAAAAACAATTACAGGAAACGATCATAAAATTTGTTGGCATTTTGAAGCCCTTTGTCCTGGCTGTATTTATTTTCAATGTGATTTTATTTCTGGATTATTTGTTGCCTTATAAAACGCATGATCAAAATATAAAAGGAGTATATCAGGTATATGAAAATTCAAAAAGTGGTGCTCGGGGAAGATCAGTTTATAGGTATGATGGGATGGAATTTGATGATTTTAGAATGACTTTTGAAAAAGGAAAGGTTATTCATATGGGAAAATACAAGAAAGCAGAAGTACTTGCAACATCCATTCTAGACAAGCCAATGACAGCCATCATTACCGTTGATGGTACTCCTCAAGCTTTTCACCAGGTTTATAATATTTACAACATCTACGGATACATTATTCCTATTATGTTCCTGTTGACCTTTCTGTTTGTTTGGCTAAAAAATCCCATGCAAAAATTAAATATGGCCATTGTTCTATCCGTATTTTTTATAATTCAAATGGTGGTTTTCTTTTTCTTTTCATAAATCTATCTGTATCCGGTTACAACCTGGGTTAAATGAACGATTGGACAATCTGTTCACCCCTCAAAAAATCCTGATCCCAAACTCCCCGCCAATCCATCCATCTACGATCTTTTTGCTGTAGTTCTTTTGGTAGAGACTGTAGGGAATAACTTCCGTGATGTATGGAGCTTTTTCCGTGTAGTCTTCAGGATAGATTAGCTGGCTCCATGTAGGCCCGCCAAAAATGGAGATGTATTTATTGAACCGATAGTTGAAATGGACATTCAACCGGGTAAGTAGATTTACATCCTCAAACCACGTATTATCATTTTGAAGATCACTAAAGGTCAGGTCGATATCCAGCTCGTGTCTTTTACTTTTGCCAAGAGGTATGGCGCCGCCGAAGCCATACCCGTATCCCCAGATGTCTCCCTTTGAAAACCCATGCGTTCCGAAGGTGACAATGTTGTAAAATTTCTGCGTCCCAAATTTAACCCGGGCATTATATGGAAATACTTCATTGGCGCTGATCTCCAATTTATTGTATCCCTTCCAAACCAGGTTGATCAGACCAATGGAGGTTCCTGAAACGGTATCACTTATGTTTAGGATGGCAAGTTGAAATCCCCTGTTTTCTTTCGTATAATTAAACATTGAGGCAATCTGAACCCCGTTTGTTTCTTCCCATGAAAAATTGCCAATTCCTGCTAATTGCACTTTTTGTACAATTTTTCCCCCATTGAAAATACCGGCTATCTGTGCGCCGTCCACTTCGCCGTAAGAAATATTAAATATTCCGGCGAGCTGTGCTCCACCTATGTTTCTACCAAAGTTTGCTATACCTCCGGCCTGGAATTTATTCACGTCTTTCCACGCAACATTAGTAATGCCACTTAGTTGCACACCATCCACATTTTGCGAAGCAAAATTGTTGATGCCGGCCAGCTGAACACCATTTAGTCTTCCAAGAATGGCATTGTTAATTCCGCTGAATTGTACACCATTCAGTGTGTCGAGCACCAGGTTATTGATCCCCGCAAATTGCACGCCTTTTACGGTTCCGAGATTGGTGTTAGCGATGCCTGCCAATTGAAGTCCTTTGGTTTCTGTTCCAATTGCATTAAATATGCCTGCTGCTTGTACACCGTAACTGTAGTGTCGGTTAATGTTGGCAATTCCTGCCATTTCAAAACCTTTTGTGGCGCCGTTGTATCCGGCCAGAATATTAACGGAAACCTTATTTTCTGCCATTCCGCTCATCTTCAGGTTTGTTCCGAGGAAAGGAAGGAAGGATACCTGTGCAAAACGGTAAATATAAATTTCATTTTCCCCTGACTTGACCATGGATTGCTCAGGGGCAACGATGTTGGTGATTTTCAGGTTGTTGACCCTGCTAACTTCTGATACGGTATAGTTCTCGATCGATTGAACAGCCGTCAGGTTGCCAGGCTGCAGGTTAACGTCGATCTTCTGATTTCTGGAAGGAATAACAATGGCAGTATCCCGGAATTCCGGTCGAATAAATGCCAGACCCACATATTCCTTTTTGGTTGATACCTCCAATGAAAAATAGCCTGTGCTGTCTGTAATGACGGAATGGAGCCGGTCGACATCATAAACCGTTACTTTTGGAATGTAGGTCCCCATCGTCGAGCTTTGCACATACCCTTCGATGGTGACGGATTGTTTCTGGCTTCCACCCGGACCCGAATTTGAAGGAGCGATATTCTTAGAAAACCTGGTCTTCAGAATTACCAGGTGGTTCCCGCTAATTTTCATCTCCAACTCTTCGCCAAGGATCACATTCAACACTTCCTGAATAGAAGTCTGACGAACATTCAGCGTGATGGTACTGTCGATGGGTAGGAGGGAAGGGTTATAAGAAAAGGAAAAATTACCGATATCGGCAATGAGAAAAAGCACATCTTCCAGCCGTTCATTTTCAACCGAAAAATCAATTTTTTGTTTTAAAACCTGCGATTGACCAAAAGCGGTGAACGAAACAAAAGTTAATATGAATATGAAGAGATACGCCCTATTCTTCACCACAACCATTTGATTTGATGAAATACTTATCCTCCCGTACCTCGTATTCAAACCCCATAGACATTGAAAGGTTTTCCATGATACTGTCAAAAGATTCTTTGCGGAAAATAGCTGTGAGCTGACAGTCATCAATTGCCGTTGAATCGTACATGATGGATTTTTGAAAAAGGGATTCGAGTTCGTCGAACACTTCATTCAACGGTCGCTGACGGTAGGTGAGTTTTTTATTTGCCCAGTACAGGTTATTGAGATTTGAAACCGCCGAGCTGGTGATGGAAAGATCGTGTAGGTTTAATTCAGCAGTTTGATTCCTCTCCAAAACCACAGATGCATTGTCGGGATCTTCGGTGGATGAAAGTCGGACTTTTCCCGATTCGACCGTCACTTTTACTAAATCTTCGGCTTTGCCGTCTACAAGAAATTGAGTTCCAAGAACTTCAACCTGCGCCCCATTCAAGCTGACAATGAAAGCTTTGTCAGGTGATTTTTGCACATCAAAATAAGCCAAACCAGCAAGCTGAACCTGCCTGTTTTCTTTGCCATAGTCAGGATTCACAGTAAGCGAAGAATTATCTTTTAAAATCACCTTTGAGCTATCCGGAAGATAGAATTCCTTTGTTTCATCCAACTGTGCCGTGTATTGAAGCTGTACACTGTCGTCTTTAGTGAGGAAAAACCAGGTTAGCCCACCAATAATCAATACCGATGCAGCAATTTTCCAGGCGTAGTCCAAAAACCTTGTTTTGGTTTTATCCTCTTCTGGTAAATCCATGACAGGGGGTGCGTCTATTTTGCTTCTGACTTTTTGCCATGCTGCATCGACATCAAAGGAAATGCTTTTCTCCTCCGGGACCACAAATTGAGCATTGAACAGTTTGCGGCTTTTTGTAAGCGTTTGACTGGCATCAGGATTATCTTTCAGCCAGGTTTCGACCTTGCTTATTTCCTCTTCGCTGCATTCACCCGACAGGTATTTCGCCAATAGAACATCATCGATATGTGAACTGCTTTTCGCCATCTTCTATATTTGGACAATCAACTTGCTTTTTACCCCTATCGTCATTTATAATTTATTTAAGTAATCAAGAAAAATCATGATGGCGATGCTCAGGTATTCAGTCAATTCTTCTCTCAATGTTTTGAGCGCTTTGCCCATTTGATTTTCTACTGTTTTGATAGAAATCCCCAATTGATCCGCGATCTCTTTGTATTTTAAACCCTCATGCCGGCTCATGATAAAGATCTTTTTTCTTTCCTCTGGTAGTTTATTAATAGCCCTTTCGATCTTCTCACTTAGCTCGTCCGCCACCAATGAATCATCTTCTTCAAAAACCCTGCTCTCTTTCAGTACTTCTTCCGAATGATTCCTTTTGATTTGTGCGTGTTTGATGTGATTAAAGCATTGGTTTTTAATGGATTGGATCAGGTAATTTTTGACAGAGGTTTTGATCTCTATATCCTGGCGTTTGTTCCAGATCTTAACAAATGTCTCCTGTACGATTTCTTCCGCCTCGTCCGGATCTTTGAGAATAGAGTTAGCCTGCCGGCACAAGTATTCGTAGTAATCCCTGAATAGTTTTTCAAATTCCGAAATGTCTCCGGCTTGTATTTTTTCGAAGCTGTGGGTTGTCAGGACTTTCAAAAAAGTGTGTTTTTGCAAATATAGAAAAACAATCTTTTTGAGGTAAGAATTATGTGTTTATGAGTCATTCTTATCATAATTTATATTGACAAGGTTAGCTGACAATGGTTGTTTATCATAATGCTTACAATTAAGCGGATTGTTTGTTCGATTTTCCTTTCTAATGCTCATTGTAGCCTTAAAAAGAGCATGTAACCTTTTGTATAAAATTCAAGTTTATGAATTGTTGCACATGCAATCAATTTAAATATTGTTTCTATATTTGCGCAAAATTCCAAAACAAGCATTATGGATGAATTAATAGTTGAGTTGGAAAGGTCATTTGTTCCGGTCATGGCCAGAACCATGAAATTTGTTGACTATTTTATCTCAGATAAAATGAAAGATCATGGTTACAAGTTAAGCAAGGAACAGTGGGTCATGCTCAAAGTCTTGTATCAGCATGGAGGACAGCCACAAAATAACCTGGCTTTTCTCACAAACAGGGATAAGGGATCACTTGCGAGGTTATTAAATACAATGGAAAGTAAAAACCTTGTTGCCAGGATCCCTTCTAAAACAGACAAAAGGATCAATGAAATATACCTGACTAAGCATGGTGAGTTAATATTGAAAGATTCAGTGCCCATTTTCAAGGAAATCATCAATGAGATTGAGAATGAGATTAATGAAGAGGAAAAAAGGATCTTCATTTCAGTGCTAAATAAAATTCGTAAAAACATTCAAACAGAAGAAATAGTTGCAGTAGAAACTAAAAAATTATGAGAACAGCAATATCAATTGTATCGGGGGTAATACTTCTGGCAATAGGATTTTTTGCATTTAAATCCTTATCCAACAGGGAAAAGCAAACAAGGACTCAACCTGATAAAATCATCCAGACAGTTTTTGTCAATGAGGTCAGGAATCAAAAGACGCCTATCGTCATTCGTGAGAGTGGGCGATTGGCAGCGAAGAATAAAATAGAAATTTTTGCCGAGGTGCAAGGAGTAATGGAAGCTAATGGCAGGGAGTTCAAACCTGGAGTGAAATATCGTAAAGGCGAAACTATTGTCAAGATCAGAAGCAATGATTATACGGCGAACCTTCAGGCGCAAAAGAGCAACCTGATAAATTTAATCACATCCATTTTGCCTGATTTAAGACTGGATTATCCCGAGGCATTTCAAAAGTGGGATACCTATGTTCGCAATTTTGATATGGACAAGCCTGTTCCGGAGCTTCCCGAGGCAGAAACCGACAAAGAAAAATTCTTCATAACAGGAAGAAATATTTATTCCACCTATTACAATACCAAAAACATGGAAATAACCCTTTCCAAGTACAATCTACGGGCACCTTTCTCGGGTATATTGACCGATGCGGTTGTTACACCGGGAACGTTGGTGAGACAGGGCCAGAAACTGGGTGAATTCATCGACCCCTCTGTTTACGAATTGGAAGTTGCGGTCAGCAAATCGCATATGTCTTCATTGGATATCGGGAAACACGTGGAGGTTAGGGACGCAGAAAATCCAGGCACAACCTGGGATGGTACCATCGTCAGGATCAATGGTCGGGTAGACCCCAATACACAAACAGTTCAGGTTTTCATACAGGTAAAAGGCGAAGGACTCCGCGAAGGGATGTATCTGGAAGCTGCCATGACTGGTGAGGAAATTGACAATTCATTCGAAGTAAATAGAAACCTGTTGATAAATGAGAGGGAATTGTATGTGGTACGTGACAGTGTATTGACCCTGGCTGAAATTGAACCTTTATTCTTTTATCAGAAGACAGCAGTTGTCAAAGGGCTAAAAGATGGTGAGGTCCTGGTTACGAGACAAGTACCAGGGGGTTACCCAGGAATGAAAGTTCAGGTTTCTAATTCAGAGCAATAGGCCAATATGAAAAGCATTATATCTTATTTTATAAAGTATCCTGTTGCGGTTAATGCCTTTCTTCTGGGTATTGTCATTTTAGGGATTGCCGGAGTATTCCGTCTTACCTCATCCTTCTTTCCACTTAACGATTCCCGCTTTATTTCTATTAGCGTTGCTTACCCCGGCGCATCCCCTCAGGAGATGGAAGAGGGTGTTGTACTGAAGATTGAGGATAATCTTAGGGGATTGGTAGGGATTGATCGATTCACTTCTCAATCAAATGAAAATTCAGCCTCTATAACGGTGGAAATTTTGAAGGGATACGACATAGACGTTGTATTGGCTGATATTAAGAATGCTGTTGATCGTGTGCCGTCATATCCGGTAGGGATGGAACCACCTGTCATTTCCAAAGATATTTTCCGTGATGAAGCGATTTCATTTACAGTAAGCGGAGATAATATATCTCTTAGTTCGCTCAAACAAATTGCCAGGGACGTGGAGACAGACCTTCGGGCGATCGATGGGATTTCCCAGGTGGAAGTTTCCGGATACCCCAGCGAAGAAATTGAAATTGCTTTGGATGAAGATAAACTAAGGGCCTATAATCTGACTTTTAGCGAAGTGGCAAATGCCGTATCCCGTACAAACATCCTTGTTACAGGTGGCTCGATTAAAACGGAAACAGAGGAATATCTGATACGGGTTAACAACCGGGTTTACCACGGCGATGAAATGAACAATATCGTTGTAAAGGCTGATGAATCAGGCAATAAAGTTTACCTGGGCGATGTAGCACAGGTAAAGGACAAATGGTCTGAAAACCCGAACAGGTTATACTTCAATGGACAGCCTTCTGTTGCGATCACTGTCAGTAGCACCAATTCAGAAGACATGGTCTCTGTAGCTGACAAATCCAAAGAATACATAGAAGAATTTAATGCCACACACGACAATGTTCAGTTGAGCATCACTTCAGACAGGTCGCTTGTCATTGTTCAGCGAACAAAACTACTGATGGAAAATGCGCTGATAGGAGCGGTATTGGTGATATTGTTTTTGGCGATTTTCCTTCGACCAAGATTGGCTTTTTGGGTGGCATTTGGCTTGCCCATTTCATTCCTGGGTATGTTCATTTTTGCTCCCGGATTAGGTGTGACGATCAATGTTTTATCATTGTTTGGGATGATCATCGTAGTGGGGATACTGGTGGATGATGGAATTGTGATTTCAGAGAATATTTATCATCATTTTGAAAAAGGAAAAAATGCCATCCGTGCGGCCATAGATGGTACGATGGAGGTGATTCCGGCGATTGTCTCAGCCATTCTGACGACTGTCGTTGCTTTTTCTACTTTCTTTTTTCTCGATGGTCGAATAGGTGAATTCTTTAGTGAAGTTTCTATTATAGTTATACTGACCTTGTCAGTTTCACTTATTGAAGCTTTAATCATATTGCCAGCGCACGTTGCTCATTCTAAGGCTTTAACAAGAGAGCAAAAAGCCTACAAGTTTAATCGGTGGGCAGATAAGGGCATGAGCTGGTTTCGGGACAAGTTTTACATTCCATCATTGAAATTTTTCCTTCACCATAAATTCCTGGGATTTGCCATTCCAATTATGTTATTATTAGTGACGTTAGGATCTATTGGAGGTGGGATCGTTCGGGTGACCTTTTTCCCGCAGATTGCCAGCGACCGGGTCTCGGTTTCGCTTCGAATGCCACAGGGAACAAGCGAAGCGATTACAGATTCTATCATTTCTAAAGTAGAAAAAGCTACCTGGGAGGTGAACGAGGAATTTACAGCCAGACAATCAGAAGGTAAGCAGGTTGTTGAAAATGTAATCAAGCGAATTGGCCCGGGTACTGCAAATGCCTCCTTGTCAATCAACCTTCTTCCTGGTGAGGAAAGGGATTTTCCATCCTTTGCCATTGCGACTGCCATCAATGAAAAAGTAGGAGAGCTTCACGGTGTGGAAAGCATCGAATATGGTTCCGGTGGGAACTTTGGAGGCAAGCCGGTTTCAGTTTCCCTTTTAGGGAATAACATTTCCGACCTGAAAGGAGCGAAAGAGGCTTTAAAAGGCGAATTTCTTAAAAACGGTTTGTTAAAAGATGTTTCGGATAATGATCCTGAAGGGATAAAGGAAATAAAAGTAACCTTAAAAGAAAATGCATACCCCTTAGGGTTTCAATTAAACGATGTAATCAATCAGGTTCGTAGTGGATTCTTTGGCCTGCAGGTACAGCGCTTTCAGCGAAGAAGGGACGAAATAAGGGTTTGGGTGAGATATGATAAAAATACCCGCTCATCGATTGAAAATCTCAGTAGCATGCGCGTAGTGAGCCCAACAGGCTACCGGGTGCCGTTTAGTGAAATCGCAGCCTATGAAATAGAAAGAGGGGAAATTTCCATCAATCACTTAAATGGAGTCAGGGAGATCAGGGTCGATGCGGACCTGAAGGATCCTTCTAACAGTTCGACAGATATCATGACAGATGTCAAGGATAATATCATGCCGCAGATCCTATCCAAATTCCCGACCGTGAAGCCATCGTACGAAGGCCAGAACAGAGAAGCCAATAAAACCACAGGGTCAGCCGGGCAGGTTTTACCAATCGTCTTATTCCTCATTTTCGTGATCATTGCTTTTACTTTCCGGTCCTTTAGTCAGCCGCTTTTACTGATCATCATGATCCCGTTCAGCCTGATAGGTGTAGCCTGGGGGCATTGGATCCATGGTTTTCCCATTAACATTTTGTCTTTCCTGGGAATTATCGCTTTGATAGGTATCGTGGTGAATGATGGTCTTGTTTTGATCGGGAAATTCAACGGATACCTGAAAGAAGGAATGAATTTTAACGATGCTTTGGTGGAAGCAGGAAGATCGAGATTTCGCGCCATTTTCCTAACCTCCCTGACAACTGTTGCGGGGTTGGCTCCCCTGATCTTTGAGAAAAGCCGGCAGGCGCAGTTCCTTATTCCCATGGCAATTTCGATTGCCTATGGAATTATGATAGCGACCGTTTTGACATTGGTCATGCTACCATTGCTTTTATCACTGGGCAATAGCATTAAAGTTTATGTGCTGTGGTTATTCAAGGGAAACAAACCCACGCAGGAATCTGTAGAAAGAGCGATCATTGAACAAAAAGCTGAATATGAAGAAGTACATTAAAAATATACCTGTTTTAGTCATTTTATTTGGAATGGGGTTTCATTCTTATTCCCAGGATACTACTACACTATTATTGAAGGATGATGCGGTGCAGATAGCACTGGAAAACAACTACGATATAAAGGTTGCCAGGAACAATGTGGATGCTGCTGAAAACAATGCAAGTATTTTTAACAGTGGATACCTGCCAACTGTTTCAGCTTCTGCACAGGCGAATTACAATAAAAATTCGACTACAACGAATTTTACAGATGGAAGTATTCAGGAAAGGGATATTGAAAACACCTCCTATAATTCATCACTAGGCTTGAATTATACCTTATTTGATGGATTGGGACGAAAGTACAATTATTCGAAACTACAGGAGCAATATAATCTTTCAGAACTTCAGGCAAGGCAGGTGATCGAATCAACCGTTTTACAACTGTTTGAAGTTTACTATGAAGTGGCCCGCCTTTCCGAAAATGAAAGAAACCTGGTTGAGACACTGGATATTTCCAGGGATAGGTTACAGCGGGCAAAATTTGGTTATGAATATGGCCAGAGCACTCAGTTGGATGTCCTGAATGCCGAAGTAGATTATAATACAGACAGTGTAAATTATCTCAACATTACCCAGCAATTGGATAATGTAAAGAGAAACCTGAATGTAATCCTTGGAAGAGATGTCAATATGTCGTTTTCGGTGGATACCACTATCAACTATATGGGAGGTTTAACATTAGATGACTTGCTTGATGAATCCTTTGAAAACAACGTAGGTTTATTGCAAAATGAATCCTTCCTGAAAGCATCCGAATTTGATGTAGGAATATCAAAATCAGGGTATGTGCCAAAAGTTGATCTAAATGCATCCTACCGATGGCAGCGAAATGGAGCATCCATATTTTTTGATTCCCAGCAATCTGTGGGACCGAACGCCGGCGTAACCCTTAGCTGGAATATCTTTGATGGGGGATTGACCAATACACGGGTTCAAAATTCAAAAATAGCCGTTGAAAACGAACAGATATTAAAAGAACAGGCAGAGCAAAACCTTGAAAGGAATGTGAATAATGCATGGAGGTTCTATCAGAATGCATTATTTGTTCTGGAAGCTCAGCGAAAAAACCTGCAAACAGCTCAGAGGAACTTTGACCGAACGCAGGAGCAAAACAAGCTTGGGCAGATTACATCTATCGAATTCAGGCAGGCACAATATAACTTGTTGCAAGCGGAATTCACCTTTAACCAGGCCAAATACGACGCCAAAATAGCCGAACTGGCATTGCTGCAACTGGCCGGGCACTTGCTGGAAGCGGAGTATTGATGAGTTGGAAGACGGAAGTCGGAAGACCGAAGACGGAAGCTAAAAAGTTTGCACAGGGCATAGGGCAGAGAGCAGGTAGTGATCGGTTAACAGTAATCGTTAAAAATCAACCTGAAACCAGAAACTTAATTAACTCAATCCAGGGTCGGAAGTCCGAAGACAGAAGTTTGCAGGGGGCAGAAAAGAAAGTGAACGGTAATCAGTGAAAAGTAATAGGTAAAAGTAAAAAAAACCAACAACCAGTAACTTATTCAACCAATTAACTCAATTCAGGGTCAGAAGTCCAAAGTCTGAAGACGGAAATTTAAAAGTTGAAAGGAGCTAGGATTCGCTAAGAGCAGAGTGCAAAGGGCATAGAGCAGGGAGTGATCGGTTAACAGTAATCGGTAAAAATTAACCAGAAACCAACAACCAGTAACTCAATCAACCAATTAACTAAACAACCCAATAACTTATCAACAAACCAGAAACAAGAAACAAGAAACAAGTAACTTAACTCCCTCTTCCCGTTAAATTCCCTATATTGGTTTTTAAACTGGAAAACCGATGCCCTTCAACAGAATTTTTCAGCTGGTCATCCTGCTGTCAATACTTTTTTCTTGTCAATCAAATCATGAAAAAGCAGAGGTTGTTCTCAAGCTTGGCCATCAGGCGAATGAACAGGATGTCTGGCATCGTTCGGTAGATTATTTTTCAAAAGTAGTTGATTCCCTTTCTGATGGTCAGATTGAGGTGAGGGTATTTCATAGCGAACAGCTTGGAAAAGAGCTGGATATGATCCGGTCGATCGAAGCAGGGATTGACGATCTGACAATCTCAGGAGAATCCATGCAAAACTGGATCGAAGAAACCGCTTTTTGCGGGATGCCCTACCTGATCCGTGACCTCGACCATCTCAGTCAGGTCGTGGATGGACCTGTTGGGGAAAGAATTGCTCAAAAAATGATCAATGAAATGGGAGTGAGGCCTTTAGCTTATTTTGCCAGGGGACCACGTCACCTCACATCCAATCGACCCATTAAACATCCTGATGATTTGAATGGCATGATTCTTAGGGTGCCTCCGGTTCCCATCTCCGTTTCGACCTGGGAAGCATTGGGCGCCAAGCCCACCCCGATGACCTTTTCAGAGGTTTTTACCTCTCTTCAGCAAAAGACCATCGAAGGTCAGGAAAATCCTTTTGCCCTGATTTACAGTGCGGGTTTTTATGAAGTTCAGGATTATGTTAATCTCACCGGGCACGTCATTGGATGGGTCTATGTGATCATGGGAGAGGCAAGATTCAGATCCTTGTCTACGGAACATCAGGAAATTATATTAAAAGCCGGACGCATGATGCAGGAATATCACGAAGACGAGTTTGTCAAACAGGAAGAAATGCTCAGGCAGTTGTTGGTTGATAGGGGAATGGAAATGATCAATGTGGATGAGGAGGCATTTCGAAAAAGAGCCAGCGAGGCTGTGGTCAATAACATAGCCGAACCCATTAAACCAATGTATTACGAAATTATTAATATGCCGAAAAAGAATGAAAAAGATACTCTCCCTCATTTATAGGATAGCTGAGTTTGGCACATGGATCAGCCTGGTTGGAATGATCGTGGCTGTAGTAATCCAGGTCGTTACGCGATTTTTACTGCCAAGCGCACCATCCTGGACAGAGGAGCTTAGCCGAATTTTTTTCATTTACTCGGTTGGATTCGGAGCTGCCGTTGGGATCAGGCATGATGCATTTGTCAAACTCGAGTTGATCAGAAATTATATGACTGAAAAATCCTATCACTTTCTAAATGTCATCATTTATCTATGCATCATTTTATTCTCCTTTGTCATGATCTTTTATGCCTGGGATTTTGTGCAAATTGGTGTGTCGGAACAATCACCGTCATTAAAGATCCATATGAATTTTGTCTTTTTCAGCATGGTAATCATGATGTTTTCAATTACCATATTTTCCATTGAAAAACTTTTGGACTTAACCTCAAATATTAAAACCAAATGATCTGGATCTTGTTCATTGTATTTTTCGCACTTCTGTTTTTGGGCTTCCCCATCGCGTTTGCTTTGGGCATTTCTGTGCTTTCGTACCTGCTGATTGCTGATATTTCGCTTACCATTATTCCGCTGAAGATGTATTCGGGGATTGATGTATTTGTATTGCTCAGTATCCCCGGATTTATCCTTGCCGGAAATCTGATGAATCACTGTGGAATGACAGACCGAATCATTGCTTTTTGCAATCATATCGTTGGGCATGTTCGCGGAGGATTGGGATTGGCAAATATTGGCGCTTCCATGATCTTTGCGGGGATTTCAGGAACAGCTGTTGCAGATACGGCCAGTATCGGATCGGTGATGATTCCCGCTATGAAAAAAGAAGGGTATGAGGCGGATTATTCATGCGCTGTTACTGCATCTTCCTCAACGGTCGGACCGATCATTCCTCCGAGCTTGCCCATGATCATTGCGGGATCACTCACAGGATTGTCCATTGGAAAACTGTTTCTGGCAGGAGCCATCCCTGGTTTACTTCTCGCTACAGGTCTGATGATTACTTCCTTTGTCATTTCCAAAAAACGGTCTCATCCCAAGCGGTTAAAATCGACTTTCAAAAAAATAGGAGGTGGCTTTGTTGATGCATTCTGGGCCATAATGATGACTTTTCTGATCTTATTCGGAATTGTTGGTGGCGTTTTTACTCCCACAGAAGCATCTATTGTTGCAGTTTTATATGCCTTGTTTGTGGGATTGTTTTTTTACAAATCCATCCGGCTCAGGGATCTTAAGAAAATCATCATCGAATCCGCAGGTACGACTGCTTCCCTTATGATTTTGGTAGGGTTTGCGAATCTGTTTGGCTGGATTCTGGTAAGCGAACAAATTCCTCAGCAACTGGCAGAATCCATGCTGGGATTTACGACCAATAAATGGGTAATACTTTTACTGATCAACGTTTTACTGTTATTCGTTGGTACATTTATGGAAACCATTGCCTCGCTGCTGATCTTGTTTCCAATTTTATTGAAAGTAGCGATGGCAGTTGATGTTGATCCCATTCAGTTTGCGGTAATTGCTGTGCTGAATCTGATCATCGGGCTGAATACCCCTCCGGTAGGAGTGTGCTTATTTGTCGCTTCGAGTATTGGGAAAGTTCCTGTTGAAAAGATTGCCAGGGCCGGGTTTCCCTTTTTGATAGTGAGTTTGATTGTTCTGTTTTTGGTGACGTATATCCCTCAGATATCGTTGTTCCTGCCTGAGTTGTTTATGGATTGAAAAAGCCAGGAGACGGGAGCTGGAAGTTTAATAGCTCAAAGTTCAAAGCTGAAAGGGAAGGTATCTTTTAAACCTCTTCTGACTTTTGGGTTCCTTCCACCTTAAGTATCATGCCCACCATGGTTATTCGTCCGACCAACTCGCACAAGCTTTTGCCCATTCAAGTGGTAGGACGAAGACACTCAGAGTGCTATTCAAAAGCTGGGAGTCGGGAGCTGGAAGTTTAATAGCTCAAAGTTCAAAGCTGAAAGCTCAAAGTTAGAATTTTGTCTGGACAGGAAAGTCTCTGTGAAACTTTGCGCAAAACTCTGTGAATCTTTGTGGTAAAGCTTTTCCGACTTCGGTCTTCGGACCTTCCTCTTCCGACTATCCAATCAATAAAACTTATGTGTTCGCATATACTCATCAATCGAATATTTGCCTGATCCATAAAAAAGGAAGAAAATTAGTAGGGCTAATACGACTACTGAAACACTCAATTCGGAATTGACAGCAAAAAAGCCTTTGTCAGCATTAATGAAAATCACTGCCCCAAGGAGGATCGGAAGCTGGAATAAAACGGCAACACGGGTAACCAGTCCAATGGCAATTAGCAGTCCACCAACCAAATGCGCAAAGACGACGTAGTGGACGAGACCGGCAGCCACAAAATCAAATTTGCTTTTCATAACGATGGTGTTCAACGCCTCGAGATCTGTTGCAAATATGATCCCCTTGATCAGGATGAAAATGCCAAGTGCAAAGCGAATAAAGTCAATCCAGACAGAATTATGGGTATCTGCCCAATGGTTTAATTTTTGAATCGTATTCATAGCACAGTTGAGAATGGTGTACTTTTAATTTACACAAAATATCTCAGGAAGTTGCAATTAAACTATGAAAACAGAAAGCAGGTCACTGGATTGACATGCTGTTGTTTCGCTACATGGTTAAGACTCAGAAATGGAAGCTTCTGCTAATTTTTTGTTCATGGAAGGTCTTAATCCAACCAGGGATGCCAGACTAAGAGAAGCACACAATCCCATGATGATCGCCATCGGCATGGCAGTTCCATTGTGGAAATACCCAACAAAAGCGGATGCAATCGCTCCACAAACCATTTGAATAAACCCTATCATGGCTGATGCACTTCCTGCAAATCTGGTAAAGGGCGATAAGGCCAGTGCAGTAGTGTTGGGGTAGGAAAATCCAAGGCAACAGAGGAACAGGAAAATCAATACCAAAGCTGTTTCTTTATTTATGAAGTCACCAGTAACTCCGGCAAGCAGAAGCATTCCAATAATGCTCAGCGCAATAATTACCCTCATTACGATTTTTTCACTGGATTGATGTTTCAGCCAGATCCTGTTGAGCTGACTGGATCCAATGATCCCAAACGCATTGATTCCAAAAATCCATCCATATTGTTTTTCAGTGAGCTCAAATAATTCCATGAATACAAAGGGGGAACCTGAAATATAGGCAAACATACCCGCTGAAGCCATCGCACCGGTAAAGGTATAAATCACAAATTGTGGAACCCTGAATACTTCCCGGTAATCTTTAATGATTCCTTTTGGTTTCAATGAAATGGATGGATCAGGTTCTTTGCTTTCAGGAAGCCAGTAGATCACCGATAGTAACATCAAGGTTGATATTCCGGTGAGAATATAAAATACTGCTCTCCACCCCAATTCGGCAACTACATAACCACCGATGGTTGGGGCGACGATCGGTGCAACTCCCATGATGAGTAATAAAGTTGAAAATACTCCGGCAATTTGATTGGGAGGAAATATATCCCTGACTATGGCACGACTGGCTACCATTCCGGCACAACCACCAAGAGCCAGCAAAAACCTAAGCCCTACCAGCCACTCCACATTGGGGGAAAGTGCACATCCCAGAGAGGTAATGATGTATAAAATTAAACCGACGATCAATGGTTTTTTACGGCCAAACCGATCGATTAATGGTCCATAAAGGATCTGTCCGATTGATATACCGATAAAAAAGCTTGTCAGCGAGTAGGCTACATGTGAGATGTCAGTTTCCAGATCTTTGGCAATAGCAGGGAAAGCCGGTAGATACATGTCAATGGAGAAAGGGCCGATTGCGGCTAAAAAGCCAAGAATGAGAATGATTAAATTCTTTTGTTTTTGATCCATTTATCCCTGAAAGTACTTGTTAGATTGTTACTGTGTGGTCCTAAAAACAATAAGTGCAGCAATTTTCATCACTGCACTTTGTTACTAAGTTATCTTTATGACCTATATCATTCAGTTTTTCTCAACGGCAATTCATCAAAAGGGTTGAGTGGATTACATTATTTATTTGAGAAGATTTTTGGTGACATGAGTATCATGTCTTTTTTATCTACTTCCTATAGTAAAGTGTGTTGATATATTTTTGGTATGCCGGATGCTTTATTTTAGGCATTTCCCTTATCGATCCTTTTCTGGTCTAAATATCTCATCAAGACCAATTCAGATCACAAAATTAAAGTTAAAAGAATAATTGACTGAAATTAAAATACAATTGTAATATTTAGTTGGAGTGTGAGTCTTGAGGTCCAAGATCCACACTCCAATCTAAATTTGTACCAAAGGCGGGAGTCGAACCCGCACAGGCAAATGCCCACACGCCCCTGAAACGTGCGCGTCTACCAATTCCGCCACTTTGGCAAGCGTTTCAAATCTAAGACATTTTATTTTTTCTGATTACAATTGATTGATAATTTTTCTATGGTCTTGAATGGAGATTGAGTCATGCCTATTCACACTTCATTGACTTATACTCAAAAGAATCAAACCTTGCCTCAATTATTTTCGATTCTTCCACATGCTCATCTGATGGGTAAAAAGTTTGCATTTTTCAGCGATACACAGATCTGGCACAAGGTAATCGGAGGATTTTCTGTTGGCTCCAGAATCAATTTGCTGTACAACCTCGTTGAAGGGAAAAACGACCTGAAAGTGTATCCCACTGTTGGCACACAATATGAGTTTTGAAGGAGGTAAACTCGCAACCAATAACCGGAAGCAACCTAAACATCAACCCCTACGGTCACTCCAACGGCATATACAACCTGTTTGTAGCTTCAGCTGGCCTTTCCGTCAGATGGTATTTTTCAATCGTTCTCAGGCAGGCATTCCAGCGGAGGATGGCATCGCTGTTATCAGGAGGACTGAGTTTATCTGCTTTTTCAAAAGCTTCCATGGCATCTTCCAGCCATTCATATGCATTGTGTTTATAGTCTGTCATGCCTTTGGCTATTGAGGCCTTTGCCTGCCTCTCATAGATGATCCCTTTATAATATTCGCATTGATATTTGTTTTTGACTTTGGCAATCAGGCTCAGCGGTTCTTTTGTGGAAACTCCTCTGTGAAACTGATCAGTCAATGTTAAAATAAGCCTGACAATTGCATCCTGATTATCGGGTTCAATGATCAGGATATCCCGACAGATACTTTCCGCTTCTACGGGGTCATTCAACAATCTATACCGGTCAATTTTATCCAATGCACCAGGTATCGCTTCTTTTTTGATTTTTTTTAGTTGTAACATAGCCGAGATGATTTAGATATGAACCATACATTTGGGATTCTTAATTAATATAAGAAAATTAGAGATAAAAGGGTAGTAATAATCGCAGTTCCATAGCATATAACAGCAATGATCCTATCCCAACGATGTAGCTGTAAACCCTCTTCAAGGGTAAATCTGAATCGATGGGCCCAGTGAAACATAGACAAGGAAATAACGCCTGTGAGAATCAACTTCAACCACCACATTTCCAGGATTTCTGAAACAGTTTCAAAAGATGGAGATCGAATAAGATCCAAAGGAATGGCAATGAAAAATATCAATAATAGGATTGGCAAAAATAATGCTGATAGCGCTCCACCCGCGCCGAATAAGGACCACCAGAAGGGCTCGAAACTTCTTTTCATGATATTACAATAGCGACCAGACGATAATAGCTGAAATGACAATCCAGCCCAGGTAATTTCCAAGGGCAATCAGAAAGCCAGGCACCTTGTTTTCTCCCAGCTTAATGACCATGGCCTTAGGGGCCAGGTTAAACCACGTGATGCTGTGATAGAGAATTCCTCCCAGAGCAATCAGGTTCAGAATGATCAGTATCGGATGGGTGAGGGACTGGACAAATGCCTGATAAGACTCTTCACCATTCATGATAGCCTTGGACAATAGCAATAATTCAATGGCAATGAATGCCACAGCAATACTCGTCAGTTCTCTTGAAATAAACCGGAAGTGTGACAGCCTCTTGGTCCACCAGAATATTCCGATTTTTCTCTTATATGTCTGCAATCCTTCCATTTTCTTAATCTTTACTTGCGTAGGGGAGGAGAAGGGTTTTCCACCAGTTGGAGGCACCTTCTACCTTGTATCGTTGAATAGCTCCTGCCGGATCGACATTTTTCGGACATACAGCAGAGCAATCCCCGACAAATGTACATTGCCAGATTCCCGTGTCGTGGCTCAATGCTTTCATCCGCTGATTTTTACCTTCATCCCGACTGTCCATATTATAGCGTTGAGCCAGCGCCAATGCAGCGGGACCAATGAATTCCGGTTCCAATCCATAAACCGGGCATGCAGCGTAGCATAGCATGCAATTGATGCACATACTATATTGCTTGTAATCGGCCAACTGGGAGGGTGTTTGCAAATACTCCCGATCCTCGCTCCCAACATCTTTCCGGATGATCCAGGGTTTTACTTTTTTAAGCTTTTCCAGAAAATCACTCATATCGATCACCAGATCGCGAATGACAGGGAAATTTTCGAGTGGCTCAATCCTGATCGGACCAGGGGTATATGATTCCAGAAAAGTGGCACAGGTGAGCACAGGCTTGCCGTTTACCATCATGCCACAGCTGCCACAAACACCCATCCTGCAGGACCAACGATAAGTCAGGCTGCCATCAATCTGGTCTTTGATATAATTGAGGGCATCCAGGATCACCCAATCCTTGTGATAAGGTATTTCATACTCCTGATAGGTGGGCTCTTTGCTTTTTTCAGGTTGATAGCGAAATACATTCAGTGTGATCAGATCTTTCATGGCTGTTGATTTATCGTCCGTAGATGCGCTCTCCGGGAGCCCATTTGGTGATGGTGACAGGTTTGAATTTTATATCAGGCGGACCATCTTCCTTTTGGTATGCGAGGCTGTGGGTAAGAAATTTTTCATCATCACGATTGGGAAAATCTGTCCGCTGGTGAGATCCGCGCGATTCCCGTCGATGCAGGCCGGATTGGATAACCGCTTCAGCTACATCGAGCATACAAGACAATTCCAGTGCAGCGATTAGTTCCGTGTTAAAGGTAATGCTAGAATCATCCATTTTAATATACTTAAACCTCTCTTTCAGCTCCTGAATATCTTCCTGCGATTTTTTTAAAGAGGTTTCCGTTCGATAGATCCCAGCTCCTGCTTCAAGTGTATTATTCATGGCTTTTCGGATATCTGCGATCTTCACCTTTCCTTCCTTTTTCTTCAGAAAGTTTTGTTCGATGCGGTTTGCTTCATTCTTGTATTGTGCTTCCAATCCCTTGCTGAAGCCATTTTGCTGAGTGGCATAATTCGCAGCATTTCTTCCCGCTATGGCACCAAATACCAATAATTCTGTCAAAGAATTCGAACCGAGCCTGTTAGCCCCATTAATGCTGACGCAGGCGCATTCACCGGCGGCATATAATCCCGGAAGAACGGTTTCGGCTTCAATATTAGTGTCAATTCCTCCCATCATATAATGAACTACCGGTCGTACGGGGATTTTTTCCTTTACCGGATCCAGGTTTTCATATTTAATGCATAATTCCCTGACGAAAGGCAATTTGGAATTGATGATCTTTTCGCCCAAATGTCGAATGTCCAGATGAACGAAATGACCGTATTCCCCTTCATAGGTTCGTCCTTTTTCCTGCTCCTTTACAAAAGCTTGTGATAAACGATCCCTGGGTCCCAGTTCCATAGATCGCAATACTGGTTTTGAAGAAGGTTTCCCTAAGTCATAATCCTGCAGGTATCGGTATTCATCCTTATTGAGCAGGTAGCCTCCCTCAGCTCTTGCTGCTTCGGTAATTAAAATTCCCGTGAAGGGTAAGCCTGTCGGATGATACTGGACAAATTCCATGTCCTTAAGGGGGATTCCGGCACGGTAGGCGACTGCCATTCCATCACCCGTCTTGATAGCAGCATTCGTGGTGAAAGGGAAAACTTTGCCAGCCCCTCCTGTACAGATAATGGTGCTTTTCGCTTTGATGGCGGTCATTTTACCGGTAGCAATTTCCAATGCAATCGCTCCCTGGCATCGGTTGTCTTCTACCAATAACCTGGTTACGAACCATTCATCAAAACGCAGAAGGTTCTCATGCTTAAGGGTAGTTTGAAATAAGGTATGCAAGAGGTGAAACCCTGTTTTATCTGCGGCAAACCAGGTGCGCTTCATTTTCATTCCGCCAAAGGGTCTGACGGCCACTGTACCATTTTGTTCCCTGCTCCATGGACAACCCCAGTGTTCAAGCCTGATCATTTCTTTTGGCGCCTGGTTCACAAATAACTCAACCGCATCCTGATCTGATAGCCAGTCTCCACCTGAAATGGTGTCATAGGCATGATGCTCCAGGGAATCGTCTTCTTTAATGACCGCGGCAGCACCTCCTTCAGCAGAAACTGTATGGCTTCGCATAGGGTAGACCTTACTTACAATTCCGATTTTTAATTGAGGATTTGCTTCTGAAACGGCAATGGCTGCACGTAATCCCGCGCCGCCTGCACCAATGATGAGAACATCGCATTGTACTATACTCATAACAGGAATAGTTTTAAACTAATTCCCCGTAACAGTATCGACCTTGCACAATTTATTAAAAAAAGAAGTACTAAAAAACTTAAACAGGGTTACTTACTACAAAATTTTTACCGGAAAAATCTATTTGGAGAGATGTGACAATAGGAATGGTGAATGGAATGGGTATGGTATTAATAATCAGACGACATCGACAGGCTCTTTAACCTCCACAGGAATTTCGATGATCATTCGAGCTCCATAGGTATACGATTCGTCCAAATTAATTTTACAACTGGTTTTATTGGCGGCTATCGATGCTACATAAAAACCCAGCCCATCTCCTGTTGAATGTTCGTTACCGACATAAAATGGCTCCGACACCTGATTCCACAGTTCTTTTGAAATGCCCGGACCATTATCCTCAACGATCAGCTGATACTTCTCCGGTAATTGACGCAACCGGATGTTAACCTCAGGAATTCTGCTTTTATTATTCAAAATGCTGAATTTGAAGGCATTATCCAATACTTCCCGGAATAAGATCTTTTTGTATCCCTTTACTGAATTGACAGCAGGAGAATTTTCGTTGACCAGGTAATTATTTACCTTCATATTAGTCGTTTTGTATTTTTCATCCAGTTCAAATAGGATGTCCTCAATCATTTCATTTAAATAAATGTTTTCCTTGTTTTCTGTCTTCTGGTCGAACTCCAGCAGTTGCTTGATATGATTGAGAAGATCGTCAAGTTTTGAGATACTTTTGTATGATAGATCTATGTAACTGGGAATTGTTTCAGCTTTATGTTCAAACCGGATGAGGTTCATCAATCCTTTCAAGCTGGCGATTGGCGAGCGAAACCGATGAGACATTTGGTAAAAAAACGTATTGATGATCTTTCCCTTTTCAGCAAGGTCTTGGGTACGTTCGTAAATTTTTTGCTCAAGTCTGCGGTTTAATTCGCTGATCTTTTCATTTTGAGCTTTCAATTCTTCCTGCTGACATTGCAACTCCTCATTTGCCTGCGTGATTTCCAGTTTTTGCTCACGCAAAAGTTTATTCTTTTTCCGGATATTTTTGATCAACCAACCGAAAATCAATACCGCAATGGAGAGCAGAACTAATACTGTCATGATGATGGTATATCGTGTTCTCTGAGCGTTGATGGTAGCAAGGTTTTGCCGGTTCTTTTCCTCGTAATCCTTTAACTTGAGATAAAAATCCTGTTCCGTTTTCATACGGAATTCCATTTGCCTGATGGCATTCATATTGATAGAATCCTTATGAGTCAGGTATTGCTGAAAGTAATTGTTGGCTGTTGCCGTTTGGCCTATCTTTCGAAAGTATTCTGCCCTGGTCTCAAGAATATCGACCCTGAGTATTCCATTGAGTTTGGTCGAAAATGTATCGGCCATCTGAATGTATTTTAAAGCCTGATCTGCTTGTCCGAGAGCTAAATGATTTTTTGCCAGCAAAACACCTAAAACAGTTATACTAAATGAACGGTTCAGCTTTAGGCTGCTTTCCAGATCCAGGAGGGCATTTTTGATCGATGCCTGGTAATTACCGCTTCGATATTGATTAATACTTAAATCGCCTAATGCATTATAATAGAACCTTGAATTTGTTTTGTCATCTGTATGTTCAATGACGTAAGTGAGGTATTTCTGGGAAAGTTCGAACTGTCCATCAAGCCCAAGTAACACGCCCGCTTTTTCATACAAAGCCATTTTGGCCCAGAATTCCATCGACACAGAATCACTGAGTAAATAGCTATTTGCTTCTATCAGTTTAATTACATGTGAGAAATCTTCGACTGCCATTCTGCCAAATATAGAATTCGAATAATTCCCGTAATATTTAAACAGACATTCCAGAAACATCAAGTCCCGTCCGGTCCTCCGAAATGTCTCCTTTGCATAGATCAATTGCTCCATCGCTTTTAAATGATCGCCATTTTGATAATGTTGGAGGTATTGGAGGTAGTGAATGTACCCAAGAGTATCATATGAAAAATCCCCGGATAGAAGGTCTTTCATTTGCGTAGTCAGACTGTCGAGGAGATTGGTTTTTTTAACTTTATTCGCCGTGATGGAAGCCAATGCTAAATTATAATATCTCTTTTCATGTTTATCAGAAAATGTAACCGCAGGGTCATCAAAGGTTATTTCATCAAATGAACTTTGACCATTCATAAAAAAATGAATCTCAAACTCTTGATATTTATCCCGGTCCCGGGCGACAACTTGATAAAAATGACCGATAAGAAAAAAAATTATCAGTGCAACAGGGTCAATCCTCTTTTGCATCTTCTTGATATTTTCAAAGTAAAATACAAATTATTGTGAATAATAGTCAATTATTCTCAGGATATGTAATCCAAATATTAATTTAGCATCAAAAATAACTAAGATTTTTTGGTGTGCCCCGGGATTTTTAAACAATTGTTGGACTTACCTGATGCATAAGTAGCATAAAATGGCAAACAAATGATTCAAAATATTGACAAGATTATTTCTTGTTCTTTGTCATTTTTAGATTCTCATCTATTTTGAATTTGATAATTCTCTTGATTAGATCAACAGGCAAAGGTCTGTCTAAAGGGAATTGCACGGTCCCTTTTCCTCCCTTATAGTGAGACAGTTCTTCCTGAAAATTTTCACTTCCCCTTGGTGCGGGATACATGCTGACATGTTTGTGAAACCCGGCAAAATAGATGAGGTATTTACCATTGAGATTAAAAGCCGGAATTTGATAGCTGATCCTTTCTTCTGCTTCCGGAACCAATCTTTTGATTGTCAGCCGTATCTTGGTCAGGTATTCTTGGGTTTTTTTAGGGAATCGGGCAATGTATTCATCGATATTTTGGGCTTTGGTATTTTGCATCGTCGTATTCATAAGGATTTGAATAAGCTTTTCAAATTTACTATTACTTGATGAAATTATTGGTGTTCAAAAACGACTTAAGAAAGGGTAATTGCGACAAGTCCGTAAACATCTGGAAACTCTGATAAAAGGTTAATCGTTATTCATTCCTGTATTTCAACATAACCTCTTTAAATAATTCTGCTGTTGATGGAGGGGTATAGGAAATGGCATTGGCTCCGGTTTCAATTGCAAGCTGAATGGTTTCATTAGATTTGCCTCCGGTAGCAATGATAGCAACATTATCGTCGATATCCCTAATTTTTTTGATGATATCAGATGTTTTATCTGCTCCTGAGACATTTAAAATGTCAACCCCCGCATCGATCCGTCCCTTGATATCCTCCTTTTCAGAAACGATTGTAATGACAATGGGTACGTCAATTTTATCTTTCAGCTTTCGGATAGTGTCGTTAGGAGTTGGTTTGTTTAAAACAACACCAAGCGCTCCCTGAAATTCGGCATCGATTGCAAGTTCTATCGACCTGTTACCAGATGTAATTCCTCCACCGACACCACAAAAGATGGGTTTGTCAGCCGCAAGGATCAGGGCATGTGAGATGAGTGGTTGAGGCGTAAAAGGATAGACAGCAATGATGGCATTGGCGTTTGTGTTTCGGATGATTGCGACGTCGGTAGTGAACAAGAATGATTTCAACAATTGTCCGAAGATACGGATCCCTGAACAGGAGTCTATGATTTCGGGTACAACTACAATGTTTTTTCTAAGTCTACTGGTATAACTGGGTATTTTCTTCATGATAGTTGGAGTACTGGTCCGGCTATTAACGAAAAATATCAAATAACTGTAATAATGGAAATAGTTGTTACATTACAATTTTTCAGAACTCAAACAATAATTGTCTCAAATCACCCTTCAATTAGTCGCTTTTACCTACTTGAAAAGTGTAATTTGAAGATTAAATTTGAAAATAATAGTCGCATCATCCATATGTCAATGAACCTTGAAATAACTTATGTTCGATAAAAGATCGATAATTTTGACTTGAAATATACTACTATTCTCCTCTTGCCTGTCCTCCGTACAAGACTTTGGAAGGTGGAAGAGGAGATACAGAGGAGCGTTATTTAAAAAACCATATAATTCAAGTCGAAATTTACGTTAATCGTAGTATAAAAATCAAAAGCAAACAGGTTTTTAAACGTTCCACACCCCTTCTCCTCCTGCCTCGTCGGCAAGCGGGCTGTCAAGAGGGGAATAATGGTGTTTCCTTTTGATTTTAAATTCCTTATATAGACCTCAAGCCAAAATAAAAAGTTGATAAGGAATGACTTGCTGATAGATCGTATTTTGTAAATTGGTAAAAAAGTCCCGGACTTAATTATAAACTTTATAACAAACCACAAATTAACTACCACATGACTAAAGTAAGAGTTTTGGTTGGCACTCAAAAAGGAGCTTTCATCCTCTCATCTGATGGCAAAAGAGAAAAATGGGATGTCAGCGGACCGCATTTTGCCGGATGGGAAATGTACCACCTGAAAGGATCAACTGTCGATCCGGATGTCATATATGCTTCACAATCAAGCAGCTGGTTTGGCCAGCTGATCCAGAAGTCGAATGATGGAGGTAAGACCTGGTCTACTCCCGGTGGCGAGAAGATGCCCGATCCTTATGATCCGCCGGGTGGCATGAGCAATAAATTTGTTTACGACACTTCCGATAAAACAGGTGCGCCCCTTACCACCCACCAATGGTATGATGGTACCCAACGTCCGTGGGAGTTTAAACGAATCTGGCACCTGGAGCCTTCCCTGACAGATCCCGATGTGGTGTATGCCGGGGCGGAGGATGCGGCGCTTTTCCGGACGACCGATGGAGCTAAATCCTGGCAGGAACTATCCGGTTTACGCGGACACGTTTCCGGCCCTCAGTGGCAGCCTGGAGCAGGAGGGATGTGCCTGCATACCATTTTGCTAGATCCACAAAACCCTAATAGAATTTACATAGCCATTTCTGCGGCAGGTGCTTTTCGTACCGACGACGGGGGAAATACCTGGAAGCCTATTAACAGAGGGCTAAGATCAGAATATATCCCAGACCAGGATGCAGAAGTGGGACATTGCGTACACAGAATTGCCTTTCATCCATCCAACCCTGATGTGCTCTTCATGCAGAAGCACTGGGACGTAATGCGAAGTGACAATGCGGGCGATCTTTGGACAGAAGTGAGTGGCAACCTGCCGACTGATTTTGGATTTGTGGTCGACGTCCATGCCCACGAACCGGAAACCGTTTATGTGATTCCGATCAAGAGCGATGCCGAACATTATCCACTCGATGGAAAGCTTCAGGTATATCGTAGTCGCACCGGAGGAAATGAATGGGAAGCTTTGACAAAAGGACTCCCTCAAAGCAATTGCTACGTGAATGTTCTACGTGATGCAATGGCCATTGATACGCTGGATTCTTGTGGAGTGTATTTTGGCACAACGGGCGGACAGGTATATTGCTCATCCGATTCAGGTGATAGCTGGAATGCAATTGTCAGAGACCTTCCCAAAGTTCTTTCTGTAGAAGTTCAGACGATTAATTAAGTTATGGTTCGGGTTAAGCTACCGTTCCCTCTCAGAAGTCTGGCACAGGTTGGTTCTGAAGTGCAACTCGAAGTAAAAGGAGATGTCACGCAACGATCGGTTCTGGATGCATTGGAAGAAAGCTATCCCATGCTGAAAGGAACGATTCGCGATCACGTAACAAAGAAGCGCCGGGCTTTCCTGCGTTTCTTCGCCTGTGAGGAAGACCTTTCCCATGAATCACCGGATGCACTTCTGCCGGAAGAAGTAGCGTCAGGAAAGGAGCCTTATTTTATTGTAGGGGCGATAGCGGGAGGGTAAGATCCGGCCTGTCGTTAGCGTGAACGTCCCAGTTCGTATTCATGCATGGCAAGTTGAAACCTTGTCTTATCATCCCCACAAGTTACGCTTCGCTAAACTCATGGGGGTATATGAAAAATTTTTCCAATATCACCGCATTGATCAATCAATTCTACTCGCTAAATTCGCGCACTTTTTTTGTATGTCAATAAAACGTAAAGTGAAGGCTGTAGAAAGGGTTTTCAAAAGCCTTGATGAAGAGATTAACCGGCTGAAAGCAAAAACAGGATTGCATTGTTTAACAGGGTGCGGAATGTGCTGCACTAAGCCAGACATCGAAGCCAGTCCACTTGAATTCCTTCCCCTGGCATTTGAATGGTTTCAGAATGGCCAGGCAATGGAGAAACTTGAGTTTCTTCAGCAAAACTATTCGCCTATCTGTGTCAGTTATGCTCCACTATCCCTCATTGATCAGACTTCGGGAAGTTGTGGGACTTATCTTAATCGTGGTCTTATTTGTCGCTTGTTTGGGTATGGGGCAACCAGGGATAAAAATGGTGAGTTGAAATTAGTTACTTGTAAACTTATCAAGGAGGATCAACCTGGTGGATACGCGACAGCTCATCAGCTTATTCATCAAAAGGAGTACATACCTGTTTTCAGCGATTATTACAAAAAGCTTTTTCAGATCGATTTTAAGTTGGCTAATCAGGTTTATCCTATCAACAAAGCTATTCAGGTTGCACTGGAAGAAATCCTGCATTACTATGCATACCGGCCTTTTTCTCCTATAAAAAAAACCGGTTGATGAATTATCAAGCAAAATTTCTGGGGAATCATGAAGCTATCTCATAGAAAACTCAATTATCAAAATACAACAACAAATAAATATCAATTTACAATGATCAGATTGTCAAACATGTGGACATGAGTTTTCACTATTGTAATATATTTGATATTTGAGCGATTGCATTTTAGAGTTTTTATAAACACTTCTCCACAGTTTTTTGGATTGATCCTTGATGACTTAATTGATAACTGTTGTATCTCCTTTGAGGTATTTATCAAGGAAAACGAGAATTTGTCCATACCCTTCAATTTCGTTTTCTTTTTTAACAAATCCGTGTCCTTCGTCTTCGAAAACAAGGTATTCTACAGGCACGTTGTTTTTCTTAACCGCTTCTACAATCTCATCAGATTCAACCTGAAGTACCCTGGGGTCATTGGCTCCCTGTAGCACAAGAATGGGGTTTTTTACATTTCCGGCATGAAAAAGGGGCGATATATTATACAGTCGAACCGAATCTTCAGAAAAAGGATCGCCCAACTCCGCATACAACGCTTCCCTGAATGACTCCCAATACGGAGGAATGGACTTGAGTGTCCGGAGCCAGTTCGTTACACCAAAAATATTAACCCCAACTTCAAATTCGTCTGGTGTAAAGGTCATGGCCGCCATGGTCATGTATCCTCCGTAGCTTCCTCCGATAATACCAATTTGGTCGGGGTTGATATATTCCTGATCCTGAAGCCACTTTTTACCCCAAACGCAGTCTTTCAGATCTTCTTCCCCATGGTGTAAATCATCCATCTTGTAGAAGGTTTTACCATATCCACTACTTCCCCGGTTATTTACTGCTAGAACTGCATAGCCATTATTAACAAGAAATTGGATCAGCGCAAAATAACCAACTCGCGACTGTCCGCCAGGCCCACCATGCACCCAAACCAACGCTGGAACCTGATTATCCTTTGAAGCTACTTTCGGCTTATAATAAATGGCGGGTATTTCAAGGCCGTCAAATGATTTGTACCGGATCACCTCAGCTGCTACCAGGTCTTCCGGATTAATATCCTTATTTAAACTTTCAGTGAGTTTTTTGAGATTTTTTGTTTCAAGGTTATAGATGTAAATATTGTTTGGAGCCTTGGATGTACCAATGGTCAATCGCATCAGATTTTCACTTTCAGAAATATTGATGCCGGTCACATCTCCATCTGGAATTTCCGGAAAATTAACTGAATCTTCAGAAACATTGTCATAGATGTAAAGCTTGTTTTTGCCATCTTCGTTAATGGCGGTAATTCTATACCTATCATTTTCACTCAGGTAGCTGTACATCACGTCCCAATTCGTTTCATAAAGAGTGTTTCTCTCTCCTGTAGCTATCTCGTATTGAATGAGATAGGCGAATTCTTTCCCCGCATTGGTGATATAATAAAAATACTGATCGTCTTTGCTGAATCCTGAGCCACTATATTCAGCGGGCTCTTCGGATATTTCAGTCATTTTCTGTTTCGTACGATCATACAGGTATAATTTGTTTTCACTTGTCGTAATGGTTTTTGTTAATGCAAAGTAATTCTCATCATGGGAAATGCCTGAAATATCCAGGCCTTCATCATTTTGATAGATCAATTCCGGCTCCCATGTCTCAATGTCCATTTTATACAGATCAAAAAATTGAGGATCTCTTTTGTTGGATATGTAGAACATCGATTGATTGTCATCGCTCCAACCGGCGAAGTGGGCTTTTTCATTCTCTCCGGGTGTTAGATCGACAGAAGTAGAGTCATCTTTTAATAAGTAAATGTGGTTGATCTCGTTTCCCCCCTTATCGGCCGAATAAATGATCTGGTCTGTTCCTGGCACATAATCTATGGCAAAGAAGGATTCGGTGTCCGAATGGGTTAATTGATCTTTTGAACCATTCGCAATGTTGATTTCAAAAGCGTTAAATATTCCCGTTTCGTCGCTGCTTATCAATAGCTTGGTTTCATCTTTTGAAAAATTCCCACCTCCAAACCTAATGTTTTGGTAAAACTCTTCAATGCTGTAATTTTCAGGTGGTTGTTGTTCTTGCTGTTGGTTACATGCAATAAAAAAAGTGGTGATGATAGAGTAGAACAATAACTTTTTCATGGGTATAAATTTAGATCCAGGGATATGTTAATTATATCAAAAACTGATAACTTTTATTTGATTTTACCTATTAGATGTGGATAAATCTGAAAAGTTGCATTTTTTATAAATTCTCTATTTTTGCCAGCGCCCGCCAGACCAATTTCCATTTTTCATTTTCCCTGACCATCGTCCAAAATTCTGTTCCCTTTTCCTTATAATTTTCATTTTTCATCCGGTATTCAATGTCATAGTCCATGATAACCATTGCCGTATGATCCCATACATGTATTTTCTTGTTCTCCACTTCAAATTTCTTTGTAACGGCATTGTTGGAATAGTCCTCAATGGTCTGAAGGCACCGCTCCTTACCCTTTATTTCCGTTTTTAAATCCGGAGCAACAAAGATAATTTGATCGTGAAGAAGGGAGGTGAGTTTGATGAGGTCGCCTTTTGTCCAACAGTCATGAAATTGCTTGATGAAGGCATCAATTTGAGGATTCATTCTAAAGGGTTTTTTGTAATTATCTAATTCTCGTTAAGTAATAAATATTTAACGGTTCTAACCTGTTATTCGATCTTGATAATTTAAAATAATATTTGATAAAAGGGATTTGTGAAGACATAATTTTTAACAAAGTATGCAGGATGTTTTATTTTGTACTAATTAGTAAAAAATTACATTTATTGTTTAACTTTGTTCCATGGCCGGACGACCCAGACAGTTTGATGAAGAGGATGTGATCCATAAAGCGATGAATGTTTTTTGGAGAAAAGGCTATGAAGCGTCTTCCTCGGATGAACTCCTCCAGGCAATGGGAATGGGGAAAGGAAGTTTCTACCTGCATTTCAGGGATGGAAAGAAGGAGCTGTTCAGGAGGACTATGGAACAGCGATCGACAAAAGCCATGCAGCGACTGCAGAAGCGACTTCAGGAATCACCTGATAAGGTTGGAGTGATCAGGTCTATTTTTTTCGAACGACTGGAAGCCGATGATCTTTCCAGGGAACAAGGATGTTATTTTGGGAATGCCATCGTGGAAATGTCTCATCTTGATGATGAAATGAAAAAACTGGCGGCATTTTACCTCGGAAAGCTGGAGAAGATCTTTGAAGAAGTAGTGGATGAGGCCCAAAAGGAGGAGAAGATTGTTTCAAAAAAATCACCAAAATTTATAGCCAGGCATCTGATAAATACGTGGAATGGAATGAACATCACAAAGAGAATGAATAATAACATGAAAGATTTGAGAAATGTGATCGAAATGAACCTGGAAATACTGGATTAAAAAATTTTAAACAATTATGTACTAATTAGTACAATATTATTAACTCAAAAACAGAACAATTATGATCAAAATTGGAATTAACGGTTTTGGAAGGATCGGGCGACTCGTGTTCCGGGCTGCCCAGCAAAGAAATGATATGGAAGTTGTCGCGATCAATGACCTGATCGATGCGGATTACATGGCCTATATGTTAAAGTTTGATTCGACTCACGGAAAGTTTGACGGTGAGGTGTATTCGGAACAAAACAAGTTGATTGTCAATGGAAAACCGATCAGGGTAACGTCAGAAAAAGAGCCTTCAAAAATAAATTGGGCGGCGGTTGGAGCCGAATACATCGTTGAATCGACCGGTATTTTCCTTACCAGGGAAAAGGCAAAGGGGCACCTGGAAGCCGGCGCCAGAAAGGTTGTCATGTCCGGGCCGTCCAAAGATGATACGCCGATGTTTGTGATGGGTGTGAATGAAGGGAGCTATTCTCCGGATATGGATTTTATTTCAAACGCTTCCTGTACCACCAATTGCCTGGCGCCTTTAGCCAAAGTGCTTCATGAAAACTGGGGTATAGAAGAAGGGTTGATGACAACAGTCCATGCAGTAACTTCCTCGCAAAAAGTTGTGGACAGTCCTTCGGCAAAAGCCTGGCGGGCAGGGAGAGGAGGCTACCAAAATATCATACCTTTTACAACCGGCGCCGCGAAAGCTGTCGGAAAAGTTATCCCTGAGTTGAACGGCAAAGTGACCGGAATGTCATTCAGGGTTCCTGTAGCCGATGTTTCGGTGGTTGATTTGACGGCGAGGTTGCAAAAGCCCACTACATTCGATGAATTGAAGAGTGCTTTTAAGAAAGCCTCTGAAACAAATCTGCATGGAATTTTGGGTTACACAGAAGACGAGGTAGTTTCGTCCGATTTTATTGGCGACCCCCAGACGTCGATATTTGACGCAGGAGCGAGCATCCAGCTATCACCCAATTTTGTAAAAGTCATCTCCTGGTATGACAATGAGTGGGGTTATTCCAATAAAGTGTTGGATCTCATTGAGTACATTACTAAGCAGGGTTAAATCGTAAAAGAAGCTGTCTAAAAGTAGAAAATAATGTCATTAGAAACTTGTTTCAGGATCGTTTGCTAGATTATACCGATCCTGAAACAAGTTCAGGATGACTAAATATTGAAATGGCTTCTTTCACTTACGTTTTTCTTAAATTTTTATGAATTAAAAGATCATTCAATTCTACACCTCCTTTCCAATCAGATAGACAACATATGCGATGTAGATAATTAACAGGACAATGGCCTCCCATCTGTCCAGTTTCTTCTTCTGGCCGGTAAACATGGCAATGAAAAGAAATAGCGTTCCCCCAGCCAGTAGGTAGAGGTCGTTATTGAAAACTGTTTCATAGCCAATTGGTTGGATCAATGCGCTTACGGCGAGGATAAAAAAGATGTTGAAAATATTCGATCCGATAATATTCCCTACAGCAATGTCATTGTTCTTTTTAATGGCGGCAACTACTGATGTTGCCAGTTCAGGGAGGGATGTACCAACTGCAACAATGGTTAACCCAATGATTTTTTCACTAATGCCAAGGGTGGTGGCCATTTCCACCGCACTGGTCACTACGAGTCTTCCGCCAATGATCAACCCGATCAATCCACCAATGATAAAGCCCCAGATTTTCAGTATACCGTAATTTTTCTGAGTGGATTCTATCTCATTCTTATCACTTTTAAGTTGTTTGTAGACATAAAAAAGAAACAGTGCAAACATGGCCAATAGAATAAATCCATCTACCCGAGTCATTACATGGCTATCCTGATCGAAGAAATCATTGGCCATGATAAATAGAAAAACAATCGCAATAAATGAAATGGGAATTTCTTTCCAAACCGTGCTTGACTGAACAATAAGAGGTGTGATCATCCCGGCAATGCCCAGAATAATAAAGAGGTTGAAATTGTTACTGCCGATGACATTCCCAAATACAATATCCTGATGATTCTGGAAAGAAGCATAGGTGTTGACAACAAATTCCGGTGCAGAAGTTCCAAATGAAACGATGGTCAGTCCGATCGCCAGATCAGAAACTTTGTATTTTCTTGCCAACTCTGAAGCCCCATTTACAAGAAAGTCAGCTCCTTTAATAAGCAGACCCAATCCCAAAATCAAAAGTAAGATTTCAATTATCACGAGAAGACCTATTCATTCCTGCGAAAGTTTAGTCAAATTATGATCATTTCAAATAATCGGAAGAAATAATTTTAAAAGCAGCTATTTAACAGGATTCAAAAAATTTTTCACCAGTTTTATTCATAAATTATTATTAGAATCAACATCCTGTCAAGAAGAATGAATAAACATTTATTGCTTGAATTAATCTATGGGCTCATATTATTAACCATATTTTCGTGTTCAAATCAAGAAGAGAAAAGTTATAAAATTGGATTCTCCCAATGCGTAACAGAAGATGCCTGGCGAAAGCAAATGCACGAGGAAATGTATCGGGAGCTTTCCTTTCATCCCAACCTTGAATTGACCATACTGGATGCGAAAAGTAATAATGAAACTCAGGTCAGCCAGATTAATGACCTCATAGAAAGTGGGATTGACCTATTGATCGTTTCACCAAATGAAGCTGACCCGATCACTCCTGCAGTTGAAAAAGCTTTCAATAACGGTATTCCCGTAATTGTCATCGATCGACGAACCTCCTCAGACTTGTATTCTGCCTACGTTGGTGCGGATAACCTGGTTATCGGCCAGATAGCCGGGCATTATATCAAAAACCTGAATTTAGATAGCTTGAAAATTGCTGAAATATGGGGATTGGTTGGGTCGACACCCGCCATTTCACGTCATCGCGGATTGGTGGAAGGGATCAATGATTCTTCTGTGAATATTCTTCCTGTTTATGCGGATTGGACAAAATCTGATGCCAGAAGAAAGTTTAAAGAAAAATTGGCTGAGCATCCGGATATCAATGTGGTCTTTGCTCATAACGATTCTATGGCGCTTGGAGCTTATGAAGTTGCAAGGGATTTTGGGATGGCAGAAAACATTAAGATTTTAGGGGTAGATGCCTTGCCTGGTGATAGTTTAGGGGTGGATCTTGTAAACAAAGGAATTCTTGTTGCCACCTTCATGTATCCGACCGGAGGAGATGAGGCCATTGATATTGCTCATAAAATTCTTAATGGTCAGGCATTCATCAAAGAAAATATTCTGCCCACTACCATCGTGGATTCAACCAATGTGAGAATTGTACAAATGCAGAACGATGAGATCATTTCTAATCAAAAAGATATAACACAACAACAAGAAAGGATCAGCGAGCAGGTTCGCATTTATAAAAATCAACGTATTTTATTGATCATACTATCCATAAGTCTCACGGCCAGTTTATTGCTCGCTGCATATGCCATTTATACGCTGGTAGAAAAACAGAAAATAAATCGGGATCTGAAGGAAAAAAATACCAAAATCCAACAGCAGAAAGAAGAAATAGAAGTGTTTGCCAATAAATACGAGGAAGCTACAAAAGCCAAATTCCAGTTTTTTACCAATCTTTCACACGAAATTCGGACGCCGTTGACGCTTATTCTCGGGCCGGTCGATCATTTGCTAAGCCAGGATAAATTTAAGCTGGACAAAAGCAGCAGCGAGGAATTGCAGTTGGTCAAAAAAAATGCATACCGTCTGCTTAGGTTAATCAATCAGCTCATGGATTTCAGGAAGATCGAAAACAATAAAATGAAGTTGAAGGTTTCGGAAAATAATATTGTGGCGTACCTGAAAGAGATCAAGCAATCATTTGACCACGTGGCAGAAGAGAAAAAGATTGATTATACATTCAGGTTTGACAAAGAATATATCCCCGTTTATTTTGATGTTTACCTTTTTGATAAAACAATTTTCAACTTGCTTTCCAATGCATTCAAGTTTACTAAAAAACAAGGATATGTTCATTTGTCCATAAAAGATTCGATAGAAGAGGTGATCATAACAGTAGACGATAATGGCAGGGGTATGGATAAATATCATCTGAATCACGTATTTGACAGGTTTTACCAGGGAGAACAGAAACTTGCTTTGGGCACAGGGCTAGGACTATCTTTTACGAATGAAATTGTCAACCTGCATCATGGAAAAATCACCGTTGAAAGCGAATTGAATTTAGGCACGAAGTTCGTTATTCAGCTAAAAAAGGGAAAGGATCATTTTTCGAACGGCGAATTGTCGGATACACAATCTTTTGACTTTATTCAGGAAGAAAGCAAGATCTATACGGAAGAGTTAGTCAAGATAACAGAAAGGGAAAATACGATTGAAGTGATTGATAATGATAAACCATCAATCGTTCTTATTGAAGACAATTCTGATGTAGTGAATATGCTGGAAAAAGCCTTAGCGGAGAACTATCAGGTTTTTAGTTATTCGGATGGTGAGAGCGGAATAAGTGGAACCCTCGAAAAACTACCGGATATTGTCATCAGCGATGTGATGATGCCGGGAGGCGATGGAATTTCGATCACTAAAAAGCTTAAAGCTGATTACAGGACATCACATATCCCGGTCATTTTATTAACTGCCAGGTCACAGGAAGAACACAAAATAACCGGATTGAAATCAGGAGCCGATGCTTACATTACCAAGCCCTTTAACATGGATGTTTTGAATGAAAATATAGCTTCCCTCATAAAAAACCGTGAATTGATGAAATCTCATTTCCAAAAGACCGAGATTAAATCTACGGAGGTTTATACATCAGAAAGTCTTGAAGAAAAATTTCTCAAAAAGTTCAAGTCAATCGTCAAGGAAAATTTAGGCAATCCTGATTTTGGTGTAAAGGATATTTGCTATGAATTGGGTTTCTCAAGGGTGCAATTGTACCGAAAGGTAAAGGCGCTATTAGGCACGAGTGTTCTCGATTACATCAATGATTTGCGGCTTTCCAAGGCTAAGGAACTCATTCAGAAAAGTGATCTGAATATCTCTGAAATTGCATACGAATCCGGCTTTTCTTCACCCGGATATTTCAGCACTGCCTTTAGAAACAAGTATCACGTTTCGCCCACTGAGTTCAAGGCCTCCTTAAAACTTTGAGTTGAATATAAACCATGAAACAAAATCAGAAGTCTGAAACAAATTTAAAATTGTCTGAAAGACACTATAGAAATTTTTTCTCATAATTATGGCTTATACTGACGAATTTGTAAATAAAACACTTCTTTCTGTACAATTTTTAAAGATTTTGAAACTGATCTAAATCATAAGAGTCCATCGACGAACTAAATTTGATTCAACAAAAATTCTAAAAAATGAATTCTAAAATAGTTCTTTGGTCGGTAACAGTAGCATTAGGTGGGTTTCTATTCGGGTTTGACACAGCGGTCATCTCAGGGGCAGAAAAATATATCCAGGATGTGTGGCAACTTAATGTTTTCCAGCATGGATTAACTGTTTCCATTGCTTTAATAGGGACTGTTTTAGGCGCATTGGTCGGTGGAATTCCTTCGGATGCATTTGGAAGAAAAAATACATTATTCTGGATAGCGGTTTTATACCTGCTTTCCGCGATCGGATCTGCTTTAGCAACAGACTGGTATATGTTTTTGTTTTTCAGGTTTATTGGCGGTATTGGTGTTGGAGCTTCTTCGGTCGCCGCACCGATGTATATTTCCGAGATATCACCTGCCAATGACCGAGGCAAACTCGTTGCTTTATTCCAATTTAACATCGTATTCGGAATTCTGATTGCTTATTTATCCAATTACCTGATTGATGGGGTCATAGACAATGCATGGAGGTGGATGTTGGGAGTTGAGGCGTTTCCATCGTTGGTATTTTTGATCCTGATATTATTCGTGCCCGAAAGCCCACGATGGTTGATCATTAAGAAAGATAACATAGAAGAAGCACGAAAAGTACTGGCTGTTATTGACGAGGCAAATGTGGATCAACTAGTGTCCAATATAAAAGGGAGCCGACATGAAAAATCCAGTGAAAAGCATTTGTTTTCCACCAGGCAATACAGGTTGCCGATTATGCTTGCTGTTTTATTTGCCGTGTTCAACCAGGTTTCCGGGATTAATGCGATTATTTACTATGCTCCCAGAATATTTGAAATGACTGGATTGGGCACTAGCTCAGCATTGTTATCCACATCGGGCATAGGGTTAATCAACTTTATTTTCACTTTATTAGCATTGAGATTTATTGATAATGTGGGCCGTAAAAAGCTCATGCTAATAGGTTCCGTAGGGTTGATCATAACATTGGGATTAGTATCTCGCGCTTTTTACCAGCAGGATTTTACAGGTTATACGGTTCCAATTCTACTGTTTCTTTACATAGCCTTTTTTGCCTTCTCCCAAGGAGCAGTAATATGGGTTTTTATTTCTGAGATATTCCCCAATCAGGTTCGGGCTAGCGGTCAGGCATTGGGCAGTTTTACACACTGGATCATGGCTGCAATCATCGCCTTTTCTTTCCCCTTCTTTTCGGAAAAGCTGGGAGGAGGAAATACCTTCATGATCTTTACAGTTATGATGGTTCTGCAATTGATTTTCGTGTGGAAGATCATGCCTGAAACCAAAGGGAAATCACTAGAGCAAATAGAGGTTTTAGAGAAAGAATTTGTCTGAAATGAAAAGAGAAAAGAACAAATCGGTCACCTGTTTCGGAGAAATCCTTTGGGACATGCTTCCGTCAGGTAAACAACCGGGAGGCGCACCAATGAACGTTGCTATGCACCTAAATAAATTTGGTGTCCCGGTAGAGATGATTAGTCGCGTAGGTAATGACGAATTGGGAAGAGAGATTTTGAATTATCTGAAAGAAAATAAACTCAAAACCGATTATGTCCAGATCGATGGAATTAATAATACCGGCATAGTAAAGGTTTATCTCGATGATCAAAAAAATGCAACTTATGATATTGTTAAACCGGTAGCCTGGGATTTTATAGAGCTTGAGGATCCAATAGTTCAATTGGCTAAAAATTCGGACTACTTCGTCTTCGGTAGCCTGGCAGGCCGTAGCAAAACTTCGAATGATACCTTAATAGAGCTTATTGGCTACGCCAAAAAGAAGGTTTTTGATATCAACCTGAGAAAGCCACATTTCAATAAAGAGAAGATCGCTCAAATACTGACTCTATCGGATATCGTGAAGTTGAACAATGAAGAGGTGGAGGTTTTAAAAGGATGGTTTGGAAGTACAGGAGATACAATAGACGTTATTTGCAAAAACATTAAAGAAAAGTTTTCAATTGAAACAATGATTGTCACAATGGGTGACAAAGGTGCCTTGGTTTATCACGAGGAACACATGTTTATGAATACAGGGTTTAAAGTAACTACCCGGGATACCATTGGCAGCGGAGATTCTTTTCTCGCTGCATTTCTTGCTACCTATATTGAGGGTAAGAGCATACAGGAATGTTTGGAAATATCTTGTGGTACAGGGTCTTATGTTGCTACCTGTGTTGGAGCAAATCCCTTTTATACAAAGCATGACATTTTAGAATTTATCAAAGAAAAAAAAAGAATGATAAAAATTTGACACAAAGAAATTTTGCTTGTCGATAATCCTATACGAGGGTGTCCAAGCAAATCAAAAAAGTATTACCAAAACTAATTTAAACATTAAAGTATGAGACAACAATTATTACTTAAACCGATCATGTTGTCAGTGATTGCGCTATGTTTTAGCCAATTCACATGGGCACAAGAAAACATCGTGAAGGGACGGGTCACCTCTTCAACCGATGGAATTGGATTGCCTGGAGTTACTGTAGTAGTAAAAGGTACCGCAAGCGGAACAACAACTGACTTTGAAGGAAATTATAACATTTCTGTACAGCCACAGGATGTTTTGGTTTATTCTTATGTTGGCTACATTACTCAGGAACTTGAGGTAGGAGGTCAATCAGTTATTAATGTATCCATGACGGAGGATCTGACAGAACTTGAAGAAATTGTCGTGACAGGTTATGCTACAGAACGAAAAGTGGATGTGACGGGAGCAGTAGCTGTAGTAGATCTCGAGCCAATTAAGAATACAACAGGTGGAAACCCCATGCAGGCGCTGCAGGGAAGAATTCCCGGTCTTTACATCGAAAAGACAGGCACACCAACAGCAGCGAACAGTAGAATACTGATACGGGGGGTAAATACGTTGGGTGATAATAATCCTCTGTATATCATTGACGGAGTGCCCACAAAAAGACCTGAGGTTTTTCAAACGATCAGTCCCGGAGCAATAGAATCCGTTCAGGTACTGAAGGATGCTTCTGCCTCTTCCATTTATGGAGCCAGGGCATCTAACGGTGTTGTTATTGTAACAACGAGAGATGGTTCAAAGACAGGTGGGAAAGTCAACATTCAGTTGAATTCAAATGTTTCAATTCAATCTGAAAAATCACAGCGATTCGAAATGTTAAATGCGGTAGACAGAGGGAGAGCACTGTGGCAGGCATCTGTGAATGACAGGGTAGACCCTGCAAGTGGGTATGGCGAGATATATGATTTTGACTGGAACGATGATTTTGACAATCCTGTATTGAACAGCGTAACGGTACAACCTTTCGTCGGTGGTGATCCAAATGTCCCTGCAGGCGATACTGATTGGCAGGAAGAGTCTTATGAAACCGGCTATGTTTTTAACAATGATCTGACCATTTCCGGAGGTAATGAGAAGTCATCTGTTTTGATGAACCTTGGCTATCTCAAGAATACTGGAATGCTGAAGTACACAAATTATGACAGGATTACTGCCCGGTTAAATGCACAGTCCAGTATATTCAACGAGCGTGTGAAAGTAGGAATGAATACGCAATATGTTTCTTCAAATGAAACCCTTGAAACCCCGGACCTCGGTAGCGCCCCTACACCGGGATTAGCTATTACCCTAGCGCCTACCATACCGGTATATACATCAACCGGTGAATTTGCCGGACCTTTGGGATCCGGATATTCTGATAGAAACAATCCGGTGCACATGCAATACATTAATCGATGGGATAATACCAACAGAACTTATCTTTTCGGAAATGTTTATGCGGCGATTGAACCTGTCACTAACCTGGTATTCAGAACAAATGTTGGTGTAGATTATTCCGTAGTGAAAGACAAGGATATTGAAGTCACCTTTGTTGAAGGATTCATCGCACGAGATGTTAACAGTCTGACTGAGTATTCAAGTGATTTTGTCAGTGTCACCTGGTCTAATACCCTTAATTACCGGCTATTCCTTGGAAAAAGTACATTCGATTTCCTTGTTGGTGTAGAATCCGTTGGCAATAACTTCAAAGATATTACCGGCTATAAAGAAGGTTTTGCTGTGCAATCAGAAGACTTCTTTGTTTTAAGCGCAGGAACCAGCAATGGAAATAGTTTTGGGACCGCTACGAGCAGTAGATTGTTTTCACAATTTGGAAAAATAAACTATAACTATGCAGATCGTTACCTGGCTTCTTTCACATTAAGACGTGATGGGTCCTCCCGATTTGGTTCTGACGATCGATATGGTATTTTCCCTGCAGCAACATTTGGCTGGAGGATCAGCGAAGAAAACTTCTTAAGTGATAAGAGCTTTTTATCTGATCTGAAATTAAGAGTCGGATTGGGACGTGTCGGAAATCAGGATATTGGAGATTTTGCGAGCCTGGGATTGTTTGAGCCTCGATATGGAGCAACGGCATCTCAGGTACAGGGAATAGGGCATGTGGACTTCTTTGATCAATATTGGAATGTTGGATCTGCTTATGATTTAAATGGTGCCAATACCGGAAACCTTCCTTCAGGGTTCGTTTCAGTTCAGGCCGCTAACCCGGCATTGAAATGGGAAACAACCGATGAATTAAATATGGGAGTGGATTTTGGGTTTTTCAACGGAAAGGTTCTCGGTTCCTTTGACTATTTTACCCGTGAAACAAGAGATATATTAATTCAACCTCCTGTGGCCTCAGCAGTCGGAGAAGGCCAGCTGCAATGGTTAAATGGAGCAACTAAACAAAACAAAGGCTGGGAGCTGGCTTTGGCTTACTATGGAGAGACAACCGGAGATTTCAGCTACAGCATCTATGCCAATGCTGCTCATTTCAAGGACGAAATAACCGAACTCCCGGAAGAAGTTCGAACAGCCTATCCGGGCAATGTTGAGCAAACAATCATTGGCCACTCGGAGCTTTCCATTTTTGGATATGTAACGGATGGGATATTCCAAAATCAGGGAGAGGTCGATGCACACGCCACTCAGGTGGGAGCAGGCCCCGGAAGGATAAGATATGCTGATTTGAACAATGATGGACGAATTGATGCGCTGGATCAAAAGTTTCTCGGAACTACATTGCCAGACCTGGAATACAGCCTGAGGGTTGATTTGATTTACAAAAACTTTGACTTTTCAATCTTTGGTTCCGGAGTAGCCGGAAAAACAGGGTTTGATCCGTATACATTTTACAATGATTTCATCAGGGGTCGTGACAATGTTGGCCCGGGAGTATTTGAAGCATGGACTCCCCAAAATCCATCTTCCTCAGTTCCATCCCTGACATTGTCGGACGGGAATAATGAAACTCGTACATCTGATTATTTCAATGTAAATGCTTCCTATTTTAAAATGAGGAATATGCAGTTAGGCTATAGTCTGCCTGAGTCAATTATCGGCAATATTGGTATGGAGCAATTGAGGATTTACCTGATGGCAGAAAATCTGTTCTGGTTCAAGACAAAAGACTTTCAGGGCCCGGATCCCGAACGAACAGATGTTAATGTGATCCCGATCCCAACGACGGTAACATTAGGTGTAAATGTTTCATTATAAGCTATTTAAAAATTGAAAGATATGAAAAGAAATATAAAATATTTGTACTTGGCAATGGTAGTGTTCCTATTGGCTTCATGTAGCGACTACCTCGAAACCGAGCCGCAAGGTGCCGTATCTTCCGGCGCATCTTCAGCAGAAAGTGCTGAGGGATTGGTGACAGCAGCTTATGCTGGTGTAGGAAATGATGATATGATAGGTCCGATGTCAAGCATGTGGGCATATGGCAGTGTAAGGTCTGATGATGCCTATAAAGGTGGAGGAGGTGTATCGGATGTTGCTGATATCAACTTTTATGAGCAATACAACCTTACACAACCTGACCAGGGATGGATGCATCCATATACCTGGGAGAATTTCTATTTGGCAATTTCACGGGCTAATTCGGCTTTACGATCTCTGAACGAGCTCACGGATGAAGATTTCGACCTTAGAATGACAAGAATAGCCGAGGCCCGGTTTCTCCGTGGGCACTCTCACTTTGTGCTGAAGGTCTTATTTAAATATATCCCGTACATTGATGAAACACTTTCTAATGAAGAGATCCAGCAGGTTTCAAACCGCGAATATTCTAATGATGAACTATGGAATAAAATTGCTGAGGACTTTGAATTTGCTATGAATAATTTACCAGAAACTCAACCGGAAATCGGACGAGCTAACAAATATGCGGCAGCGGCATACCTTGCCAAACTCAGACTTTACCAGGCATATGAACAGGATGAAAACAACCAGGTGGTAGACATTAATCAAGAACACCTGCAAGAGGTAGTGGATCTCACAGAAATGGTGATAAGTTCCGGTCAATATAGTTTACAAGCAGATTTTGCCGAAAATTTTCTAGATGGATACGATAATGGGACAGAATCGATCTTCGCGGTACAATTTTCCATTAGCGATGGAACATCTGTTGGACGACTAAGTTTTGTTACGGGATTGAATTATCCACACGGTGCACCTCAATACGGATGTTGTGGATTTCATGCGCCAAGTCAGAACATGGTTAATGCATTTGCGACCGACGTAGACGGCTTACCAAAATTTGACACATTTAATGATGTTGAGTTAGGTGCGGAAGATATTACAGCTTCAGGCGTTACAGTTGATCCAAGAATAGATCATTCAGTTGGGATTGATGGTCATCCATATAAATATCGAAATGATGATGACTATATTTTCAAAAACAGCTGGGTTCGCGACCCGGGAGTTTATGGGTTTTTTCAAAGTATGAAGGAACAACAGGCAGCAGATTGTTCATGTTATAAAAAAGAAGGTCCCTTTATTGGTACTTCTAAAAACATTGATATCATTCGTTATGCAGACGTATTGTTATGGCAGGCCGAAGCATATATTGAGCTGGGTGAGCATGATAAAGCCATGCCATTAATCAATATGGTTAGAAAAAGAGCTTCTGAAAGTACGGATAGAACCAGGTTGTCGGATGGTTCTTCTCCTTCAAATTATTTGGTTAATGAATATGACGGTAATAATTTGGATTGGACACAAGAAAATGCAAGAATGGCATTGAGGTGGGAAAGAAGATTGGAGTTTGCCATGGAGGGTCCTCGTTTCTTTGACCTTGTACGATGGGGAATCGCTGAGGAAACTTTAAACGCTTACCTCGACAAGGAAAAGACAAGAAGGGATTTTCTTAATGCCGCGGAATTTACTGCTGGCAGGGATGAATATTATCCTATCCCTCAGAGAGAAATAGATTTTACTAATGGATTATATGAACAAAATGTGGGTTATTAGGTTAGTGAAACTTCATAATTCTGAGATGCCTTATCAAGGCATCTCAGTTTTCAAAAATAAATACAATCTATTCACTATGATAAATAAATTGACCAAACGAAGATGTATTGTTGAATGTTTAATGCTAGGCTTACTTTTGACGACCATTAGCTGCAATAGCGATAAAAAGGCAACACACACTTCAAATGAGCAAAAATCGGTTTTGGCAACATACACCGAACCCCACCGTCCACAATTTCATTTTTCACCAGATAGTATGTGGATGAACGATCCGAATGGAATGGTCTTTTATGAAGGAGAGTACCATTTATTTTATCAATATTATCCCGATAGTACTGTCTGGGGCCCTATGCACTGGGGACATGCTGTTTCAACCGATCTGGTGCATTGGGATCATTTACCAATTGCTTTGTATCCGGATAAGCTGGGATATATATTTTCAGGTAGTGCAGTCGCTGATCTGCGTAATACCTCAGGATTTGGTAGTGAAGGGAATCCGCCATTAGTTGCCATATATACCTATCACGATGCGGTTGGGGCTGATGCGGGAAAAATTGACTATCAGACACAAGGGATTGCTTACAGCCTTGACAAAGGACGTACATGGACAAAATATGAGGGAAATCCGGTTTTGAGCAATCCGGGAATCCAGGATTTTCGCGATCCTAAGGTTTTCTGGCACGAAGAGACATCAAAATGGATAATGATCCTTGCAGTTAAAGATCGTATTCATCTATATTCCTCTGACAATTTAAAGGAATGGCAAAAAGAAAGTGAATTTGGAGAACATGCCGGGGCTCATGGGGGTGTTTGGGAATGTCCGGATCTGTTTCCCTTGACGAAAGACGGTATAACAAAATGGGTTCTACTTTTAAGCATCAACCCGGGTGGTCCGAATGGAGGCTCAGCTACTCAGTATTTTGTTGGCGACTTCGATGGTCATCAATTTACGGTCAACCACAGCGATGAGAGGTGGATTGATTTTGGCCCCGACAATTATGCCGGAGTCACTTGGTCAAATGTTGATGATAGAAAATTATTCATCGGATGGATGAGCAACTGGCATTATAGCCAGGTTGTGCCAACCGAAAGGTGGAGAAGCGCTATGACGATTCCGAGGGAATTATCCTTTGAGGAAATTGGAAATGAATATTATGTAAAGAGTGATCCGGTTGCTGAGATGGAAAATCTGATAGACAAAGAGCCGGTAGCCACCGATTCGGCTTCGCTCATAAACGGATTAGCGAGGATAGAAATAAGTAGGGTAGAAGTTAGTAGTTTCAGAATTTTCTTGTCAAATAATATGGATGAAAAACTAATAATTGGATTTGATAAGGAAGCTAATCGATATTACGTGGATCGGTCTCAATCGGGCAAAGTTGATTTCAATGAGGGTTTTAGAAATGTCGTTTATGCACCACGAATTACTGAAAGCGATAAAATAGATTTGACATTATTTGTCGATCATTCATCTGTGGAAGTATTTGCTGATGATGGATTATCCGTAATGACGACAATATTTTTTCCTAATGAAAATTTCACGGTTGTTGGTTATGAAATAGAAGGGGAGCCGGAGATATCTGTCAATCCGATAGAGGGAATTTGGTAGTCTTTCGCCTGAAAACAATTAGCCATTCGATCACAGTACGTGATGGAATGGCTTTGTATTTGATTAGTTTATTTCTCTAATACAATGAAGCTAATTCCGATTCTGACAACACACTAAACATCCGGTCTTCTACCATTGTCTTTAAGGTATAAATACTCCTGCAGGTATTGCCGTCCAGTTTCCCAGGTTTCCATTGGACGTTGTTTGTGAAAAGTTCGGCAATTTCTTGTCTCAGCTTTTTATCCCTTACCTGATAGCTGCAATCTAAAGACCCGCAACGGTTGATTTCAAAGATCTCAGAATTCCCTTCGCAATCAACTGCTATCATAATGGTCATGTAAAACGGATGTTTGGAATATTTACTTTTTTTCAGGGAAATGCTATTCAGTCTTTCTTCAATTTCTGCACTTGTAAGGGATGGTTGTGGAGTTCGATCCGGTATAATATGCAATCCCTGGCATTGGCTTGAAATAGTTTGAGAATAAGAGACAGTACAATAAAAAAGAAAAAGAATGAAGAAAAGTTTTTTCATGGCAAAGGCTACGGTTATGTACGACTAAAAAAGATCTCGAGTCCAGAGCTTTGGATAGTGCACTATTGTTCAAAACCTGCGAGTAATATAATCAATTTATATGTAAGGTTTAGGCCTGTTCATGAAAAATTTTACACAGAATAAGTTAAATTTCAAGTAAGTAGCCCTTTATGTCTGTGGTAATGACATGTAAGAACGATCAGAAATTACAAGAATTTTAACAAAGCTTCCAATGAGTTATCAATATTTCAGCTATACCTTTATGGGAAACCTTTTCCTTTTCACTTTTTCAAATTTCGCCAGATTAAACTGAAGCTTTAAATTTATGATTTCAGCGCTATGAATGGATAGGCCGTTTTCAATGTCGAAATCAATCATTGAATGACCTTGTATGATTTCACGGGATTTATCTGAATAGACGAAACTACTTTTTTCAGGAACAATATAAATTCTCAACTTCTCATAGCGCCCTGGTTCAATATGAAAATCAGAAAGAATCGTAATCTCCTCTGAATAGCCTTTTATGTGAAGTCTTTTTGGTTTATTTATCTGGATCAGTTTTTGTTCAAATGCATGGTCTGATACGAGTAGAATATCTTTAACCATAAAATCCATTTTCGAGATTTTATTCTCATCAATAAATGAAGAATTTAATGAAAGTTGGTCATATCTATAAAGGTCCCAGGAGTTGGAGCCAAATGAACCCGGAAACATTGGATAAGCTAAAACACTATCTATAATCATTTCCTTAAATATTTGGTTGTATTGCAGGTTGTTGAATTGCGAATTCAATAAATATCATGTATTTGAATGACTGAATTCGCGATCAGACTCGATATTATTACGAAAACACTATTCATTGGTTTGTTTTATTGAAAATTAAATTTCATGAAATTGTACAAAATCCTCCAGCTAATTACCGAAAATTTTGATTCCTTTAAATACGGTTAAATGCTCTTTACCAAAGCAAATTGAAAAGATTAAGAATTTTTTTACTGATTGAATTGTTAACAGCCGACTTGTCAAAATTGTTAAGAAAGAACTGAAGTTTCAGTCTGTTTGTGTCTGGAGTATTGATCACAAGGTCATTCTCAATATTAAAATCCAGAAAAGAAGTTCCAACACATTTTCTTTTGGAATGATCGGCAAATCGGACAGAGCTATTTTCCGGATCATATCTCAGTCTTAGTTTTGTGTAAACACCTGAAGGAACATTGTTTTCAGCCAGAAGATTAATGTGTCTGGGGAAATTATAGATCTCGTTATAGCTGGGAATATCGAATTCTATCAGCTTATATTCATCTTCATTTTTATCGATCAAACTAATCTCCTTGATGAAAAGATCCAGGGAAGCGACATTTTCTTCCAGCAGTTTCAAATTATAGGCCATTATTTGCCTGAACGGAGTATTGTAAACTTCCCAGTAAAATAAACTCAATGTACCAGGAACAATGGCATTGGAAAGAAAATTTATTCTAGACATGGTGGTTGGTTTTGGTCGATTGTTTGAATTATGTTTTTGTCAATTAAAATAATATTTGTATGTATCTAACTTCTCAAAAACAAGAATTCATTGCGAATATAATACTTAATAGTTGATTTTGTTAAATGTCAACTATTATTTTTTGTTAAATAAATCGAAATGGTTTGTTAACACATGTGTATATGCAATTAGGTTCAGTGCTAACTTTGGATCAATATTTAGAATCCAAAAAATACAACCATATTCAATTGATCTCTACCTGAACTTTCAAAAAATTGATTCATATATCCCAGTTCAAACCGGAGCTGGTCATTGAGCTTGTAGCCCAACCCGCCATAAAGTCGATTGCGGTCAAATACGGGTGATTCGGAATTTAGAAATATCTCGTTGTACGCTGAAGCATAGAATGTATTGGAAGTTAATTCAGGGTTATTCAAAGCAATATTCAGGGAAAGAAAATACCGAAAACGCATCTTGAAGTCTCCCTCTATAAACCTCTGTTCAAACCGATATCGGTGTAGCAAACCTACTCTGCTAAATTTTTGTTTAGTGATGAATTGTTGGAAGATCCGATGTTCGTTAACTGAAGTTTTATTGTCGGTATCGGGAACGTAGTTTTCGGAGAGAATGTACCCGTAGCCTAACAATACATTATTATTTTTCTCCGTCAGGTTATAGCCGATGCCGGTCCGGATGAGCAGTTGTTCGAGATCTCCGATAGCATTGTAGTTACGATATTGGATTTCATTGTGCCAGTTCCATCTATCATTGATTTGTTTATTTCCAAAATACATTATCCAATTCCCTAAATTGCTGTCCTGACAATAAGCAGTAAGCGGCAATAAAAATATCAAACAAACAATTCCTCTTTTCAGCATTCTTTCTTCAAATTAAAAATTGATCAAATTCATTAAGCTGCGAAAAAAATACATTCCCGATGATTTTGAAAATTTTTTCTGATTAATGGAATGATAACCCTGTCCCAAAACAAAGGTTTATTGCTTTATACTTACAATTTCTTGTAGATTAGCAGGGTAAGAAAACGGGCAATGATTCATGGTTACATTTAAAAGAAGTTTATTCAAATTCATCATCAAGACTTTTTTATTCATATTTTTTATCGGAATATGTCTTTTTACTTCATGCGCTGACAAGCAACCTATCGAAAAACCCAACATTGTTTTTATCATCGCAGATGATTTGGGCTATGGAGATTTGAGTTGTTATGGACAAGATATGTTTGAAACTCCAAATATTGACAAGCTTTCGGAACATGGCATGATTTTTACACAGCACTACAGTGGCTCAACTGTTTGTGCTCCATCCCGGTCCGTGTTAATGACCGGTTTGCACACAGGCCATACTCCTGTGCGCGGGAATCAGCGATACGGCGACCATGGACAGTACCCATTGGCAGATTCTGTTATTACTCTACCCGAATTACTGCAACAAAATGGGTATGTAACCGGAGCATTTGGAAAATGGGGATTAGGCCCTGTTGGTTCGGAAGGCGACCCCAATAACCAGGGTATTGATGAGTTTTTCGGTTACAATAGTCAATCTCTCGCGCACAATTACTATCCGTATTTTTTGTGGAGCAATGATCAGAAGATAATGTTAGACGAAAACAGTGGTTTTCGGAAAGAACTATATGCTCCTGAACTAATTCAGGAAAAAACACTGGAATTCATTGAAAGAAATAAAGACAATCCCTTCTTTTTATTTGTGCCAACTGTCATCCCTCATGCTGAATTGATAGCGCCTGAGGAGGTAATGGAACAATTCAGAGGCAAATACCTTCCGGAGAAAGTTTATCATGGCCTCGACAGTGGAGCGGAATACCGACAAGGTCCTTATGGGTCACAGACAGAATCGCATGCTGCCTTTGTCGCGATGATATCGATTCTCGATCAGCAGGTTGGGGAGATCATGGGAAAAATTGATGAGCTGGGGTTAAGAGAAAAAACAATTATCATCTTCACATCTGACAATGGACCTCACCTCGAGGGTGGGGGTGATCCCGATTACTTTGATTCCAATGGGCCATTGAAAGGTTATAAAAGGGATTTATATGAAGGAGGAGTCAGGGTTCCGCTGATCGTTTCCTGGCCGGGAAAAGTTGAAGAAGGCAGCGAATCAAACCACATCTCTGCTTTTTGGGATTTTCTTCCCACTTTTTCAGAAATACTTGATATTTCAGAAGTGCCCGAGAATGATGGTATTTCCTTTCTACCGGAATTGCTTGGGGAGAATGATCAAAAAGAACATGAATATCTCTATTGGGAATTTCATGAGAATGGATTTGATATTGCCGTAAGGAAAGGAAATTGGAAGGGTATTTATTTTAAGGATGAAGATCAGTTTGAGTTATATAACCTGGAAGAAGACTTGTCTGAGGAAAACGATATAGCCGGGAAACATCCTGAGATAGTGGAAGAATTGAAAAGGATTATGATAAAATCAAGGACACCTTCTCCGGTTTTTGAGGAGTGAACAATCAAATAGATAATTCATCTTTCATGGCTTTTACCCATTCCCGTGCTATCAACTCATGTCCTGCAGGCATCGGGTGGATACCGTCCCAGCTCCAGTAATCTGCGGGTGCATTTTTACATGCTTGGTTAAAAGGCTCTTGCAATTCAATAAAAATAGTATTATTCACTTCAGCTAATTGCCGAACGATGTGCTGTCTTTTCTCAACCTCTTCTTTCCAGGTATCAAAATTATCCTTTACCCAACCTGCAGGAAGGACAAATGGCTCGCATAGAACTATTTTTGAATTGGGAAGAGTTTGCCCCGTTTTGTCTATTATTTGCTGGTATGTTTTTTCAAACCCAGTAGATGTTTCTGAGGTATCGCCGTTGATGATCGCATGTACATCATTGATGCCAACCAAAATACTAATAATATCAGGCTTCAGGTCGATGGCGTCCTCCTGCCAGCGAGCTTCAAGATCACTGATTTTATTTCCACTGATTCCCCGATTGTAAAACATAAAAATCCTGTCGGGATGGTCGTACCACAGTCGGCTGGAGATGAGATACGCATACCCATGACCCATCAGGTGGTTCCAGTCGTTGTCACGTGACCGGTTGCCATCTGTAATGGAATCTCCCTGGAAAAGGACGGTCAGATTCTGTTCATTTTCATTCTGAATGTGAGATTTACTGGAAGCTGAGGCAGTCAATATTTCAGGAATACTTCCGGCTAAAAGACCGGTCATTCCGATTTTTTTAACAAAATTTCTTCGAGAATTTTTCATTGAATATGTAGTTAATATTCAGGTCACTGGTCGCTGGTGTTCTGCATTATTCAAATAGGAGAGGTGCTTGTCACTTGTTCATGCTGCGATAGTTTATTATCCATCGTTTCAATTAAAGCGAAACAAAGCTTGTCGATGGTTTCCTTTTGCCGGTTGTTTGGAGAAATATTAGATAAGATGATCACACCACTTTTGTTTTTCGTATCCAGCGCTATCGAGGATGAGTAACCTCCGGTTTTTCCATTATGACAAATAACTTCTTTCGAACTCCTGGTTGTAACAATATGCCATCCTAGCCCAATTTTCATGTGCTCGTTTATTCTAAAAGTTGGTTGTTGAGTAAGTAGTAATTCCTTGTTATCATCATTGAACTGAGCAATGGCAAATTTTGACATGTCTTCAGCAGAAGATAAAATTCCTCCAGCACCTACCAGAACATTAAAATCCCAATTTGTTGCATTATCACCATCCGCATCCAAACCAGTTATGAGATTTTTTTTGATACGTTCTCGATTTGTGGTAGTATTCAGCATACCATATTTTGAGAATATCATTTCTGCGAGTAGTTCTTCATAACTAGTATTTGCCAGCATGGTTAAAGAGTAGCCTAGTGTTCCCGCACCTAAATTTGAATATTCATATTTAGTTCCGGGCTTTTGTTTGATTTCGATTTCTTCGGTAAAGTATTCTTCTAACTTTTCAGTATCATAATTTTTATAGGGATTGTTTGGGTTGGTGGTAAACAAGTTAAGATTGTTAGGGAGCCTTGGCAAACCTGAAGTGTGATTTGCAAGTTCCTGGAAAGTGATTTTTTCATTCAGATTTACTTGAAAGCCTAAGTAATCCTGGATAGGGTCATTCAATTCCAATTTTCCTTCTTCCACAAAATTTGTCAATAATGTCGATGTAAACACTTTACTGATAGAGCCTATTTCAAATATCTTCTCCTTGTTTTCAATACTGAAAATTGTGTCCTTTACCCTCTTGACCCCAATAAATTTGGGTTCTCCGTGTTCAATTATCACAATAGAAATCTCAGTACTATTGGGAAATACTTTAACAATGTTAAAAATCGAATCGGATTGACTGGCTGTAATCTCATGGCTGTTTAAGCCATTTTTTGCCGTAACGATTTCTTCTTTTGAACAGCTCGATAGGGCAATTACGGTTAGGATTGAAAGTAATTTACTCATATGGTTTGTTAAAACAGGACTAGTGTGCTTTTGCAAAGCGTTCCATTTTCTTGATGTACGTAAACCTAGCATTTTTAATGCGGCATTGTATATCAAAACTTATTAAAATGCAAAAAAATACAGACCATCAATCCGGTAAGATCAGTATAAAGTTGATTTGAATAATACCATGAAATGATGGAATTGGGCGTTAGCTTTTCAAGATATTAGCATTGCAAATACGATAGTAAATCCGCACGCTTTGGAAAAGCGCACGAGTGGTTTTATGAGTTAATATCACTCCATAACCTCCCATCTAAAACACGCCCCTCCCTGGTGATCAGGCCGGGCGCCACGGGCATCTGCCGAGCATAAACTGCCTGCACGGGGATCCACATTTAAATACCGATGATTGTAAAGCGACATCAACATGATATCGCCATTTAGCATATCCTGCCACTGAAAGGTGGAAGCATCTCCCTGGTCTTCTTCGTAAATTCGAACTTCTGCCAAGCCGGCTTGTCCCTTAACAGTTACAAATCCTCCATTCACCACTGACTGTAAGGCTATCCGGCCATTACCCCGATCCAAAACCCTGAATTGAGCGGCTTTGTTTTCAGTAAAAGGACTTGACGGATCAGCCGGCCGGACATGATTCCTCCAGTTAACCAGTAAAGTGCTGTCAGCTAGGCTGGTTAGGGATATGACACGGTTGTATGGAATGGGCCGAGTGAGTCCTTTGCACCTTGGTTCATCTACCTGGAAACTATTGAAATCTGCGTATCCGCCTTCTTTGCCGTTCTTGTTAAAGTTGAATAGCGCATACCGAACTCCCTGGAAGGTTTTGAGTTGATAAGGCATAATAACTTCTCCTCCAATCTCCTCAAAATGCTGACCATCAAAGCTATAGCTGAGTTTTCCAATGTCAGTATCAAAATTACAGTGAGCCCGTAGCCAAATTGTCTTTTCATCTGTTTCGACATCAATACTTTTCTCTTCCTGTTGATTGTAAAACCGAAGTAGGTGATCTTTTTTGTTTTTGACGATTCCAATCCATGCATAAGGCAGGTTTAAGAGGGCGAGTCCAGCTATGTCCCCTTCTTTTAATTTGGAAACATCAACTTCGGTTGTGGCGTAAGATTCCGGCCCGATCCCGCGTTGGGTCAATGAATTTTTCGCATGCCAGAACGATTCAGCAGGCAGGGAATGCAATCGGAGATTTCCCTTCCGTTCCTTCAGCGACCATTTTTTATCATTGGGCAAATGATTCCATTGCCAGACGTTTTTCAAATTCGGGCCGTTAAAATCATCGTCACGTTCAAACGGCGCTTTTGGTTCGGATGAAAACCCGGTATTGGGCTTCACCCATGTTCGTGGAGAACGGGTCAGGTTGCCCGGAAGTCCGAAATATGGCCAGTCGTCTTTCCAGGTCACCGGTGAAAGGGCCGTTACCCTGCCCACACTATTGTAGTCGAGCATGGACCATCCCCACCATTCACCTGATTGCGTTTCGACAATGCCTCCCTGATGCATGGGAATGCAGCCGACATAATTTTCCGGGTATTTGACAATGTTAAAAGGTGGTCCATCGGTTGTATTGAAAATACGCATCCGCTGACCAACACCAAAGTTTTCTTCTGCGCTCATCACATTCACTTCATAAGGGCCATACGGATCATCAGACCGCAGACAAACCTGATAGCAGACAGGGTCATAATTTGTATTAGTGATATAATATTTTCCGTTGATTTTATAAATATGGCTTCCTTCGCCGGCGCCGCTTCCTCTCTCGATAATAACTTTTTCTGTTCCGGGCACAACATCCATCAAATCAGTCGTCAATTGGACCATTTTTACTTCATCATATCCCCAGACGGCATAGATCTTTCCATCATCATCAAACAAAACGGTCACATCATGCAATCGGGCAATCATTGTTTTGTGCTTCCATGGCCCTTTTGGATCTTTCGTGTAATAGATTTGTGTTCCGTATCGGTTGACATTAGAAAAAATGTAAAACATTCCATCATGATACCGGAAACATGGGGCCCAGATTCCCTGGCCGTAAAATTCTTTGCCATCTTCCATTCGAATTTCAGGACCGAAATCTAACCTGTCAACCGCATAGCTGATCAATTCCCAGTTAACGAGGTCTTTTGAATGTAAAACCGGCAAGCCGGGCATGGTATGCATGGTCGTTCCTGTCATGTAGTAATCATCTCCCACCCGGATCAGGTCGGGGTCTGAAAATTCCTCATAAAACAGCGGATTGGTAAAGGTTCCATTTCCGTTATCAGATTTCCAGGTGCAATTGGTTGAATCCAATTCAGTTTTCATTTGCGAAAAGGCCGGTATAAAAATTAAATTTTCGATCAGCAGACCGGTGAACATGATTTTAATCAATAATTGCATCTTGGTATTTTTTATCTTCAAACAAAGTTTTTCCATGAATAATGCGGGTTAATCCAGACCAGCTTCGATTTACGAAAACATTAATTAATAAAAGTGGTAAGATTGATAAAAGGCTTAAGGTAAATGAAAAGTGTTCCAGGAGTAATTATTTTTCATATTGCAAATTCAATTATTAGTTAAAGAAATAAATCATCCTCAGAGATATATCGGTCACATCTACTTTGCTTTTGTTTTCTCCTGATGGCCTGGTGATAACAGGTAACCTGGAATTAGACATTTCAAGATTTATAAAAAGGTCTTTTGACCCTGTATAAGCAATAACCAAATTAAAAATGTTAACGGACTCTTTTTCTATAGACAAGTATTCAGGCGCTGATCTGTAAGCGAAGCCAAGATTGACTCCAACAGGTACCTTCCATTTAGGATACATATTTAGATCCAGTGATGTTGCCAACACGTAATTGAAATTGGTGTTTCCTCTTACAAACGATTCACCGTAGCCAATTTCCACACTGCTTTGCATACCCAGTAAGGAATTGAACCCTACCGCATGATTGATGCCCAAAGTCCCATTTAATACAGGTACATCCTCGGAAACACTGGGATTGGGATTGTTATTTATTACATCACTCACATATCCGAAGACATTGACAAAATTCCCCGTGTAATTTTCCAGGCCTGTCGACAGGGAAAGCATGTTCTTATTATTTTCCCAAAGCTTGAATTTCCATCCCAGCCGGAAACCATTGAATGTATTGAGGCCCTGGGTAAGAACGCCTGCAGGTTCAGTTCCTACACGGGCAGTCAGCACATAACTAAAATAGAGGCTAATCCAGTCTTTTACTTTTTGATTGTACTCTAACCCCAATGTTCCAAAAAACAGTTTTCCCTTAGTATCAATCAAAAGAGAATCGGCAATTTGAAACGTGGGAAAGTCAATTCGTTCTGAATCGCCATAGCCTATGATCACACCAAATGTTGTTTTGATAAACGCCTGGGGAATCAGCTGATTCTGGACAAACCGGTGTCCATTCAGGGTGGGTACATTTAAGTCCTCCCTGACGGAAAGGTTATCCTGGGCAAATCCTATTTGGAAACTTGTGATAAGGTAGATTAACAGATAGAATTTTTTATTCATTTGACTTACCCAGAGGGATTAGATAAATGACAGATAATCTTGTGCTGGTGGTACGCACTCTGCGCAAATAACCGTCTTCATGGTCATTGGTAGATAAATTATTCAATCCCTGCAGGTATGCAAATTCCAACAACAAATCTGATCGTTTGATTGGGAATCGATGACCAATTCCGAACAAAGCGCTGAGATTAAACGAAGAAAATTCAGAAGATATATCTATAGTGTTATCGAACCGTTCAAGATCGGCTGAAATAAAATAACTGAAATCAAATCCTCCAACGGCATACCACCTGGGTGCAAAGTAGATATTTAATTTGATTGGCAAGGAAATACTCCTGTTTGTTACAGGATGATCATGCACAACTTCCAAATCAATCGTATCCCGTTCAGATATTCCATTATTACCCTGAAAATAAGCGGGTTCCAGGCTCAGGAAAACATCTTCCGCTATTGGAAACTTTAATTGCAATCCAACGACAAATCCCCTTCCAAAATAATAGTCAATGTTCCTTGTTCCCTCTCCGGAAAAAGAGGAATTATCAACACTCGTGTAAACCCCAATTTTGGTTTGAGCTTCCAGTTGGAAGGTTATGGTAAACAATAGAATTGCGGCAAAATACAGGGTTTTCATTGAAGAAAAATGATGCGGTCGAATATACCCAAATTGAATTAATTTGCTAATTACAATTTCAAAAAACAATCAATAGTTTCAATTGCTATAAGAAAAAAACATCTATTATCAGGTCAACTTTTTTTGACCGCTATGACGACCCCTGTCGACCAGTCCATTTTAGTCAGCGTGATATCCTTTCTCTTATCAAGATCCTCAATGAGCCTCTTTGCTTTTTCATCGTGACCTTCGGGCCAATTGGGTTGAGGCAACATATCGTCAATCACATACAATCCTCCCGGTTTCACCAATGCCAATGCTTCATCTAACTCGCTGTATTTTCCAGGCCAGGCATCTGCAAAAATAAGGTCAAACTTTTCTCCTGAATAATTCTGTATCCACTCTGTTCCATCGATACATATGATATCAACTCTCCGATCATTTCCAAAAAACTCCTGGGCGATGTCGATCAATGCCGGATCGTTATCGATGGTGGTAAGTTTTGAATTGTCGTCCATTCCTTCGATCATCCAGGAGAGGGACAAACCGATTCCGGTTCCCAATTCCAGAAAATTGGAAGAAAGTTTAGAAGAGATAAGTGTTTTCAGCAACGATCCGATGTGACGATCGGATGGCATGGTAAAACCAATTTCCTTGCATTTGCTTTCTATTTGATCAAGCAATAAAGGTGGGTTGGATATAATTGTGTGATTCATTTGGATAGAGAAATTAATGAATTTGACACCAAAAATAGACCATTTTTTTAGAATGGACGAGTAAATTAATAATTTAGAAAGGAGGGATTTATACTGGTTCTATTTCAAAGTCAGTTGAGGTCTTCCTTAATGATTTTAACGATTTCAAGAATATCCAACGGCTTGGTCAAATATCTTTTAATCAAACCATCATCAAGAGCGAGTTGTATTTCTTTTGTGATTTCAAATCCTGAAAACAGGTAATAGTTAGCATGAGGGTATTGCTTTTTAGCTTTTGAAATAAATTCCATTCCATCTACTGTTCCCATTCTAAAGTCGCTGATAACAACTTTAACATCAGAATTAATGGCCAAAAGTTCTAATGCTTTTTCAGGACCATCTGCCAGAAGTGTTTCAAAATCAGCTTTTAAGCCAATTTCAAAAATTGTCAGATTGAGGTTGTCATCATCTACGCATAAAACTTTCACCTTTTCTGACATGTGTTGTAGAGAATAATTTTTTGCAGGTTCCTGTGATTAGCCTCAAATCTATAACGATTTTGAATGATAGGGCCAATAAATACCTGAATTTTCTTTCAATAACCCAATTTTATTAAATAAAAATTACACCATTTGCTGTTGAAGACTGACTGACTGATGCAAAGAGATTTCCATTAACTTACTACTTTAGCATGTATTTGAGATTTTATTGTTAATATTAATATCGATTTTTCTCTTAAGAAGAACTCTGCAAGAACGGGAATAATACTTTTAATGAAAGATGGAGCAGGGAAAGGAAAAGATTCTTTATGTGGATGATGAGAATGAAAACCTGATGACTTTTAAATTAGTCTTCAGGGAGTTCTATGATATCCAGACATTCAATAGCCCAAAAGATGCTCTCAGTTTTATTCGGAAAAATAATCCTGATAATGACATAAAAGTAATTATTTCCGATCAGCGAATGCCTGAGTTAAATGGAATCCAATTCCTGGAAAAGGTAAAATTGATCAATTCTGATATTCCTGCAATAATTTTAACGGGTTATGGTAGTAAAGAACTTCTTGAGGAGGCGATCAACAGTGTTCATATCCATAGTTTTGCCGACAAGCCATGGAAGTTTGAAGATCTGAAAAATAAAGTTGATAATGCGATCAATCACTTCAACCTGATAGCTGAAAATAAAAAGCTGCTTCGTGTATTGAAAAATAAAAATGAAGAGCTTGGCAAAGCGATTGAGGAAATTAAGCAATTAAAGGAACAAACAGACGCCGAAAACAAATACCTCAGGGAGGAATTGAGTGAAGTCCCGACTGCTATGGGAATCATCACAAAGGATAAAGCTTTTCAAAAAATCCTGTCTTCTACCAAGAAATTGGCGAAAGCCGACTCAAATGTTTTAATCTATGGCGAGACTGGTACGGGCAAGGAATTAATCGCCAGGTTTATTCATGAATCCAGCACAAGGAACAAAAAGCCATTGATTAAGATCAACTGTGCTGCGATACCTTCCAATCTGATGGAAAGTGAAATGTTTGGTTACGAGAAGGGCGCTTTCACAGGGGCAGTTGCTACAAAAATCGGACGATTTGAACTGGCCAACGGAGGAACGTTGTTTTTGGATGAAATAGGAGAGATGCCACTCGACCTGCAGTCAAAACTGCTACGCGTGTTGCAGGAGAATGAGTTCGAGCGATTGGGAGGAATTAAGACCATCCAATCCGATTTCAGATTAATTACTGCCACCAACCGCGATCTGGAAGAATTGGTGGAGAAAGGAGCATTCAGGGAAGACCTTTTCTACCGCTTGAATGTGATCCCGATCAAGTTACCCTCACTGAGGGAAAGAAAAAGCGATATATCCGTTTTAGCAGAATATTTTGCACGCAAGTATTCAATCAAAAATTCCAGTGAAATTATAAAAATCCCTGCGAGTGTTATCGAAAAGCTTGAATCATATGACTGGCCTGGAAATATCAGGGAAATGGAAAATATTATAGAGCGTGCGGTGATCACATCATCGTCGGATACGCTCGAGATCAATACCTCATGGATCAAAAATAAGAAAAAGAAAAGTGTCGCTAATGGTATATTTCCTTCCCTTGAGGAAAGCGAGCGAACTTTAATTGTCAAAGCCCTTGATCAGACCGGAGGTATCATCCACGGTAAAAATGGCGCCGCTGCATTGTTAAAAATTAATCCATCCACACTTCGAAGCAGGATCCAGAAATTAGGGTTGAATATTACCCGAACAGTTGGCTTACATTGAAAAACGAAAGTTGGATTTAGTCATTAGTAAAATTAACTATCACTTTTTTATATCTATTGTTGAGTTGTTGAATTGCTTAGTTGTTAAGCTGATATCATAGATAAACTTCAATTAAACAATTATACACGACAACGATTAAGCAGCAGCAATAATTTGCCAACTGCTTGTTTGCCAATTGCCAACTCTTTTTAAATTCTTTCACCAAATCCCACAACATTGCGATATATCGCAACTATTTCTTCGCATTCCGATGACTCGAAATTCTGTATCGTTCACGTTTTCAGACATTTACCTGTTTGGTATCAGGCTTGCTATAAGGGTGGGGGAATTATTCACTAAAACAACACCAAATATATGCTAAGTAGCCATGATCACACCATTCTGGTGGTAGATGACTTTGAGAGTATCAGAAAAGTAATCTCTGAAACACTAAACCGACACGGTTTTACTACAGTTCATGCCAGAAATGGTAAAGATGCCCTTGATATTTTACAAAAAGGATATCATAAAATCGATCTGATCCTCTCTGACTATAACATGCCCGACATGAGTGGTTTTGACTTATTGAAAGAAGTCAAAAGTAGTCAGGAGCTGAAGAAGCATCCATTTATTCTGCTCACATCAGAAACCAATACGGAAAAGAAGAAGCAAGCCAAGGAGGCGGGTCTAGATGCCTGGATCGAAAAACCCTACAAGATCGAAAGCTTCATTTCGCTGATCAAGTACAACATCGACAAAAGCAAGAAGGATGTCTCAATTTGAACAGATGTTTAAGGAGGAGGCGTACGAGCAGTTAGAGATAGCTGAGCAGGCGCTATTGTCCTACGAGTCGACACCCGAAAAGGAATTTGTGGAGGAAGCATTCCGGGCGCTTCACACCTTCAAAGGAGCTGCCCACATGTTTTCCTTTAAAGTGCTTGGTGATTTTGCGCATAAGATCGAGTCCATCCTCGATGGTATCAGGCAGGGTATCATGATGGAAGAATACAGGGTGACAGACAGATTGCTTGAATACATTGATCATTTAAAAAAGTTAATTGTCGATCCGGAAATAAAAGACAAAAAATCCCAAACCAGGAATGAAGTTTTACAGAAGGATATCGACAAGTTATCTTCCAGGGTTTCTGATTTGATTAAGGAAAAAGGTCAGCAAAAAGAGAAAGCGCTGCTGGAGACTTTCATTGAACAGGAAGATCAGGAACATCTCAGCACTTATTATATTTCAATTAATCCAATAGTAGAAATCACCTCGGATAGCGGACACCCCCTTCTCAACATCATAACCGATCTCCAGGATCTGGGATCAACCAGGCTAACCAGCCAATACGACCAAAATAACAAGTCCATTTTTATTCATTGGGACCTTTACATCAGCTGTCAGTCGACGAAAGAAGAACTGGAATCGCAGTTTATGTTCATTGATGATGATGTTGAAGTTCAGGTTCATAAAGTGGCCAACTTTGATTTATTCAAAGAATTTGGCTTTGAAGACTTTTTGGGAGTACTCGAGAAGACTGAAAATGAAAAAAAGCTCGAAGAGATCAATGCTTATGTTCTTTCCCTGAAAGAAACTGTTTCAGATGAAAATATCATTTCAGATTCCTCGGAAAACAACCAGAAAGCAAAAAGTATTCGCATTTCCACGGAGAAGATAGATGTGCTCATGAACCTGGTTAGTGAGCTTGTCACTGATCAGGCAAGTTTGAAAATGTTCGCGTCCAATATCCAGGATCCCGTGCTTGAAGGAGTTTCCGAAAACATGGACCGTCATATCAGGCAACTAAGAGACATCGCTTTTGAAATGACTTTAGTTCCGATAGAACGGATGATGGGTAAATTCCGGAGAATGGTCCGGGATTGTTCAGTAAATGCCGGCAAGGAGGTTCGCTTTATAGTCAGAGGAGAAAATACAGAACTGGATAAAGTCTTCATCGATAGTCTTTCGGATCCTATCATGCACATACTTCGGAACAGCATCGATCATGGCATTGAACGACCGGAAGACCGGAAAGCCAAGGGAAAACCTGAAAGTGGAACCATTCAGCTTGAAGCTTATTATTCAGGCGCTAATGTTCATATTGAGATAAGTGACGATGGAAAAGGCCTGAATGCTGATATAATTCGGAAAAAAGCCATTGAAAAAGGCCTTATTGATGAAGAACGGGAACCTGGCATTTCAGAAGTATATCAGTTGATCTTTGAACCGGGTTTTTCAACCGCAAATACTGTTTCGAATGTTTCAGGAAGAGGCGTAGGAATGGACGTGGTAAAGAAAAATATTGAAGCCATCCGCGGCGAGATCAATATTGAATCAAAGCTGAATCAAGGTCTGAAAATAATCATAAAAGTTCCACTTACATTATCCATTATCGATGGGCTTTTGATCAAATCCGGCAGTTCACATTTTCTGCTGCCGATGCAGGTGATCAATAAATGCTATGAAGTGAGAAACGAGGAGCTATTGGGTAATTTTAACAAGCTGCTGATTTTTGATGAGGAGCAGATACCCTATATCCACCTTTGTGAAGAGCTTTTTTTAAGCGGGTCTACAGCAAAAGAATATTGCAATGCGATAGTCATACAGTGCCGGGAAAGAAAGGTAGCAATACTAACCGATGAGATCATCGGTGAATACCAGGCAGTGTTAAAACCTGTGGGTGAACATTATAAAAACCAGGAATTTGTTTCGGGCGCTACCATTCTCGGGGATGGAAAAGTCGCATTAGTGCTTGATGCAAATAAACTGGTAGAACAAAAATCTAAACAAACAACAGCATGAGTACAGAGGTAGAAGTGACGAAAGAATTACAATCATTCCTGACATTCAATTTGAACAAGGAAGTATTTGCTCTGGAAATCAAGAAGGTAGTAGAAATCCTTGAGGTGCCACATATCACTCATATACCCAAAGCGCCCGATTACATGAAAGGAGTCGTCAATCTAAGGGGACAGGTTATACCCTTAATTGATACTTGCTTAAAATTCGGGTTGCCTGCTATCGAGGTGACCAAGAATACCTGCATCATCATCATAGACATCGAAGCAGGTGATAAAAAAATTCGGTTTGGAGCTATGGTAGACCAGGTTCAGGAGGTGCTGGAAAAGGAAGAAGGTAGCTTGGTGCCATCGCCAAGTATAGAAGCGAGCTACAATCTGGACTTCATAAAAGGAATCATCAAAGACAAGGACAAATTTATCATTGTCCTGGATATCGATAAAACTTTTTCAGTGGAGGAGGTAAATCTTCTGAGAAAAAGTGAAGAAGGGAAATCAGAAGAGAAAACAGAATAAATGAGAAAATTAAAACAATCTAATTATTTCAACATGAGAAGGATTTTGACGATAGGCGCATTTTTGACTTTTGCCTCAATTGGGTACGTACAAGCTCAATTGACAATTGGCGCTGAATTTAGGGTAAGATCGGAGTATAGAGATGGTGCCAGGATTTTAATGGATAGCACCATGAATCCGGCATTTGTAACGTCTCAAAGGACAAGATTAATGACCAATTATCAAAACGATCGGTTTCAGATTAAGTTGACACTTCAGAATGCAAGGATCTGGGGTGATGATAAGGAAAGAGCGAATGTTCCAAATATCAACATGGCAGAAGGGTGGGTAAGCTATTACCTCAGCGAAAATTCTAAAGCATGGATGGTAAAAATTGGCCGGCAACACTTTTATCTGGATGACAGAAGGATTTTTGGCCTCCGAAACTGGAATGATATCGCCGTTTCACATGATCTTGCATTTTTACAATATCAAAATGCAGGATGGAAAGTGATAACAGGAGGGGCTTACAACAACAATTCCAATATCTACGAAGAAAGTCCATATACAGTAAATTATTACAAATACCTTGGCTTCTTTTGGGCAAATAAAAAGGTTAATGACCAACTCAGTGTTTCTTTCCTTACCTCAGTAGATGGGAATGAGGATGCAGATGATTTCCACAAGGTTTATTCAAGATATACTTCCGGTTTTTTTGTGAAGGGAGGTGACAAGAATTCGGATTTTGATATAGAAGCATCATTGTATTACCAGTATGGCACGCATACATCTGGAAAAAGCCAAAAGGGATACCTGGTTTCTGTCATCCCTTCATTTAAAATTAATAAAAGGTTAAGCGCATCAGCCGGTGTAAATTATTTCAGTGGAAATAGTGATCTCGATTCGGATGATGGTGTAAACCGTTCATTCAACAAGCTATTTGGTGATGGCCACAGGTATTATGGGTACATGGATTATTTTCTTAATGTAGAGGATAATACTAAAGGTTACGGAATGCAGGAAATATTCGGAAGCCTTTTCGTGAAAACGGGCAAACGGTCAGAGCTTGAAATATCCTATCACAATTTTGCTTTTGCAGGCAGACCGCTCGATCCTCTGACGTCGACAGAAGCCGGCAGCCAGCTGGGCAACGAAATTGATCTTCAATTCATACATAAAATAAATGATTTTCTGAGTGCAAGATTAGCTTACTCAACGATGTTTGCTCAGCCATCAATGGAGCTACTAAAAGGTGGCGATCATGAACAATATCAGCAATGGGCGATGGTCATGCTTATTGCCAAACCTCAACTATTCTCAAACAAAAACTAAAAACAACGGGTAAATGAAGAGATTAAAAATAACAACGAACCAGCGTATCGTATGGATTTTCGCGTTGGTTCTATTGATTTCAGGAATTGGGGCGATTTCCAATTCACTGCAAACGCAAAAGTTAAAAACTGAAATCGAAAAGATCTACAATGACAACTTACTAAGTATTGATTATTTGATTGAAGCTGACAGAGATGCTTACCAGTCCAGCATCGCCATTTCTCAGGCTTTATCAAAGATTGTTCAACGAGATACTGCGAGATTCAGATCAGCGATAGCCGAGATCAAGGAGAATTTAACACAGGTTCACGAGCGGTATTCTCAGTTTTATGATATATCGGCATTTACAAAGCTGGAGGAATACAATGAGTATGACCATTACGATGCTACCTTCAGGGAAAAACATAAGGAGCTGACCATCATTACAGATGACATTGTGGCAAAGCTTCTGGCAAAACAATTTGACCAGGTGGCAAAAATCTATTACACAGACTACATGGCAGCGTTTGAGCCTATGAGAGCAGCAATGGATAAATACACAGATCTCAGTCTGGAATCATCAGAAAAAGCTTACAATTCAGGTATTAATCTCAGCGAAGGAATTTTCAAATACTCGATGATCGTCGTGGGATTGATCATGTGCTTTATTATCGGAAGCGGTCTGTACCTGAGAAGAAGCATCAGCAAACCACTTAACGAAGCCATGTCGGTAGTTGAAAAAATTACAAATGGTGATCTTAGGGTAAAGATTGACAAAGAGAAGTACACGAAGAAAGATCAGATTGGGTTCTTACTTATCAGCATGGATGAGATGGTGGTTAAGATGCGGAATGTGATTCAGGCAGTTAAGGGTGGTGCTGATCATATCAACAAGGCAAGTGTAGAGCTTAGCTCATCTGCGAACCAGCTCTCTCAGGGGGCATCTTTGCAGGCAAGCTCTGTGGAAGAGGTGTCTTCATCCATGGAGGAGATGGCTTCCAACATTATGCAAAATACGGACAATGCGAAGGAAACGGAGCAGATTGCCAGGAGCTCCAATAAACAGGTGGAAGATTCCAATAGAGCTGTAGTAGAAACAGTAGAATCGATGAACGTTATCGTTCGTAAGAACTCGATCATTGGAGAGATTGCGAGACAGACTAACCTTCTTGCTCTTAATGCTGCTGTGGAAGCTGCGCGTGCCGGTGAGCATGGAAAAGGGTTTGCAGTGGTTGCATCAGAGATCAGGAAACTGGCGGAAAGAAGCCAGGATGCTGCAAAAGAAATCGATGATATTTCCAATTCCAGTGAAAAGGTGGCGAGAAATGCAGGAGATATGCTAAGCAAGCTGGTCCCCGAGATTGAAAAGACGAGTAATCTCGTTGCGGAAATCAGCGCAGCCAGCCTTGAACAAAATGAAGGAGCCAATCAGATCAATGAGGCTATCCAGCAGCTCAACTCAGTCGTACAGCAAAATGCAGCCAGTGCAGAAGAACTGGCTTCGAACTCCGAAGAGCTGAATAATCAGTCTGATATTCTCAAGAAAGCTGTATCGTTCTTCATCATCGATGATTTCACCATAACAGATGAGCATGTCAAAACTAAATCAAATGGTAATTATCAAAAGAACGGCAAAAAGGAGCTCACATTTTCCACGAACAATAATGGTAAAAAGGAGAAGGTAAAATCCAACGGTGCTCATTCAAAGTCGGATGGCTATGAACTGGTATTGGATGCCGCTCAGGACAACCTGGATACTGATTTTGAAAAATATTGATATAAGCTAAATCTGCCGGAAAATCACTGGATTTGCCGGCAGGTTCTCTAAAACTTAATTCATGCAATCGTTGGCACCGGGGATCGTGAAATTTAAAAACGCCATACAGCTCAGTGATGTGGAGTTTTACAAATTAAGCAGATTTATTTACAGCAACTATGGCATCAATTTGCCATTGGCGAAAAAGACCCTTTTGGAAAGTCGTCTGCAAAAACATTTGCGGCTTTCAGGCATTCCTTCTTTTAAAAAGTATGTGGACAGGATTTGCAATGGAGAGGAGCACGAGGAAGTAGTCAGGATGATCAACATTGTGTCTACGAATAAGACTGATTTCTTCAGGGAGAAGCTGCATTTTGAATTTATGCAGAAGGAAATTCTACCGGCTTTTGCCAATGTTTCAAGAGGTAGGGAAATAAATGTCTGGTGTGCAGCGGCATCAAGTGGGGAAGAGCCCTATACCATTGCCATGACAATTGATGATTTCCTGGCAAATTCTGACACAAGATTTTCCTATAAAATTGTTGCGACAGATATTTCTACCGACATGCTTAAAAAGGGAAGGGATGCAATCTATCACGAAGACCGGATTGCGCCTGTACCAATGGAAGCGCGGAAAAAGTATTTCCTGAAAAGCAAAGATCGAAGTGATAGAAAAGTCAGGGTTGTGAAGGAACTGCGTGATAAGATCCTTTTTAAGAGGTTTAACCTGATGACTGATAATTATCCTGTTCAGGGATCTTATGATATCATTTTTTGTCGGAATGTACTGATCTATTTTGACAAGGTAACAAGGGAGAAAGTTATCAGAAAACTGTGCAGCAGTCTGAAATCGGGAGGATATCTGTTTCTGGGCCATTCGGAATCAATTTTTGGATTGGATGTTCCTCTGATTTCCAGGCAGCATACATGTTATCAAAAACTGAAAATCTAATGATTGATTATCAACAAATATCAGGAAATGAAATGACGGGTAGGATTTATGTTGGCAGGGCAAGGAATAATCATTTTCTTAATCCGGGCGAGCTGATTATTTGTCACCGGCCAGCTGTTATCACTACCGTTCTTGGAAGCTGCGTTGCAGTCTGCCTGTACGATGTCAGGATGGGAATAGGTGGAATGAACCATTTTATGCTACCTAAAAGTGGTGATCCATTAAAAAAGACATTGAAATTTGGCGATGTCGCGATGAAAGCGATCATTGATAAATTCATCGCAAAAACCGGAGGAATCAAAAATATGGTAGCCAAGGTGTATGGAGGTTCGGATACATTCAATTCTACCTACCAGATTGGAATGAAAAACATTGAATTGGCTATCGGATTTCTCAAAGAGAGAAATATTGAAATTGCAGATGCGGATGTAGGTGGAAATCTTAGCCGGAAGATAAAGTTCGATACGCAGAACGGTGACATCGATGTAAACTATCTAAGCTAAATCAGGAACCATGTCGGATAGAAAAATTCGCGTATTGATTGTTGATGATTCAGCCCTTGTTAGAAAATTGCTGACAAGCATCCTGAGCTCTGATCCCGAGATCGAGGTAATGGCCGCTGTAGGCGACCCTTACCTGGCTGCCAACAAGATCAAGCAATCATTGCCGGATATCATTACCCTTGATGTCGAAATGCCGAGAATGGATGGCCTTACTTTTTTGCAGGCAATCATGAAGCAAAAGCCGATGCCGGTGATCATCATTTCAAGTTTAACGGAAAGAGCTAGCCAAACCACACTTAAAGCGCTTGAACTAGGCGCACTGGATGTTGTAAAAAAGCCGACGATAAGCGCCCTGCGAAATTACGACGACCGGCTCAGGCTGCACATCATCGACCTGGTCAAAACTTCTGTTCACATAAAGTCGGGTAAACTAAACAGTAGCCCATCAAAAACAAATGGAATGGTTGGGAAGGAGCCGACCATTGGTAAGAAGCAATTCAGCATGATTAAAACCACTGAGAAAGTAGTTGTGCTGGGAGCTTCTACAGGTGGCACCGAGGCGATCAAAAAGGTATTGATGGATCTGCCATATGATTCACCGGCTATCGTCATCGTTCAGCACATGCCGGAATTGTTTACCAAGACATTTGCTGACCGGTTGAACGAGATTTGCAAAATATCGGTGAAAGAAGCTCAAAACGGTGATACACTGACAAGGGGACAGGCGTTGATTGCGCCGGGAAACATGCATACGATGGTGCGAAGAAGTGGCGCCAGGTATTATGTAGAAGTTAAAACCGGTGATCCGGTAAACAGGCATCGTCCAAGCGTGGATGTTTTGTTTTATTCCGCTGCCAAGTACCTGGGGAAAAACAGTCTGGGTATTTTGCTTACCGGAATGGGAAAAGATGGCGCGCAAGGCATGCTGGCATTAAAAGAATCGGGTGCTTATACGGTTGCGCAGGATGAAGAAACATCCATCGTATTTGGCATGCCAAAAGAAGCAATACGATTAGGGGCTGTCAGAGAAGTTTTGCCATTAGATCATGTTTCTCAAGTTATTCTAAACCAGGATCATAAATAATGTAAATATACAATGAGTCATCCTTCACAGTCAAATACGGCCAATTCCTTTGGGATCTTTGAGTATTCTATTAAAGAGAAGAGATTCAATGTTTCCAGTGAATGGCTCGATATTTTTGGAATAGAAGGCGTAGCCGGAAATTTGCCGCTGGCTGACGTTTTGGAAAAAATAGCATGTGAAGACCTGGTAAAATTTAAAGCATTTTTAAGTCCGGATAACAGTATCCATCTGTCAGTTCCCATTAGAATTATCAATGAAGGAATTCCAGATAGGCAAGTCTTTTTTACTCAGCAGTTATTTCATTCGAAAGGTAAAAAAAGGAACACAATAACTGGTATTGTGACGGAATATCCACCGAGTGAAAAGCTAGGGAATAAAACCAATCAGCTGGAAAACACTCGGAATGAGTTGAAAAATACTCAAGAGCAATTGATCCAATCTGAAAAAATGGCATCTCTCGGAGCGCTTGTTGCCGGAATAGCCCATGAAATCAATAATCCTATCAATTTTATCAATTCAAGCTCGATTGGATTAGCCAACAACCTGCCTTATCTGAAGGAGTTGATCAAGCTGCATCAAATAAAAAATGAAGAGAACTATGATCTCGTTGTGGAGGAAATCAAGAAGAAAGAGGAGTTTATCAGCTTGATCGAGCTACTTGCTTTCTTTGAAAAAGCAATCGGCCACATCAATATCGGAGTGGACAGAACCACCAAAATTGTAAAGGGATTGAAAAGTTTTGCCCGATCCGACGAATCGGCCTTGTCACGCGTCGATATTCATCAGAACATTGAGAATACCTTAATCATTCTCCAGAATCAAATTAAATACAAAATTAAAATTGAGAGGGATTTTTGTGAACTGCCCAAAATAGAATGCTATGCAGGATTAATTAACCAGGTTCTGATGAACATCCTTTCGAATGCCATCCAGGCGATTGAAGAAAAAGGGATAATTACCATATCGACAGGTAAAATCGATGATAACGAGATTTTTGTTTCCATAAATGATACCGGGAATGGGATGGACAAGGAATGTATGAACCGAGTATTTGATCCCTTTTTTACCACCAAAGAAGCCGGTAAGGGAACGGGGCTGGGTCTGTCCATTGCTTATAAAAACATCGATAAGCATAACGGAAAAATTTTTGTAGAAAGCAAGGTGCAGGAGGGTAGTACTTTTACCATCAAGCTTCCGATAAATCAACGCTAGTAAATAGGCAATGGAGAAAAGGGATAAAATATTATACATCGATGATGAGCAGATCAACCTGGATGCATTTCATTTCGCATTTTTCAGGGATTATGATATTTTATTGGCAAAGACCATTGAAGAGGCTGAAGGGTTTCTAAGGAAAAATGAGATCAAGGTAGTGATCTCTGATCAGAAAATGCCAGGTGAGTCCGGGATCTTGTTTATTGAACGTATCAAATCTGACTTTCCGGATATCATCTTTATTTTGCTAACCGCTCACGCTGAAATTGAAGTGATCATTGACGCGATCAATACAGGGGTGATCAAGCGCTATATTCTCAAACCTTACGAAAAGGAGGAGATGAATCTGGCCATTAACAATGCGATTGAATCCTATGACCTTAAAAGTGAAAACAGGGAGTTGATTTGTCAGCTCAAGAATAAATATCAGGAGCTTTCCGACTATAACCAGAGACTAAGGGTTGCCAACGAAAACCTTATTTCGCGTGAGAAGGAGTTGGAGAAATACTCAGAAATGTTGGCAAAGAGAAATGAAGAACTTTACTTCACAAAACAAAAGATAGAGATCAGCGGAAATCAAAAAAATGACCTTTTACTGGCCCTCAATAAAGTTGCGCTTGTGTCAATCACTGACCTCAAAGGGAATATTACCCAGGTTAACAGTGAGTTTTGTAAAATAGCTGAGTACAATGAATGCGAATTATTAGGATCTACTCATCGAATAATTAATTCCGGATATCACACAAAGAAATTTTGGAAGAAAATGTGGACGACCATCCGGCAAGGTAATACCTGGCGGGGCGAAGTGAAGAATGTATCTAAAAATGGTACAGCTTTTTGGACAGATACCGTCATAACACCTGTCAAGAATTCGGAGGGTCATACTTATGAATACCTTGCCATTAGATACCTGATAACCGATAAAAAGATCCTGCATCAACAACGTGAAAAACTGCTCAAGGATCTTGAGCGGTACGCCTTTATCACTTCTCATAAAATCAGGGGTCCTCTTTCACGGATCATGGGGATCTCCATGCTGATCAACAGGTGTGACATTTCCCTGGATGATAAAACAGAAACTTATTGTCATTTGGAAAAGAGTGTCAGGGAATTAGATGATATCATTCGTGAAATGAACAAAGTGCTGAACCGCACTTCTTATCCAATCCATCAGGCATTACTGGAGGTCAATAAATTTTAGAAATATTGCAATTGTTGTACTTATTTCTGTCTAATTAATTAAATTATTACAAAACTTATCCAATTTTTGATGGTCCAGGGCGAAGAAGTAATTAATTTAATTATTAGCAGTGTCTTTATTATCTATCTCATCTTTCTGATCAGGTGGCAGTCTAATTCCCTGAGAACATTTTGGTTTGTCGGTGTGGTGTTAATCTTTTGCTCCCAAATTTTTACTGTTGCGGAAGGTGCTTATTTTACTTCCCTTTTGAATATACTGGAGCACTTATTTTTTACCCTGGCAATTATATTTTTTTTAATAAGTATTGTAAAAAAAGAGGTGTGATGAAATGATAGCGATTACAATATTAAATTTCATTTCATTTACCGCTATTATCATCATACTGGCAATATTGCTGTATCGTTCTCTTAAACTGAGAGATCCTTCCATACTTATCCTGGCATTTGCCTTCGCGTTGCTGCTCATTATTACTTTTACCAACATACTGGAGCACTTTTTTGGGGCTCCGGATTTTGATAAATGGGAGGATATTCTGGAGATCATATTTATCCCTTCCATTATTTTATCTATACATATTAAGATCCTTCAAAGTGAATTAAAAAATAAGATTATTAGTGAAAGAAAATTCAGGGCCATCTTCAATAATTCATTTTCATTAATGGGATTACTGGATCGATGGGGTAACATGATTGAAGTTAATAAAACCGCTCAGAATTTTGCGGGTAAATCTTTTAGTGATGTAGATGTAGTTCCTTTTCATAAAGGAAAATGGTGGGAGCATTCAACGGAGGAGCAGGAAAAAATAAAGGAAGCTCTTTTTTTAGCTTCAAAAGGAGAAATTGTCAGGTTTGAAACTACTCATTACGATGGGAATAATGAAATGCACTACATTGATTTTACCCTGACTCCCATTTTCAATCATAAGAAGGAAATCATTTATTACATTCCGGAAGGTCGAAAAATAAGTCAGCTAAAGAAAGCTCAGTTGGAGCTTCAAAAGCATAAGGAAAAATTGGAAGAATTAGTGAATGAAAAGACCAAAGAGCTAAACCTGGCGCTCGAAGATTCTAAAAAACTTAACAAGGAATTGGAGGGTTCCAATAAAACGCTAAAGTCAAAAAATGAGACTCTCAGAAAACAACGCCAATACCTCGAAGAAACGTTGAAAAAGCTGGAAAGTACCCAGGAACAATTGATTGAAAGCGAGAAAATGGCATCCCTTGGTACGCTTACAGCAGGCATCGCACATGAAATAAACAATCCGTTAAACTTTATTTTGGGTGGGATAACAGGTCTTGACCGCTACCTTTCCAAACAAGATTTGTCACAGGAAGAGGATATAAAAGTGCTGATCGACGCCATTCATACAGGAATTGAACGTATATCTACCATTATTAAAAGTTTAGGGAAATACAGTGATGTAAACACCGATAATGTCAATTGTGATATTAATAAAGTACTTGACGATTGCCTGATCATTTTGCATAATCAGCATAAGAACAAAGTAGAGATCAAAAAAAATTACGTGGAAAAGCCAGTTGTATTCGCCAATGAAGGCAGATTACACCAGGTATTTTTAAACCTTTTGCAGAATGCTATTCAATCCATCGATGGAAAAGGAGAGATTGCGATTGTGACCGGAAGAGAGGAAGGGAATATCATTACGACCATTTCAGATAACGGACACGGTATTGAAAAGAAGTACATCAAAAAAATATTTGATCCATTTTTTACCACTAAAGACCCCCAAAAAGGAACAGGCCTTGGCCTTTACATCAGCAAAAAGATCATCACAGATTACAATGGTAAAATTAACTTCTCTTCATCGGTTGGTAAGGGTACCAAAGTTGAGGTAATTCTCCCGGAAGCCGGAATTTAAGTTTTAAGTTTACAAAGCAGGATTAAGCTGAATTTTTTTCGACTTCGACAGCAAGTGTTGATCATGATTTCATGGCCTTGTACTTTTCATTCGCTTTGAATAAAAGAAAACATTCCTAAATTTATCCAAATATTCACCTTTCAGTTTTAGCTATGTTTGTGTCCTCTTATTTCACCAATTATTCATCAAAATCAATATTTTGGTTTTCGCTCATATCCCTGATCTCATTTCAATTGAAAGCACAAAATGTTGTCATTCCAATCGAAACCGATAAACATATATTGCTGTTGCAGACAGATGAAGATAACAGACTAATGACAACTTATTTTGGTGCACGATTAAACACTTCCGGCGAATATTCAGAGGCACAAGAAATGTTTCAATTTGACGATAGCAATGCAGGAATATACAATTGCGCCTACACGCCAGCTGGAACATGGAATTTGTCCGAGCCGGCTATCCAGGTAGTCCACGCCGATGGCAATCCTTCCCTGGAGTTAGTGTATGATAGTCATAAAACAGCTGATGAAAGTGATGGAAATGCAACACTGACAAGTATCGTTTTGAAAGACCCGGTTTATCCTTTTCAGGTAACGCTGTTTTACCGGGCATGGAAAAGGGAGAATGTTATCGAGCAATGGACGGAAATAACGCACAATGAGAAAAAACCGGTTGTATTGAAGAAGTTCGCTTCGGCCAATTTATATTTTGCCAGAAAGGATGTTTACCTCACAAGCTATCACAACCGGTGGGCGAAGGAAATGCAACCGACTGAGTCGAAGCTAGTCAGGGGATTGCATTCCCTGGACTCCAAATTGGGAACAAGGGCCATGCTTTTACAATCTCCCAATTTTATCCTTTCCTTCGGGCAACCTGCTGCCGAAAACGAAGGGTCAGTTATTCTTGGTCAGCTGGCATGGAGTGGGAATTTCAAGTTGGAATTTGAAGTTGATTCGTATGAAAACCTTCGATTTATAACTGGAATTAATCCTTATGCTTCGGAGTATGAGTTAAAGCCTGGAGAGGTATTTCAAACACCAAAATTAATCTATGCAATTTCTGATCACGGAACAGGTGAGGCCAGTCGGAACCTGCATTCCTGGGCGAGAAAATACCAGGTGCTGGATGGTGAGGGAGAACGTCTGACATTATTAAATAATTGGGAAGCGACGTATTTTGATTTTAATGAGGAAAAACTAACGGCGCTTTTCAAGGATGCCAGTGATTTGGGAGTTGATCTTTTCCTGTTGGATGATGGTTGGTTCGGCAATAAATATCCTAGAAACGGAGACAACGCAGGTCTGGGAGATTGGCAGGAAAATAAAAAGAAGCTTCCACATGGAATAGGGTATCTCGTCAAAGAGGCGGAGAAAGCCGGTGTCAAATTTGGGATCTGGCTGGAACCTGAGATGGTTAATCCTAAAAGTGAATTGTATGAAAAGCACCTTGATTGGGTAATCAGACAGCCTGAAAGACCGGAAGTTTATTTCAGAAATCAACTGGTGCTCGATTTATCCAATCCGGAAGTGCAGGATTTTGTCTTTGACATTGTTGACAATTTGTTTACCGAAAACCCGGATCTGGCTTTTATCAAATGGGATTGCAATGCCGTCATTTACAATGCCTATTCGGAATACCTGCATAAACAAGGCATTCCACAGTCGCATATTTACATTGAATATGTAAATGGTCTGTACAATATTCTGGAACGGATCCGCGCCAAATATCCCAAAGTTCCGATGATGTTGTGTTCCGGTGGCGGAGGTAGAGGAGACTATGAATTGCTGAAATATTTTACAGAATTCTGGCCAAGCGACGATACGGAACCCATTGAACGAATTTTTATGCAATGGGATTATTCCTATTTCTTTCCGGCAATTGTGACGGATAATCATGTCACGGATTGGGGGAAACAACCACTTAAGTTTAGAACCGATGTGGCAAGCATGGGAAAACTTGGATTTGACATCGTTGCCGGGCATTTAAGTGAAAAGGATTTACAGTTTTGCAAGGAAGCGGTAAGCAATTACCATTCTTTCAAGGATGTTGTCTGGCACGGTGATTTGTATCGCCTCGTGAATCCACATGAGAATGACATGGCGTCGTTGATGTATGTGAAAGGAGACAAAACCAGGGCAATTGTATTTAACTACCTCGTCAATAATCGCCAGCTTTTGATAACTAATGAACAACCTGTCAAACTGGCTGGATTGGATCCCGGAAAAAAGTATCGAATTCGCGAAATCAATCTCTACCCGGAAACCAAATCGACCATCAACAGTAATAAAACCTATTCCGGGGATTTTCTGATGAAAGTAGGTTTCAATCCGGATGTATCGCTTCGTCGAACAAGTGTTGTACTGGAAGTGACAGAAGTTAATTAGGGTTAGTTGTCCGAAATGAGTGAAATATAGCTCATGGAATCCGCTTTGAAGCTTAGTTTTCCATTTTTAACCTTCACGTTTTTTAATGTCTTCATGTCGTTGCTGGCATTCGTCAGGTAAACCTGGAATTCTTTTGAACTTGCAGGTAATCCGGTTACTATGATATCTCTGGAGGCTCCATAGTTGACCAAATGAATGGCAAATTTTTCCGTTGTTTCATCTCCCAATACGGCATAAGAAATATTTTTTCCATCGCTTGAAGCCGGGTAATGGTTCAGTCCCTCAGGAGTTGAACTCATTTGTTTTAAGTTCCAGAACCGCTGGGTAGGATGGAGGGCCACCGAGTCATTTCCAAAGACTCCACCACCGGCAAGAACAGAATAATCGGAAGTCAGCTGCCATTGAAGAATGGTTAAAGGCTGACAGATATTCAGCATTCGGATATAGAGATCAATTTCATCCATGGCGTAATCCGATTCCAGGAAAATAGCCGGTACACGCCATGCTGATGCGTCGATGCTTCCTTCCCCAACAACCAAAGGAACTTCCATTCTTTGTGCAGCCTGATCCCATTTATCCAAAGTTTCTTCTTCCCAGCCTCTCCATGAATGGAAGGAGACAGCTCCAATGAAAGGTTTCGTGGCAGGATCATCCATGGCATTGTTGAGAAAATCATGTCCATTTGCATCGGCTGTATCGCCCAGTAGCATTTTTGTGATCAGTCCATTTTCAGCAAACAAGGCCCCCAGCTCCTTGATCAGTATCGTATGTTCTTCTGCAGTTTGCCTTACATCGATACCCAAATCCGATTCATTAAAAGAAAAATGGGTGATATCTACACCATAAGCCTCTTTTAGATAAACCAGGTAAGAGGTCAGCGATTCATAGATCTTTTGCTTTACATTCTGATCAAGGGCATGACCGTGACTGGTGTTTTCCCTCGACTTTTCAAAATCACCATATTTCACTGCCCATTCTGGCGGGAACCAAACCGCGATCATAACCGGTATCCCCCTGTCATCTAATTCTTTTGCCATCTCCATTGCCGCCTTCACTCTTGGATGAATATTCCCTTTTCTCGCTTCTTCCAGAGGGTTTACTTGCTCATTTTCATGCCATTGCCGCCATGGCATTTCCACTCTCGACCATGTCACATTCAGATTATCAAGGCAATATTCAATGACCTGCGGATCAGCTTTTGGGTTTTGAAGTCGGAAATTACCTCCTAAACCGTCAAATTGCCTGCCTGGTTCGCTGGTGTCTACTTTCAATTCAACGGGAGCTTTATCGACCTTTCCGGTTGCTGTGAATTCAATTTGCCGGGAACCGGCTTGTCCTTTCTCAATGTTACCCATCAAAACAGGGATATATACATTGATAAATGTCTTGCCTTCATATTCGTTTATTGCGACGAAAAATTGTGTATCAGCGTCAAAAGACAATGCCAATTGCCGGTCAGGGCTGTTGAATTTTACTTTATTTGAATGAAAGGTCCTGAATTGTTCTTCCACATCGAATTCTTCAATGGCCAATGAGGTTTTGGTACCATCCGCCAATTCCATGTCTCCCATCAGGTAATTTGCTGATGGCAGTTCGATCATGCAGAATGCCCCTGTAATGGTCGTGTCGATTTGTGAAGTGAATTTGGTATTGAGCAATGCTTTTCCCTCTCCCAGATCTTCAATGGTTTCCATAAAATCGAATTTGCTTAAAGTCGATTCAATGAGTTGCTTATTTCCAATTCGACGATATTTGGGTCTCTGTCTTTCTTTGAAAGATTGAACCCATTGTTGCTTATCCCCTGATATAACAACCATGCTCGACCGGAATTCCATTAATTGTCCATCGACGCGAATTCCCTGCATATTTCCCCAAGACATGACCCTCGGTTGTGAAAATGATGGTAGAGCAAGAAAAATGACACAAGCAAAGGTTAATAACCCCTTAAGGATAAAATTCTTTTTAAAATCAGACATAATGATTCCAATAGTTTTAATGATGATTCTTAAGTCCGGTGTGCGTTAAGGGGATTTAAAAATGAAGATTTAGATTTTAATAAACAACCTCTTTTTGTACATCCAATAGCATAATCCCCACAGGGCAAACCAGACAAGGACACTGGTTAGGATCTCTGCAGTTAACTCGCTTCCCCAATTGAACAGGGCAAATGAGAAAGGATGGAAGATGTTTTCAATGAAATTGGCTCCTCCGACATGGGCAAACAAGTAAATAAACAGGGAATTCATTCCTACAACCTGAAAAAACCAGGTCCATTTACCGCTCAGGTTTCTGATATCGACCATCCAAAACAAAATAGCCAAGGCAAGGATAGACCACCCTCCACTGACAATGACAAATGAAGAAGTGGATATTCTTTTTATAATCGGCGTGATGGGATCCAGCAGGTATCCAATGATGATCAACAATATTCCTGCGCCGAACATCCACAAAAATTTTGTTTTATTCGGTTGTTCTGTCATCAACCATTTTCCAACCAAAACACCCCAGATGGTGTGGGCAGCTGTGGGGATGGCATTAAAAGATACCCAACTTCCATTCAGATCCGCGCCTCCATATTGCAAATCCAGCCAGGTCCCGAAATTCTCATTTGGAGTAAATGGATGATTAAACCCTTCTATTGGGAAAAATCGATAGATCATTTCGGTTAGGGCTAACAAGCCGATGGAAAAGAAAATCTGGAAAGTAAAGGACCGGTTCATGATCAGGAATGCGATCAGATAGGTAAATGCAATTTGCGAGAGAACGTTCTGGAACCGAAAAACTATTCTGCCCGGATCGATGCAATACAACGCCCAACCCAAAAGAAGCAGGATGGTAGATCTTTTCAGCACATGAACCAAAATATTCCTTGGACTTTCATCTTTTCTTTCCCGGCTTCTGACGGCAAAAGGGAGAGATAATCCCACAATGAACATGAAATAAGGCTGAATGAGGTCCCAGAAGCGAAGCCCGTCCCATGGATGATGATGGAATTGCTGGCCGATGGCATAAATAAAAGTTTCCTCCAGCGATTCGTCTGTTATAAATGAAAAAAGGTGAGTAAACTCACCAATCAGTAAAAACATGGTTAAACCACGAAACACATCAATCGACAAAATGCGGTCTGAAGAAGTTGAAATCTGAGACATAGTTGGAAAGAGTTAAACCCAAATTTGTCATTAGAAAATCCCTGCCTAGCCGGCAGGCTGGTATTCCTAGCATAATTCACTTCAAATCAGTCACTTCGTTTCGTTTTTTTCAATCACCATAGCGATGCTATGCTTCCTTCGCAAAACTTCCTGATTTATTGTGAATTACACTCTCATTACGAAGTTCTAATGACAAATTAGGGTTGAAAAATTATTCCTTTCAATTTAGAAAATTATTTAACTCAGTCAGATGTCTTCGATTATTTCATAATCACCAGCGAGGAAAGGATTCCCAATCCCCAGGCTATGAACCAATTTGAAATGGAATTTGTCCAGCCACCTTTTCGAGTGTAATTTTTCAGAGCCAGTGTTGAATAATACTTCTGAAGCAATATGACCTGACCGATATGGTAAATGTCGTGATCTACTGCTCCTTCCAGTAATTTTTGATACGTATAGCTTTTACGTGGGACCTGGAGATCGGGATCGATGGAGAAATTATGGATACAATTCTTCAGAGATTTCTGCAATTGCTGATAATCTGTCACCATCAGTTCCCAGGTATTTTTGTCCGGCTTGCCGTAAATATCCCATTGGAAAGATTCATCTGCATCGGGCTCTCCATTTTTATTGATCAACACGTCCCGGATGTACCGCTTCCAGTAATTCATGTGAGCCATCAGACTGGCGATGGAATAAGGAAAACCCTCATCTTGTCTAAACACAAATTCTGGCTGAATATCATTCAATAGATTCAAAACAGGTCGCCCGTACCATGGCTGGCCGGCCTGGACGTCGTCCATTCTTTTTGTGAGTTGGTGAATTTCAAGAGCTTGCATAATTATTACTATTAAAATATAATTAGATAGTAAAAGTAAAAATAATATTTTACTATTAAAAGTATTTTAGATAGTAAAATTATTATATTTGTCAAATGAAAGAACGAAGCATCGAAACAATTCGAATTGACGGGGGCTGTCTGATATTTAATTTTATCAATACCGTCAATACCAGGGTGGAGGAAGATTATTTCGAGTATCTGTCAGATTACCAGGAGTTTATGAATTGGTGCAGGAAGGTGGAGATGATGGAAGACTCGGAAATAAAGTTATTCCGAAAATATTCTCAGGAACATCCTGAAGAGGCAGCGAAAGCGTTGGAGAAACTCATTAAAACCCGTGAAATGCTATTTGATTTTTTTGATCATGTTATTACGGACTCCAAACCCGATGAAAACCTGATCGCTAAGTTTAATACAGTGCTTTCGGGTGCGATTAGTCATCTTTCAATCGATCAGAATTTAAATTGGTCAGTTCTTATATGGCCGGATGATTTGACTTCGCCACTGAACAGGATCCTTTTTTCTGCCTATGAAGTCCTCTGGGAAAAGCCCATTGAAAGGATCAAGAAATGCGATGCATGTGCCTGGCTGTTTCTCGATACAACAAAAAACGGAAAGAGGAGGTATTGCAGCCCCGAAACCTGTGGAAGCAATGAAAAGGCGAAGCGGTATTATTACAGGAAGAAAGCGGAAAGGAAATAGTTGTTTGTGTTTTGTATGTTTTTGAAAGGCATACTCATTCGTGAAATGACCCGGGACAAGATAAATTCCATATAGTCGATATTTTCATTCATCCAACAGGTAATTATTAATATTAGAATGCCATATTTACTTTTTTTTCAAAGGATATTAGACATTTGTGTTAAACATGAAGGTATGATAGAAATAGGGCCTTATATAATTGCTTTCAGATCATTTATTTCGAATACAAGGAAATTTCCGGGTTTGTTTTGAGAATAAATTGAGCATCTCATTCCCTCTCAATAGTTATCCCCGTCAATCAGCCTTCCCAATCCTCCTAAAATAGAGCCTTCTCCTTTGGACGAACCGCCTGCTTTTGGCGCATGCTGGATGATCCGATCTGCTAAACGAGAGAATGGTAAACTTTGCAAATACACTTTTCCTGTGCCCTGGATAGTGGCAAGAAATAGCCCTTCTCCACCAAAAAACATCGATTTCAGGTTTCCTGCTCGTTCAATACTGTATTCCAGTCCTTGCGAAAAAGCTACAATACAACCTGTGTCGATCAGCAAGGATTGATTGTTTAATTCCTTCTCGATAACAGTTCCGCCTGCATGCAAAAAGGCAAGTCCATCGCCCCTTAACCTTTGCAGGATGAATCCCTCTCCCCCAAAAAATCCGGCGCCTAATTTCTTGTTAAATGCAATGGAAACTTCTGTCCCTTTGGCAGCGCACAGAAAGGCATCTTTCTGACAAATGATTTCTCCATTAACCGAATTCAGGTCGATAGGGATAATGGTTCCGGGATATGGAGCTGCAAAGCTTACCTCTTTTTTTCCTTGTCCTACATTGGTAAAATGGGTCAGAAAGATCGATTCCCCGGTCAGCACCCTTTTTCCGACGTCCAGTAGTTTACCAAATATTCCGGAATCCGGCTTGGAGCCATCACCCATTTTAGCTTCGAATTGTATTCCACGATCCATCCAGTTCATGGTCCCGGCTTCAGCGATGACTGTTTCATGTGGATCTAATTCTATGGAGACAATCTGCATGTCATCTCCATGAATGGTATAGTCGATTTCGTGTGATCTCATAGTATTTTTTAATGAAAAAGTTAAACAAGAAAAATGAATTCAAAAGAACAAAATAAGTTTCATCAAAAACCTGATTTTAAGTTTTTGATTTATTGTAGGAATAACGAAGGTAAGGTAGTTTTGATTAGCTGCCTTGCGATTCATCTCCAAAACTGATCATCCAGTTGATGTCAAACTTGTCTGTGCACATACCAAAATAGCTTCCCCAGAATGTCTGGTTCATGGGCATGGTTACATTCCCTCCATCCGATAGTTTATTAAACAGTCGATCTGCTTCTTCCTTGCTTTCAGCAGTGATGGAAATGGAAATGTTGTTGCCAATGATGATTTTAGGAGCCCATTCTCCACCAGCATCACTTCCCATGAGAAGGGTTTCCTTGCCGATCGGCAGTGAAACATGCATGACCTTGTTTTGGTCTTCTTTTGAAAGCTCCACTCCCTCCTGTGGAGGCATGTCTTTGAACTTTCCCAAGTAGGTAAATTCGCCCCCAAAAATGGATTTGTAGAAATTAAAAGCTTCCTCGCAATTACCGGGGAAATTCAGGTATGGATTTATTGTAGCCATTGTTTATTTGATTAATGTTTTTGAATGTAATAAGAAAGAGAATCTTATTCACAGGAGTTTTGATGGTTGGCATGAAAAATCAACAGAAGGAAAATTGAATTTTTGTTCATTCATCAATAAGACAACCCCGGCGCTTTTTGAATGTATTGATCCATTTCAATCTGTTTTAGCATAAAGTGCGCGACATCTGCCCTGGAGACCTTCATTTTCAACGTCTTGTCATGTGAAGTGAAACCGTAGCGGTATTTTCTTGTCAGCGGACCATCGGTAAATGCCGCAGGTCGTACAACAGTCCAGTCCAGCTCACTTTGCATGATGTATTTTTCCTGCAATTGATGGTCTTTGTAGGCTTCTTTTAAGAACCATCCAAACATTATTTTCTTCCAGAAAAAATTAAGGTTGTCATAACTGTCTCCCGCACCAAGTGTTGACAAACTTATCAGCCGGTTAACCCCCTGTTCCTCCATGGCTTTGACGATGTTGAAGGTTCCATCAGCTCTAACATTGCCTTTTCGACCTGCACCGAGGACACAAAATATCGCATCCTGATCTTTGGACGCTTCGGCCACTGAGTCAAAATTTAAAACGTTGCCACGGAAAAAGTTAAGATTCGGGTAGTGGGAGTCTTCAAATCCCTTGTCGTTTCTTGTGAATGCTGTCACGGTGTGTTCCTGCTCCAGGGCCTGGGAAACAAGGTGTTGTCCCACAGATCCGGATGCGCCGAAGATTAGTAGTTTCATTTTTGATTGTTTGGGTTTGGTTCTCAAAAATATAAAAGGCTGAACTTCCAAACTGACTTTTTTGGTTGATCAGTTAGCCATGTAGCCGTTTGATGTATTTTACATTTTTACGGGAGAATGGTGGATCCCGTTTTGATGGAATTTCTTACTTGGGCAGTACTGCTGACTGTCCACTTAGCAATTTCCAGCCCTCTTTTCTTTTTAGCAATGTTCCGGACTCAATGATGGATACACTGGTTTTTGTTCCGGAAGTGTCAGTTGTGTTACTCTTCACGATTCCAGAGTAAGTAGCAATTTCATTGGATAAAGGAAAAATTTGCAATGTATCCCATTGTAATTCGACTCTCTGAAGTGCTTTTGCATTCTGTAAAAGTATAGTCCTGATGGAATCATATTTCAGGGTTGAATGATATCCGGGTGGGACCCAGAAAAAATTATTCGATGAATCGAGATAATCAAATTCAGCGGTAAGTCCCTTCTGACTTACATTCTGAAGATAATCCGTAAGCATGTTTCTTGCTTCATTTTCAATTTGCTCTTCGTCTAGCTCAATTGCTTGTTGGGTTGGTTTTTGACAACAAAGAAGAATAAATAGAAAAGATGAAATGAGAACAGTTGCCTTCATTATGAATGATTGGTTTATTCCAACAATGCAATTATTCGCAGTGGCCCGCCACTGCCTCCCTTGATCTTAATGGGTAAAGCGATAATTTCAAATCCATTTGCCGGTAATTGATCCATGTTAGCGACATTTTCAAAGGCCGGAATGTTTTCTTTTAACAAGATCACATGACTTTCAAAATTTTGCGATTGTCCGTAATCGATGCTTGGTGTATCAATCCCGATTGATTTGATGTTTCGGTTTTGAACTAACCAATTCGCAGCTTCAGGAGACAATCCGGGAAAGTGCAGGTCCTTCACAGCTTCCGGACCACGCTGAGTTGTTCCGAGGTATTTTTCCTTATTGGGATAGTACTGTGAAAATCCTGATTGTAATAAAACAATACTTCCTTTTGGTATTTTACCATTTTCTGTTTCCCAGCTCTGAAAGTCCTCTACACTTACCAGGTAATCCGGGTCGTTTAAAGCCTTATTCGACACATCAATTTTGATCGCATTCCCTACTAATTTCTCCAATGGAACCTCATCCACACTTTGAGCGCCTTCAGCAAAATGGATCGGAGCATCTATATGTGTGCCACCATGCTCGGCCATGCAGAAATTGTTGGCAGAATAATAATAGCCTTTATCGGTTATGCCTTTTGCTACTTCCTCCAGTTCAAACTCTTTGGCAGTCACCCAAAAAACCGTTTCATTAGAGAGGTCATATGTCAGATCAATAATGGTTTTTTCTGACAAAGACTTTTCAGACTTTGATAGGGTGTTTTCTGTCGAGTCACTTTTGTTTTGGCATGAGATTATTACGATCAGCAGAATAGCAGGAATGAGGTAGTTGTTCATGAATAAAGGGATTTAACTAGATGAAATCAATTCTCTATAACTTACAAAAAAGTGAGCTAATTTGCTTTTATTGAATGGTATTAAAATTGGATTGAACTCGTGTGTTTCTTAAAAGTGTGCCATTTATCTGCGAGCCTCTCCAATGCTCTACAAGTCTTTACATTTATCGAAACGCAAAAGAAAAAAGAGCAACTGCAATTAGAGTGACTCTACCAATTATTCCTGGATAACCTTAGTTGCTTTACCTTTTCATCCTTATCAGCTACGATCATTGCTTGGACAAATTCGAGCAATTTCTTTTCGTTCACTTTTATTTGACCGAGTGAGATGTTTAGCTCCTGAAAGCCCAAAGATTTTGAAAACTCTGCCGATTTTTGATACAATTTTCCTCTTGACCTGGAAGGTTCGTAATCTTCATCAATCACCAGACAAATAAACTTTTGGTGATGTATTTCAGCAAGATAGGCATCATGGATAATTTCCCAGTTAATGGTTTTCTTGTAAGCCGTTCGATCAAAGATTCCGGTTTCGTTAATGATGATCTGTGGTCTCCTGTCAAATAAATGAAACAGGCCAACTGGAAACCCCAATCCAAAGAAGCCAATACTTGCCCAGCTAACCCATTTCGGACTCGCATCTGAGTCCAGCAACCAAATACCTCCAAGAACGAAAGCTGAACAGATTAAGATCAACATTATCGCACGCCAGGGAGATTTGTATAATCTGATTTCCGTCATCAGATTATTTATTGAGGTCTAAATAATAAAGCTTGGCAGCCTCCTCAATCTCATCGTCTATATCTGTATCAAATTGAAAACTGAATGTTCTCCATTTATCGTCAGGTTTATAAAACTGAAAAGTAAATCGGACAGGTTGCCGATCGTATTTGGCCAAATAACTCAATAAGACATAGCTTCCTGTTAATCTCTTTTCCACGATCTTTTCAAATCCAAAGAATTGACCGACGAAGCTTTCATTAAGGGCTTCCAACTGAGTTTTCAGATTTGAAACGGCATCTGTTTTTCGGTTCATCCAGGGATTGTTGCTGTAGAGATTATCCAATGCTTCAGATGCTCCCTTGTCCTGATAGTCGATAAAAAATTGTTCAACAATTTCATCAGGATTATTTTGTGCTGTCCCAGGATTTGCAAAAAATAAAAGAGGTAAAAGAAAAAGTATTTGCAGGTTTAAGGAATTAGATATCATGTTAAAAATTTCTTTAAAAAATAATTTTTAAAGAAAGCGATTTTAACCTCTACCTAAAAGGCAATTTATACCTAAACATTACTTGAGCGGATCACAATCAGATACAAATCACAATATCCTGATATTTATATTCAGGATATTGTGATTTGATTATCACATTTGAAAATGAGTTCATGGTACAATGTCTGCACAAATACACCGGATCCTTAATTTCCAATCAGGAGAAAAAGTGCTGTTGTTTTTAGCATTGACCATCCAATGTGTGCCATCATAGGAAGGCTCCGAATAGGTTGCAACGCCGTCCAGAATGGCGCTGGTAGAGTCCAGGACAGACCAACCGGCGCTCAATACCTTTTTTCCATCCGGACAAAATGCTTGTAATTGTTTTGTTGGAGAATTGTCTAGCGGAGATTCCGCCACAACAACTTCGTATCCGGAAACCCCTGATGGGCAAGTTGTGCAATCAAATGGTTCCGGAGTGGGTCGACAGGCAAAAACTAAAATTGTGATGAACAGAATTGAATATTTCATACTCGTAAGGATTGGTTTTTTATTAAGTTATCGATAATACTTAACTATTTCAATCCAAAAACCTGCGACATAATTTATACTTCCACCTTTAATCGTTTCAGTATGTTTTCTATTTGGACAAAATGCCTTAGGTTGTGATAGATCACAAACCGGAAGGTGTCACCAAGTTTTAACCGGATTAGTTGTGTGATAGAGATCCCTGTTTTGACTTTATTCAAATTTACGTTTTGGGACATATCCAATAGTTCCAACATTCTCTTTTGTTGTTTAAAGAATCGGTCAATTACCGTTCTTTCCAGGTTTGAATCTCTGGGATCTTTATCCTTAAAAGTTTTCATTTTATTGGTGATCTTTCCATTTTTTGGAAGCATGGAATTGGCAAAATAATTTCCAAGGAAACCACTTTTGAACTCGTCGGCCGGACGATTATATCTTGTATTCAGGATGCTGCTTTCTATTTCTTTCAGATAAAAATCCCCGTACAGATTCAGGTGTTCCAGGCATTCCAAAATGCTCCATTTAGCATCATTTTCTTTCCAGTTCAGCTGATTTGTCTCTAAATATTTAATGGATTGGACTTTATCAACAAATGATTGGGTAAGCTCTTTTAAATCGCCGATCAATTTTTCCGTTGAAATTTTCATGTTTTTATTTCAAAGATGAGGGTGTCGGAGATGGATTTCATTGATTCAAATCAAGATTTTTTTAAACGGCTTAAAGTTTCAGGAGTCATGCGAAGATAAGAGGCAATGTATTTCAATGGGATTTCCTGAAAAAGTTTTGGACTCCTGGATAAAACACGGTTAAACCGTTCAGAGGGAGAGTAGGTGAGAATGTCAATTTCCCTTTCCATTTGCTGAAGCACGAATTCTTCCAGAAGTTTGAGATACATTTGCATCCGGCTGTTACTAGATGTCATAAAAGCCTGAAAATCCTTTTTGGGCCATATCCTGATGGTGCTTTCACGAATTGCTTGCAGGTACAATTCTGTAGGTTTGCCTGACAGAAATGAATCAAGTGCCGTAAAGATCGATCCGGTGTAACCAAATCGTATGGTGTGTTCCTCAAATTCCGAAAGATAAAAAGCCCGGAAAGCGCCGCTTTCAATGAAGTAAAGATGGTTTTCAATGCTTCCGGGTTGGATCAGAAATTCATTTCTAACAATTTTTTTTGAGGTAAGTTTTTGATATTCTCCTTCTCTTAGCTCCTCGATAAGTAACTGCATTAGACTCATATCAAAAAAGGATAAAGATCTTATACTGCATTAACCAGGAATTTGTCCTTTTCTTTGATGAATTTTTTTGGCGGAACACCTACATAATTTTTGTATTCCCGGATAAAATGAGATTGATCTGTAAATTCTAGTTGGTAGGCTAATTCCGTTAAGCATGTGTTCGGGTTCTGCATATATTGATGAATGGCGTTGAGCCTTGAGATCCGCATATAATCTTTGATGGTTAGTCCATATTGATTTTTAAACTCCCGCTGAAGCTGTCTCAGACTGATGGGTATTTGACCCGTTAATTCCTGGTAATTTGCAATTCCGTTTGACTGTCGGATCAATTTCATGGCGAGATGAGTATAGTCATATGTTTTGCTGTTCCTGGAAAAAAGTTTTAGTAAATAGTTTTCCACAAGCTGAACTTGCCTCTCTGCTACTTCCGTGTCTCGGATTCTGGCACAAAAGTCATTAAAATCCCTACCCAAAACGTCTATGCTTGCTTCATAGGTAGCAAGGAACTCCGAAGGTGGAACACCGAAAATATTGCGTATTCCATCAGGGTAAAATCGAATTCCAAAAGTTTTGACCTTTTTTGAAAATTTCACATCATAAGATTTGGGGTAAAGTCCCAGCAAGGTGAATGCTGGCGATTTATCCCAGTTATTGTCATTCTTGCTTAAGAAGCAATGTTCATCTGTTTGATGGATGATTAGCTCAATGCATCCGCTTGGGACAACTGATTGGGAGAAATTGGCATTTGCTCTTAAATTGAACTCAGCAATCCAATAGGCCTGAATGTAAGACTGAAGGCCGGACGAAGGTTTGAATTCTGAGATGGAAATATTCATGTGGTTTAATATACGATTAATAAATCATACTATTCTCACGGAAAATGTTCCCGTCCTTATTTTCAGGTTTATGAAAAACATGAACGGTTTCCATATCATTTTGGTTTGGCTTATTGGCATACTATCTTTTGGTTGATTTAATTATTGGGTGCCTGAAAAGACACCCACCAAGATAAAAGGTTAAAAGTCATGTTTGCCAAAAACACTTTGATTTAAACAAGCTGCGCCGTATCGACTACATTGCTATTGGTTGGTAGCCAATCATTCTCAAATGTGGCGATGATGTTATTGGCTCCACCGAATACACCAAGCACTTTTAATGTGATATTTCCCATATTTGCAATGTTATGCGGAACCATTTCCGGTACCAATGCCAGTTTTCCTGCCGACACCTTAGAAACTTCTTTTCCTATTGTCACTTTCGCATCTCCTGCAAGAATGATCAGTAATTCCTCTGCAGAATCGGTATGAGTGCCCAGGTGATCGCCAGGCTCAATTTCAAAGTAAACTGTTGCCAGCTTTTTAGTTCCATGTGCACTAAATAGTGGAAAGGTAGCATGGCAATGTTGTCGATTGTTTTCTACTCCTCTGAATTCGGTTAGTTCCAATTGATTTAAATTTGCTGTTGTCATGATAGTCGAATTTTTAGTTAATGATTAATTTTTTTAAATATCGCTCCTCCTTGGCTTGTGCCCTCACAAGCCAATATAAGCTCCACGATGGTTCTCACCTTAGGAGATTGGGAGGTTGCTGCCCTAAGGGATTTCTTTGCCATGGGGATACCCACCAAAGCGTGATGTTAATTTAAATATCCCCGGATCTTCACATTTCCCGTCTCAAAATCAACCGTTCCCAATCCCCAGACATGTTTGTGGTTCATCCATTTGTACCGGTCGTCATTCGTATGGAAATCCATTGCCAGCCGAAGGTTCCCACGGTCGTTGATCCCGGTTTCAGAAACGCTGATACTGGCTCCGTCATTGGTGGTGATGGCTGCCTGGAGGTTTAAGAACAACCGCCCGTCGGAACGAACGGTCAGATAATCCACACCTTTGATGATTCCGTTGACATGATCTCCAATGACCTTTCCTTCGAAATGAATATCAAAACGGATTCCCTCTGGAGGAATTCGTTCCAATCCTCCTGCAAAATTTTGCCAGCTAAATCCGTATTCTTTTACTTCTGTTAGCCGTACTTCTTCTTCAAACAGAAGTTGGTCTGTGTTTACCATTGTATCACTCATTTTTTTAGGTTTTTTTAATTAATGATGATACAAAGTTAGAGGGGGCCAAGACCGAAAAATTGTATTATAACGACATTGTTAGAGAGGTTATGTAAGGCGAAATTTGATTGATAGCATTAGTATCTTTTCATCTGATGCTAAAAGTCTTTTCCTATTAATGATTCATCCTTTATTAGTTTGGCTTGGTAGTCAAGAAGATTTTTTTTAGCCATAAAATGTGCATTCGATACCAAAACGTAGAAATCATTCGAGGCGTTGAAAAGTATATGAAGGTTTTCGTCATAATAATTCTCATTTCCGAAGTATTCCCAATCTTTCGAAAGGTATTTGGTAAAGTTTTCCTTTACAATATCCTTCATTTCGGCAAGGCAATTATTATCTTCCATTAGTTCTGTAATACCCAGTTTAAGCTCTTTCTCAATTATTCTAATCCTCAGAAAATTACTTTCTATTTCTTCAACTGGTGTAACAAAATTTAAAAACTGAGCAGCCTCATTTAATTTGAAATAAGGTTTTAACTTATTCTCATATTCACTATCTATCTTCATGAAGTCTGCATACAATTCATCTAATTTGGATACATCCCCCTCGGAATTTTCAGTACTTTTAAAATGTAGATAAATTTCTAAATCATTTTTTCTTATATCTTCATTTATTGCTGCAAGTTCAGCTTTTAGTTTCTCAATTAATTGGCTGCTTTCTTTTCTTTTATATCTCTTTCCATCATAATCATAAGAGTTTATCGGATACTCCTTATTTGAGATCTGCTTCAATAATTCAATGTCGCTTTTCAGTGCAATCGAAGTATAAACGAGATCTATCTTTTTATCGGAAAACAGGTCATTGCTATTTTTAAGGTTATAGTTGGAAGAAATTTTATCTAACTCGAAATGAGAGGGATTCTTATCGTCGTAATAACCATTATAAACTTTGTCAAACGTGTTGCTTTGGTAATTGTCCAAATATTTTTTTTCGAAATCTCCATTGGAAAGGTTTTTAATATCTCCTGTGAACTTTACCGTACTGAAGAACTGATTATTTAATTTTATTTGCAGTGAATCAATATTGTTAAAAGAATAAATACATGGTGAATCTTTTGACTCAGCATTTGGCTTAAATTTCTTATCAAGCCTTTTAATTCTTTCTTCAATACTTGGATGAGAAGCCCATTGATCCTTGATCACTAATTTTGATTTATTGAATTTATTTAATTCATCAATAGATACTATGGGAAGATCGTTTTTAAAATACATTTCATTTTCTTTTGCAAGAAAATTCATGACGAAAAATTGATTTTTATAAATGTTCTCACTTTTCAGGTTTTCATCAAACTTACTTTCATAGAATTTCATCACGGAATGGTAAGAATGCTCAGCTAAATTCAGCCTTAATAGTGAATCTCTTAATGCGGTTGGCCCGGTAATGCATGCAGCTACTTCATCAGCATGAAATTCCATTTCCCTTGACAAGCCCAGATAATTTATATTGACCACATTATACATCTTTTGTAAAATCCACTGGATACATTTAATAATCTCCACAGCAATGCGCACAAATATGAAGACATAACCACTTATAGAAGCCCATTTTTGGACGAGATTTCCAAAAGAGTCGTTTTCAAACAAAAGGTTGTAAATGACGTGGTTTACGTTGTATACATAAGAACCAACTTTCATTGTTCTTTGTGAAAAATGCCCAAATTCATGAGCAAGGATTGCCTTTAATTCAACAATGGATACAGTATTAATGAGCCCCATTCCGATTAGGAGGTTTTTTCTTACGGGAAAGATCATACTCCAGAAACTTGAGTTGTAAAATACAGCAGCGTTGACATCGTGGGACAGGTATACTTTTTTAGGAAATTTTGTTCCAACTTCCGACACTATTTCTTTAATAAGCTGGAATAGTTCCGGTTCGTCACTTTCTTTAATCTCAACAAGATCAGACCTATCTATTTTATGAGATTTGAAAATAAATTTGATAAGAAAAATTAATATTAGTAACCCTAAGCTCGCCAATCCAAAGCCAAATACAATTGTGAGTAAGCCCGGCCAAAATTCTATTAGTAATACACCTCCGATTACACAAAGAATTGTCAGAACAACAGCAAGTGCGGAAATAGCAAGGTATACTAAGAAAAAAAGAACAATAGAAAGAATGGCTTTCGTAGTCTGGTTTTTAAATTCTTTGGAAAGTTTAATGCGTGAAATATCCATTTGGAATAAGTTAAAAAGTTATCAAAAAGTGTTTTGTTATTCCATTCTACGATAGAGGTAGCCAATTCCATATTAAACTATTCTCCGAACATTATTCTTCTCTTAAGCTATTAATTTCCCTCTTTAGAAATTGGTATGATTGTTAGGAGATGAACCGGCTAATCGTAAAAAATAATTGAACAACTTATAAAAATCCAAACAAAATAACCAATTGGAATACTAAAGCAAACATAAATATCAAAAAATTAGTCGTGCTACCACTTTTAGCGGTAGCACGACTATGGACCCATTATAAATTAACTAATAATTTATCCCCAATTCTTTCTTCCGGGAGGAACAACAGGATTTGCTTTTTCGACTTCAGCCCAAACCCGTTTTCCGATTTTGTTCGCCTCCATGACAAGCGCTTCTTCGTCAAGAGTGAGAATTTTGTGGTCTTTCATGATAAACTCACCGTCAATGATGACCGACTCAATGTCAGACGCCATGCCGTTATGCAACCAGGCAGAAAGAATTCTACCGGAAGGTACCAGATGAGCCTGCAGGGTATTTAATACAATGATATCGGCTATTTTACCTTCTTCCAGCAAACCTAATTTATCTTCCTGCCGGGTAGCTTTTGCTCCATTGAATGCTGCATCGTACAAAATATCCTCCGGTTGTGGATACATCCCCGGATAGACATCATTTCGTTTGATGCGCTCCGTCAGCATGGCTACCTTCATGACAGCGAACATATCATTGTCGTTGTTATCCGTTCCCAGACAGATCGGGCAACCCGCAGCCCGCATGGCAGGGATTGGAGGACTAACCCCACGGTTGGAGGCCATGGCAGCCTGGTGGGACACCATTGTCTTCGTTTTTCCCATCAGCTCGATTTCCAATTCATTCACATACCTGGCGTGGCCAACAAACAAATTAGGTCCCAGAAAATCGTGTTTATAGAGGTATTCTGCTGGATAAGCATTGTGAAACTTGAGCATGTATTGAATTTCAGCGTGAGTCTGGTTTAGGTGGATGGTGTAACCAAGTCCATGCTTATCAGCAAATTCCCTAACATCTTTTAACATTTCGGGCGAACAAAGCTCTGTTAAACTAGCTGCAGGAAAGACCTGGATCTTTCCATTGTTTTTTCCGTGCCATGCGCTATAAAGATCAGCAATTCGCTGCATGCTTTCTTCCCTTTTTTCATCCGAGAAAACAGGTGCCTCACTGGCGGCATATTTTTCGGGCGACATCGGCCCAAGCCCGTTGGTAATGTCATTGGCACTCTCGGCAAAAACCCATCGCAATCCGGTTTTTGCCAGCTCAGAAGCTTCTTTGGCAATATTTCCTGTGTTTTCCACAACAGTGGTTGTACCTGTTCGGATGCTGTGTATGGAGGCAATCACGGACATCAATACCTGCTCATCATCTGATACAAAATCCCTTGGCGTCTTATCCAGAAAAGACCGGTTCGGAAAGCTGTAGTCTTCATTGAACCCCCTGGCTATGGATGCAGCGAGATGTGCATGGCAATTCGTTACACCTGGCAAAAGCGCTTTGTCAGTACCATCGATCACATCAGCATTTGGAAATTGTTTCAGTACAGCGTCATTTTCGCCGATAGAAGCAATTTTCCCATCTTTAATTGCTAAGGCGACATCCTTCAACGGCGCTTTGTCGGGATCTCCTGTTACAACTGTGGTGTGGGTGTAGACAATGGAATCTTTCGGCGCCCTTGATGAACCTACCACAACTTCAGGATTGAGGTTGGTGCTCTTTGCCGTAAGAACTCCGGGAAACATTAGACCTGTTCCAATGGCTAGACTCCCACGGGTTAAGACCTTACGGCGCGATATTTTTGTTGAACTTTCTTTTTTAGAATTATTTGAGTTATTCATAAGACAAAGGTTATTAGTTATCTATAGTAATGATAAAGGATTTGGTTTTATTCAATTTTAAAATTCAAGTGCTTGAAATGATCTTTTTCAAATCATTAAGCTGGATGTAAAAAGACTTAGGTAAAAGCATAAACAGTTATGCCATCACTAAATCCAGTTTGTTCTTCCAGGAGGAACGACAGGGTTTGCCTTCTCGGTAGCAGTCCAGGCCCGTTCGCCAATCTTGGCTGCCTCTTTAACGATGGCCTCTTCGTCCAGAGTCAGAATTTTATGATCTTTCATAATAAACTCTCCATCTACTATCACTGATTCTACATCTGATGGCATTCCATTATGGAGCCATGCCGAAAGAATTCGGCCTGAAGGAACCAGGTGGGCCTGCAAAGTATTCAAAACAATAATATCTGCTATTTTGCCTTCCTCTAATAAACCAAGTTTATCTTCCTGCCTGGTAGCTTTTGCTCCATTGAAAGCAGCATCGTAGAGGATGTCTTCCGGCTGCGGGTACATTCCAGGATAAACATCATTTCGTTTTATGCGTTCCGTGAGCATGGCCAACTTCATGACTGCGAACATGTCATTGTTATTGTTGTCGGTTCCTAAGCAAATAGGACAACCTGCAGCCCTTAAAGCTGGAATAGGTGGGCTGACGCCTCGATTAGAAGCCATAGCGGCCTGATGGGAGATCATGGTCTTTGTTTTTCCGAGCATTTCAATTTCCAACTCATTGACATACCGGGCATGTCCGACAAATAAATTCGGACCGAGAAAATCGTTGTTGTAGAGATATTCGGAAGGATAAACGTTATGATATTTCAGCATGTACTGGATCTCCGCATATGTCTGATTCAGGTGAATGGTATAGTTCAAATCATACTTTTCAGCGAATGATCGGATTTCCTTAAGCAATTCAGGTGAGGCATTTTCAGTGTGCCGTACGGCAGGAAAAACCTGGATCTTTCCGTTATTTTTTCCATGCCAGGCATTGTAAAGGTCCTGAATTCGTTGCATTCCTTCCTCTCTATCTTTTGCCGAGTACTCAGGGGTGCTGCTTTCAGCAAATTTTTCAGGAGACATGGCGCCACCACCAATTCGGTCATTTACACCCTCAGCAAATACCCATCTGAGTCCGGTCTTGGCTAATTCAGGAGCTTCAGGGGCAATGTTTCCGGTATATTCTACCACAGTGGTAGTTCCTGTCCGGATGCTGTGAATAGATGCTATAACCGACATGAGGGTTTTTTCTTCTTCGGAAAGAAAACTGCTAGGTCTCACCTCCAGACCTGATCGGTTTGGAAAGCTATAGTCTTCGTTGAACCCTTTGGCAATGGATGCTGACAGGTGGGCGTGACAATTGGTGACACCCGGTAAAAGTGCTTTGTTGGTTCCGTCGATCACCTCAGCATTTGGAAATTGTTTCAGCACCGAATCAGTTTCTCCTATTGCAGCTATTTTACCACCTTTTACGGCAAGCGCTACATCTTTCAAAGCTGCTTTGTTTGGGTCGCCGGTTACAACTGTTGTATGCGTGTAAACAATTACCTCATTTTTGGCTACCGGATTCTTGACAGATACCGATTGACCTAGCTTCGAAATTCCGGCAGTCACCTGTCCGGAAATCAGGAATCCGGTACCTAAAACGGCTCCGGCGCCTTTTAAAATCTTGCGTCGGGATAGCCTGGAAGAATTTTCAGAATCCTTGCTGTTGTGGTTTTTATCAGTATTGTTCATAAGCCAATCCCCCTTCCGCAGTTTATGTAATTGTCAAACAATTGTTTGGAGAAAGAGATAAACTCCGCAGAAATACTCTGCTTATTGGAGTTTTTTAAGCTATTTGATTGATAAACGGACGATTTTGGCCATCCAGACCTCCATCCCTTAGATGTTACGGACTTTTTCATTTTACAGGTTTATTAGTTGTTTTAATTAAAAATCTGCCAGAGAATAGTCGATAGGGAAGGATCCTAATAGCAGTGTTGAAAACCTGTTTGTGAGGCTAAAGCCCTATTATATTACGCAATTATATCTTAAAATCAAAAAATGAGGGAAAAGCGATTGAAAGTTGTCCAACCGCTTCAAGTGGTTGGACAACTATTTTTTCTTAGGAGAGACTAAATTAGGTCTGAAGACAATATTGAAAATCGATCAAACGTCGAAGATTTCGTCAAGATTTTCCATTGCTGCGGTAAATCCTTCTTTGAAGCCGAGTTCGATGTATTTTTCGAGGTCTTCTACAGTTTCATATCGGATGGCAATCGTCACCATTGTCGATGAGCCGGTTTGGTTAAACTCATTTGTCCAATAAGCGGTTGGGAATTCTTTGTTGATGTTTCCTTTCTCGTCGCAGAAGTTCTGTGCAGCATGAAAACTTTTTAGCGATGAGATAGATTTGAAGTCTGCCCGGCACCAATTCTCTTCGCCTTCCGGCCCGACCATGGCATAGAGCCAGTGTCCGCCGTCGGAGAAATCCATGGTTTTGGTTCGCGCTTTCCAGGGTTTGGGCGCCCACCACTGATCGAGAAGTTCGCTTTCCGTCCATGCTGCCCAAACTTTATCGACGGGCGCGGCAAATTCTCTCTGTACATTAATGGTTCTGTTTTCCTTGTCAACGGAAAAATTCATTGTGAGACTACTTTTCATTTTTATTTGATTTTTGGTTCATTAATAATTCATCTAATTGATTAAATCTATCCTCCCACATTTTTCGGAGAGGTTCGAGCCAGTCTGAAACATCCGTTAGCTTTTCGAGCTGTACGGAGCAATGGCGTTCCCGGCCTTCTTTTGTAATACTAAGAACGCCACATTCCTGTAATATTTTTACATGCAGGGAAACGGCTTGCCGGCTCATGTCAAACCTTTCAGCCAGTGCGTTGACGTTTTGCGATTTTCTCGCTACGTGATAAATAATCTCCCGTCGTGTGGGATCTGCAATGGCCTGAAAAACATCTCTTCTCGATTCCATGATTAAATACGCAAGTATATGCTTGCAAATATAAACGCAAGTATTTACTTGCGCAAATGTTTTTGGATTTTTTTAAAGAGGAGGGAGGATAAAGATTTTATTGATATGAAAGCAGATTAGCCTTTGTCGATCTTAAATATATAAAACGAGGAGCCAAATATTAAGAGTTATTCCATTTCGACTTAAGAATCAAAATCAAGTAAGTTATTGTAAATATTAAAAGAGGAATTTGAAAAGTTAAATAATTAAATTTCTCCATCGGTGTTTCGGACAATCGTCTAACTATGGGTATAATCATCAAAACAAAACTGAAAACTTTAATGATTCGCGATTTCGTATACTTTGTAAAATTTAGAATAATTCCAACAAGTCCGATAATTGCATAAATTTGATCAATATTTCCAAAATCAAAGCTTGTATAAATCAACCACATTAAAAGTGGAATGCCAACCATTTGTCCCATTAAAATGATAAGAGAGTAAGATATAAGAGAAATTATTTTCAATTTGGTTTCCATAAAATTTTCTGATGCAGATTATCAAAATGTATGTCACTGCGCCTTCAAATTAGATAAAAACTCCACCAAATCGCGAATCTCCCTTTTTGACAGGACATTCCCCATCGGGGGCATTCCAGAGGGCAAATTCCTTCTTTCCGAAATTCGGCTAACGGCTATTTCAATCGGCTCTGCGTCAGAAGTTTTTAATATTAATTCCGATCCGCTTTCTTCCATCAATATTCCCGAGACCTTAGTTCCATCCGAAAGGGTCAGCAATACATTGCCGTAGCCCGGCGCCAGTCTTTTTCCCGGCTCAATTAAAGACTCCAGGATCTGCTCACGGGAGAGCTCATTTCCTATTTGGGTCAGCGATGGGCCAACCGCATCGGGATCCTCATTCCACGAATGACATCGTATGCACTGGGCAGCAGAATTGCGAAAGAAAATATCCCTTCCCTGATCAGAATTTCCGCCGTACAAAACATCCATGTAGTCTGCAGTAGTGTTGCCTGTTTGTCTGTGAGGTTCTATCAGCGCAATAAGTTCTTGAGAGCCGGAGGCTTCGATTGCTTCTATTAAATCCAGTGAGATACCGGGGTTTAAATCCCCATCAATCCACTTTTGGGCAAGTTGTTCCAGCACACTTTTTGTGTTTTCGATGGGCATTTTTCCTAAAACATAAAGCAATTCCTGCAATTCATTTACCGACCCTTTTTCCAGTAATGGATTGACAATTTTTGGGAGATCTCCAGCATCGATGTCCAGCTCTTCGATCATTCCCAATGCGGCAATCCGCACCACTTCTGACTTGTCATTTAAACCAGATTGTACCATGGTTACCATTTGCGGGTAATTCAGTTGCTGCAAAGAAGTGAGATGGGCTGCGCGTACTTCAGCAACAGGATGTGTTTTAGCCGACTGAGCTTGAAAGTCAAAATAATCTTCAATGCCCAATGACGTCAATGCTTGTATGGCAGAAATGACGATTTCAGGTTCTTCTGATCGCATGTATTCTGCAAGTAGTGGTGTCAATTGTGCCTTGACTTTTGCGTCGTCCCTTGTTACTTCTCCACGATAGCGGCCATCTACACGGTCCAGAACAGATGGCTCTGCCCAACTTCCCAATACAGCCAAAGCTTCACTCCGTATTATCGGATCAATGTTCGCTCGGCTTGTAAAAGCAACGAGATCATCGATCTCTTTATCTCCACCTACTCTTGATGCTGCGTTGATTGCCCGCCTCAAAAGTGGTTCGTTAGTAAATCTGGGTTCTTTCAGGATGGAGGCAAGTGCAGGCAGTGCAGGTTCGATGGACCAATCGTCGTTGATGGCCCTGGCTGCTTCTGTTACGATGTATTCTTCCTCATCATCAAGGAATAATGCTACATTTTCGTTTTGCATTCTTCGTAAAACGAGGACAGCTGCAAGCCTTAATGATTTGTCCGGGTGATTTTCCAAAGCAATCAGAGGCTCGGCATCACCTATTCTGGAAAGTGCCAATACTGCTGAGTGCCTGAGGTAAAGATCTTCATCTGCATTTGCTTCAATTAACTTCAGCAGAGGTTGTACAGCTCCCTGATATTGAATCCTTCCCAATGCCTGGGCAGCAAAAAAACGAACCCGCGCGTTTTGGTGGGATAATAGTGGGGTCAATTGATCGCCTGCTTCTTTAAATTTGATTTCGCCTAAAACTTTTGCTGCCTGCGCAGCTATTTCAGCCTCGGCATCTTCGAGCAAGGGAAGGAGAGATTGTGCATCTCCATTGTGCAACCTGGCAAGTTGCCCGATTCCCCAGATACCGTGAACTCTTGCCAGTTGATGATCTTTTTGCTGAATAGCTTTTTTAAAGAATTCGCCGCTATTTTTTTCACGATCAGCCAATTCAAACTGGGCTTTTTGTCTGATACGCATATCCGGATAAAAAAGGAGCTCATAGAGTTGATCATTATTTTGATCGGAATAGTCGAGTTTCATTAGCCGTTCCGTCTCTTTTCGTTCGTTGGCCAGGTTGTTTGCGGATTCCGTTACATCCAATCGCCATACACGTCCGGTGTTTTTCGTATCCCAACCCATTTCCCAATCGGCTATGTATAAAGCGCCATCGGGCCCGAAACTTATACCGGTAGGCAAAATCCCGCTTACAACTTTTTCCTCTTCCGCCAGTTCGAAAGATGCGCCGGATGGTTTTAGGCTAAAAGACCAAACCGGAGAACGCGAAGGCTGACCCACGAACTCAACAAGGAAAAACTTGTTCTGCCATCGTTTTCCCAGAGCTGTGCCTGGGTTATAGGCCATGCCGGTCGGGCCGTTATGATAGTTTGTGATGGGAGGGAGGATGTAAGCAGCCTGTCCATCCCAGTGCGGGACATACAATTTTTCATCCATCCATACATTGTATTTATTGTTTTTAGGATCAGTGTATTTTCCATACTGCCAGTTGGCTCTCCAACCGGCATCATGACCTTCCACTATGTAAACCAATCGCTCACTTTCGCCAGCATGGTCACCATCATTGTCAGAGGTGATGATGTTGCCATATTCATCAAATACAAACTCGTGGGTGTTACGCAATCCTGCCGCAAACACCTCGAAATCACTACCGTCCGGATTTGAACGTACAATTACCCCCTGGTTTGGATAATAAAAATGCTGTCCGTCTTTTGTCTTGATATTGGCACCAATATCTCCGATTCCCCAATAGATCTTACCATCCGGACCCTCAATGGCGCCGGACATTCCATGACCACTAAACCCAATATGAACGGCGTATCCATGACTGATTGATTCTTTCGTGTCCAGTTTCCCATCCTTGTTTTGATCGGTAACCCTCCACATATCCGGCCCAATACCAACAAACATGTCATTTCTACGAACCAGTAAAGCGCCGGCAACATCTGCTATTTCACTGTCGAAATCTTCCAGGATTCGTGTAGACCTGGTAGCCACACCAACATTGCCTTCATCTTCCAACCTCCAAACTTCGTCTTTTTCCACAGCCAGATCCTTCCAGTCGTGAACTCCATCTTTGTTGAGGTCTTCCAGCCAGCTGTTTTCATCGCTTTTTTCCGGTGCAAACACTTCTTTTAGGAATTCCCGCCGGTCTTCTACTGAGGTCAATGAAATAGAAGAAATGGCCCAATCCCTGTGACCACGGATATCAAATTCAGAATGTTTTTGGCGGTTGGTCCTTGTGATATAGACTTTCCCAAAATCATCGACTTTTAATGCGATAGGGTCCGGAGCCATCGAATCGGCTGCCCAGAGTTTGATCTCTAAACCATCTGCCAATTCTAAGGGAATGCTTTCCCTTATTTCTTTTAACCGGGACTCAACCGTCTGCAAATCTTCTTGTATAACCTTTTCATTGTAATTGTCAACAGAAGTTTTTTTGCACCCCTGAAAGATCAGAAAGGCTGATACAATGAACAGGAGATTTATAGGAATATTTTTCAACATCATAAGATAAAGTCAATTATTAAGCTTACCGCTTTATGAAGCCTTCAAGGTAGTATTTTTTTGTAAATAATGAAGGGAGAATTTTTGGTGTTTCAGTACACACCGGCACGAGCTGGGACGTTCGCACCAGTGTAAATATAGACAATAGTTGTGGAAAAAATCTGAGGACCTTTTTCTACGGTAATTCGAGCGCGATACTGGTCAGCAATTCGTTTCTTCCAGGATGGTGTTTAAGCACGTACTGCATCCTGGATATCTGGTCATTGGTAAAGATGTTCATCACCGCATCATTCGAATAATTCATGTAGTTCCCAATCATGATGGGTTTACCGGCACATCCCATAAAAGCCTCACTTCCCGAAACTACGACATCAACGGCCGGAGTATCTTCACAGTAATCGTTGAATTCACAATCCTTGCCACCCCAGGTATGAAGCAAACCAAGAAAGTGTCCCATTTCATGCGTCAATGTTCGGCCGTACCTCGCATGGCACTCAATGTCTGACTCTCCAAAATGGATCCAGTTGATCAAGATGCCATCAGCATCACCCGGACCGGGCAATGATAGACGATCGGAACCGGGAAGATCAGTATCAGGCCCTGTAGAAACTCCCAGAGCAAGGCATTCGGTTTCCAGGGGGAGTGGAGACGTCCAGATATTGATGTATTTTGTCGGGTCCCAATAGGCATATTGAGCGTAATGATTTTGGTTGTAGCCTAAACCTGGAACATTCAGGCCGGTAGTATCTACTCTGTTTATCCCATTTATGGGATCGCCATTGGGATCCTGCCGGGCAAGCACAAATTCTATTTCGGAGTCGCCGCCATCGGGGTGATTGTTATAACCCCGTGTACCTTCCTTTCTTCGGAAATCTTCATTGAGGATCTCAATCTGTCGTAATATTCTTTCTTCGGACAGATTAGGGCCTTCACCGATCTCGTCTCCTGCATGGATGACATGGACCACAACAGGAAGATAAGCGACGTCTGTTCCCGGCTCAGGTATTTCCGGAATGAACTCGTCATCCTGTTCAGAACAAGAAATGAAAATAGCGGACAATATAATAAGGGAGAAATACAGGTTTCTGGTTTGCATGTTGGTTGAGTTAGGGTGATAATAATGGTTGATACCGGGTGTCATTTGTTACTAAAAATTGGTGTACGATAAAGAGGGTGAGGGAGTTACGTATGTATCGCTAACAAAGTCTAATCACTCACACTGGCGCGAACGTTCGCGCCAGTGTCGTACGAATGTGATCCAATAAAATATTTTCATTTAGTAGATTTTCAAGGCTCAATCTCCTGCCTTCTCAACAAGATCTTCGCATAATCCTTTCCCAGTTCATCGTCGTAATCCTGGTAAGATCGCTGAGCCCATTTGAGCGCTTCTTCCGTATCGCCTAATACTTCATAGGCAACGGCAATATTCAGGCATGCCCGACCGGATGTTTTGTAATTGCTGTTATCGACAAGGCCTTCCCAAATCCCGATGGCTTCTTTCCAGTTGGCCACTTCCGACCTTCTGAACCCTGCTTCAAATTTCCTTTTGTCAGGCCCTTTTGTCTTTTTATAAAGGTCCCTTCTGACGGTGTAGTAGGTTGGCAAAAAGCGATTGATGTATTCCTGTCCGGCAAAATAAGCGGTTTCTGATAAGGCAGTTGAGGGGAAAATACCATCGATCGTATTAAATGTCATGAAGCTGGTATGCTGGTAGTGATCAACAATCGACCGGGTGAGCGGATCATACATTCTCCAGTAACTTTGTACGTTCATCCTGGCTTGGCTGGGGATAACAGGGCCCCTGGGTATGTCACCGGAAAGGATTGCACCGACATGATTGGCAGCCGTAGCAACAACCAGATCCGAATTGGAGTCGAAGCTTTCCAAAACTAACAGTACATCTGCCTGGTTGACCTCACAGATCTCTTCCACAAGATCCCAGCTCAGCATTTCAGGCGTTTCGCGGGTTCCGGTTCCTGCATAGCGTGAAGGATTTGGAATGATGAATTGAACATCCCCAAGAGACTGGCCTGCGTCAATTACTCCTTTCAGGCTTTGATCCGAAGCAAGGCGATCGGAGCCTGCTACTTCACCAGTTAAGATGGCATCCACGACTTTCCCCTTTTTATCTTCTTCGGTTGTCAATGACCGGTTGATGATGGCAACAGTGTGTGCATCTTCAGGAAAATAGGCCATTGGTGGCTGAGGATAATTCAGGTTCACATATCCATGCTTACTGCAACTCGCAAGTAGGGTCACAGCGGTTATGAGCAAAATAAAAAATCGTTGTTTCATGATTGAAAAAGTTGTTTAAACGTTGATTGGTACATTTTTTATGCCAATGAAACTCTAAATTATATGCTATTGATCGCACAAGACGTTTACTTTTATGCCTAAAGTCTTGTGTGTATGTAAATGGGATAAAATGAATTTTGAATTTGTCCCTTGAATTTTTACCCAGGCGTTGATGTATAGTGTAGTGATTGTTTTTACAATAATTAACTTTTCAATGGAAAGGTCCGTATCAGAAAATGGCGAATTACAGATAATTTGAATTATATAACGCACTCTCATTGAGAATACCCCAGCTTTTCAGCTTTCTTAAGAAGTTTCTCGCTTTCCCTGGTATTCCCCTCTTTTAAGAATGAATTGGCAAGGAAATAATATCCCTCACCGGAATTTTTCATTCGTTTAACATATTTCTCCAGGTCGGTTATTGCTTTTTGATATTCTCCTGTTTGGTAATAGTACTTCCCTCTATTCAATAGATTGTTGTAATCATAGGATTTATATTTCACCAGTCTGTTATGAGCCGCAAGGCAAAGATCGGGTCGCGATAGCTTTTTGCCCATTTCCAATAGTTGTTTATGAAAGTCTTCATTGTATTTTGAATAGTATGAAGCGCTATCCAAATGCGTGGTTGCTGTAGCTGTATCGCCTTTTTTCATTAAACATTGATGAAGCAAATAATGTGCTTCCCCATCATGGGGTTTTTTCTGAAGAATGTGTTTTAAGTTTTTGATGGCTTCATCATTTTCTTTCAAATGAATGCAAGTAACCGCACGGTTAAAATAAAGGTCGAAATCTGTCTGATCAATGGCTATCCCATATGAAAAATCTTTATAGGCATTTCTAAAATGGCCATTTTGAAGTAGAATAGCACCCCGGTTTTTATAACCTTCTTTTAATCTTGGTTTAATATCAATTACCCTGGAAAAATCGACGTAAGCATTTTGTATGTCTCCTTTTTCAAGAAGTAATTCAGCTCTGTATGAATAAGCTGCCCAATTTGTAGAATCTAATTCAATGGATTTGGAAAAAGCTTTAATTGATTGTTCAGTCCTTCCATAAGATGATTTATGAGATGCACCAATAAACATGTATGAAACAGCATTTTTTGCGATCTGGTTGGCACTGTCAAATTGCTGCAAAGCATTTTTCTTGTTATCAGTAAGCAACTCGCATATTCCACGATCGAGATGTTTTCGGATATTTCGATCGATATCCTTATGATCAAAGTAATAATTCAATGAACGCAGGTATACTTCTTCTTTTTTAAATTTTGAACTGAATTTAAATTCTCCGGAACGGGAATTGTCCACTTCCAGATTGTAGGCTTTATGAAACATTTTAACCGCTTCGGAGTATCTCTCAAGTTCCATTTCTAAAAATGCCTTGATGAAGTAATAATGATAATTCGAGGGATTGAGTTGTATTAATGTATTGACATCTTCCTCAAATTGATCTATATCTTCATCAACAAGTAATGCCAGAATTGCTCTGATAATGATCCCTTGTTGCCATTCCGGATTTACATTCAGTGCTTTTTCAATTGTTTTTTTGGCGCGGTTGGCATGACCAAAGTAAAGGTCAAGACTGATAAACGGGATATAAGCCTCTAAAAATGTGGAATCTTCCTCAATGCACTTCCTGAATTTTTTTATTGCCAGATAAGCATTTCCCTGCTCCAGCGCCAGCAGTCCCATACCGTGCTCTCCAAAAGCCGAGTATTTAGGGATGCCTATTCAGGGCAAACGCATTTAAAGATTTAAAACTTTTTCTCTAAAGGCAGGGTCAAAACCAGCTTTAAAGCGTCTTTGTCG
>CAJXNP010000018.1 GCA_913057175.1 uncultured Cytophagales bacterium
AGCTGTGCTCAATTCGCTGAGTATCAGCTTTTTTTATTTGATTAGCTTGACGGATATGGGGTGAAGGGGTATGTCAAGTCTAAAAAAATGTTTTTTGCAGGTTAAAATTCTAAAATGCAGCAACAGCTTAGCCCTACTTTGTCATGTTTACTTTTTCTTCAACCTGTGCCCTGGTTTGGTGTCCTCCATCGGTCGCAAAAGGCTTGTCGCCTACGCTTCATAGCTTCAGCGACGGAACGCTGACAGCGAGGCGCCACCCGGAGTGCCCCGGTTTGGTGTCCTCACCAACCGGAAATTTCCACTACATGCCATGGCTTGCCCATGAGGACACAAGCCTTGGCTGTTGGATTATCATAACAAAGTAGGATTAATTTAGAATGTTTTAAAATTAAAACAGTTGAATGACTTATTTTGGTTGGTAACGATTCCGAATATAAATTTGGGAACCAAAAATATATCGCTAGAAAACTTATAAAATAAAATGAGCTGGGTAAAAAATGTTGTTACCGGTTCGTTGGGAAAAAAGTTCCTGATGTCACTAACCGGGCTGTTTTTGATCACCTTCCTGGTGGTCCATTTGATTGGAAATTTACAGTTGCTTAAAGATGATGGAGGATATGCATTTAATACCTACAGCGTATTTATGACAACTAATCCCATCATTAAAACCGTTTCCTATATCCTTTACTTTAGTATTCTTCTCCATGTATTTGTTTCAATTGCCCTGACGATTAAAAATAGTAAGGCCCGACCAACGGGTTATCGTGTCAATAAACCAGGTTCGACCAGCATCTGGCAGTCAAGGAACATGGGTATTCTTGGAACGATCGTTTTGATTTTTCTGGTCATTCATCTTCAGGGATTCTGGGCCCAATATAAATGGGGAGACATGCCTTATGTCAAGTATGAATTCAATGATGTGGGAGAGGTATCTAGGTCAAGTATCGCCAACCAGGATGTAACAGAAGAATTAAAACATGAAGAGGGTGTGTATAGAGATCTTTTCATGGTGGTAGAGGATGCCTTCGCTCAATGGTGGATCGTTGCGATCTATGTTGTTTCCATGATTGGCCTGGCATTTCATTTATCCCATGGTTTCCAGTCAGCCTTTCAGACACTTGGCATTAATCATGCATCTTATACACCGACCATAAAATTCGTTGGGATGGTATTTTCTATTGTTATACCAGCTTTGTTCGCCTGGATTCCCATTTATTTCTTTTTTATCCATTAACAACAATAACAGAAATGAAGTTAGATTCTAAAATTCCTGAGGGCCCTTTGGCCGAAAAATGGACTAAACATAAATTCAACCTGAAGCTGGTGAACCCGGCAAACAAAAGAAAATACGATATAATTGTTGTTGGAACCGGATTGGCAGGCGGGGCAGCTGCCGCCTCTTTTGGCGAGTTGGGATATAACGTAAAGGCTTTTTGCTATCAGGATAGCCCTAGAAGGGCACACAGTATTGCAGCCCAGGGAGGAATTAATGCTGCAAAAAATTATCAAAATGATGGAGATAGTGTCTTCCGTTTATTTTACGACACCATAAAAGGAGGAGACTATCGGGCCAGAGAGGCCAATGTATATCGACTGGCCGAGGTCAGCTCGAATATCATCGATCAATGTGTCGCTCAGGGAGTTCCTTTTGCACGAGAATATGGAGGTCTGTTGGATAACCGGTCTTTTGGAGGCGCCCAGGTTTCCCGAACCTTTTATGCCCGTGGACAGACTGGCCAGCAGCTCTTGCTTGGAGCTTATTCAGCTTTATCTCGTCAGATAGCAGCAGGGAAAGTTGAGATGTTTCCAAGAACAGAAATGCTGGACGTGGTATTGGTTGACGGTGAGGCAAAAGGTATTGTTACGAGAAATCTCGTAACCGGAAAGATTGAATCTCATTCTGCCCATGCTGTTGTCCTGGCAACAGGAGGTTATGGAAACGTGTTTTTCCTTTCTACCAATGCAATGGGTTGCAACGCAACTGCTGCATGGAGGGCATACAAAAAGGGAGCTTATTTTGCTAATCCTTGCTATACGCAAATTCACCCGACATGTATTCCGGTTCACGGAGATCAGCAGTCCAAGCTGACCCTGATGTCGGAATCGCTCAGAAATGATGGTCGGGTATGGGTGCCCAAGGAGCAGTCAACAGCTGAAAGCCTGAAAAAAGGAGAGATTAAACCAAAAGATATTCCTGAGGAGGAACGGGACTATTACCTGGAAAGGATCTATCCGTCATTTGGAAACCTGGTTCCGAGAGATGTTGCATCGAGGAATGCAAAGAATGTTTGTGACGAAGGTCGAGGGGTTGGTGAAACAGGATTGGCAGTATTCCTGGATTTCAGGGATGCAATTCAACGAGATGGTAAGGATGTTATTGAAGCCAAATATGGAAACCTCTTCCAGATGTATGAGAAAATCACCGCAGACAATCCATATGAAACACCGATGATGATCTATCCCGCGGTGCATTACACCATGGGCGGTATCTGGGTGGATTATAATCTGCAGACTACTATTCCGGGACTATTCGCTGCCGGGGAATGTAATTTCTCAGATCATGGAGCAAACAGACTGGGAGCAAGTGCGTTGATGCAAGGCCTTGCAGATGGTTATTTTGTGTTGCCATATACCATTGGAAATTATCTTGCCAATGTTTCATCGGCTAAGATCTCTACTGACCACGAAGCATTTATCGAAGCTGAAAAAGCAGTAGAAGAACGGATCAACAAGCTTCTGAATATTAATGGTCATAAAACAGTTGACCAGTTTCACAAAGAATTGGGTAAGATCATGTGGGATAAGTGTGGAATGGCGAGAAACGAGAAGGGATTGAAAGAAGCCAAGAAGGAAATTAAGCAGTTGCGGCTGGACTACTGGAAAAATGTGAAGTTAATAGGAGCCAATAACGAGCTTAACATGACGCTTGAAAAAGCACTCAGAGTAGCTGATTTTCTCGAGTTAGGTGAGTTGATGGTAGATGACGCCTTAAACCGAAGGGAATCCTGTGGAGGACATTTCAGGGAAGAATCCCAGACAGAAGAGGGGGAAGCTAAACGTGATGATGAAAATTTTACATACGTGTCAGCCTGGGAATACAAAGGTGCAGAAAAAGAGGCTCAGCTACACAAGGAAATACTTGAATTTGAAAATGTTAAATTGACTCAAAGAAGCTATAAATAATGGAAAAAGGTCATTCACATACGCTCAAAGTATGGCGACAGAAGGACGCCATCAGCAAAGGAGAATTTAAAACTTATAAAATTGACAATGTCTCTACGGGTAGCTCATTCCTGGAAATGCTGGATATTCTCAATGAAAAACTGTTGGAAAAAGGTGAAGATCCGATCCATTTTGATCATGACTGTAGAGAAGGAATCTGTGGTACCTGCAGCCTATACATCAATGGGAGGCCACATGGTCCTGATAGATTGGTGACAGCTTGCCAGCTTCACATGAGAAGCTTCAAAGATGGCGAAACCATTACCATAGAGCCTTGGAGAGCAAAATCGTTTCCGGTTATCAAGGATTTGATTGTAGACAGAAGCGCATTTGACAGGATCATACAGGCCGGAGGATTTGTATCGGTGAGAACAGGTTCTGTGGAGGATGCAAATGCCATCCCTGTAGCAAAGAAAAATGCCGATGAAGCAATGGATGCAGCAGCATGTATTGGTTGCGGAGCCTGCGTCGCGGCATGTAAAAATGCATCGGCTATGTTATTTGTTTCCGCAAAGGTATCCCAATTAGCATTATTACCCCAGGGAAAGGTTGAACGCAAGCAAAGGGCTTTGAAGATGGTTGCTCAAATGGAAGAAGAAGGTTTCGGTGCATGTACAAATACGGGAGCATGTTCGGCAGAATGTCCGAAAGGCATAGAGTTGACACATATTGCAAGGCTAAACAGGGAATATATCAATGCTTCCCTGACGGCAGAAGAAAAATAGCAACAGACTGATCTATCAGTTGTTAAAAAATATTTTTAGGCTGTTCTTTGCGGGACAGCCTTTTAATTTATGGATGAGAAAACCAAAATCACGATTACCTGTGCTCCCGGACTTACGGATGTCCTTGAAGGTGAGTTGCAATCGTTTGGATTCCAGGTTGATGAGAAGAAATACAATTCTGTCAATATCCAGGGAACACTAAAAGACTGCTATTTGCTGAACTATGTACTGCGAACAGCAAACAGGGTATTGTACAAATTATTTCAAACAGGCGCTACGCATCCCGATCATCTCTATAAAAAGGCAAAAGCATATCCATGGGAGGATCTGATATACAAAGGTTCTTATATCAGCATCGATTCTTTTGTGAGGAACAAATTTATAAAAGATACCAGGTTCGCTAATCTAAGACTGAAAGACGCAATAGCCGATCGGTTCATGGATCTTTATAAATTGAGACCGGATAGCGGCCCGAGAAAAGATGACATTGTCCTGTTTTTATATTGGATAGAAAAGGAAGCAGAGATCTATCTGGACACATCTGGCGAGACCATCTCCAAACATGGGTATCGATCGAAGACTACAGGAGCGCCACTTCAGGAAAACCTGGCCGCTGCGTTGATCTATTCAAGCAAGTGGGATCAGAATTCTCATTTTATCAACCCTATGTGTGGAAGTGGCACGCTGGCCATCGAGGCGGCAATGATGGTGATAAAAAAGTATCCGGGTACCATTCGCAGGAATTATTGCTTTCAGAAAACGAGCAACTATAATCGAAATAATTTCCAGGAAATTGAATCAGGCTATCGTCCAAAGTCTATAGATAAGCTACCCTTTAAGATCATAGCCACTGATTACAACAGGATTGCCTTGGAAACGGCAAAGAATAATGCCAGAAAGGCAGGAGTAGATCACCTTATCCAGTTTCAAAAGTGCGATTTTAAACTGACGACAGTTCCACCGGGAAATGGGGTGGTCATGTTAAATCCGGAATACGGTGAAAGGTTGGGTAGTGAGAAGGATTTGGAACGGCATTATTCGGAGATAGGCGATTTCCTCAAACAAAACTGCACAGGAAAGACGGGATATGTGTTTACCGGCAACCTCCAGGCTTCTAAAAGTATTGGTTTAAGAACTACTAGTAAAAATATATTTTACAATGGAAAGATAGAGTGCCGGTTGTTGGAATATGAAATTTTCTAAGGACAATTTGGGTTAGATTTGACCTGAAATTAATTGTGAAAAATCAACTAGTGTCGTATCAGGCATACTGAGGCGCTTAGGTTTGCAAAAAGTCAACCTATATTCCCCCCTCGTGCCCCGGTTTGGTGTCCTCACCAACCGGAAATTGGCACACTGAGGCTTGTCCCAAAAGGATGGACTGGCCATGAGGACACAAACATTGGCTGTTTGGACTAACATGAAAAAGTAGGAGTGGGTATATTTTAAATTCAGCATGAAAAATATACAGTTAAGCTGCAGAGGATTCTAAGAACTGAGAAGGGTCAAAATTAAACTGGCACGAGCAAGAACTGCTCGTGCCAGGAATGGAAATAATTTTTGATTTAAATGTGTGTCATTCAGTCATCTCCAAATCATTTGTCAGATGTCCGTTTGACTTAATGATTTTTGATTTTTTCAAATTATTGGGAACTTCAACTAACTCTTTGTTTCTCAAAGTATAGACTGACTTATACTTTTGAGAATCCTGGAAATAATCCATTAACTGCTTATGTGTTCCTGTGTCGATGAATCCCTGTAGGGGTTGATCAACATAGAAAAACTTAGACAATGCCTGTTTGATCTTTTCATCCCACACGGGGTAATAAAGATCAAAATCCTCGGGTTTCACTTCTTTGCGGCAAATGCTTTCATTGCATAATAATTTAATCGGATTTTCAAGGTTAAAAATTCCATATTCATCCGTGATCTGCTCACCGGGATAAATATCCCTGATGGCAATTTCAAAACCATAACCGGTGGATATGGTGTTACAGTTACAGCAGTGATTAACATACTTTGCAAAATCCCAGCTAATGATCCGGTAGCCTTTTTCGTCGATGTAGGAATATTTTTCGATCTGTTCCTGCACCTCTTTCGAATGCTTCAAATATTCTTCCGGAGATACTTCAATTTCTAAACTGTCTTTGATGTAGACAATGGTACCTTCAGGTATAAAGGCAGTTGCAAACACTCCGTAACCCACCTGTGGATTAATATGACGGAGCTCCGTATTTGGATGTATCATCTATGGGTTTGAAATAACATAATATAAACATTATGAAAAACCGCGCAATTTAAGTTATTGGTACGAATAAAATGATAAAAAATTTTACATGAGAGATAATTTTTTCACTATTGATAAAGCAAATTTTGGATTTTTTTCGAGATGTTTAGTCAATCTATTTCAGGAAAAAACAAAAGAAAAAATTCCCGGACTCCGTTCCGGGATCTCCAGCAAACTGAAGGGGTCAATTAAGAATCCCCAACCGTGGTTTGTCCCCATGATGGCGAAGCCATGCCATTGGCACAAACCACCGAGATAAACACATGAAAGGCAACCCTTTTGTTGGATCCAACCAAACTAGCTTTTTGAGCAAAAACAACCCAAAGGGCAGAAAATTAAAAGAGCTTTCCAGTTTAAATTAAACTCCTCCGTGGTTTGTCCCCTGACAAACCACCACTCCCGACAAACCACCACTAAAGCAAACCCCAGTTAGTCCTTATCTTTAGATTATGCATAAGAAAAATGTCGCTTGAGCGCTCTCACTCTTTTAATTTACAAGACCCTGTATACATCATGGTGATTTTAATCGGTCGGCTAATCATTCCCAGAACACAATAAAAAACTGATTCCAAACATTTTGATGAGGTTTTATCAAAGTGGCATTAAGTCAACCCCGATAAATTATTTAAGAAGCATGACGAAAAATGATTTCATTAAATAAACCTCAATTACTTTTGCTTATTCAAATCCTTTCCTATTTTTGACCAATATCTTTTATCATTTTCTTACAGGCCGATTTTATTCTTCCCGGCAAATTTTTTCAAATATTTTTAATGGCATCCATTTTTTAGCTTGTCGGATCAGCTTTTCGATTGAAATTTTTATGAATTTTATTTGATGTTCTGCTGAAAAAGTACATACTTTGAGTAACTAAACTACTCAAATTAGCCACGTAAATGTGACTGACGTGGCGAAGCTGTGTGTGAGGTGATGGGGAATAAGGTGATGTGGAGATGGGATAAGTAGTAGATTAATCAATTTTGCTCTGACTAATATTTTTTAACCCTAAACTAAATTTATCATGAATACGCACAAAGATCTTGATACCTGGAAATTGAGTATGGACTTAGTTGAAGACATATATTTGGAAACAAGCAAATTTCCTAAAGAAGAATTGTACGGAATTATTCCTCAGATGAGAAGAGCGGCAATTTCAATTCCGTCAAATATAGCAGAAGGGTATGCCAGGCAATACAACAAAGAACTGATCCAATTCCTGTATCATTCACCAGTGTTGAGTTAAGGATGCTGTGCTGTAAAAGTCGCAGTTATTTTTGATTCCAGACAACGCAAAAAATATGAGCATAGCTATAGCTACGTAAATATTTTTTAAGGTAGTATGGAGCAAAAAGAACTAGACTTGGTGCGGCTAAAGTATGCTTAAATTAACACCAGGTTCATTGTCAGAATTGGAAACACAGATCATTATATCGAAAAGACTAAAGTTTTCAAGCGCAGAAGGATTGAATATAAAGGTAGAAACCATACGCAAAAAATTGATCAACTTAATTAAATACCATAAATCAAAAGGGAAGGGTAAGTAAGAACAGCCCCATTCCCCTTATCCCCATAACCTCATCACCCAGTATCCCGATCTGTGGAGTCGTCGGATGACTCAGCAAGAAAAGTCAGCTATTGGAATAAAAATCAGCAGTCATCCCACGACTAATAATGCAAGCATTACAAAACAACCATATTATAAATCTTTATTCAACTCCAAGTCATTGCATGACTGTTCAATAAGCATTTAAAAAGCCGACTCATATACTCAGTCATGCCATGACGATAAATTTCAATAACCAATTAACTCAATAACCAATCAACTAAATCAACTCATTAATCCTCCGAAGTTTTAACGTAAGAGGAATAACATATTAACTATCACCTCAGGTATTCAGCGCCCTGACCACCCCATTTCCTCAAAAACCAATTAACTCAATAACTTACTTAACTCAATAACCCCCCCCCCCCCGGTGATCAACGCCCTCATCACATCCAAGACCCGCATTAAGCTCCTGCTGAAGTTCTTCCTCAATCCGGATAACTCTGCTTATCTGCGCGGTTTGGAAAGCGAATTCGGAGAATCCAGCAATGCCATCCGACTGGAGCTGAACCGGCTGGAGGATGCAGAAATGCTCAATTCGCAGGTGATTGGCAACAAAAAGCTTTTCAAGGTAAATCAGATGCATCCGCTGTACAATGAGATCAACAGCATCGTCAGGAAATTCTTTGGCCTGGACGTGATCGTAGATAAGATCGCGAAACGTTTAGGGAATTTAGACGCCGTTTATCTCAGCGGGGAGCTTGTGAAGGGACGGGAAACAGACATACTGGACCTGGTTTTTGTGGGGGACATTGACCAGGCGTATCTGATCCAACTGATCCACAAAGTGGAAGATCTCATCAAAAGACGGATCCGGTACATTATTTACGACGACAATTCGTTTGAAAAAATAAAAAATAACGGCTCACTATTATTAATATGGCAGGCATAGCTGTATATTCATTCTACTTTTTCACTAAATCGCAAATTTTATAAACTTGGACGCACAGGAAAACCATTGGGAGCAAAAAGACAGCTTGTATGAATTCAAGAAAATTGCAGGCCTTATTTTATCCAAATGGTATTGGATTGCCTTGAGCTTTATATTAAGTCTGGCAATTGGTTATTTGGGCTTTATCAGATATGTAGATCCTGTTTTTGTTGTCAATGCCACGTTTATCAGCAAAAAGTTTGACGAAAGCGGAGAAAACCGGCTGGCTGAGTTTGCAGAAACCTTTCAATTCAGGCAGAGAATAGAGTCCCACCAAGAATTGCCCTTGCTTAAATCACAGGATAAGATCGAAGAGACACTTAAAAGGGTTGATTTTGGAACATCTTATTTTGCGGAAGGAAGATTTAAGTTGACGGAACTTTACAAGAATACTCCCTTTACAGTAATCACGGATTCCTCTTCTCAGTATGTACCCTATGGTGCAAAGATCTTTCTAATTTCAGAAGATCAATTTAAATACAGGTTATTCACTGATAATGAGAAGTTAAATAAATTGATACAAAATAAGGAGTTTAGCTTTGATACAGATTATCAACTGCAAGGGTGGATGTTTTCAGTAAAACTAAATTCCAGATCGATCATCAATAAAGATGAACGATATTTTTTTATCATCAACAACCCTAGATCATTATTGAGTCAGTTCCGGTCTAAATTAAACTTATCGTGGACGTATGTTAATTCTGCCATTATAACAGTCAAACTTCAAGGCGAGTTGCCGGAAAAGGATTATGATTTTCTGGAAGCTTATCTGGAAGTTGTCATTGAGAAAGGGCTGGAAGAGAAAAACCAATACCTCAGCAATACGATCGAGTTTATCGATGAATACCTGTTGCATATAACTGATACACTCTACAATCAACAAACAAAGGTGGACAATTTTAAATTGGATAACAGCGAGCTTATCAACGGTTCCTCCTTTGTGTTTAATCAGTTAAATGCGTTAGATAACCAGAGGATAGAAATCGAATTATCCAATCGGTATTACGATTACATTCTGGAATATATTAAAGATAATAGATCAGAAGAGGTATTTGCGCCAAATTTAATAGGTCTGGATGTTTCTCCCTTGAGTGAATTGGTCAATCGATACATGGAGATCAAATGGCAGGACAAAGTTGATAAAAATATCAACAACGAAAAGAACCCACTGGTCAATCGTTCCAATGAAGAGTATGAAAGACTGGAGGAAAACATTTTTGAGAGTATCCGGAACCTGAAAGCGATGAATGATCAAAAATTGGATGAATTGGATGAACAAACACAATTGTACAAGGGAACCATTTTAAATTATCAGCCAGAATCCCGGGAATTCAGAGAAGTAAATCGGATGCTATCTCTATATGAACAGGTATTCAATAACCTGATCACACGGCGATCTGAAGCGTATATTGCCAAGGCATCAACGGTATCTGACTATCAAATAGTTACTCCTCCGTCTTATAACAGAAACAACCCTATTTCACCCAATACTCAAAAGGTGTATACATTTAGTATTTTACTGGGCCTGGGGATCCCGATAGGTTTAATTTATCTGTTCTTTATGTTGAATGAAAAGGTGATCAGTAAGGATGACCTTCAGAAACGAACAAATATTCCCATACTGGGAAATGTTTCCCATAGCGCAGAAAAAAACAACCTGGTTGTTTCGGATCGACCTAAGTCAATTGTATCCGAATCTTTCCGTTCTGTTCGGGCAAACATTAAGTATTTTCATCCCAATGGACAAAGCCTAACAATATTAGTCACTTCCTACATTAGTGGTGAAGGGAAGACCTTTTGCTCCACCAATCTGGCCTATACCTATGCTCTGGCCGAAAAGAAAACAGTGTTGCTGGGAGCAGACCTCAGAAAACCGGCATTTGCGGTAAACTTTCAACTGACGAAAGCCAAAGGTTTAAGCAACTACCTGGCAGGCATGGTGGAGGAAAAAGAGATCTTTCATGCCACAGATAACGAATTTCTGACAGTCGTACCAGGAGGGAAGATCCCTCCCAATCCCGTTGAATTACTCATGTCATCGAAAATGACGGATTTTATCAAGTCATTAAAAGATAAATACGATGTCATCATCATTGATACCCCTCCTATAGGCATTGTTTCAGATTCAATGGAAATGCTCAGATTCTCTGATGTTAATTTATTGATTGTCCGACAGGGAGTTACGTATAAAAAATCACTTGCTGCCATCACAGAAACCTATAACATCGGTCGTATTAAAAACCTTGCGATCATTTTCAACGACATCAATTTCAAAAAATACGAATATGGCTATGCATTAAAAGGTTATGGATCGAGGTATGGCTATGAATATGGATATGGCCATGGATACTACGACGAAGAGGACGAAAAGGAAGGGTTCTGGAAAAAGTGGTTTGGAAATGGAAAGGGGTAGTCAGTTATTAGTTATTGAGTTATTAAGTTAATTGGCGCTATGAATAAGTTCGTTGGTTTCAATTAAATTTCTTGTTAGTACCAACAATGGAGACTTATAAAAATTATTTGTATAGTATCTTGGGTTCGATACAATCACTATGAAAAATCAAAAAAACACACAATTATTCCCCTCCTGAGAGTACCGCTGTTGCATTCAAAACCGTGGTTTGACCCCAGGCCGAAACCGTGGTTTGTCCCCCGACAAACCACCCCTATAGATAAATTTAAACTCTTCCAGGAAGCTAAAGTACCTGAGTATAGGGTGGTGGATCCCCATAACGGGATTATTTTTAAGTACATTAGTTAATTATTAATTGGTTAGATGATAAATATAAAAATCAAAGCCTATCAGGAAAAACCCTTTGCTCTTTCCTCTCAGCTCGTTAACCTTGTTCCCCGTCTCGCCAGCTGGAGGGCGATTAACCAAATCAACAAATAAACAGTTCACCAATTCACTAGCATGAAACCCATCACTGACATTAATGAACTTGACCTGAACAAATCATATACCTACTCAGATTACCTTACCTGGCAATTCAAGGAGAGAGTGGAGCTACTATGGGGAAAGATCAAAAAAATGACAGCAGCACCATCAACCCAACATCAGCGGGTATTAGGGAAATTGCATCTGAGTATTGGCAATGTAATGAAAGGAGGTCCTTGCCACCTATTTATAGCTCCGTTTGATGTAAGGCTTCCTGTTGGAAAAGACAATGGAGAAAAAAATGTTGTCCAACCAGATTTATGTATCGTTTGTGATGAATCAAAAATTGATGATAAGGGCTGTATAGGTGCCCCGGACTTGATTATTGAAATACTATCTCCATCTACATCCAGGAGAGATATGAAAGATAAATTAAAACTTTACCAGGAAGCTAAAGTACCTGAGTATTGGGTGGTGAATCCGCATGACGGGATCATCCATGTCTTTATTTTGGATAATATTGGTAAATACCAAAATCGATATCCCATTACAGCAGAAGATGTTTTACATTCCGAAACCTTACCCGGATTGTTAATCAAAATGGAAGAGATCTTCCCCGATATCTTAAAAGAACCGGAAGAACCCTATGGATCGAATGTCAGGAGATGGTAGCATTGGTTGCGGGTTACTTGTTTCTGGTAGATTGGTTAATTGAGTTAGTTAAGTGATTAAGTTAATTGGTTAAATGGTAGGGCGCTTTGCTCGTGGCAAAAAGTTATTAATTATTTAGTTGATTGAGTTAATTGATAAAATGAGTTAATTAAGTTAATAGAGTTGAAAAAAATTTAAATGAGAGATAGTTGAGAAAAAATATTGACTCTCTGCTCTCTGCCCTCTGCTCTCCGCCCTCTGCTCTCCGCCCTCTGCTTTTTATCTTTTTCCTTAACCATAAAACCCTTAGATTAGCACGTTTCTTCTAAATCCTTAATATGAGATTACTCAAATTGTTTTTTAACCTCATCAAAAAGACTTTCAACTTTCAACTTTCAACTTTATGTATATTAATACTGATTGCATCTTGCGTACCCAGTAAAAAACTCACCTATCTGCAATATGACGATGACCTTAAGGATGTCAACCCGATGGATTCCATCATGCGGATCTATGATTTAAAAAGAAGCGAGTATGCCTTGAAAGCCAATGATATTATCTCCATTCGGGTGGCAAGCATTACAGAAAGTCAGTATAATTTTATAAAAAAATATGAAACGGACCTGGGCATCATTAGAAAGTTGGATCAATACTCCCGCAGGATCGATGAAGAGACCCAAATAGCGAACAATTTGGGAAGAATGAATATGGGGGGCGCAGGTGGACAAATTTCTTCTATCATATTGGACCGGCAAAATACAGGGTTTACGCTAGATAAAAACGGGGAACTGGAACTGCCTGAAATCGGAGTGATCAATCTGGCAGGGTTAACCGTACCCGAGGCCGAGGCGAAGGTAAAGGAAGTCCTGGAAGGATACTTTGAGATTCCGATGGTCCGGATCCAATTGCTCAATTACCACTTTACTGTATTGGGGGAGGTTGAAAGTGAGGGGAGGTATACCAGTTTTGATCCTACGATAACCATTTTTGATGCAATATCACTGGCCGGAAACATTGGAGAATATGCCGATCGAAGCAACATTAAAATCGTCCGACAGGACAATGGACAGGCAAAGGTACTGTACCTGGACATGCTCGATGAGCGGACCCTTAATGCGGACAATTTTTACGTCAAACGTGATGACATCATCATTGTCCCGCCGCTGGAAGCCCGTACGACCCAACGATATACTTTACCAAACATAGGCAGGATCCTGGGGATAGCAAGTGCTATACTCTCCGTTACGGCATTGGTTATCTCACTCAGCAACAACCAGTAGATTTAAATTGAAAATGAGAAACTTGGTGGTTGTTGACTCTTTTAAAAAAACATAAGTCATTCCGAATTTATTTCGGAATCGTTTCTCTCTCCTTGTTGGTGTTTTTCACCAACAAGACCTCAAATGACATTTTTTATAATGAATGAAAAACTTCCGCCTCGATAAAACAGCATTTAAAAAACAAACAGTAGAAGAGGCCGATCAAAACCTGGAATATTGGCTAAGAAAGACACCCACTGAAAGATTAGTCGCTGCCTGATACTTAACCTGTACTGCCTTTGGTTATAGCATGGACTCCCCTCCAAAAATGGACAAAAGTGCATTTTGCTACCGAAAACATTCATCACAAATATAAAATATTTTAATTTGACACGATTGTATATTAATCAGGTTAAAACGACGATCAGATGAATGACTTAATCAATACTCAAATCAAAACGCTCAGAGAAATATTCAAGGAACACTTGATCAAAGAAGCGTATGTTTTTGGTTCGGTAACTACTGATCAATTCAATGAGGATAGCGATGTAGACATATTAGTTTCTTTTATCAATATTCCTTTTGATGGATATGCAGATAATCTATGGGATTTGGAAGATAAGCTAGAAGATATTCTGGGAAGAAAAGTGGATGTTATTCCTGATCACACCTTGAAAAATCCATACTTTATTAATTCTGTGGATGAAAATAAGATTAAAATTTATGGATAATTCTGTCTATAGGTGTTAAAAAGAGGAATAGTAATTTTAAGCTTTTCCCAATTATTGATAGTTTTTAATGCACACGAATAATTCGTTATATTAGATTTTATAATGTAAAAGATTTGTTTTACCACCATGCAATTAGAAATTGATGAAAAATCTTACAAGAATTACATTTAACCCAAACATAATGGGAGGAAAGCCATGTATTCGTGGGTTACGAGTCACAGTAGGAACAATTGTAGGATTAATGGCTTCCGGTTACTCTTTTGATGAAATTTTAAAGATGTATCCATATTTGGAAGCTGAAGATTTACGTGAAGCACTATCATATGCTGCATGGCGTGCAGAGGAAATAGAAGTTCCTTTTGAGAGTATATGAAAGTACTCATAGATATGAATTTGTCACCTGATTGGACAGATTTATTAAATGAAAATAATGTACAATCCATTCACTGGAAGGATGTTGGTTCACCAAATGCTGCGGATGAAGTTTTAATGGCATGGGCTAAGGAAAATAGATATATAGTTTTTACCCATGATCTTGACTTTGGTGCTATACTACGATTTACCCAGGCTGAAAGTCCAAGTGTAATTCAGGTACGAACACAAGATGTTTCGATTTCTCACTTGGGTGATATGCTTTTATCAGCATTGAAAAATTACCAAAAAATATTGGAGCAAGGCGCGTTGATCATAATAGACGAAGATAAACTAAGAACCAGAATACTACCTTTAAAATAGCTGATTTGTATGAATTGTCAATCTGCATTCTTCAGTCACTAAATTATGTACTTTGTAGACTTGTCAAAGGAGCATCTAAAGTATAATATAATAGGCTGTATTCGGTTACATTTATCAGTGACCACTACGAGAAAACCGATTACTGAATACCAGTTTCCGATTACCATTCCAGGATGCCCAATACCCAATAACTATATCACTAAACCATGTGCTCCGTAGCCTTGGCGAAGGAGTATCACCCTTCGTCCTCAGTAGCTTCAGCTAAGGAGGAAAATCACAAAATCAACAAATAATTTGCAGCCAGATTTCAACATAAACGATTTTTCCCCACATCTCTTCTGGGATGTCGATCGAACTAAATTAGACTTACAAAAACATAAAAGACAAATCGTCCAGCAGGTACTGGAATATGGGCTATTGAAAGATTGGTTAGTTTTAAGAAAACACCTTGACTTAAAATCTATTGCGAAGGAGGCTATGCAACTTAGGAGTCTGGATAATAAATCGTTATCGTTTATCTCATTTTTATCAAAAGTTCCAAAAGAAAAGTTTAGATGTTATTCTACGATGCAATCGAATCCAAGGCATTGGAACTTCTAAAAAAGTTAATGCAGATTGATATCTTGAAGGAGGTGCGATTGGTTGGTGGGACCTCTTTGGCATTACAAATTGGTCACAGGAAATCAATAGATCTGGATTTATTTGGCGAGCTCGACGTAGACGAATTTTCACTGGCTGAAAACCTGGAAGAATTGGGAAATATTTCGATCATCAAAAAAACTACGAATATAAATATCTATGAAATTAATAATGTGAAGGTAGATATTGTAAATTATCGATCCATTGCTTTATCACAATTGTTGAATCAATATAAATGGTTCAGTTGAATAAATTTTCACATTAAAAAAACTCTTATATTCCCCTTTTGAAAGGGGTGAAGGGGTATGTCAAATTTTTAAAATTGTTTTTTTAAATGTTAAAATTTTTGAATGCACCTGACTTGATGACTGGAAGATGTCAATATAATAGATGATATCAGAATGGCTGGTATAAAAGATATTGCAGCAATGAAGTTATCTGCAATTACAGGCAGGGGAACTAAGAAAGATTTTGTTGATCTTTATTTTTTATTACGGCAATACGAATTGAAAGAAATACTTGGATTCTACAATGAGAAATTTTCCGACTGATCCGAATTTCTGGTATTAAAAAGCCTGACTTACTTCGGTGATGCAGATACAGATGCAGATATTGTTATGCTCGAACCGGCTAATTGGAAGGAAATAAAAAGACATATATCAGAAGAAACTGAAAAATATCTGAATAGCCTTTAGTATCTAACACAAAGAGATGCTTTAGGCATTGAGTCGTCTTTGCTGGCAGACAAATTAATAAATCACCATATAGTAAAATTGACAATATCGAGCCGGCAGGTAAGAATCCACAACTGAGACCGATTACAGATTACCAATTACCGATCACAATTCAACGATAACCTAACCTAATACCTAATACCCAATACTCAATGCCCAATGCCCAATACCTAAATCTCAAAATAATTTAATAACCATGCCTTACAGACTAGATAAAAGCGCTTTTAAGGCGCAAACATTTGAAGAGGCTGATGACAACAAAAATTATTGGTTGGAAAAGACATCAGAGGAAAGATTGAAAGCGGCCTGGTATCTAATTAGTTGTGCATTTAATTTCCCACTTTCAAATCCGCCAAGGATAGATAGAAAAGCTTTTTCATGCCGTAAGCATTCTCAAAAATGAGTGATGTGTTTAATGAGGATTTTCTGGATTTTATCCAATGTTTGAACAATCAAAATGTGGAGTATATACTGGTAGGGGGATATTCAGTTATTTTACATGGTTACTCCAGAACTACAGGAGATTTGGATCTTTGGGTAAATCGGGAAAAGACAAATTACCATAAATTGGTGAAAGCCTTTCATGAATTCGATTTAAAGCATATAAAAATCAAAAGAAAACACCAATATTCCCCTCTTGAGAGCCGGGCTGTTGCATTCTACAACATTATTAATTTTAACCTGCAAAAAACGCAAATATTCCCCTTTTGAAAGGGGTGAAGGGGTATGTCAAATCTAAAAAAATGTTTTTTGCGTGTTAAAATTTTAGAATACAATAACCGTAACTCTTTAGATGGTCCCAATGCAATTAAGTTAAATACTATGTCCCTCTCTCGGAGAGGTCGTAAAAACCTCCTTAACTTAATAGCATTGGATAGGTGTGACGAGGTGCGTAAATATCTTAATCAAGTTTTCTTTTGATTTTTTCCAGTATTAAAATTTTATGATCTTATTTCAAATTCACGTTATTACATTTGGTCGACCTCCGGTTGCCATTGATATCATGACTTCCGTTAAAGGTTTAAGCTTTGGGGAATGTTTCGAAAAATCTTTGTTAAAATCAATTGATGGGTGTCAGATTCGATTCTTGCATTTAAAAGATTTGATACAGGCAAAAAAAGCCTCCAATCGACCAAAAGACCAGGATGACCTTTTGCACTTGTAAACTCAATACATCGTCTATAAATATATTACCTGTAAGTAACACATTTAAACCGATTACTGATTACAATTCCAAATTACCTAATACCCAATGCCCAATGCCCAATGCCCCAATACCCAAATCAAAACATCACTAATCACTAAATCAACAAATCGTCAGATCTCAAAATCACCAAATCACCAGATCACTAAATAATTAATCAGCACATCATCGCATCATTAAATCATTGCATCATCTCATGGATCCCCATCAAAAAATAACCGTCTACACCCCAGAATCCGGCCTGCGAAAGCCTGGTAAACTCCTTGGAGAGCTATTTTCCGATATTGGTAATTCCTGGGAGCTGGGATGGAGGTTATTTGTAAAAAACAAAAAAAGCATGTACCGGCAATCCATACTAGGCTTGGCATGGGCATTCATTCCGCCCATCATGACGACGGCTGTTTGGGTCTTTCTGAACGGACAAAAAATTATCAATGTGGAGGATCCCGGTGTGCCCTACCCAGCATTTGTTTTGACTTCTACGTTGTTATGGGCGGTGTTTGCTCAATCGATGCTCATGCCCAATACTGCCATTAGCTCGGGTAAGCCCATCATGAAAAAGATCAATTTCCCCAAAGAATCGCTATTAGTCTCAGGGTTTCTCCAGATCGGTTTCGACTTCCTGATTAAACTGATTTTGATAGTCGTTGTGTTCATTGTTTTCAAAGTGCAGCCGGCGGCAACAATTGTTTTGGCCCCGATCGGTATTTTGATGATGACATTACTGGGGGTATCCATTGGCTTACTTTTATTACCCATTGGGATGCTTTACACGGATATTCAGCGTCTATTGACGGCCATCACACCATTTTGGATGTTGTTAACTCCCGTTATTTATCCTACTCCAAGGGAAGGGATTGCCACATTAGTCAATAAATTCAACCCCGTTTCCCCTTTGCTGACCGTAACACGAGACTGGATGTTTACAGGCCATACCCAATTTCTCATGCCTTTCATCTACATCAGTGCGACTGTCATCATACTTGCATTTATTGGTTTGATCTTATTCAAGCTGGCTATTCCATTTATTATCGAGCGAAGTGGAGGATAAAGTAAATAGAATGTTAAAAGCAAAAGAGAAAAAGGTTGTTTAGCCGTTGATGAGAAAATCACATCTTTTTACTGAAGGAATTAACTTATATAAAGAGATAATTGGTGATCCCATTAAATTTAATTAGTTGGTTAAATTCGATTTGTTTCTTACATTCTATATGAAACATTCGTGTAATGATTGTGATACTGTCAAATGATTCATGAATTTTTCACCGTTTGTACCTTAAACTTTGATTTTGGTTATTTTATTAATTTTAAGAGGAGGCCGGAATCATAGGAACTACCAAACATAGAGATAGGGATAATTTTAGTTTTAGTTAGATATTGGAATCTATGCATGCCAATGATCTAAAATTTTTTCAAGAAAGTATTCTTATTACCACGATGATATAACAAAGTTAAACCACAAATCTTTTTAAGCATGAGAAATTTTTTTCTAACACTCGCACTGTCTTTTGTCTTTTATGCGGCGTATTCGCAAGTAGAATTGGTCAAGGATATAAATCCTGGTGCGAACTCAAGTAATCCAACGGATTTTGTCGAGGTGAATGGTGTCACTTACTTTATCGCATATGACGAAACCAATGGAAGATCGCTTTGGAAAAGTGATGAGACTAATGGAGGGACTGAAATTGTTATGGAAGGAGGTGCTGTTGATCAAGGTATTTATTATCGCGATCTAATAAATATTAATGGCACGTTGTATTTTACACGAGATGATGGTATAAATGGTGCTGAACTGTGGAAGAGTGATGGAACAACTGCTGGAACTGTCATAGTAAAAGATATCAATCCAGGTTCAGGATCAAGTTTTGCTAATAATTTTACAAATTTTAATGGCGCTCTTTTGTTTACAGCAAATGATGGATTAAATGGACATGAGCTATGGAAAAGTGATGGGACTGCAATTGGTACTGTGCTAATAAAAGATATTTACCCTGGAACAAATCCAACAATCCTTCCACATTTTAATTTAACTGCTAATGACGATGTATTGTATTTTGTTGCTGATGATGGTATTGGTACCGGATTGTGGAAGAGTGACGGAACAACCACTGGAACTGATAAAGTAAAAAATATATATGGTTTAAATGGGAACAGTGCTCCTTCCTTAACTATTGCCGGTGATAATCTTTTTTTTCAGGCAGATAATGGTAGAGAGTTGTGGGTTTCAGACGGAACCGATGATGGAACTGTTTTAGTTAAAGCGTTTGATGAGGCCGTGCTGAGTTGGGGTAGTATCCTGCTCAATGTTAACGGTACTTTATTCTTTACAACAAGAGAACCACTAACTAGTGACGAATTATGGAAAAGCGATGGGACTTCGGGTGGGACAGAATTAGTTTATTCGGAATTATATAACGCTTTAAGCACAAATATATCTGTGTTAAATGGGAATGTTTTGTTTAGCGATGTCGAAGGCGAAAAGGGATATCTGTATAAAACTGATTTCACAGGAAGTAGCGTAGAATTGGTTGCGGAATTTGATGGAAATATTGTTGGAATAAGTCCACAGCGTAGTTTTCCTATTATTGATAACGAAATTGTAATATTCAGTCAAAAGTACAATTCGAGTAATGGAACAAGAAGACAAAGGTTTTATACCAGTGATGGTACAACATTAAATACAGGACTTCATGATGAATCTGTTGAAATTGCCATTGGCAGTAGTGAAGGAATAGTTGTTGGATCTACTGTTATATTGCCTGCCAGTAATTCCTCATTGCAGGATAAAGAATTGTATAAATTTACCCCTGTTGTAGATCCTGTGTACCTGCCAGCCAAACCAACAGATCTGACAATTGTTGCCAATGAAACTTCCGTTGATTTATCTTGGACGGATAATGCGACTAATGAGACCGGATATGAAATTTATAAGGAAGATGCTGGTTCTCCGGGGGCCCGTGTTTCCAGTAGTTTTACACTGTTGACTACATTATCAGTTGATGCTACGTCGTATTCGGATGAAGATATTTCCCCAAATACTGTATATAATTATCTGGTTCAGGCAATTAATTCAGCTGGAGGATCCACCTATACTTCAGAGGTACAAATAGCCACAGGAGATGCTCCGCAGACGATTGGAGATATAACGTTGTATGATAACATTGGATTTGCCAACAACCGTCGTGCAATACCGGCTACGATGACAGAGGATGGTCAGATCGAGAGCATTAGTATGTATCATGAAGGAGGAACGGGGGACATGTTATTAGCGGTGTATGCGGATAATGAAGGAATGCCTGGTGCCAGGCTTGGAGTGACGGCATTAACGCCAGTGAATGAAACGGAAGGTTGGCAGACAATAGATTTGGAAACACCGGTGATAGCCGTGACAGGACAGCAGGTGTGGTTAGCCTGGTCGTACGAGATAATGCCGGGTATCAGGTGGGAGGCCGGCATACCAGAGCGAGCTATATCTACCGCGCAGTGGACGGGAGAAATGCCCATGGATTTTGGTAGCAGCAGTGTAGCGGACTATACCTTTTCGATCTATGCGACGTATTCCGATTACACGCCGACCGTACCAAATGATCCATCGGGGTTAACAGCCGACGCACAAACGAACTTATCGATTGACTTAAGCTGGGTAGATAATTCAGATAATGAAACCAGCTTTGAGATAGAGCGGTCGTTGACGTCGGGCAGTGGATTTTCAACGATTGCGACAATACCGGCTAACACGACAACGTATACTGATTGGACTGTGGTAGCCAACACGGAATATTTTTACCAGGTGCGTGCGATAAATCCGGCAGGTAATTCGGCATACACCAATGAAGCTTCTGCGACGACAGGAGATGCTCCGCAGACGATTGGAGATATAACGTTGTATGATAATATTGGATTGGCCAACAACCGTCGTGCAATACCGGCTACGATGACAGAGGATGGTCAGATCGAGAGCATTAGTATGTATCATGAAGGAGGAACGGGGGACATGTTATTAGCGGTGTATGCGGATAATGAAGGAATGCCTGGTGCCAGGCTTGGAGTGACGGCATTAACGCCAGTGAATGAAACGGAAGGTTGGCAGACAATAGATTTGGAAACACCGGTGATAGCCGTGACAGGACAGCAGGTGTGGTTAGCCTGGTCGTACGAGATAATGCCGGGTATCAGGTGGGAGGCCGGCATACCAGAGCGAGCTATATCTACCGCGCAGTGGACGGGAGAAATGCCCATGGATTTTGGTAGCAGCAGCGTAGCGGACTATACCTTTTCGATTTATGCAATCTATAGTACCGGATCTCCTTCTGCCCGGGTTTCGGGAGGCATGATCACTTCTCGATTAGAGAATACCTTTGACCCTGAAAATCAAATTTCTACTTACCCCAATCCGTTTGTAGATCAGTTGAATATTGACCTGGCGATCAATCAGGATAATTCATATACAAGGTTGAATATCTTTGATGAGACGGGAAGATTTGTCACAACACTAATTGAAAGTCGGTTAGCAAGGGGTACACATCGATTGAAATGGGATGGAATGAGTGGTTATGGTACCATGTCAAAGCCTGGATTATACATCCTGACAGTTGAAGTAGAAGGAAAGATAATAACAGAACGGATCATTTTGAAATAACAAATTGGGGATTCTCTTACATAAGCAATCCCCTTAATTTCTTTATTACCGCGACAATTTATTAAAAGCTGTCAGCTAATACATATTTTCATTCAAAAACGCACTGAAAAATCTAATTCTAAAATTATACATGTTCAATTTACCGGATTCTTCAATCGATGCATTCACTCAGAATAGTATTTTATAAAAGCCAATGACCTCAAAAAAAGAAGACTTGTCATACATTATAGCGAGAAGTAGCATAGTCTTTCCTTATAAGGCAGGGATCTCATAATAAGACCATGTTTGACTATCAAAAATCAGAAAGCAAATCCAAAGATTCCTTCTCAGCCATTAAGTACTAAATTCTCCTACTAATGATGGTTTTATTGTACTTTATCAAATTATACAAAAAAGTATGGACAATGACGTTTTAGTAAATGTAGAAAGTGTCTCCAAAAAGTTTTGCCGTACATTAAAGCGATCCCTCTGGTATGGAGTTAGGGACATAGGCTCTGAATTGATAGGAAGGAAGGTTAATCATAACCAACTTAGGCAGGACGAATTCTGGGCAGTAAAAGATGTGAGCTTTGAGTTAAAGCGTGGTGAATGCCTGGGACTGATCGGGCACAACGGGGCCGGAAAGTCAACCTTGCTAAAGATGGTGAATGGGTTGATCAAACCGGACCAGGGATCGATTTGCATGAAAGGACGGATTGGAGCATTGATAGAACTGGGAGCTGGTTTCAATCCAATATTAACAGGTAGAGAAAATATCTATGTCAATGGTCAGATCCTCGGTTTCACGAAAAAAGAGATTGACCAGAAGTTTGAAGCGATCGTGGAGTTTTCCGAAATCGGGGAGTTTATTGATACTCCGGTACAAAACTATAGCAGTGGAATGAGAGTGCGGCTGGGTTTTGCAGTGGCTTCACAAATGGAGCCGGATGTTTTAATAGTAGATGAAGTATTGGCTGTAGGAGACATGGGCTTTCGAATAAAGTGTATGAATGAGGTTCAACGCATGCTTTCTAATGCTGCAGTTATATTTGTTACTCATTCCATGCCGTTTCTTTCACGGATTTGTAATCAAGGGATTTTGTTGAATAAAGGAACTACTGAATTCGTTACGAATGATATTGGCGTACTCGTTGAAAAATACATGTCCCGTTTTAACGCTGGCAAAAAAGCTGTATATGGGAGCGATCAATTGGAGATAACTGAAATAAAGATTAACGATAAGAAAGTAACAATTGATAATGAAATTACTATTGAGCATGGTTCTCAATTGAACATAGGTATGCGAGTTGACTTCTACACTCCATGCGAAGATTTTGCTGTTCGAATTGTAATATTCAATCTGGAACAACGGCCTGTGTTGGATACTAACTCTTTACTTGTTGGAGACACTTTCAATATCAATGGTTCAAAATCTGTAAGAATAGAAGTTTTAAGACTTCAACTTCACCTCAATCCAGGCAAGTATAGTGTTTCAATAATTTTTCTTAAAAAAGACCAAAGTGGGAATATTGCGCGGTTTGACAATGTTTGTGAATTTATGGTAAAGTCTGATTATATATCTTGGGCTGAGACTTTTCAACCAGCTGAATGGTTATTCATTAATTGACTGGGGATTCATTTTAATAATATTTCAACATAGACTAATGAGCTTTCTCAAACGAAAAAATCATGAAAAGATATTTTGCATTTCAATTCAACGGACGGGTACAACTTCAACAGGTCAATTTTTTAAAGACCACGATTATAAAGTAGCTACTTGGGGAACCTCTAGTAAAAATAATTGGGGCCTGAAATATTTCTCAGGAGACTATAATGGAATTCTTAAATCCAGAGCATTCAAAGCAAATCAGGTTTTTGAAGACGGTCCTTGGTGGGTCGGGGATTTCTACAAGTATTTGTACCATTTATTCCCTTATTCTAAATTTATCTTATTAGAACGGGATCCCGATAAATGGTTTGATTCAATGGTTTCGCATTCAAAAGGAAAAACACTAGGTAATGCCTATAGGCATTGTATTATTTACGGTCGGGAGAATGAGGTTAGTAATAATGAAATTGTATGTAAGGATGCCTATAGTGCATCTATCAATAATCTCTTAGAATTAAATGAAGAACATAGAGACCATTACAAAAGAATTTATGTCAATAAAAACAGGGCGGTTAAACTATTCTTTGAATTCCATGATCCAAATAGACTATTTACATGTCGGTTAGAGGATCCCAATCTTTGGCAAAAAATGGGACGTTATTTTAACATTGATGTTGAAGATAATTATAGGGTTCATTCTAATCGATCACTTTGAGGTTCAGAAATATAACTTTTTTATTTGATGATCCCGGTTACTAAACCATTTTTACCACCTAGAGAAGAGTATGAAAAATTCCTTGAAGGAATCTGGTCCAGAAACTGTTTGACCAATAATGGGCCTTTGGTGCAGGAACTTGAATCAAAATTAAGTGCTTATCTAGGTTGCAATAATTTATTATTTGTAGGAAATGGAACGATCGCTCTCCAGATTGCCATTAAAGCGCTGGATTTAAAGGGAGAGATCATTACTACACCATTTTCCTACGTGGCTACCACCAGCAGTATTGTTTGGGAAGGATGTACACCTGTATTCACTGACATTGATCCTGATACCTTGAATATCGATGCAAACAAGATTGAAGAGGGAATAACTAATAAAACTCAGGCAATATTAGCCACACATTGTTTTGGAAATCCTTGTGATATTAATGCTATAGACAAAGTGGCAAAAAAGTATGGGTTAAAAGTGATATATGACGCTGCTCATTGCTTTGGAAGCTTGTATAAGGGTAAATCAGTATTTGTATTTGGTGATATTAGTATTGCTAGTTTTCACGCAACCAAATTATATCATACGGTGGAGGGTGGAGCAATCTTTACCCAGAATGAGGATCTTTTAAAACGGATGTTTTACATGCGAAACTTTGGTCACCAGGGGGTAGAGAAATTTGATGGACTTGGGATTAACGGTAAGAATTCTGAGTTTCACGCAGCTATGGGTATAATCAATCTGAAGTATGTGGAATCTATATTAGAAAGTAGAAAGAGTCAGTCATTGTACTACGATGCGAATTTAAAGTTTAACACTTATAAAAAAGTCGAACGTTGTACAGATACAGTTGGAAACTATTCTTACTATCCCATAATTTTTGAATCTGAAAAACATCTTCTCGAAATATTAAAAAAGTTGAATGCCGCTGAAGTATACCCGAGAAGATACTTTTATCCCCCGCTTACCAAATTGAATTATGTTCAACATCGTGAACTAAAAGTTGCGGATCAAACTAGTTCATGTGTATTGTGTCTTCCACTATTTCATTCGTTGACAGACGAAGAAATGGACCTTGTCATAAAAGTAATCGATAACCATTAGATGAAGATCTTATGAGAATCGCTATCATGCAACCATATTTTTTCCCTTATCTTGGATATTTTCAATTGATTAAAAGCGTAGACAGGTTTATTTTATTTGATGATGCACAATATATCAGGCATGGATGGATTAATAGGAATAGAGTATTAAAACCAGGGGATGGCTGGCAATATATATTAGCTCCTTTGCAAAAACATAAGCAAAAGGATTTGATAAAAGATATAGAAATTAAGACAGGTAGTGAATGGAAGGAGAGAATTTTGCGTCAACTAGAACATTATAGAAAAAAAGCTCCATTTTATCATGAGGCCATTCAGTTGATAGAAGAGTGTTTAGGATCAACCGAGACAAATATTACCCGATTCAATGCATTCTGTTTAAATCTTGTGTGTCAGTGCATGGAAATTCCTTTCAAGGTAGAAATTTCTTCTGAGATGAATTTTGATTACTCAAATGTGAATGACGCAGGAGAATGGGCATTGCGGATTTGTGAGCAGCTTAAAGCGACAGAATACATAAATCCACCTGGAGGTAAGGAATTATTTGACCCTGACAAATTCAACATGGCAAATATTAATCTAACATTCCTTTTCCCGGTTCTTGAACAATATGATCAGAAAAGAAACGCTTTTGAAGCGGGTTTGTCAATTATTGATGTTCTGATGTTCAACGGAATTGAAAAAACAAGACAAATGATGGGTGCTATTGAAAAAGTATAATTATGAAAAAGATAAAAAAGCAAAACTATGTGGATTTGTTTTATAAGGAGCAGCCAAAATTATGTGATCCAAAAGATTTTTGGGGACAGGTAAAACGATCAGTAGATGGGAAGCCCATATCAAATAGCCAAATAATCATGATTGAAAATGCTGTTGACAAAGGCCTGAAGCTCAGTAAATCAGATAAGGTCCTGGACATAGGATGCGGAAATGGGGCTCTTTCGGCTCTTTTCTTCAAGAAAATAAACAAGTTGGTAGGGGTTGATTTTTCCGAATATTTAATTGGTGTAGCAAAGGAAAACTTCGAAATGAAACCTGACTACACATTTCATTTGGCAGATGCATATGAGTTTATTGTAAACTATGAACACAAGGAGCATATTACAAAAGTTTTATGCTATGGGACCTTTGCCTATTTTGATTTTCAGGTGGCGAAAAAAATGCTTCGGTTTCTGAATGAGAGTTATAAAAATGTAAGCAGAGTTTATATTGGCAATTTGCCGAATAAGGACAAAGCTGAGAATTTTTATTATAAAGATATTGATTACACTGAACAAATTGATGATGCTGAAAGTCCTATTGGAATTTGGAGAAGTGAAGACGAAATGAAAGAACTTGCGGCTGATTGCGGATGGGGAATTAATTTTCATAAAATGCCTAAGACGTTTCAGGGATCTCATTATAGATATGATGTCATCTTAAAAAGAAAGTTATGAATCTCGCGATTTTTAGTGGAAAACCCATTTTTGACACACCTAAATCGACATCAAATCTTGTTCAACCGGACAAAGAGAGTTTTCTTAACTATATAGGGGAAATTTATGATGAAGGTTCTCAAATGAGTGGTTTGAATTACCTGACTCTACGTTTGGAAGAGCGCCTAGCTCAGGAGCATGGTGCGAACTATTGCGTTGCCGTTTGCAATGGCCTTTGGGGAATTGTCATGTCAATTCATGCCTTAAGATTATCCGGCAAATCAGAAATAGTTATGCCATCTTTGACTTACAGACGAATGGCTGATATTGCAGCCTGGTTGCAAATGGTTCCGCACTTTTGCGATGTGGATTACGACACATTAGCTATGAATGCCTCACATACTCGTTCATGCATTAATAGAAATACAGCACTCATTCTGGCTCCCCACCCTATTGTTAATCTTTGTGATATTGACGGCCTTGTAGCATTATCAAAAGAGTTTGATATTCCAATTCTATTTGATTCTGTTGAAGCATCTTTTGCTGAACACAATACAAAAAAAATTGGTTCATTCGGAGATGCTGAATGCTTTTCAATGCACGCAAGCAAATTTTTGAATGGATTTGAGGGTGGATATATAACAACAAATAACAAACAATTTGCGGATAAACTTCGCATCATTCGTAATAATGGAATTAATGTACAATCCGGCTTGGTTGAAAGTCCAGGAATAGACGGGAAACTCATTGAACTTCATGCCGCAATGACACTTGCTAGTCTTGACGATAAAGACAATCAAATCGAAAGAAATAAAAGCAGATTCCTGAAATATAAAGAAGAATTATCAGGAATTAATGGTCTTACTCTCATGGAATACAGCTTAACTGAAAAGAGAAGCTTTAAGAATATTTTGGTAAGACTGGAAAAAGATTGGCCACTTTCCCGTGATTTGACAATAAAAATTCTTCAGGCAGAAAACATGGTGGTCCGCCCCTATTACTATCCGCCACTTCATAAGAAGGAAAATAAATTTCCCACAACCCATGGAACGTTGGAAATTACTGAGATATTAATGGATCAGCTAATGCTCTTGCCATGTGGTGAATTTATTTCTCTTGATGATATCGAAATTGTAGCGGACCATTTAAAATTCATCAGTCATAATGCAGATTCAATTAAGGAGAAACTAAGTAGCCAATTATCATGAATAAAAATCTTGCGGTGTTAGGTGGAAGTCCTTCTTTTATGAATCCCTTGGAGCAAAAAAATTATTTGCCTGATTGGCCCCAGTTCACTAAAATGATTGATGGGATTTTTTCTCGAAAATATTATACGAATCATGGGGCACTGGCTCAAGAATTAGAAAAAAGACTGAGTGATTTATTAGAGGTAAACCATGCCATTTGTATGACAAATACCGGAATAGGTTTAATGATCGCTTCAAAGGCATTAGGTTTGAAAGGAAAAATAATTCTTCCTGCATTTTCTCATATATCTGTTTTACAGGCCGTCACCTGGGCTGGGCTTGAGCCTGTGTTATGTGATGTAAATCAGGAGACATACCATCTTAACACAAAATCTCTTGAGGCCCAAATTGATCAAAATACTTGTGCAATTCTTGGTGTAAATCTTTTTGGGGGTAGTTGTGAATATGAAAAGGTTGAAGAAATTTCCGCTAAATTTTCTTTAAAAAGTTATTTTGTTTCAAGTGATGCCATAGGTCAACAGTATGGTAATAAAAAGATTGGAAATTTTGGTTCTTGCGAAATTTTCTCTCTACATGAATCAAACATTATTAACAGTACGGATGGCTGTGTCATTACAACGAATGACGATTTTATTGCTGCTCGTTTGAGAAACATGCGTAGTAGTTACGGATCAGGCCCACGAGTTCAAATAGAGTTTACCGGAAATGGAAGAATGTCGGAGGTTCAGGCAGGAATGGCGCTTGCAACACTTGAAAAGTTTGAAAAAAGATCTATACAAAATAAGGGAATATTCAAAGTCTATGACAATCTTCTGTCTAAGATCAATGGAATCGAAATTTTTAAGCCAAATGATATTATCCAAAATAGGAATTATCAGAAGTTGGTTGTAAGGATTAATGAAAATGAATTCGGTATCAGTGCCAGCAAACTTTCACAAGTTTTGGAAATGGAAAACATTATTGTAACTAAATTTAATTTGTATAACTCAAACTTTTTTGAATCAATGAATCCTGCAGATATTCCGATTGCGTTTGCACTGTCAAATTCACTATTGCAACTACCCGTAAGAGGAATTGAGATACCTGAGGCTCAAATGATTTGTGATGTCATCCATAGGATACATAATAACATTGATGGGATTAGGATACAATTAAGCGATTAGGGACACTCCTCGTGCTATTCGATTCATCATTAATTTTCAATTTATTAAAGCTAAAACAAAATGCTGCCATTTAGAATTGTCTGGTTATGTGGACTTCCCAGGTCAGGCACAAATTGGCTAAGCCAAATATTTGACAGCCATGAGAAAGTAAATTTTAAACTAGCACCACTCTTTTCCTATAAATTCAAGAACAGGGTTGGGGCAGATTCATCAAAAGAAGAATGGGTTAGTTTTTTTTGTGATGTATATCATTCGAACGATGATTTTCTCAATCAAACACAAAAAAGGACTGAAGGGATTTTTCCGGTCTTTGAAAAAAAAAACAATGATCAGGAATTCTTGGTTATCAAGGAAACCAGATTCCATAATTTAACGCCTTTATTGCTTGGGTCTTTTACAGAGATAAAAATTATCTACATCGTGCGTAATCCGTGCGGAGCAATAAATTCATGGCTTTCATCTAAAAGAGAATTCCCGGTGAATGCAAATCCACTTGAGGAATGGAGGACAGGTAAGTGCCGGAAAACCAGCGCGGGGCAATTCTGGGGTTTTGATGACTGGAAAATACTCACCAACCAATATTTGGATCTTGAAATAAATTATCCAAAGAAAGTCAAGGTGATTTCTTATGAGAGTTTGGTAGAACAGTCATTTGATCAAACAAATGACATGTTTGAATTTGTGGGATTAAATTTTTCCAAGGAAACCCGAAAATTTCTTAAGCACTCACAATCCACTCATTCCGATCATGGGAATGCCGTGTACAAAAACAAAGAAGTGAAAGATAAATGGAAAACTAATCTGGATCCGGAAATTATTGAAGCAATACGACACGAACTATTGGGAACCAGGCTCGAGAAATATTTTCATAAGTAAAATTTTCTTGAATGGAAGCACCTTTGGTTAGTATTATAATAATTACATATAACCACAAAGAATATATTTCACAAAGCGTTGATAGTTTGTTGATACAACAAACGAATTTTCCTTTTGAAATAATTTTGGGGGAAGATGAATCAAATGATGGAACGAGAGAAATATGCATAGAATATGCACATAAGTACCCTGACAAAATTCGCTTGTTTTTACGCTCACGAAAAGATTGTATCTATATTAATGGAAATCCTACAGGGATATATAATTTTAAAGAGTGCTTAATGACAGCAAGAGGAAAATATATAGCCATTTGCGAAGGCGACGACTATTGGATTGAGCCACTTAAGCTTCAAAAACAGGTGGATTTTCTTGAAATGAATCCGGATTATAATATCTGTTTTCATAATGCAATTGTCAAATATGCTAATAAAAAAAAACCTGATGTTCTTTTTAGCAATCTTGAGTGGAACAAATTGGAGAAGAATAAAAGGATTTATACCATAGATGATTTGATATCAGAGGAGTCACTAATCCCAACAGCAAGTATTTTGTTTAGAAACAGGGCACCCATCGCTCTTCCTGAATGGTTTGATCGTTTTATGAATTCAGATATGGTACTTTTTATTCTGGTTTGTGGAAAGGGAAAAATCTGGTACTTTGACGAGTGTTGGTCAATATATAGAAAGCATAAAGGTGGTGTGAGCAACCTGATCGTTGGGAATTTTAAGCACATAATGCGGCTAAGAATGTTTTATCAAATGATGAAGTATTTCAGAGGAGATCATAGAGAATCATTCACAAAAGTGATCCGACAGCATTTTAACAGCTTAATTGACTTAACAGGTCTATCCCTTCAAGAACATTATGGTATTTTTACCTTATTCCCAGTTCATTATTTGAAAAAGTGGTTAAGCTCTTACTTGATTAGTCAAGTGCCAGGTAAATGACTTCAGAGCGATTCAGGTACTATCGAATTAACAACATCTAGCTAAAATACTTCAAACAGCTAATGACATTTATCTTAAAAAAGAATTACTCACATAGATGCTTTGAACTTACCTACTTTTATTTTATGAATTCTCTCAAACACGGACAAAAATTTCAGGATGGAAAAACCTCTTGTTAGTGTTATAATCAATACGTATAACCACAAGGATTACATTTCTCAGGCGATCGAAAGTACACTAATGCAAGAAACAGCTTTCCCTTTTGAAATTATAATTGGGGAAGATGAATCTAATGATGGCACAAGGGAAATATGTGTTGATTATGCTGAGAAGTATCCAAATAAAATCCGTCTATTTCTTCGTTCACGAAAAGACGTAATTTATGTAAATGGATGTCCAACTGGAAGACGAAATTTAATTGAAAATCTAAAAAGCTCAGAAGGAAAATATGTCGCCCTCTTACCGGGAGATGATTTTTGGATAGATCATAATAAGCTTCATAAACAAATAGAATTTTTGGAGAATAATTCAAACTATTCTATTTGTTTTCATAATTCAAAGGTAGAATCTAATATCAAGCAACCTAATCTGAATTTATATTCAGATTTCAACTGGAATAAAATTGATGTAAATAGAGAGGATTATTCAGTTGAGGATTTATTGTTGAGTCCACTTATGCCTACTTGTTCAGTAGTCTTCAGGAATAAAAAAATAAAGTTCCCTAGTTGGTTTTATAAAATAGCAAGTGCTGATATGGCACTTTTTGTGTTAATGAATGATCATAAAAAGATAAAATTTTTCCCTGATGTAATGTCCTGTTATAGGAAACATGATAAAGGTGTTTCTGCCAATCATAAAAATGATTGGATACATATGAACAGGATTTATATGTATAAACAGTTTAAAGACCTACTTGGAAAGGAATATTTGGATACTATAAATAGTGTTATCAAATCACACCGAAATCAAATTAATAGCCCAGTAAATAGATTTATATCTAGATTTAATTAAGTTTTGAAAGTCTTCTGCACCATAATTACCCAGAGCCATTTAGCTTATGTGCAGGCGCTCTATCATTCTTTGGTACAATTTAATAGGTCTATTAGATTTCATGTGCTGATTGTAGATCTCAGCGAAATCATTGATGTTGAATTTGAAATCCTATCATTAAATGAAGTTATAAAAGGTGATAAGCTAGGACAAAAAATAAATGATAAATACAACCATCCAGATACTATTGACCAATTGCGTTGGTCCTTAAAGCCTATTTTAATAAACTACTTTTTCAAAAATGGTTTTGAAAAAGTCATATTTACTGACCCGGATACATATTATTTTTCAGACTATCAATTTCTTTTTAATGAGCTTGATGAGAATAATGTTTTGTTAACACCTCATTGGCGAGGCATGACACCGTTGAATAATAGAGATAATTTTAACTTACAATTCGTTGGAGGGCTTTTTAATGCTGGGTTTATCGCTGTAAATAACAAGGCAATAGATATTATGGAATGGTGGGCACAAATGTGTCTATACAAGTGTGAAAAGGATTTTGAACATGGACTCTATGTGGATCAAACATATCTAAACTTAATGCCTATATACTTTGAAAAAGTTAAGGTGTTAAAGCATAAAGGTTGCAATGTTGCAAACTGGAATCAAGTAGAATGTTCAAGACAAGAAATAGATGGGAGCATTTTAATAGAGGGGAAATGGGAAATTGTTTTCATTCATTTTACCACAAGCACTATTCGAGGTATAGTGATGCAAGAAGATAAAAATTTAAGGCCATATCTGGACGATTACTTAAAAGTCCTTCGAACAAATGGTTTTAAAATTGATATTGAGACTTTCAAGCCACAAAAAGAAACAGATTATCCAAGAAGTAAGTATTGGCACGCCAAAAATTGGATACACAAAAGAATAAAATTTTAAAGTGAAAAAGCAATTTCTGAATGCTGTATTATTGAAGTTTATTAAGCTTTTACCAGATTATTGGAAATATATTTGTGTTCTGTATTATCGTAATTTAATGGGTTATAAGCCAATAATAATTTATCAAATGGGTAAAGTGGGCTCAACAACTATATACCAAACAATTAAATACAATCTTAAGAATCCAGTTTTTCATGTTCATTTTTTAAGCGCGACAAAAATATCTCTTATACGAAAACGATATCAGAGTGCTGGTGTAGATTCAAATCCTTTGCATATAAGAGAAAGTATATTTTTAGAGGGGTTCTACTGGAAAGATAGTTTTCTTAAATGGAATATTATTACGTTAGTTAGAGATCCCATAACAGCCAAATTATCTCACATGTTTCATAACCCTCGGGTTCATCATACATATCTATTTGATGAAAATGGAAACTTAGATAAGGAAAGAGCCTTACAAATCACATATGATCGGTTAATGAATTTTAATGTAAAGACAGACTATGTATGCAATTGGATAAACGATGAATTGAATAATTTCCTTAAAATTGATTTGTATAGTTGTCCATTTGATAAGATTCTGGGCTATGGTGTGTTAAAGAGCAAAAAGAATAACGTTTTAGTTATGCAAATGGAATCCATAAATAATTGTTTTAATAATTCACTAATTGAAATGGGATTGACTAAAAATAATCTCAATATTCGTAGGGTAAATGAAAATATTGAAAAAGAGTTTTCCCTACTCTATAAATTTGTTAAAGATAACCTCAAACTTCCCTCCTCAAAAGTCAGGGAGATTTATAGTTCTAAATATGCGCAGCATTTTTATAGCTCCGAATATATAGAACGTCAAATTGAGCGCTGGTCATAACCTAGTAAGATATAATTAAGGGCTAATTTTCAAGTAATTGATTTTGGAAAATTTTATAAAGATCCCTTTTAACAAAGGAAGTATGGATATCTATATAGTCAGAACCTCTATACTTAAATCACTAACTCAGAGCCTTCATTGTTTAAAGGGCGAATTATTAGATATCGGTTGCGGTAAAATGCCCTACAGGGACTATATACTTAACAATTCGGCAGTGGAAAAGTACATTGGCTTAGACATCCAAAATGCCCTGAAGTATGATCAAAATGTAACACCGGACTTTACCTGGGATGGGAAAAAAATGCCATTTGATAAGGAAACATTTGATTGTGCATTTGGGACCGAAGTATTGGAACACTGTCCGGAACCTGAAGTTGTTCTTAATGAAACCTGGAGGGTTTTAAAACCAGGAGGCACCTTCTTTTTTACCGTACCTTTTCTATGGAACCTGCATGAAGTACCACACGATGAATACCGTTATACGCCATTTTCCATGAAAAGACATTTGATAAATACCGGATTTACTAATATACAAATTCATGCTCTGGGAGGGTGGCATCTGGCCATGGCACAAATGATCGGGTTATGGCTGAAAAGATCTCCCATTTCCAGGGTCAATTCAATACAAAAGCGACTTCTATCAAAGTTTTTAATGGCATTCATGAAAAAGCTGATCAGGATAGGAGAAAAAGAAAAGGTACATTTCACAGAAGGTCAAATGATCACTGGCTTGTATGGATTGGCAGTAAAACCCTGATTCAGTCAAATACTCATGTATTAATCATAGGCTTCTTCATAAGAAATATTTATTTGCCAAAAGATTAGAGTTATTGTTGGCAAACTGCTGGAAAAAATAAATGCTCCAAAAGTACAAAATAGCAATTTTAGCACCCAATTCATTGGATTCTCCATCAGAAACCTTTATTAAGGCGCATTATGATAATTTAGATGGAGATGTATCTTTTATTTATGGATCTCCTGTTCCTAATAGGGTCTGGAATAAAGAAACAATTAAAGCAAAAATGTCCCACAAGAACAGAATATTAAGCAGACTGGGGCTGAATCAATTAAAATGGTCAATACGTGAAGAAGCGCTTTATCAGTTTTTGAGAAAGGAAAATTTCGATGTAGTTCTTGCGGAATACGGAACACTTGCATCCCATGTTGTTAATGTGTGCAGGGAGTTAAAACTACCTTTGATTGTGAGTTTTCATGGTTTTGATGCTTCCCATACGAGTACTATAACAAGTTACAGAGAAAAATATAAGGATTTATTTAATTATAGTAGCTATATAATAGGGGTTTCGAAAAAAATGATTGAAAACCTTAAAGATCTTGGTGTACCGAAGTCAAAGCTAATATACAATCCTTACGGAGTAAAAAAAGATTTCTTTTTAACCCAACCAAAATACTCCTCCAATAATTTTTTAGCCGTTGGTCGGTTTGTCCACAAAAAAGCGCCCCACCTGACTCTGGCTGCTTTCAGAAAGGTTTTTGAAGTATACCCAAATGCAAGATTAATAATGGCTGGAAATGGTGTGGTGACACCTGATTTGAGTGAAATTTGCTTTGATTTGGTAAAACTTTGGGGCCTGGATGGTGCAGTTTCATTCAGGGGATCAACTTCACATGATGAAATTCTCGAACTAATGCGTTCTTCTTTTTGTTTTCTTCAGCATTCTGTCACTCCTTTGAGTGGTGACATGGAGGGAACTCCGGTTGCCATCATTGAAGCTTCGGCGTCAGCTTTGCCTGTAATTTCCACAATACATGCTGGTATACCAGAAGTAATTTTGCACGAAAAAACGGGCTATCTGGTTAAAGAAAAAGAGGTTGACAAAATGGCCAATTATATGTTAATGTTGTTTGAAGACAGGAAATTAGCAAAAACATTAGGTGAATCCGGAAGAGAGGCCATGAGAATGGAATATACAATGGAAAAGCACATTTCTGTCATTAATCAGCTGATTAGAGATGTAATTCGAAGAAGTCAAAATTAATTTTTTCAATAGTAATAAGTAATTAAAGCTGATGTATAGCATACCATGGTATTGGAACTTTTTTAAGAACAGACGACATGTCTTTTATCGTATGTGCAAAATGGAAAAAAGAAAGTTTAACGTAGGTTCTGCAGGGATCAATGTAGAAAAAGGCTGGTATGCTACAGATATTGAGACTTTGGACATTACAAAGGAAGAAGATTGGGCAAATCACCTTTTATTTTTAAAGGTAGATAACATCGTTGCTGAACACGTATGGGAACATTTAAATGAAAAAGATACTTTCCTTGCAAATAGAAACTGTTATAAATTTTTAAAGAAAAAAGGTGTTTTAAGGATTGCAGTCCCTGATGGATTTCATCCGGATCCTGAATACATTAATTATGTAAAACCCAATGGAAGCGGTATGGGAGCGGAAGATCATAAAATATTATACAATTACAAATTGATGAAAGAAAAGCTGGAAAAAGTAGGCTTTAGCGTTAATCTACTTGAATATTGGGATGAGGAAGGAAATTTTCATTTCACAGATTGGTCGATTGATGATGGCAAGATTATGAGATCGAAACGCTATGATGAAAGAAATTCTGATGGCAATCTGGTGTATACTTCTTTAATAGTAGATGCGATTAAAGATTAGTCTCATCATTGAAGAAACGGTCTTTAATCTGTATTCGATTGTAGATGTAAATCACATGTTTTCAAAATGTTAGCTCCAATTGTTCTTTTTGTCTATAACCGTCCGTGGCATACCAAACAAACCCTTGAGGCTTTGGCAAATAATAAACTTGCCTATCAGAGTAGATTATATATATATGCTGATGGGCCAAAAAAATATGCTGTTTCGGAAGAGATAGAAAAAACCAAAGAAGTAGAAGACCTGATCAATAACGGGAAATGGTGCAAGGAACAGATAGTGATCAAACGTACGAAAAATTGGGGGTTGGCTGAAAACATAGTTGATGGAGTAACTACCATTGTAAATCGGTATGGAAAGGTTATTGTATTGGAAGATGATATAATTGCTACACCTGGTTTCTTAACCTACATGAATGAAGCGCTTGAAATTTACAAAAATGAACCGGAAGTAATGCATGTTAGTGGATATTTACCCAATATTAGTAGCAATGTTCCAGATACTTTTTTCTATAATCAAACATCCTGTTGGGGTTGGGGTACGTGGAAATCATCCTGGGAAAACTTAAATCTTGATGCTGGAGACTTACTCGATAAAATAATATCATCTGGTTCGAAATTTCATTTTGATTTAGACGGCTCGTACCCATTCTCTCAGCATTTATGGTTTAATCAGATAGGAAAGATGAGTACATGGGCCGTTAAATGGCATGCCTCAGTCTATTTAAAAAATGGGTTTTGCTTACACCCTGGGAAATCATTGACAGTAAACATAGGAAATGATGGATCAGGTACAAATTCAGGTAATGTGAAAGCGTTTGAAACGCAGTTGCATAATAAGGAAGTTATTGTCAAGAAATTGCCTTTGGAAGAGGATCAATTTGTTAGAAGAAAAATTATCGAATTCAACTACAAAAATGGAATTTACTCGACACCTGATAGTCCGGTAACCAATAAGAATAACGTTAAACTTGTTAAAAAAATCAAAACAAGTTTAATCATTAAAAAATATGCTGGTACATTAAACCTAGATGTGAGTAAATACTTTAACTCCATTCCTGAGATAAAAATATTTGAATGCCAGGATACAGGATACCAATTTTATTATCCTTTTCATATTTCCGGGGATAGTAAGTTTTATGAACATCTCGAAAAATTTGATTGGTATTACATGCCTTGGAAGTGGGAACATGAAATGACGTTTTCTTTTTTAGAAAGGGGGATGAAATTATTGGAAGTAGGTGCGGCAAACGGAAGTTTTATAGAAAAAGCCAATAATGCTGGCATTGAAAGCTATGGATTGGAGTTAAATCAAGAAAGAGTAAAGGTGGCACAGAAAAACAAGATCAAGATCTATGCCGAATCAATTGAAGAACATGCAAAAGGAAATAAAAACAAATATGATGTGGTTTGCTCCTTTCAGGTTTTAGAACATATAGCAGACGTCAGAACTTTTATCAACGCTCAGATTGATTCTTTAAAAGTAGGTGGTAGGTTAGTCATTTCGGTGCCAAATAATGATTCGTTTTTAGGAAGAGATTTTAATATTTTGAATACTCCACCACACCACATGGGTAAGTGGAATGAAGATTCATTAAAAGCCATCATCAGATATTTTCCAATAAAGCTAGAAAGAATTTATTTTGAGCCTCTTCAGGACTATCATGAAGAATACTTTGAAAGTGTTGTAAAAAAGGTAATTCATCAAAAAATTAAATTGCCTAAATCACTTATTTCTAAATTTAAATTTCTGTTTAAACTATTTACATCGAAAAAATTTCAAGCATTTACTATTCAGGCAGTGTATGTCAAAAATGAAGTTTCTTAACATAGGTTGCGGACATCAATACCATTCAGATTGGCATAATCTGGATTTTGTTTCAACAGGCGAAGGTGTTCAGGCACATAATTTACTAGAGGGAATACCATATGACAATGATTATTTTGAAGTTGTTTATCATTCTCACTTGTTGGAGCATTTTACAAAGAAGGATGGATTGAAGTTAATAAAGGAATGTTATCGGGTTTTAAGTAATAATGGAACTATAAGAGTAGTTGTCCCTGATTTGGAAGGGATCGTAAAAATGTATTTAAACACTTTAAATGCTGTGCTTGAAGATAATTCTCCTTTGAATAAATCAAATTACGAATGGTCTGTCATAGAGCTGTTTGACCAAATGGTTAGAGAAAAAAGCGGTGGAAATATGTTGGAATATTGGAAACAGGAGACAATTCTCAATGAAGATTTTATTACAGGTAGAATGGGGCAGGAATTTGTTCTTAAACGTCAAAAATACGATAAGAATAATCAAGCAGCTGCCAGACGGATACCATCAAAAAAGTCAAAAAAAAGTCTAAAACGTCTGATAGTTGAAAGCATTTTTAAAAGAGATATGCATCGGATAAATTTGAACAAAAAGTATATCAAGTTAGGAAAATTTAGACAAAGCGGTGAAATACATAAATGGATGTATGACAGATATTCACTTAAAATTTTGTTGGAAGAAGTTGGTTTTAAAAAAGTTAAGATAAAAGATGCTTTTACGAGTGATGTAAAAAATTGGGGCAAGTTTGGTTTGGATGTCGTGGATGGTAAAATTAGAAAACCAGACTCTCTTTTTGTAGAAGCAACAAAATGAAAAGCACTTTTACTCAAAATGGTAGAACTGGATAGTTTGGTTAACTAAAGTGTGAAAATACTTCATATAAGCACATACGATCGCGGTGGGGCTGCCATAGCAGCTATTCGTTTACACGAAGGACTTTTGAATGGAGGAATAGCTTCAAAAATACTTTTTCTTCATAATTCGAAGAAGAATGTTGACGAAGGATACTCTTTTAAGAGGAAAAGACCCTCATTTTTAAGTCGAAAACTGGGGTATTTAGGCCTAAATGATACCACAAAGAAAAAATTAAAAAGGGAGATACAAAGTAAGTCAGCTAACTATGACTATGTCAGTATTCCTTATTCATCATATGATATCAATACTTCAGACCTGGTTAAAGATGCGGATATTATTAATTTGCATTGGGTAAGCCAATTTTTAGACTGGAGATCTTTTTTTTATAAAAATGAAAAGCCTATTGTCTGGACTATGCATGATATGAATCCCATTCTTGGTGTTTTTCATTATGAAGGTGACAAAGAAAAAAACAAAACTACTCTTGGTAAACTGGATAATAAAATCATTGCGGAAAAGACTCACATTTTAAAAAGTATAGGCAAAAAATTCGAAATTGTCGCTCCATCTAAGTGGCTGCAAAGAGAAGTAGAGCAAAGTAGTATTTTTTCTGGCTGGAAAGTTAGGCATATCCCGTATGGTGTGAATGAAAATCTATTTAAACCTTTTGATAAAAATATATTAAAGGAATTACTAGGTATTCCAATTGATAAGAGAATAGTTCTTTTTGTCAGTGAGGATTTAAAGTCGAGACGAAAGGGGATGGATTTGTTGCTGGACGCTCTTGAAACAATTGATAAAAGCAAATTGCATATTATTGCGGTTGGAGGCCATACCAAAACTGAAAAACTAAATGGAATCCATTATACCGGATACATCCAAAATATTGAATATATGAGATTGATCTATGCAGTTGCTGATGTATTTGTCATACCGGCAAGAGAAGACAACTTGCCAAATACTGTTCTGGAATCAATGTCATGCGGCACTCCGGTAGTGGGTTTTGGCGTTGGAGGGATACCAGACATGATTATTCATGGTGAAACGGGTCTGCTTGCTGAACCAGAGAATTCCAAAGATCTGGGACAAAAGATTTATCAATTAATTAATGAGAAAGAGTTAGGAGTAAAGATGGGACAACAAGCTAGACAGCTAGTATTACAACGATATACGCTGGACAAACAAGCCCAAAATTATATTGATTTTTATCAATACATGATCTAATAGTTCTTCATGGAATTAAACAAAATCAATGGGTTTAAGTTGGTCAAATAATTTGGCTTGTAATTGTAAAAATAATTGAGATGAAATATGTCAATTTTATTACAAAGCTATTTGGAACCGTTGACAACCTGGTTTACATTTTTCATCACATACCAAAATGTGGAGGAACAACCGTCAGGAATTCTCTTAAAAAATGGTTTAAGCTCGAGTTGGATTATATCACTATGGATCAATTAAGAGGTATTGAACCGATTCATCCTCCAAAAGATTTGAAAAAACTTAACGGCAACCATTGTTTGTGCGGACATTATGAAATCTCAAGAAATCATCTCGAGATCAGGTATCCCGAGATTTTCAAATATCCAAATAAATATCGGGTTTTCACCTTTATAAGAGATCCATTGGAATTGAGAAAGTCTCTTTACTACTTCGAAATCAAAATGAAGAATAGAAATCCGGATAGTGAAAACCTGGAAAAATATTTATTGACGGGCGAAAATTATCTCGCAAATCGAATCCCATGCAATTTTGATAACTATCATGAAAAAGTTAATCAATATTTCTTTATAGGTTTACAGGAAAATCTGCAACAATCGATGAACATGTTGGCGGATTTGATTGGGAGATCAAAGGTAAAGGTGTCGACACAGAATATATCAACTAGAGATGATCAGGAAAGTGGCTTTAATGATGATTTCCTAATTGAATTTAAAAGAAAGAATGAATTAGATTATTTGATATACAACTATGTCAAACATAAATTCTTTAATGCCTGATGGTTTAATTGATAGCAGCATTTGACTGCGAATTGAGTGACAATGAAAAGAATATTATTGCGTAGATTAAATAAACTACTGAGTAAAGCTGGTTACAGGTTTGATAAGATTGAACGAATGCGGAGTAAGCCAAATGACAATAGTATGGAATTGGCACTACTGAGAATTAATCAGTTAGGTTTACAGCCTACAAAGGTAGTTGACGTTGGAGCCGCAAAAGGAAGCTGGACAAAATTAGCTATGAAATATTGGCCGGATTCTCAATACGTGTTATTTGAGCCATTGGTTGAGCAAATTGAGATGATTCCTCCAGATATTAAGTCTTCTCCTAATTGTGAAATAGTTCAGGCGGTTGCTTCAAATAAAAATGGTGTAGAATTATTGACTATTGCAGATGATATGGATGGAAGTGGTTTATATGGTGGAGTTGGTAAAAATGTAAGAGAGGTTCCTGAAGTAATTTTAGATGACTTTATTAGCGAGCATGATCATTCCATTATTTTAAAACTTGACACACATGGATTTGAAATTCCAATATTTGAAGGTGCCAACAAGATGTTTGCCTGTACGGAAGCAATAATTGTGGAAGTTTATGGATTTTATGTGTCTCCTCAAGCAAAATTATTTCATCAGGTTTCAGAATACCTCTTTCAACATGGATTTAGACTTTTTGATGTTGTTGACGTAATGAGAAGAAAGAAGGATAACGCTTTTTGGCAGGCGGATGCCATTTTTCTAAGATCTGACAATCATGTTTTTCAAAATAATACCTATCAAATTTGAAATTTCCAAAAATTAGTATTGTAACTCCAAATTTCAATGGGGGGAAATATTTAGAGGAAACAATCAAGAGTATTTTGAATCAGGATTATCCTAATCTGGAGTATATAATTGTTGATGGTGGAAGCTCCGATAGATCTATAGAAATAATAAAGGAGCATGAATCAAGGTTGACCTATTGGGTCAGCGAACCAGATAACGGGCTTTATGATGCTTTGAATAAAGGCTTTTCAAAAACCAATGGTGAAATTATGGGATGGCTGAATAGTGATGATATGTTGCATCCTAAGTCATTATTTACATTAGCCGAAATCTTTTCACTGAATCATGTTGAGTGGATTCAAGGTATGCACTCTTGGTTTGATGAAGAAGGTAGAGTCTTTCGCGTGGAGAATGTACGACTAAAGAGCAAGTATAATTACCTTTTGAAGGATTATCACAGTGGATTTTCACCATTCATCCAGCAAGAATCTACTTATTGGAAAAGAACATTATGGGAAAGAGCTGGCGGTTTTATTTCCACTCAATACAAGATTGCGGGAGATTTTGAGTTATGGATGAGATTTTTTAAACATGGTGAGATGAAACTCACCCATTCATTAATTGGTGGATTCAGAAGGACTGGTGACCAATATTCAGTACAAAATTTTCAATTGTATTATAATGAAGCAGATAATATTATTGATAAATATCCTTTGTCCTCTGAGGAAAATAAAAATTTAAATTTTTTGTCAAAAGCTCAACTAGCCGATAAGATACCCTACTTAAAAAAAAGGAGATATCAAAGAAGGCAGAGTTTGCTGAATAATATGGAATATATTTCTTGGAATCCAATGAAAAAGAAGTTCATGCTTTTATGAAGATTTCTATTATTACCCCTTCGTTTAATTCTGGTAGATACATTGAAGGTTCCATTCAATCTGTTCTTAACCAGAGCTACGACAATTGGGAGCATATAATAATTGATGGGGGAAGCTCAGATTCGACACTTGATATTATTAAAAAACATAGTCATTTAAAGTGGGTGTCAGAAGCCGACAGGGGAATTTATGACGCGATGAATAAAGGTTTAATTATTGCCCAGGGTGATTGGATTTACTTTATGGGTGCAGATGATGCTTTTTATGGTACAAATGTTTTAGAAACCATTGTTCAGGAAATGAGAGGGTTTGATGTGATATATGGTGATGTGAAGAGTGAAAGACTTGGAGAATTGCATAATGGAGAATTTGATAGAGAAAGGTTATTTAAAATGAATATTTGTCATCAAGCTGTTTTTTTAAATAGAAAAGTGTTTGAAAAGGTTGGAAATTTTAATGTTAACTTTAAGCTGCATGCCGATTGGGCACATAATATGAAGTGGTTTTGTAATAAATCGATTCGTAAAAAATACATACCTCTCAAAATAGCTATTTACGGAGATTCTGGATTAAGTTCAGCTAAAATGGACAGCGACTTTGACAAAGTAAAGCAAGAATATTTTAATAAATACTGCAGAAATCGCGCTGATTTGGCAAAGCAAATAATTCTTCAAATTAGAAGGAGATTGAGGAGAGCATTCCACCAAAAAAAACTAGATAGTTGAATAGTCAGTACCCATTAGTATCAATTTGTATTCCCACATATAATGGTGAAAAATATTTAAGCGAGGCTTTGTTAAGTGCGCTTAATCAAACATATAGCAATATAGAAATCATTCTGTCCGATGATAATTCCAATGATAATACTTTGAGTATTGCAAAGTCATTTAAAGAAAAGAGTAGTTATCCTTTTTACATAATGAATCATGTCCCAAGCGGAATTGGGTCAAATTGGAATAACTGCATTGAAAATGCTAATGGTACTTATATTAAGTTCTTATTTCAGGATGATTTTCTTGCACCGGATTGTGTCGAAAAAATGGTTTCAGCAGTTGTTGAAGACAATAGAATTGGTTTATTGTTCTGTAAAAGGAAGATTGTTACTGACACCAATACATTGGATAACTCCTGGTATAAAAATTGGATTGTCACATTTGAAAATTTACATCTGTCATGGTCAAATCCTATAAAAAAGATACAGTCAGGACGTAAATTATTAAAAGATCCTTCCTTCTTTTCAAAACCTTTGAATAAAATCGGCGAGCCAATATGCACCTTATTACATAAGGAAAAATTTAAACAAGCTGGCTTATTTGATACGGAGTTAAAGCAGATGTTGGATCACGAAGCCTGGTATCGATTGATGAAAAATTCATATGTGGGGTTCATTGATGAAGAATTAGTTTCGTTTCGCCTTCATGTTCATCAAACCTCTTTTAAAAACAAAGTGGGTCTATTGAATGAAAAAGAATTATATAAGAAAAAGATTTTCAGCAACCTGTTTTATCTATTAGACTTTAAGGTTGCTACAAATTTATTTAAGGATATATACATTTTTAGAAGTGGCAAAATTCTGAACTTTTATAATGGGACTAAAGGATTTTTGAGAAACCTAGGATTATTACGTCTTTTAAATAATAAACCTAATAAAAGTGTTGAATTAATCTCGATACATATCCCTAAAACAGCAGGTACATCTTTTGGTAAAATTTTAGAGAAAAATTATAAAAACAATTTATTAAAAGTCTATAGAGGTTTGATTCATAACGAGTTTAAAAACGGCCGTCCAATAAACGTCAATCATTCAATTAAAGTAATTCATGGTCATTTTCCATACCATATTAATCTTAGGAAAAAGTACCCCAATGCAAAGATTGTAACCTGGGTCAGACATCCAGTCGACCGGTTAATATCTCATTACAATTTTCTCAGGAATTACCCTAAGCATGGAAATATTGCTCATGATATTTTGCTGGACAATCAACTTGGAATAATTGACTTCGTTAAAAATCCTGATTGCTCTTCTGAAGTATTTGTATACAAGGAGTATTTGCAATATTTTCAGCAAATAAAATTTGAAGATTTTTTCTTTATTGGATTGACTAAACAATACGAAGATCATCTCAAAATTTTAAGTGAAAAACTAGGTTGGCAATTCAGCGACGTTTATTCTGAAAGAAAATCTCAAACGATTGATAGTCTTACTGAGTCTGAAATAAATCAGTTGAAAGAATTATTAGAAGAGGAAATAACCTTCTATAATCTTATTCAAGAAAAAGTAGAAAATATATTGGTTTAATCAAGTGGAGAAAGTTTCCATCATAGTACCAAATTATAATCACGAAAAATATTTAAAACAGCGACTTGATTCAATTTTTGATCAAACATACCGGAACTTTGAAGTTATTTTATTAGACGATGCCAGCCCAGACAACAGTGTCGAAATACTAAAAAAATATAAAGACCATCCGCAGGTATCACATTTTTTGGTAAACAGTAAAAATACCGGTAGTCCATTTAAACAATGGGGGAAAGGAGTGTCATTGGCCAGGGGAAAATATATATGGATCGCGGAGAGTGATGATTGGGCCGACAAGCGATTTCTGGAGGTTCTAATCCGTTCATTTCAACCTAATAGTAATTTGGGGATGGCTCACTGTGCTCTAAATTGGGTAGATGCAAAAGGTAATCCTATGACTAATAGGACTTATCACAGAGAATCATTTAGACGAAGCGGTATTAGTGAGATAAAAGAACACTTAGTGGTCAGTAATTCCATACAAAATGTAAGTGCAGTATTGTTTGATAGAGAGGTTTTTAGAGATATTCACCTTGAAGATTATTCTAAGTACAAAATGTGTGGTGATTGGATGTTATATGTGTCCATTCTTAAGAAATGGGATGTTGAATTTGTTAATTTTCCATTGTGCTTTTTTAGAAGGCATCGTGAAAGTACATCAATTGATGGATATAAAAGTGGGATATGGTTGGAGGAAGGGAGTGACGTTTTCGACTATTTTGATATTCGTAGACAAATGAACTTTTCAGAATACCGGATTGTTGTGCAAACCTGGCTGCTTAAATCAAGAAAGCTTTCCAAAAAGTTAAAATGGAATATTGCTGGTAAGATCATCTCGAAGGTGCCGTTTTACCTAAGATGGTTTTTTTGGTCATTTTTTTTTCGAATACAATTCAAATAGAATAGGTAGTGAAGGGCATAAGCGTGGTAGTTTGCTGCTACAATAGTGCATGGATCTTGCCACAAACAACTCAATATTTAAAATCCCAGAATATTCAGGAAATTGATTATGAAATAATTTTTGTTGATAATAATTCTACGGATAATACACAAGAAATTATTCATAACTCATTTAAAGAAACTAGCATTAGCTACAGTATTGTTCGGGAATGTGAACAAGGACTTGCCCTGGCTAGGTCAAGAGGCATAAAGAATGCAAAATACGATTACGTAATTTTTTGTGACGATGACAACTGGTTGGAATCAAATTATGTGCAAAGAGCTTATGATTTGATGGAAACCAATGAACAAATTGGGATTTTGGGTGGTTGTGCGGTTCCGGAATTTGAGGGTAGTGTCAATGAAGAATTAAATCTGTCGGGATTGGCGATTAACCCGCAAAGTGAATCAAGTGGTGATATAACAAGTAAAAAGGGACATGTATATGGAGCCGGTGCTGTATTTAGGAAGGAGGGATTTTATAAGCTTGATCAAATTGGCTATGCTACCTTGTTGAAAGATAGAAGCGGAAAAGAATTGAGTTCCGGTAATGACACAGAACTCTGTTACGCATTCAGGTTACTGGGATATAGGATTTACTACGACGATTCCTTAAAGTTCAGGCATTTCATTTCCGAGTCAAGAATGACTAAACAGTATTTGAAAAGATTAAGGGCTGGGTTCAAAGAATCATATGTCATTCTGGAGTGTTATGCAAACTTGTTAAACTATCGCTACAAAAATTGGTGGAAGGCATGGTTAAAGGATATTTTGGTTAAGTCCGTTCTGGCTTTTAAGCGTTTTAGTTTTTCCGGAATAATTGCCTGGTGGCAAACGGTAAGTTCATTAATTTACAACCTGCCAACCTACAAGAGCACCTATCAATTTCTATATAGGACTTTTCATGATAATAAGCAGGCTTCAATACGGTCTCGGTAATCAGTTATTTCAATATGCTCTCGGAAAACGATTGGCACAAGACACAAACCGGGAGTTAAAACTTGACTTAACATGGTATCACAATCACGACCGAAATGAAAAAAGTAAGCTGACAAAACGGAAATTTTTACTGGATCAATATAGTCTGGAGTATGAAATCATTACCGGTTTACAACTCAGAAGGCACTTACCATTTTTTGGTTTGCTAAAGGGCAAGGGTTTGAGGTTTTATCGACATCAATTTAGGGATCATTTTGTAAAACAAGGGAATCTCGAGGTTTGGACATATGGAGGTGATTACCATGCAATTCTTAGAGAAGCAAAAAGAATTTTAACTCCGTCGATATATGTTGTTGGTTTTTTGCTCGATCACAAGGTAATTAATCCCATCCGTAAAGATCTGATATCGGAATTGGTGCCGGGGAAAGTGACAGAAAAACACAAGGCTTTGTTAAATACAATAAAAAGTAGAAACAGCGTATTTGTTCATATCCGAAGAGGGGATTTTGTGAACAAGAGGAAGGATGATCTTTATGTTTGTGATTTGGAATACTATCAAAAGGCAATAGAATTGATTAGGAATAAATTGGATCAACCCTATTTCGTCTATTTTACGGATGAACCGGATTTTGTGAAAAAATGGTTTGATGTGGATAATGGGTTTTTATCAACTGAATACCAAAATGAGCCTTATTTTGATCTTGATTTGATGAAAAATTGCAGTCATGCTATCCTGTCAAACAGTACATTTAGTTGGTGGGGAGCATACTTAATAGATAATAAAGATGTTCAGGTAATTTGTCCGGCTGTTTGGAATAAGAAAGATCCACATATCAGCGAACAATTAATCCCTGATAATTGGACCCGGATATGAGTTTGCCTAATTTATTGGTGATTGGTGCGATGAAATGTGGCACTACCTCGCTTCATAATTACCTCAATCAGCATCCTGATATCTATATGTCAAATCAAAAAGAACTTGATTTTTTTGTTGAGGAGAAAAATTGGAATAAAGGGATCGATTGGTATAAAGATCAGTTCAGGGTAATACAATCGGTCAGAGGTGAGTCTTCGCAAAATTATTCTAAAACCCACATGTTTGGAGGAGTACCTGAACGAATAAAGAAGATTCTTGGAGATGACCTGAAATTGATCTATGTAATCAGAAAACCATTGGACAGAATTTTGTCCCATTACGTTGAAAACCTTGAATCAAATGAATCTGATGGAGATCTCAATAAGGCCTTAGTAAAAGAGGGGAATAAATATCTGGAGACGACTTTATATGGAAAGCAATTAAATAGGTATGTTGAGGTTTTTGGAGGGTCATCAATTAAAATTAAGGTGATTGAGCTCGAAAGCCTTCATCAGGAAAGAATAAAGGTAATGAATGAACTATTCACTTTCTTAGAGGTGAGGGCTTTGGCAGCAGATTTAGAATTGGGAGCAAGTTTAAATAATCGGGAAGATAAACTGCTGAAACACCCCGTATATCATTTTCTTGGGAGACTTTCTGCATCAGGAATGGGCCGGATATTGAATTCCGGAGTGAAAGAAAAAATTAAAAACCTGAAAGTTTTCAACAGGAATATCCCCGATATGGTGATAGAAAAAGAGACAATTGATAGCATTAAGAATGCGATTAACCAGGATCTCGACCTGTTAGGTTCGCTTGTATCCGGTCAATTTGATCACTACAAATTGTGAAAGTTTCTATACTTATACCTGTTTACAATGCCTCTCCATATCTTAGCGAAACGTTAGAATCTGCATTAAATCAAACATATAGCAATTGCGAAATAATTGCTGTGGACGATGGCTCGGAGGACGATAGTGTGGAAGTCATTGAATCCATTATGGATAAACATAAGAATGTTCTTTTGTTTAAACAGGACAATAAGGGTGCTTGTGCGGCCAGGAATCTGGCATTTCAAAAATCTACGGGAGATCTAATTTTGTATCTTGATGGTGATGATATAATATCTGAAAATAAGGTAGAAGCGCAGGTTGATCTCATATTGAAACATGACGAATACACAGTCATATCAGGCCAGTGGGGTAGATTCAGCGGGACAGTAAATGATGCTTCTTTTCCAGTCAGGTTCTTAGATAAAGATTGGGAGGATCCCAAAGAATGGCTAATTAATTCCTGGAAAGGGAAAGGAATGGCTCAAACTTCGGTATGGCTTACACCTCGTCAACTGGTAATAAAAGCAGGTCCATGGAATGAAAAACTACAGGTAAACCAGGATGGGGAGTTTTTTGGCAGGGTTTTGTTAAATGCTGGTATGATTAAGTATTGTCGCGAGGCTAAGGTTTATTATCGGACATTAAAAGAAAAGCATTCTGTTAGTAAAATCTTAAATGAATCAAAAGCAGAATCCTTATTGCTAAGCTATCAACTTTTGAAATCGAATGCATTGAAGATTGAAAACTCTGACCGAATGAAAGAAGCACTACTAATCAGGTTTTTAAGTTTTATTTATCAGTTTTATAGCAAATATCCTGCACTTGTTAGAGAAGCCCGCAAAGAAATTATAGACTTGGGGTTTAGTAAACTTCCCATATACGGAGGAAGGTATTTTAAACTAATAGCTTCTTTAATTGGGTTTGAGAACACATTGAAAATGAGAAGCTATTTGTTAAAATATTAAAAATACTGACGGCTTAATAAATTTAAAATACGAGAAATGTCCTTACAAAACCTACTTGGAAAACTTAAAAACCGGGTTAAATACGGTTCAGATTCCAAAAACCTGATCTTAAAAAACATAAAGAAAAATGATGTTGTCGCCGAAATTGGTGTTTGGAAGGGAGAATTTTCAAATCGGATCCTGGAGAATACCGAATGTGGTAAGCTATATTTAATTGATCCGTATTTACATGTAGATGAATTTGAGAATTCAAGATACGGAGGTGAAAATTCCAGTCAACAAAAGATGGATAAAATCCATTCCGAAGTATGCGATCGATTCAGTGAATCAATAAAGTTGGGAAAAGTGGAGGTTATTAGAAAGGAATCATCAAAAGCTTTAGTGGGGTTTGAAGATGATTTTTTTGATTTGATTTACATTGACGGTGACCATAGATATGATGCAGTTATGAATGATCTTAAATTGTCACTTCAAAAGGTCAAGCCAGGAGGATTTATCGGAGGAGACGATTATGGAATAAAAGGCTGGTGGAATAATGGTGTTCAGGATGCCGTTGACGAATTTCGTAAAAGAAATAAGGATATCATAAGATGGGTCGAAATCTTTGATTTTCAGTTTTTGATGAAGAAAAATTAATAATCAAAATATCCGTGTTCAATGAAATCAGATAATTCACATTTTCTTTTTAATGTGATAGATCAACTTATTGGCTTTCAGAATTTCCTGGAGGCTTCTTGGGCCAACACTTTTCAACAACTCAATATTGGACGAATAATGTTTTGTGTTTTTCAGAAGTTAAGTTAAAAAATTGTTGTCTTGAATTCATTTGTTGTAGCCTCTCTTCCGAAAACAGGGTTGGCAAATAAACTTACAGTTTGGGCTTTAGCACAGGCTTTTGCTATTGAGAATGACCTGCCAGTCATGACAATTGGTTGGTTTGACTTGAAGGTTGGGCCGTGGCTAAGAAATGAAAAATCAAAGCGTTTTTATTGTGGATATTTTAAAAATGATTTCAATTTATCCTTATATATGAAGTATATATGGGCTAGAATTCTGGGACAAATTGTAATTGATCCTGAAAAAATATCTCATTCAAGGAGTGTTTTTGTATTCCAGACAATAAAGTATCCAAAATTTGCATTTAGTAAAATTAACCCTTATCGTGAATCACTATCCAAAAAATTAGAGACAAACCTGAGCACAAAAATTAGAAAAAAATTAAATGCTCTGGTACCAGCTCAGGTAGGTGTGCATATCAGGATGGGTGATTTTAAAACTTTATCTGAAGACAAAGAATTTAAGTCAATCGGAAGGACAAGAACCCCATTTAATTTTTTTAAAGACGCAATAGAGAAGTTATCCAAAAAACTTGGGGAAAAGACAACTTTCTTAATATTCAGTGATGGTAAGCCTTCTGAACTGGAGGAGATCTTAAAATTAAATAATGTGAAATTGGAAGATAATAACCCTGATGTTGTTGACTTATTCCTTTTAAGCAAATGTAAAATCATTGTGACATCAGCAGGTAGTTCATTTAGTTATTGGGCTGCCTTTTTATCGAAAGCAGATATAATTTATCATCCCAATTTCAAGAAGTCCTTTTTTAATAGTAGGAGTACATTTGAAGGAACGGTAGATGAATATGTTGCAAGAATATCCTAAATATGATTAATCAAATAAGAAAATCGTTAAGAAGGAATCATAAGCTAAGGACACTATTTGGTCATTACATTGCTTCTTCTGGCCTCATTGATTTTTATTTTAAGAATTATAAAGTGAGCCCAAAATGGCAAAAACGTATTCAGGATGTAATCAGATGTCAGGATAATTCTAAAATTGATAGGGTTGAGAGAGCAGGAGCTATTACAAAAGGCTCCCAGATCATGCACAATGGAATAAAGATTAACTTAGGTAGCTACTATGGGCCTGAAGTAGCTCGTCTGTTAATTGAGAATCGTGGTGTACATGAACCACAGGAGGAATATGTTTTTCAGGAAGTATTAAAATTATTATCGCCCAATGCTCTGATGATTGAGCTGGGATCCTTCTGGGCATTTTATTCCATTTGGTTCGCAAAAAGAATCCCACAAGCGTTGAATTTTATGATTGAACCGGATGATTTTAACATAATTAGTGGAAGAAGAAATTTTAGGCTAAACGGTTTGTCGGGTGATTTTACCCAGGCATTTGTTAGTTCAAAAAGCACTGCCAATGGAAAGGTCCCAACAATTAATATAGATGAATTTGTTTACAAAAGGAGAATTGAGGTCGTTGATATTTTACATAGTGATATACAGGGCTATGAATTGGAAATGCTAAAGGGATCTGTGAAATTATTAGAAAAGGGACTGATAAATTATTTTTTCATATCCACGCACAGCAATAAATTACATTACAATTGTATTCAATTCTTGGAAAATATGAATTACAAGATAGTGATTGAGGCCGATTTGGATAACACATTCTCAGAGGATGGCCTAATAGTGGCGAAGAAAAGTGATCTTAAAGGATTAGATAATATCAGGATCGATAAAAAGAAGGAAATTGATATTTAGCTTAAACCCTTTTTATTAACGGGCCATTTTTTAATATACCGACAATCAACACCAAATCACATTTAGGATTAAGATAGCATTTGAAGAAAATCTTATACTTCATATCTCACCCCATTCAGTATCAAACCCCACTATTTCAGTTGATTGCCAAAGAAAAAGATTTTGATTTTACGGTTTGCTATCTGACAAGTCATACGATTGGAGGAGTTGACAGTCAATTTGGCCAGAAAATAGAATGGAACATTCCATTATTGGAAGGCTATAAGTATGTGTTTTTGAAAAATTATGCTTTCAAACCCGGTGTTTCAGGTAGTTTTTGGGGATTGATCAATTGGGGGGTGATTCGACATTTGGTTAAAGAAAAACCGGATTACATCATTGTCCATGGATGGGCTTATTTTACGAATTACTTAGTTCTTCTTTGGGCGAAAGTATTAGGTATTCCGACCATCATACGCGGAGAGAGCCCCTTAAAACAGGAAAGTTACAATAAGCTGAAAAAGACCCTGTTAAATCATTTCATCCATAAAGCGCTTTACATTGGAAAGCAAAATAAGGAGTTTTACAAATACTACGGGCTAAAAGAGCCCCAACTGTTTTACGGTCCTTATTGTGTAGATAATTCCAGGTTTAGTTCGGACTATGAAAAGTTGAAACCTGCCAGGGAAGAGGTGAGGAGATCATTGGGGATTTTGGAATCTGACATAGTCATACTTTTCCTGGGTAAATACATTGCAAAAAAAAGGCCTGTAGATCTGGTCAGGGCATTCAAAAGTTTGAAAGAACCGAATATCCGCCTGATTATGGTAGGAGAAGGAGAGATGAGAAAGGAATTGGAAGAATATATTGCGAAACATAACCTTAATACCCGTGTTAAGCTCACGGGGTTTGTTAACCAGGCTGAGATCTCTCGTTATTATGTTGCATCAGATATATTTGTCTTACCTTCAGGCGTAGGAGAGACATGGGGATTGGTGTTGAATGAAGCAATGAATTTCAATTTGCCGATCATTGTATCTGATATGGTAGGATCTTCAGATGATCTGGTGCATGATGGTGTGAATGGATTTACCTATCCATGTGGTGATCAAAATTCGCTACGCGATAAAATTGAAATCCTGATCAATGATAATAACTTACGTTCAAAGATGGGAGTGCAATCTGGCAGGATTATTAAGGACTACAATTACTCGAAAATAATTGATGGTTTAAAAAAGGCAATTAATTGAAAATTCTTATTGTTGGTTCTCAGAAAAAATGGGCCATCGAAAACTATTATCACAAGTACCTGAATCAATTAGGACATCCAACAGATCTTTATCCGATTCATGATTTTTTTTATGATTTCTATTACAAAAACCTGGTCAACAGAATTTGGTTTAAAATCAGCCCTCTGTCAGTATATAAAAAATTAAATGAAGATTTTTTAAAATTCATTGCGACAACAGAATACCATTTGATTTGGATTTTCAAGGGAATGGAGATCTTTCCGGAAACCTTGAAAATGATTAAAGAAACAAAAGTCAATCTGGTCAATTTTAATCCTGATCATCCTTTTTACTTTTCCGGAAGAGGAAGTGGGAATGACAACGTTTATCAGTCTATCAGAAATTATGACTTGCATCTTTGCTATCATCCCGGGGTTTTGGATAAAATAGTTAACGAATATCAGATTCCAGGTTTCCAGCTTCCTTTTGGATATGAGCCACAGACAATTCGTATGCCAGATGAAAACAGCGAAATCAGGAAGGCCTGTTTCATTGGTAATCCGGATCCGATAAGGATAAAACTGTTACAACAATTGATTAATTGGAAGGTTCCTTTAGACCTTTTCGGAAATCAATGGCAGAAATATATCAAACCGGATAGTCAAACGGGTATTTATCCGGCAGTATATCAGGAAGAATTTATGGAGGTAGCGCCAAAATACAAGGTACAGATCAATATTTTCAGGCCTCATAATAGGGGATCGCATAATATGCGGACGTTTGAAATGCCGGGCGCTGGTTGCATAATGGTCGCTCCTGAAAGTAAGGATCATTGTCGGTTTTTCGATAAAGATGAAATAGGCATTTATAATGATCCGAAGGAATTGAAGATTCTGATTGATAATTTCATATCTATGTCATATGACGATGCAATTGAAATGAGAAAAAGGGCATTGAAAAGATCTATTGCATCAGGATACGATTATCTACACAGAACCAAATCGGTTATTGAGATTTTCAAGGATTCTTTTGGATTGATATGATGAAGCACTGATGATCAGGATAGGTTCACTTTGATCTGATTTATGTAAGAAAAATTGACGGTTATCATTGCATTATACCACGATCCGGAAATGTATCCTCCTACTGTTAATGTGGCAAATTTATTGTCAAAGCGAGTAAATGAGGTAGTTCTCATTGGCCGGCATTTGAGAAAACCCAGTTTCTCTTATTCTCCGAACATTCAAATAATTAAGATACACCCCAACATAACGGATACTGACCTTGTGAACATATCAAGGTGGAAAAAAATACTTTATTTTAAGGAATATATTCAGCTATTGAAAAGTGAAATCAAAAAGCGAAAACCCTCAATCGTTATATGTCACGATATGCTGGCGGCATTTGCCTATTGGATTGGAGAAAAGTCATTAAAACAAAAAGAAAAGCCACTTTTTTGGTATCACAATCATGATGTAATACACGATAATACAATGCCTGCATTCTCTGTGTTGTGGTTTGGTAAAAAGTTTGAAAAGTTTTTTTTCAACATTGCGGATATTTTTTCGCTTCCAGTAGAAGAGAGGAAGCAGTATTTTCCACTAAAGACTTTTAAAGGAAGGGTATTTATCATTCCCAATTATCCTACGATGCAAAGCTTCGATCAAATAGAGAAAAAATCAGGATCTCCGGCACGGCACAAAATAATCCGGCTGATCTACCAGGGATCTCTGGGTAGGAATCACGGCTTTTCAGAGCTAATTCGCGTGTTGAAGAAAAAAATAAATGGTTATCCGATTGAACTCACCCTTATTGGCCAGATCAATTCGGGATATAAAGAACAATTGATTTCAGAAGCAAGGCAACATGGGGTATCCGGTCAACTTCATATCCTGGATCCGGTTTCGTATCGGGACCTCACTGAAATCACAAGATCGAATCATATTGGTCTGGCCATACATGTGCCAAATAACAGGGCAATCCATATTTATGGCGCTACTTCTTCTAATAAAATATATGAATACATGGCACAGGGTTTACCTGTTATTTTATACGATACACCGCATTACAGGAAATATCTCAATCAATTTTCATGGACAAAATTTGTTGACCTCTCTGAGGAATCACTTATTGAAGCGATTGAAGATTGTATAGTTGATTACGAAATAAAAAGTCAACAGGCAATGAAGGACTTTCAGGAGTCATTGAATTATGAAAAGGTATTTTTTGATGTGTGGGATGAAGTAAGTGAGGGAATTAAATAGATGGGATTAAGGGAGCAAATAAGGTTACGTCTCATCAATAATTTGGATGAGTCAACTTATATATCCATTGCCAAAAAGTACAATGATCTTTTGGCAATTTTTAAAGAGCGAAATATGAGGAGATCGTCGACATGGAAGGTGATCGATTGTGATCTTCCCTTAATTTATATTTCTCAACCACCCCGGTGTGGAGGAACGATTACACGTAACCTTCTCGATGGGCATCCGATGTTTCATGTTTATCCTTATGAGTTAAGCTGGGAAAAAAATGGATACCACTGGGAGGATAACCTCAGGGTAACAGATAGAACATTCCATCTATTGAAAGACAAATGGATATCACATGCAATAAATCATGGTTTTGATAAGCAGATCCCGTTTGAATTTAACCGGCAGGATCAAAGAAAGATATTTTTATCTTCAACCGCAGAAAGTTCAAGAGAAGTCCTTGGAGCATATCTGACAAGTTTTTTCAATGCCTGGAAAAATTATCAATATTTTGATAAGGACAAGAAATATTGTGTGGCATTTTGTCCCTGGACAAAGATTGATCGGAGTTCAGTTGAGGGATTTTTTAATATTTACCCGGATGGAGTTCGCTTACATATTATTAGAAATCCATTTGCCTGGTGGGCTTCAGAGAAGTCCTATGACAAAAGAGTACAAAAAAATGTAGATGATTATTTGCAGTCACATTGGATTCATTCAACAAAAGAGGGGATTCACCTGAGCCAAAAGTTGAAAGGGAAATATTACCTTTTAAATTACGATCAGCTTGTAGTGGATCCACAGGGAAGCATGAAATCGCTGTGTGAGGCTTTCAAGATACCTTTCTCCGAAGAACTTGTTACACCATCCCTGAATAGTTGGAAGAGATCTTCTAACTCGAGTCATGACAGGGAAATATCATTGGTTAATACCTCCTCCTTGGATAAATGGCGTGAGATACTTGACGATAGTGAAAAAAGTTTAATCGAAACAAAGGCGGAAGGACTTTATCGGGAAGCCCTGACTTTTTGCCTTAACTGACTTTATAATAATTGTAGCAAATCAATGCCTTTAATTTCGGTTGTCCTACCGGTCTATAACGGAGAACGATATCTTCGTCAATCCATTAGCTCAGTCCTCAATCAAAACTTAAAGGACTTTGAACTATTGATTCATGATGATGCATCTACAGACAATACAGTTGAAATTGTGGAATCGTTTCAGGATACCAGGATAAAATTTTATAAAGGGACTAAAAATAAAGGCATTTTTGCAGGCATCAATAAACTAATATTGGAAACCCAATCTCCTTATGTTCATTTGTGGTCACAGGATGATATCATGTGTCCGGATTGCCTGGAAGAATTTTATGAGTTTCACTCATTAAACAGGGAGGTAGCTTTTAGCTTTTCCAGTAGCTATTCCATTGACGAAAAGGATAGGGTATTGAAAAGTGGGCCTGATGACGGGATAAATTTTACCATTGAACCAAAAGATGCCATTCCTCTTTTTTTGGTTTATGGATGCATGCCCGGGAATATTTCCAGGGTAGTGGTCAATAAAGAATTGGTTTTGAAAGAGGGTTTGTTCAGGGAAGATTTGGCATTTATCGGAGATTTCGACATGTGGGTGCGATTAAGCAGTAAATATCCCATGGGTAGGATTAGAAAAAGATTACAAAAGATCAGAAATCATAGCCAGCAAGCTAGTAAAAGGGATGATATGTATCTGAAAAAATTAGAAGAAACAATCTATTTGTTTGATAAACAAGTAAAATTATTAAGAGATGATCAAAAGGAGGATGGCTTACGACTAATAAAATGGATACATCATCCTCATTTTACCTTGATTTCACTGAATTTTATCAAGTCTTTAAAATTCAGGCAGTTTTTAAATTACAATAGATCATTAGGTCTGTTAGGTAATATTTTTACTATATACTGCAGGACATTCGTTTATCTGTTTATAAAGCAAATTGGCTTTCATTCCAATTATAAAAACTATTTAAACAAACCATTTTTTTCTTCTGTAGAAAGATTACAAAAGCCTTATAATAACCTTATGGACTATAACTAGGTATTCAAATTAGAAATATTAGATTAACCCAGATTGCAACAGCAAAATAAAATATTACTCATAACATGCATAATAGTATACCTTCTTTATGTTATTGGGTATCAAAATTATTGGTATTTAAGTATTGCTATTTGGTCGGTAAGCTTTGTTAATCTCATAAAAGGATATAGCAATCGCATTGTCTTTAAAGATTTACTCATACTACTTGTCATATCAAAAATGCTTTTTGCCCCTGCATACTTTTCCACTTTGTCGAATGAAGAGATTTTTCGTGTAATAACCGTTGCGCATTTACCAAATGAGGAATATTTTCAATTTGCTCTACCCGCCACTTTGTTTTTTGTCTTTGGATTGATAGTACCATTAAAAAGAAATGACAATCATAAGGAGGAGATTAATTGGTCCGGTATTTTAAAAAATGATGAAAGAACAAAAAAACAGGGTGTTTTTTTGTTTATTACGGGGATATTATTTTCTGCGATTACAGCATTCTTTCGTATTCCTGGTGAATTTGGTTTTGTTTTCCATGTATTATCTAATTTATTATTTGTAGGAGCATTGTATTTAATGGCCTATGGATATAAAAATATTTCGTCAATATATATTGGTATAATCGTTTTCTTTGGATTTATAAGCGGAATGGCTGGAAAATTTATATGGCCACTTTTTATTTTTGGAATGTATTTTTTACCAACCCTCAAAATCAGATTTTCGTTCGCCAAAAAATTGGCTTTGATAATACCGTTTGTCTTTTTTATGATGATACTTCAATCAGTCAAGATGCAATATCGAAACATGGTTTGGGGTGAAAATTACTCTTCATTTGAGAAATTTAATATTTATGCGGATTTGATAAGTAGTCAGTTGACTTTCTCAGGCGCTGAGTTGAAGGAACCCATTAATATGTTGTTTGAAAGGTTGGATCAGGGGTTCTTAACCTATATGGCTATGGAATACGTACCTAGTCAGGAGCCATTCGCGAACGGAGAGACAATTATAGAAAGCTTTTTTGCATCATTTGTTCCTCGGTTTATTTGGAAAGACAAACCAAAAGCTGGTGGACGGGAAATGATGGAGAAATATGCAGGTAAAAAATTGTTAGGATCAACCAGTATGAATATTGGTCAATTTGGTGAAGCATATGTTAATTTTGGCAAAATTGGAGGAGTCTTTTTCCTGTTTGTTTGGGCGCTAATATTAAACTATTTTTTTTACTGGTTTGATAAAAGGAGCGTTATGTATCCGGCAATTTTATTCTGGTTGCCATTATTTTGGACAAGGGGTATAAATGCAGTAGGTACTGATTTTGCAACATCATTTAACACAATAGTTAAAACTGGCATAATTGTATATTTTATCCATTTATATTTAAAAAGAATGAAATAGAATGAGAAATGTTAGGTGAAACGCCAACCTATCTGATATTGGGGATGCATCGCTCCGGAACGTCATTATTGGCTAATTGGCTAGTGCAGTGTGGATTTGATTTAAATTCAAGTAAAACTTTCCAGAAGTATAACATAAAAGGAAATTACGAAGATTGGAGTATAATGAAATTTCACAATGAAATATTAGCCAGAAACAAAATGAATTGGATGAATTTCAATCAGAAGAAAATGGAAATCACCAATTCGGATATTGATTTAGCTTTCAAAATGGTGCAAAATAAACAAAAATCACTTTCTGATCCCTGGGGGTGGAAAGAACCAAGAACGTGCTTGTTCGTCAATAAGATTTGGCACAAAATTTTACCAAACATTAAAGGCATAATTATCTTCAGACACTTTGATCAGGTTGTTGATAGCTTAATGAGAAGGGAATATAAGCAAAGGACAACTTTAGACAGAAGTAATTTTATAGACAAGATTTATTTTAAGTCATTTTTGTTTCCATATTGTAAAGATTTATTGGGTAATAAATGGTTAAATGTCTGGATAAAGTATAATGAAGAAATTTTTCAATTTTGTAGAAGAAATAAAGGAAACTATGTGATTTGTTCGTTAGATAATTTATTGAAAAATGACCGCTTCTTTTTTGATCTTATTTTGGATCGCTTCAATTGCAAAGGACTAAAATATATTCAATTATCTGAAATCTTCGATAAAAATCTGATAAATATATGCGGGGCGAATATTTCCTACCGGGAAAAATTGGAGGACCGTGCGAATAGGTTAATGAGTAATTTAATGAAACTAGAAGAAGAAAGTTTTAACAATTATTACTAGTAAAAGTTTATGATCTTTTATGACTTTGTACATTTTTCTAATAGTGTGGTCAACATTTTAATGAATATCAAATTAATCTTCGAAGTTTGATCTTATTTTTTACCCATATCCCAAAAACAGCTGGAAGCTCTTTTGCTAAGGTCTATCTCCAACCAAATTTTCAGAGCGGTTACAAAAGACCAGAGGGACTTAGTGATTTTTTTTATTCTCGTTTACCTAAATATACTTGTGTCCATGGACATTTTCCATATGGAATGCATCATTTAAAACCATGGAGAAGGATTAATTATATAACCTTTCTTCGAGAACCTGTAAATAGAATAATAAGCCATTATTTTTTTGTTTTACAAATGAAGACACACCCCGAATTTCTAAGGCATAAAACTGTGGGAATTAAAGAAATAACTTCTGTAAACTATAGTTTAAAATACAGTGCATTACAGTCAAATCAACAAACCAGGTTTATTGCAGGTTTTTATCATGGGTTTTGGAATCCTCCTTCTGATGCTAAATTGTTGAAGATTGCCAAACAAAATTTAATTGATAAATACTCCTTCATCGGTATTTTGGAAAGATATCAGGAATCATGTGAAAGATTTGAGAAAATTTATAATCTTAATAGTTACAAGGACGAAAAGAAATATCAAAAAACAATTATAAAGAAAGATATTTCACAAAAAGATAAAATAGATATTGAAAATAATAATCAACTTGATTTGGAACTTTATTCATACTTTATAAAAAAAAAATTTTCCTGAATGTCTTAATACGATAAGGTATTCTGGTATGATGAATTACCAATCAAACCTCATTCCGATTAATTGGAATAATGATTCATTATATTCCTTGTAGTGTGCCTTTAAATTTTCATAAGTATCCTTTTTAATTGGTATTGAATATCTTGTCTTGTTCTTTACTTTTGTCCCCTTTATAGGTCTAAACGGAATTTCCACAAAATCACAAATTTTTTTTATACATAGATTTGGGTCATTGATAAAGTCTTGGAATTCTAGAAAGCAAAATTGATGGATTTTATAATATTTTAACCAATTCTTAATATGGATTGCATAATATCCCTTTCTTCTATATCCATATAGTGAAAATAGTTGTGCTGAATCATAAAAATCATATTCTAACTTCTCAAATGCATGTTTTATTCGTTTTTCTTCCAGATTGAGTCCTTCTTTAAAGGATATTTTTTTTTCGTTTTTAATGTATCCTTGATTAAAACTAAAGTGAGAATAGGCTCTGGATACCGGTTCCCGAAGTAGAACAATAAGTTTTACATTAGGTAAAAATTGATGACACAATTTAGGTGCTATTGGATGATCTAAATAGGACGGGGTCGATTCATAAGATATTTTATGATTGAAGGTAATTGGAAATAATGATTTATAATATTGTAACCCCCTTTCATAATGCATATTAAAAAAGTTTGTTTCTTTTACGATCGAAGGAGCTAAATAAGGGTTTTGGGATAAATAAGAATGTAAGCTTGTGGTTCCGGCTTTCTGTGCACCAATAACGATGAACGAGGGTTTTTTTCTAAATATATTAAGTGCATACCTATGATATGCGATCATTTGTCGATTCTTTATGCCAAGTATTTTCCTTACTTGCCTATTTATTCTTGGCCTTATAGAAATTTTAAACAAAATATTTTAAAAGCTTATTTGAAATCATGCTGAAGAACAATTTTAATATTTAATAATTAAGGTACAAGTGGTCAAAGAGATTAAAAATTATTTAACCCAATCCACCCCGGGTATTTTCCTTTTTTTTGTCATAAAGGTGATTGTCTTTTTCTTTCTGTTCGATTATTTTTTTGAATTTTTGATAGGGGCATCCATTGAAGGAGGTATTTATTGGCCGGTGTTGGCTAAATTTAATCTGGCAGAAGGATATCGTGATTTTTTGTTAAACGCAAGTAGCGCAATCATCCGGTTGCTCGGGTATGATACGCATATCGATGGGAAACATTTATTTATTCTTTATGGAGGTGGAATAAACCTGGGGTATTCCTGCTATGGCTTTGGAGTAATAAGTGCATTAATGGCATTAATACTTGCCTATCCAAAAGAGATCAGGCAAAAGATACGTTTCGTTGTAATTGGTTTACTGGGAATTATAGTTTTAAATATCATTCGTATCATATCTTTAACGATTGTTTATACTGAAATTCCCAGGGATAACCTAAAAAATGTTGATCATCACCTGATATTTAATATCGTTGTTTACATTCTTGTGTTTGGGATTTTTTTCTGGTATGTTGAAAAGGGGAAACAGCCGATTGTTGTGAATAAGGACTAACATGATTTATACATTTTAATTAGCCATTAACAGTAAGATAATTGAAAATCACCTACTTCTTCAGAAAACAACGTCCGGAATATAATAGCATTGAAGAGCTGTTCGGAGGGATTATCAAAAGGATGGAGGAGAAGGAAGAGGTAGATCAGGTTCATGTTCCATTATCCGGCGCCAAGCCATGGGTGCTTTTTAAAAATGTCAAATTTGCCAAAAAGCATCATGGAGAGATCAATCATATCACCGGGGATATCCAATACATCGGCATTGTGCTCAATGACAGGACTGTATTAACCATCCATGATGTGTATTCCGTCATTACGGGTAATTGGTTTAAACGATGGTATTTACGGTATTTCTGGTTTTACTTGCCGGCAAAAAGGGTAAAATTGATCACCACCATATCGGAATATTCTAAAAATGAGCTGGTAAAAGTGATTCCATTTGCAAGCCATAAAATCAAAGTCGTACACAATCCCTATCGGTTAGAGCTTCTGGAAAAAAAACGGCAATGGAAAGGCCTGAAGTTTGAATTACCGGCGACTGTTCTGATTGTCGGAACGAAAAAAAACAAGAATTTACAAAGAATTATTCCGGCGCTAAAAGACCTGAATGTCAAAGTGAGAATACTGGGAAGGCTGAATGCAGTCATTGAAGATCTATTGAATGAAAACGAGATTGACTACACCAATTATTTTAACCTTAGCTATGATGAGGTCATTGACTTGTATTTGAACTCTCACATACTGTGTTTCCCCTCATTGTATGAGGGTTTTGGCATGCCGATCATCGAAGCCCAGGCTTTGGGAATACCGGTTATAACTTCTAACCTGGGTGCCATGAAGGAGGTGGCAGATGGAAGCGCTTGCCTGGTGAACCCACATGATGTGAATGACATCCGGGATGCCGTGATCCGCGTCATGAACAATGGTAATTACCGGGACTTTCTGATAGAGCAAGGCTATGAAAACATCAAGCGTTTTGATCCCGAAGAAATCGCCAATCAATACCTCGAATTGTACAGGGAGATAGTTTGAGTTACTTTGTCCTCTGAAGCATTAGCGTAAGAGGATATAGTTTTTGGTTTATTTAGTTGATTAAGTTATTCCACCTCTATCAGTCATCTCTGCCTCAATCCGTCATCCCTGCCTGCCGCAGGCAGGCTGAATTTAGTTCAGGATCGTTTTCTACAAGAACCTGAAGGTTAACAATCCCTTAAGTTTCTCGCAGAAATATTTGAGTATACCTGTCTCCATCAATCATCAGAGTCCCTTACAGGTGACTCTGATGGGGATAAGTTGCTAAGACAAAGTTAATTTACATAATTTTACGGTTTACCGATCACTGTTCACCGTTCACTATTTACCAATTACCCTTTTATCCTCTAATTAAACAAATCACAAAAACGAGCACCTCTTGGCTCCCTGCATCTTCATTTTCTACGATTATTTTCCCCCTGCTTACAAAGCTGGTGGCCCCATTCGGTCCATTGATAACCTGGTGAAACTATTGGGAGATGAGATTCGGTTTTACATTTATACCACCTGCAAAGACCTCGATGGAACCAAATTAGATGTCAAGACGGATCAGTGGGTTAACTATAATAATTTGGCTAAAGTGTTTTATGCTTCAAGTGTAAAACAAAATTTAAATTCGGTAAGGCAATTAATAAAGGAAATAGAGCCAACAAAGCTATACATCAACGGGATGTTTTCATTGTTGTCAGCGGTTTACCCTCTTATAGCAGCCAGAAGACTAAACATTCCAGTTGTATTTGCCCCTCGGGGAATGTTGCAGGCAGGGGCGTTGAAGTTAAAATCCACAAAAAAGAAGGTCTATCTCGTTGCATTAAGATTCATGGTAAAGGGATTGAATATAACCTGGCATGCAACAGATTCTGTAGAAGCTGAGGATATTAAAAGAAATGTAGGGAAGAATATCAATGTTTTTGAAGTCGGAAATGTTCCACAATTGACTAATCATGCGGGTGTTGGAAAGAAGAATGATTGTGTAAAATTTGTGACACTTTCCCTCATTGCAAGGAAAAAGAACATAGGTCAGTTCCTATCAACACTTAGCGACCTGAAGGAGCTAAATGGAAAATACGAGTATCACATATTTGGTCCGGTAAAAGATGAGGAATACATGAATGAGCTGAAACAGATTATTGATGCTTTAAAAATGAAAAATATTTATTTCCACGGACCCCTTTCACCCGAAATGGTGAATGATAAATTGACGGAATTTGATTTCTTTGTTTTGCCCACATTGGGAGAAAACTTCGGCCACGCCATCTTTGAAGCATTGAGTGCCGGTCTGCCGGTAATCATCAGCGATCAGACTCCCTGGAGGAACCTCGAATCAAAAAAAGCAGGTTGGGATGTGTCTTTGAAAAATGGAAGCGAATTGAGGACAGCAATCAAAAAGGCGATTGACATGACTCCCCAGGATTATTTACAGTGGAGTCAGTCAGCAAGGGAATTAGCAGAATCATATGTGAAACAGGCAAAATTGAAGGAGAAGTATTTGGAGTTGTTTGGTTAGTAATAACCTCATCTAAATATCTAGAAAAGTGGATACTCTTCAGGGCAAATGCATTTACAACCAAATAGTGTAAACTGTCAATTTTATTCTTTTAAAAACACCAATATTCCCTCCCGATAGCTATCGGGAAAAGGGCTGTAATGCTATTAGGTTAAGACAATATTGTGTCCCTCTCTCGGAGAGGGTTAGGGATAGGTCGTAAAATAATCCCTTAACTTAATAGCATTGGAAAGGTGTGGAGGGATATGTTGTTCAAAAAACCTGTTTTTAAAGGATAAAAATTTTTAAATGCGTTTACATAGAATACGCATTAATTAATTGCTTGATGATAAGAATGTTATGGCGTATATTATTTTAGAAAAAATATAATTTCAGATCATGTGTTACGACGCCTATAGCCAAACGTTAAGCAAGAACAAATATGCCAAAAGATATGGCGCATCAGAGGATGATGTCGATGAATTGGAACGTCAATTACAGGTTTTTGAAGAAAAGCACTTGTTCAAGCCTAATTTTCATACGAATGGATTTCAACATCTGGACCTCCTGGTAATTGCAAACGACGATCCGAAAAAATTTCAATATCAGCAATGGGGGTTGATCCCATTTTGGGTGAAGGATGAAGATTCGGCGGGAAAAATTCAAAATCAAACCATCAATGCCCGGGGAGAGACAATATTCGAAAAACCATCTTTTCGCGAGCCGGCGAAGAAGCGCCGTTGTATTATTTTTCTGGATGGATTTTTTGAACATCATCATTACAAAGGCAAAACGTATCCCTATCTGATAAAATTTAAAAATAATGATCCTATGTTGATGGGCGGCATATGGGATGCCTGGATAAATAAAGAAACGGGTGAAGAGGTCAAAACAGTCAGCATCGTAACGACCAGTGCAAATCCAATCATGGCCAGAATCCATAATAATCCAAAGTTAAAAGAGCCCCGTATGCCATTAATCTTGAGTGACGAATCTAAAGACACCTGGCTTTTTGGGGAGAAAGAAGACGTTCAATCCATTGTAAAGCCTTATCCTGAAGATGAACTGGAATACTTTACTGTTAGGAGACTAAGAGGAAAGGAAGCTATTGGCAATGTCCCGGAAGCACTGGAAGAATTCAAATATCCGGAATTGGATGTTACTGGTGGGCAAACTTCTTTATTCTGATAATATTTATTTGAGTAATTTGAATTTAATTCATTTTTTATTTCTTGAAAACAGACCTTTCCAAATACAACAACTCCTGGTATAACCCCGGAGCGGGAGCCATAAAGAGAACGCTGTGGTATTTTGTCCATGCCATTTTCATTCAGTCCTCACTTTTCCCTATTAGCTCTTTGAAAGTTTTTCTTTTGCGAATGTTCGGGGCAAAGATTGGAAGGGGAGTGAATATTAAACCATCGGTTACAATTAAGTACCCCTGGTTGTTAGAAGTTGGCAATCATTGCTGGATCGGGGAAAATGTCTGGATCGATAACCTGGCAAAAGTGATATTGGGAGATAATGTCTGCCTTTCCCAGGGATGCATGCTGCTAACCGGCAATCACAATTACAAAAGCCCGACATTTGACCTGATGGTAAAACCCATTACACTGGAAGATGGGGTTTGGATTGGAGCTCAAGCAGTGATTTGCCCAGGGGTTGTTTGCCATTCCCACAGCATCTTATCCGTTGGATCCGTAGCGACAAGCAATCTGGAAGCTTACAAAATTTACCAGGGAAATCCGGCAGTAATGGTAAGAGAAAGATCATTTATAGCAGAGGGCAGAGGAACCCTGAGATCTGAACAAGAGAAAACCAGAAAACCCGCAACTGGTAACTCGCAACCGGAATCATGAAACTCTCCATCATCACCGTTTGCTACAATGCCGCATCAACCATCGAAGATGCCATCAAGTCCGTACTATCCCAGGATTACCCGGATATCGAATACATTGTGATTGACGGCAACTCCACCGATGGCACCCAAAAGATAATAGAAAAGTATACCCAATCAACCAATTGCAAAATCACAAAATCACCAGATCACCCAAACACCAGATCACCCAATCACCCAATCACCCAATCGCCAAATAACCAAATATCAAAATGTCTCTCCGAACCCGACGAAGGCATTTATGATGCCATGAACAAGGGAATATCCATGGCGACCGGCGAGGTGGTGGGAATATTGAATGCCGACGATTTTTATGCCGACGATTCCATTCTCTCCCAGGTAATGGAATTATTTCAAAAACCAGCGATAGATGCCGTATTCGGGGATTTAATATTCGTCGATCCGAATGACCTGGATAAGACAGTAAGGTCCTATCGATCGCACAACTGGCACCCTGACAAATTCAGCAAGGGTTACATGCCGGCCCATCCGACATTTTTCGTAAGAAGAAGGTACTACGAGAAATTTGGTTTGTTTGAAACGGACTATGAAATAGCAGCCGATTACGAAATGCTGATCCGTCTGCTCTATGTCCATAAACTAAATTACATGTATTTACCCCTGGTAATGGTGAAGATGCGAAAAGGTGGAGTGAGCAGCCGGGGAATAAAAAGCAACATCACACTGAATAACGAAATTATCAGGGCCTGCCGAAAGCATGGTATCAAAACCAGTGCTTTCAAGATCTACCCCAAGTATTTCAGAAAAATCTTTGAGCTGATCAATTTTTAAATACCCAAATGAAAGTCATCCTGTCCGCTAGCCGGCGGATCAGGATCGTTTCCCGGAATTACAATAAGGTTAAACCATAAAATTTCACTTGGTCGAAGCTTCAACGAAACTATTAAAAGGTCAAATTCAGAGAACTTTTGAAACGATCCTGAATCAAGTTCAGAATCACAAAAAAATAGTGTCATCCTGAATTCATTTCAGGATCGGTCACCTATAGGTCAAACAGCTTATCCATTTTCCCAATCTTAAATTGTAGGCATCTTGAAACAAGGCATTACATACATTCTAAGCAATAAAAACCGAACAGTTTTCTACATTGGAGTGACAGAGGATGTTGTTCAAAGGCTTTACGAACATCGATATGAAAATGGCAGCGAATTTACATCAAAATACAATTGTTTTGATTTGGTTTATTATGAAACCCATGATTCGATGAATGCCGCAATAGCAAGGGAAAAACAACTGAAAAATTGGCGTAGAGAATGGAAGATTAATTTAATAAACTCCATAAACCCGGAAATGGTGGATCTATCTGAAGAAGTTGACTCAGATCCTTATCCACACTAAACATTTGTTTTCCTTTGCTGAGCAGTCATCCTGATCCTCCTGGTAGTCATCCTGTCCGCCAGCCTTTAGATTTACAAAATAAGATGAAACCTTAAAAATTCATTTTCTCGAAGCTATTAGCGAAACGGTCAAGGATAAGTAACCATTCAACCGATGCTGAAACGAGTTCAGCATGACAAAAAACCATAGTCATCCTGTCTGCCAGCCGGCGGATCAGAATCGTTTCCTAAAGTGTCAGTAAGGCTAAACCTTAAATTTCACTTGATCGAAGCTATTAAAAGGCCGACTTCAGATAACTACTAAACCGATCCTGAATTACCGAAACGAGTTCATCACAGGCAAGCCTCGTCTGCCTGCAGGCCATAGCCGTCAGGTTAAACGCCATGAGCCATAAACGCTCTACTCCCCCTTGCGAGATGGGAAGTGCGCTGGAGAAGGGGGTTGGGGGGATGATTCTGAAAATTCTAAACAAAAGGAATTTTTTGACTATTATATGTCGATCATTTCACAAGTGTTGTATCTTAAGATGTCAATCGAAATTTTCATGTATTGAGTAATAACAATCATTATAATAAAATGCTCAAAGGTCTTGCCCGGGGACTAAGAAAGTGCTCGACAAAAGCTGAAATTATACTCTGGACGGACCTTCTCAGGGCAAAATCCATGCGCGGATATCCATTTTTGCGCCAAAGACCCATCGGTAAATATATTGTTGATTTTTTCTCAAAGGAACTAAAGCTTGTTATTGAGTTAGACGGGATAACCCATGAATATAAACAAAGAGAAGATAAGGAAAAGGATGTTTATCTCATGAAAATGGGGTATAAGGTTTTGAGATTTGAGGATGATGAAGTGCTTAATCACATGGACGTTGTGGCTATGCAGATAGAAGATTATATTGACCAATTTGAAGATGAATGATCATCCCCCTTACCCCCTTCGGCTAACACACATGGCTCCACACAAGGGGGATTAGACCTATAAACAGATAACCTATTATTTTGAATATCATCGTGATAACATCTTACCCTGACGGCTATGGCCTGCAGGCAGGGCTGACTAAGGGATACTCCGGGGATAAAGCGTATATAAAGCGTATCAAAAACCATTCACTTTCAAATAATACCAAATTTAATTAGCCAGGTTTTGATACCAAATTTTGATGTGTAAATGAACCTCCTGATCACCGGCATAACGGGCTTTATCGGCCAAAACCTCGTTGATTTCTTTTATTTGCAGAGCTATCAGATCTTTGGCACAAGTCGTGATCCGGAGTCTGCCGGGAAGCTGCTTTCACCAAGGAAAATCCAGGTTGTTAAGGATGTTGATCACAAGTATTTGGATGAAAATAAAATTGACATCATCATTCATCTTGCCGGATTGGCTCACGACATGAAAGGCAACCAGTATTCCGAGCAGGATTATTTTGAAGTGAATTATCAAAAAACAAAGGAGCTTTATGATGAGTTTTTGAAATCGGAAACAAAGACTTTTTTCTATTTCAGTTCCATCAAGGCAGCCGTCGATCATTTCAAAGTGGAAATTGATGAGACAGTCAATCCTTCACCTGTTACTCCCTATGGCCAATCAAAATTAAAGGCGGAGGAATACATCCTTTCACATCAATCAACCAATAAAAAAAATTATATTCTCAGGCCATGCATGGTCTATGGCCCAAATAACAAAGGCAATCTCAACACGCTATATCGCTTTGTAAAAAGGGGAATACCCTATCCCTTAGGTGCTTTTAATAATAAGCGCTCATTTCTCTATGTCAAAAACCTCGAATTTGTGATCCAGAGAATGCTGGATCATCATGTTGAAGCTGGCATTTATCATGTCGCAGATAGTGACTACCTTTCTACAAACGAATTGATAAAGATAATAGGGGCGAATTTAGATAAAGAGATCAGGATGTGGAATGTACCATCATCCATGATAAAATTAGCTGCAAAGTTAGGTGATTTACTTGGTATATTTTTTAATTCGCATACGTTGAACAAGCTAACGGAAAACATGCAGGTTTCCAATCGCAAACTATTGCAAGCAATTGGCGAGCCACTTCCTTATTCAACGGAAGACGGGTTAAGTGAAACCATTAAAACCTTCGAATGATCTGGATCAAAATTCTGGTTATTGCCGTTCTCAGTCTGATTGCTGAATATGTGTATTTTGTTATTGCAGAGAAATACGAGATTGTCGACAAACCCAATCATCGGACTTTGCATGTTGACCATACTATCAGAGGTGGAGGGATCATCTTTCCTCTGGGTGTTGTTTTTTATTTCTTGCTTTTCGGAGTATCCAATTGGCTATTTGCCACAGGTCTTTTGTTAATCTCACTTGTTAGCTTCATCGATGACCTCGGACATGTTAAGACGATCATACGGGTTTCCAGTCAACTTTTATCGATAGTCCTCATCTGTTGGCAAATTGGATTCCTCTCCTGGGATTGGTGGTGGTTCCCATTAATTGTCATTGTTTCGACCGGCATACTGAATGCTTATAACTTTATGGATGGCATTAACGGCATTACAGGTGGATATAGCCTTGTAGCTATCTCTACACTCATTTTCATCAATTACCAGGTCATTTCTTTTGAATCCTCCGAGCTACTTTGGGTCATCTTAATCGCCATCATGATCTTTAATTTCTTCAATTTTCGTCATAAGGCGAGGTGTTTTGCAGGTGATGTTGGTAGTATATCAATCTCATTTTTGATCGTATATTTTATTCTGAAATTGATTTTTCTAACTGGTAATTTCATTTATATACTTTTATTGGTGGTTTACGGAATTGATACCGTTTTGACCATTCTTCAAAGGCTGATCAATAAAGAAAATATCTTTGAGGCTCACAGGTCTCATCTTTTCCAGGTGATTGTTCATCAAAGTAAGATGCCTCATCTAAAAATGACGGTGATTTACATGGCCCTTCAACTACTCATCAATCTTGCAATTCTCCAAATCATTTCCTTTCCATTTTCCATTCAAATTTTCCTTTCTATTCTAATTCTCCTTATTTTGTCAATTGTTTATGTAATGGTTAAAATCAGATACCTTAAAATGACCTGATCTATGTGGTATTTATTTTTTAAGAGAGGCGTAGACCTGATCCTTTCACTGTTAATGGTCCTCGTATTTTTTCCTTTGATGATATTGATATCGATCATGATCGGATTAGAATCAGGTTTTGATAATGTGATTTTCTTACAAAAAAGACTGGGACAAAAGGGTAAGGTCTTCAGGATAATAAAGTTCAAAACGTTAAAAAGCTCTTTTTTAAAGAAAGACTATATTGGTCACAATAATTCCGAAGAAACCAGAATTGGAAGTTTTCTACGTAAGTATAGTCTCGATGAGATACCTCAGCTCTTTAATGTTCTGAGCGGTAACATGTCATGGGTAGGGCCTCGTCCTTTGCCGGTCGAATACGGAGATTACATTCTCTCCAATTACAGGCAAAGACTAAATGTGAAGCCAGGATTGGTTTGCCTGACGCATTTAAACGGTAGGAACCTTCTTAATTGGAAACAGAAGTTTCAGTTGGATTTAGAATACATTGAATCTGCAAATCTTAGGAAGGATTTTTTTATACTATCAAGAATACCAACCATTATTTCCAAGGGAGAAGGCAGTATCATTTCACCAAATCTTCTTAATCAACAATGATAATTTATGGGGCAGGAGATCACGGAAAGGTAATTTATTGGTGTTTGAAAGAGCAGGCTGTAAAGGTTGACAAGATATTTGATGATAAGGAATGCCCTGATATAGACGGATTAGCGATTGAAAAATACAGTTTTGCTAAAAACGGTGACGAAAAGTTGATAATTGCGATTGGTAATAACCACTCCAGAAAAGTAATTAGCGAAAAAGTTAATCACAATTTCGGAACTTTTATAAGCAATAAGTCACTTATCTCCAATCAATCAAGTGTGAGTATTGGCAGCATGGTTCTGCAAGGTGTGGTAATTCAATCCAATGTCAAAATCGGAAAACATTCCATTGTCAATACGGGCTCAGTTGTAGACCATGATTGTCAGATAGGTGATTTTGTTCATGTGGGACCGAACAGCACTTTGTGTGGAAATGTTTTCGTGGGAGATCTGACCATGATCGGCGCAGGATCAGTAATTTTACCTGGTGTTAAAATAGGTGTAAATTGTGTAGTTGGAGCCGGAAGTGTGGTATTGAAAGATATTGAAGATCATGAAAGAGTTGCAGGAAACCCCGCCAGAAAGATTAATGAATCATAATTTGGTCGAGAGGAAGTTTGACATATACATAAACGAGCCATTTCAAAGTGGAAAGGAATTAACATTCCTGAAAGAGGCGCTGGATAATAATTGGCTTTCCACAGAAGGGGAGCAAATTCAATTCTTCGAACAACAGCTAAAGAATTATATTAATGTAGAACACCTCACTTTAACCAATAGTGGAACCTCTGCACTCCACCTAGCCTTAATTACTTTGGGAATTAAAGAAGGAGACTTTGTGATCTGCCAAAGCTTCTCTTTTGTGGCAAGCGCAAACCCAATTCTCTATCAAAAAGCTATACCTGTTTTTGTCGATAGCGAAGAGGAAACCTGGAACATGGACCCGGATTTTTTGCGTGAAGCAATCGAGTATTGCCTGCGTAAAGGAAAGAAACCCCGCGCTATTATCATGGTCCACACCTATGGGATACCCGCAAAAATAAATAAAATCAAAAGCATATGTAGAGAATATGAAATTCCACTCATCGAAGATGCTGCTGAAGCGCTGGGGTCTACTTACTTTGACCAACCTGCAGGTAGTCTCGGCGACCTTTCTATTCTTTCTTTCAACGGCAATAAAATCATCACTTCTACCAGTGGCGGAGCATTAATTGCTCAAAATGATGAGATTATCAGAATGGCGAGGCTGGTTTCCAATCAATCCAAAGACGAAAACAATCCTCATAATCATGTAAGGCTAGGTTTTAATTATAAAATGAGCAATATTTGTGCAGCCGTGGGTCGTGCACAAATGCATGATTTAGACAAAAGAGTAACCCGAAAAAGAGAGATCTTCCAGTTATATAAGACATTGTTGTCAGATTGTAAGGAAATTCAATTTCAGGGAGAAGAAGAAAGATCGATTTCAAACAGATGGGTAACAACTTTAACAGCAAATAGAAAAAATTTTAATAAAATTATTACGGAAAAACTATTGAAATATAAAATTGAAAGCAGATATTTATGGAAACCTATACACTTGATACCATATTTCAAAGAATTTTCGTTCTTTGGAGACCAAACCTGCGGCCGGTTGCATGATTGCGGCGTTGCACTTCCCAGTGGTTTGGGTTTAGCTCAATCAGAACAAGAGAGAATTGCAGAGTTGATTTATCAGGAGCTGAAATGATAGATTGGTTAATTGGTTTTAATTCACAATGACCGTTAATCACCATTTGCGATCCACAACCACTTGAAAAGTATTGTAAAGAGTTCGTCTTTTATTACTTAATATTGTATCGCCAAATCAACCTAATCAATGAATAAAAAAATTCTTAAAATTAGAATTCTTCCAAGATGGATTATTATAGTAATTGATACGCTGATATTAAGTTTTGCATCATGCCTCGCTTATTTGCTGCGATTTAACTTTAATTACGCTGAACTCAATAATTTTCATGTTGGTAAGGGGATCATCATTCTGATTTTATCAGGTCTTTTTGGGATTTTGTTCACAAAAAGTTACGCAGGAATTGTGCGCTATACCGGTTTGATGGATGGGAAGCGGCTGCTATTTGCTTCTTTTATTGGCGGACTCATCGCTGCAACTTCAAATTATATTCATTTTTACTATTTCGGCAAAATCATTTTCCCCCTTCTGATTATTGTTTTTACGTATTTAACCTCAGCGGTAATCCTTTATTCCTATCGATTGCTTGTCAAACAAATATTCACTGCCATCCTGTTTTCTGAAAAGAATAAAGAAGTTGTTGCCATATACGGAACGGACCAAACTTCTATGTTGGTACGCCAGATTATAGAAAATGAAAATCTCTCTAACAAGAAGGTTGCAGCATTTTTCGATGAGCGCAAACAGACTGTGGGAAAAGTGATCAATGGTGTAAAAGTGTTTGATCCGAACCGGGATTTTTTGAAGGCCGTAGCGACCTTGGGTATCAAAGAAGTTGTGCTGGCTGATAAGAACCTATCTGTTGAAAGGAAAAATAGGATTGTTGATCAATGTCTTAAAACGAATTTAAAGATACGTACCATTCCTCCCGTAGAAAACTGGATAAGGGGAAATTTAAGTACCAATCAGATCAAAGAAATAAATATCGAGGATTTGTTAGGGAGAGAATCCATTAAACTGGAGAATTATAATGTTCGGGAAGAAATAAAGGGTAAAAAAGTTCTCATTACTGGCGCAGCAGGATCAATTGGTAGTGAATTGGTTCGGCAAGTGTTATTTTATCACCCTAACTCAATTTTATTGTTAGATCAGGCGGAATCGCCTTTATTTGAGATTGAAGAAGAGCTTAAGATAAAAAAAGGCACAATTCCTATCTATACGATTGTGGCTGATATTACAAATTATGAAAGGGTAGAAAATGTATTCAATGAATATGAGCCGGAAATAGTATTTCATGCCGCAGCCTACAAACATGTTCCTATGATGGAGCGAAATGTTGTGGAAGCGGTCAATTGTAATGTATTAGGAACAAAAATATTAGCGGATCTTTCCATTAAGTTCAATGTGGAGAAGTTCGTGATGATTTCAACCGACAAGGCTGTAAATCCGACCAACGTGATGGGTGCTTCCAAACAGATTGCTGAAAAATATGTGCAATCACTTAATTTCTATTTGAGTGAAACCAACCCCGAAGCAACAAAGTTTATTACCACCCGGTTTGGCAATGTCTTGGGTTCAAACGGATCAGTTATTCCACTATTTAAAAAGCAAATCAAGCAAGGAGGCCCTATAACTGTTACCCACCCTGAGATAACCCGTTATTTCATGACAATTCCAGAGGCTTGTCAATTAGTTTTAGAGGCGTGTGCAATGGGTAAGGGGGGAGAGATTTTTGTATTTGACATGGGTAAATCCATAAAAATTGCGGATTTGGCAGAAAAGATGATAAAATTATCAGGTTTTGAAGTTAACAAAGATATAGAGATTAAATTTACAGGTTTGCGGGAAGGTGAGAAGTTGTACGAAGAGCTCTTGAGCAACAAGGAAAATACCCTTCCAACCTACCATCACAAAATTATGATTGCCAAAAATCATTTGGTCAATTATAAGGTGATTCGCGAACAGGTACAAAATTTGATCAATGTCGTAGAAGACAAAGATGAATTGAAAATTGTTGGCATAATGAAGTATATTGTCCCTGAATTCATTAGTAATTCCTCGAAATTTGAGATTTTAGACGAAAAACGAATTAATAAGTAGATTTTACCGAGAAGGCACTGATTTTTTTGGAAGGATATGTTTGGTGAAGTATATAATAGTTGTTTTTTAATTGGGTTTTCCGTATTTGTCATTTCCCTGCTGACTTCTTTACTTTTTATCCCCTTGGTCTGGAAGATTTCCATCAACAATGGTTTCATCGCGTTACCTAATTCTCGAAGTAGTCATAATGAGATTGTTCCGAACACAGGAGGAATACTGCTATTCTTTGCTATTCTCATCCCATATTTGTTGTTCTCTAAAATCAGCTTCAACAATAATTTTTTTCTGGTTTTACTCTCATTTCTAAGCCTGTTTATTGTTGGCGTTCTGGACGATATTAAAAATGTAAATGTAAAATTTAAATTGATCGGCCAATTTATCCCTGCATTGTTTCTGATTTTTTCACTACATGATCAAAACTTAGTGATTCCATTTGTCTCCTGGTCAGAAGAAATTCCAAGATTATTAAAGCTGGTTTTTTGGATTCTGGTTATAGTGGGGATTGTCAATGCATATAATTTTATTGATGGAATTGATGGGTTGGCAATAGGAATGGGTGCGTTGGGAGGGATTCTGTTTGGTGTCTACTTTTATACAACAGGATATTGTAATTTAAGCATTCTTGCGCTTTGTCTTTCCGGTGGGTTAATCGGCTTGTTAAAACAAAATATTTCAAAAAGGAGGAAGATATTCATTGGTGATACAGGGTCGTTAATAATCGGTGGTATAATAAGTCTTTTGATATTGAGACATTTGGAGATCAATGCCAGAACTGACCTGAACTTTTCATCATCAATGATTTTCGGAATACTATTTATTCCTGTTTCAGACCTGATCCGAGTTGTAATAATGAGACTGATCAACGGTAACTCTCCATTTAAGGCTGATCGTACGCATATTCATCACATCATAATGGATTCCTATAAATTGAATCACATTCAGACAAGTCTGATTTTAGTAGCCACTCAATTGGTGATTTTCTTTATTTTCTTGGGATACAATAAAATTTTTGAAAAGGGTCAGTTGATCTTTAGCTTGTTTATGTTTGGCTTGTATTTTATTTATTTAGCCAGAACAGAAAAAAGTATCGCAAAAGCCCGATACAGTTCTTAACTATCTTCTTCTGATTTTTCTCGGGCGATAAGGCTTGGGCTTTCTACCTTTTCCTGAACGGAAACCGCTGGAGCTTCCCGCTGCTACATTTCCAAAGAAATATTCTACTCTAATATTTAAAATAAGATAGGCATCTCTTTCATCAGGATTCCCTCGAAATTCCTTTCCTTGTTCAGCCCATGTAGGTGAAATGCCAAGTTCCCACGTTCTGTCAGACAACAACCTGGCTTCTTCACTATCAAAAGAAGTTGGTTCAGGATAATGACCGCTGCTTACGTCATCTAGATAATCTGAAAGTACCCAACGAAATCCACCATCTAAATTAATGTTTAAGAATGGACTTGCCCTAAATTTCACACCTAACCCCATAGGGATCGACATAGTAAATGAACCGTAAGAGTTTTCCGGGCCTTCGGTTTCTAATCTCCTCAGATTATATCGTTCGCCTTCCAGCTTTGCAGCAGGGTTAAAGTTAACAAGTCCAATACCGACATAAGCATAGGGATTGGCAAATGGACGCTGATAAAATCGGCTTGCTTCAGGAAATAAGCTCACATGGCCTAAAAGGTTTAATTCAAAATTGTGTGAAGTAAAGGAAAGGTTTCTCATCTCCTTTACCGGATCTTTTTTGTCATTTCCGGTCAACATAAACCAGGTAAACTGGGATTCTACACTAACATTGTCAAGGAAATTATTATTACCAGAGAAATTATACCTGGCGCTTAACGCAACATTTGGCTTCACGTGTTCGAAGCTTCCATCCTTTGCCAGGTCTCCAAAGTAAAATGCAGCGCCTGATCCAGCACCAATTATAAAACTTCGGGTACGGCTATTTGGCCCCTGACTAAATGCGAGATTGGAAAGAAGAAATAAAAGAATTGAAAATAGTAGATATTTCTTCATACAGTTTATTTTCTGGTTGAGCAAGTGTGTGTGTTCAATTCTGCAAAATTTAACTAATTATGCAGTTTAATTGCAAATATAGGAGTTCTAATTTAAAAATAGAATTTGAGTTATTAAAATAAAATGACGATTCATCTGGGAAAATCAACACTTCAGTAACACATTTTTCTTTTATCAATCTCTATGGATGACATTTGAATAAACTAATCAATTAAATCATGAGAAAGCTATTATTCATTTGGTTATCGGTATTTATCGTTAATGAAGCATTATCAAGGGACAATAAATATGAATCGACTATGACAAATGCCATCGAGGCTTTGTACGCTCATCAGACGATGGAAGATCTTCTTGAGGTTTCTGCCAGGTTTGAGCGAATCAGCCAGGTCGAAAATGATAAATGGCTGCCATCGTATTATGCAGCTTTAAGTAAGCTCTGGATGACTCATCAAACCTCAAACGGAGAGGATATAGATAAATTTCTTGATCAGGCTCAGAAAGATCTGGATCATTGTAGGTCATTGTCTGAAGATGATGATGAAATCCATACTTTACAGGGTTATCTATATATGATGCGGATTACCGTTGATCCTGCTAATCGTGGAGCTAAATACAGTCCAATGTCTTTGACGGAATTTCAAAAAGCCCGGTCCATAAATCCTGAAAATCCCAGAGCCTTATTGATGATGGGTCAAATGAAATATGGAGCCGATGAATTTTTTGGAAATGATTTGACAGAGGCATGTAACATGATCAAAGGAGCTGCAGAAATGTTGGAGGAAGAAAATCCGCGTGATAAATTAGATCCATCTTGGGGAAAAAGGATGGCGAATTATCTTGCCAAATCTTGTGAGTAGCACGGGTAAATAATCTCTGATAACAATACAATGAATTCATACTCCAGATCAAGGCTAAAAGAATTCCTGATTATCACCTGTATGGGTATAGTCATCGGTTTTCTGCTATGCCCTAAGTGTTTTCTTGGTTTAGGTAATATGTCCGAGGGTTGGCGGCATATTATCATGAGCATCACATATACCTATATTCTGGGATATGGATGTTCGTATATTTCCTATAAAGTTGCTCAACGATATTACCAGGGTGAAAAGCCAATCAAAGGATTTCTGATCAACTTGGTAATCCTTGCTTTGTATTCCTTTTTTACCTCCATGTTAATCTGGTATTTCAGTATAAGGGTTCTATACAATCCTGATTTCAATCCTTCTGTTACAGAGTTAGTATCCAATGCTTATATTGCCCTGGCGTTGTCTATGTTTTTTTCAGGCATTGAGTTTTTAAAAAAGTGGAAAAGTGAGGCTGTAAAAGCAGAGCGATTGGAAAAGGAAAAGATCGCAACCCAATATGAGTCATTAAGAAATCAGGTAAATCCGCATTTTTTGTTTAATAGTTTGAATACCTTGACTTCCCTTGTTGTCGATAGCCAGGATCTGGCCATTCAATACATCAATCAGCTTTCCGAAGTTTATCGATATGTGCTTGATAGCAGGAATAAAGATGTAGTGGGTTTAGATGTTGAGGTGGATTTTCTGAAGTCCTATCTCTTCCTTCAAAAAATCAGATTTGGTGAGAATATTTCAGTCGATATTCGGTTAAAAGACGATCTAAAGGATAAATTTATTCTCCCGCTTTCATTACAAATTTTAATGGAAAATGCTATTAAACACAATGAAATTTCTAGTGAAAAGCCATTAAAGATCAGCGTTGTAGAAAATGATGATTATATCAAGATAGAAAATCAAATCCACAAAAAGCAATTGTTTGAAAAAGGGAGTGGTATTGGTTTGAATAACATTATGGAGCGCTATCAACATTTAACAGATAAGGAAATCAGTATTATTAATGACAATAAAAAATTTGTTGTTCAACTACCCATAATTAAGGAAGTTAAATGAAAGCTCTGATCATTGAAGATGAAAAGTTAGCTGCAAACAGGTTAGAAAGATTGATTCAGTCAAATTTTCCGGATATTGTTGTTCTTGAGAAATTGGAGACGGTAAGGAAATCGGTAGAATGGCTTCAATTAAATGAAAAACCTGAGCTTATTTTTTTGGATATTCAGTTGGCTGATGGTTTGAGCTTTGAGATTTTCAAACGAGTCAAAATTGAGATCCCGATAATATTTACAACATCTTACGATCAATATGCTTTAAAGGCCTTTCAGCTGAATAGCGTTGATTACCTCTTGAAACCCATCAAAGAGGAAGATCTTAAACGATCCATCGAAAAGTACTTGAATTTAAAATCCAGTTTTTCAGAACAAACTGTTTTGGATGAAACAAAAATCAACCAATTACTTCAAGCCCTGAATCACCCAAATTATAAGGAAAGGTTTGTGATAAAGATCGGTGGTCACATCAAGACCGTTCAAACAGAGAACATCCTTTATTTTAAGAGTGAGGCGAAAGCTACTTTCATTCGGACAAAAGATCAAAAAAATTATATTTTGGATCAATCTCTTGATATATTGATGGATATCTTAAATCCTATGCAATTTTTCAGAATCAATCGAAAATATATCATATCCCTACATTCTTTTGACGACATTATTTCCTGGTCAAACAGTCGATTACGTGTGTCACTTAAAGGTGAAAATAACCTTGATGCAGTCGTAGCAAGAGAAAAAGTCAACGATTTTAAGAAATGGCTGGAAGGTGAACGGTAACTGTTTATGATTTTTATATAAGTCTCATAAAAGGAAATCTTTTCCCAAATTGGGAATAGTAATTTGTGTCTACATCGCTTTTTGGAGCATATTTGTATGAAATACATTCTGGCATCATTTTTTACAATCAAGATGTAAAATTTGTATGTATGCTTCCTGAAATTTTTGAAAGTGAATTGAGGGAAGGGAACTTTGTGTTTCATTCCGGTGAGGTACTTTGCCTCAATCATAAGAATTTAGACCTTGTTAGTTTTAAAGGTCACCACGATTTGGAAGGGATTAACATTAATGTTAATTGGTTGGAGAACTTTGGCTTTTTCTATGTATCGGGTTCAGATGATCAGTATACTTTCTTTTTGAGCGGAGTGAAGATCGAACTTTTTGATAGCCAGGCATTAGTCACCATTCATAACAATACGGTTAAGAACATCGTGTTCGTTCATGAACTCCAGAATATTTTTTACGCTCTGACTGGTAAAGAACTCATTTTGAAAGATTCAGGACTTTCAGACTGATCTCTCCTCATTAATTATCTACTTTTCTATTAGGCAGATTGTACTTTTCTTATATTTGCGCAACTTTAAATGTAGCGGATTTGAAATTTGAAGAGATAAAGAAAAAAATTGATGGGTATAAGTCTGAGGATAAACTACTATTCACTACTTCCTCCTTTCAGACACATTCGATTCCCCTTCTCCATATCCTGAGTAGAATTGATACTGATATTCCCGTATATTTTTTAAACACCGGGTATCATTTTCCTGAAACCATTGATTTCAGAGATCAGGTCACCAATCTTTTAGGTCTAAACCTGGTAGATCTGAAACCGGAAGTTCCTAAAAATTTGCAAAAAGGAGATGACGGACAACTTTTATTCACTTCCGATCCGGATCATTGCTGCTATTTAAATAAGATCCAACCCTTGGAAAAAGTCCTCATGCACCATGATATTTGGATAAATGGAGTTAGAGCGGATCAAAGTTCAGTGAGGAAAGCGATGGGTATCGAACAGCCAGCACCATATGGATGCACCCGGTTCCACCCGATTCTGGATTGGTCGCCAAAGGATATTTATCAATACAGGAAAGAATTTGATCTTCCCGCACACCCATTAGAGGCAAAGGGATACTTAAGTGTAGGATGTGAACCTTGCACAAGAAAGCTGGATCCGGAAATGATGGAGAGGGAGGCAAGGTGGTATGGATTGAATAAAACCGAATGCGGACTACACACAGATTTAGCAAGTAACAAATAACTATGGTCGTATTAATTACCGGTGGCGCCGGATATTTGGGTACTGTCTTAACGAAAAACCTTGTTTTAGAAGAGTCAGTTAGTAAAATAATCGTTTATGATAACCTCAGCAGATTGAACTACAATCTGTTTTTAGGCGAGAAGTTGCCTCAAAGTGATAAAATACAATTTATTCAGGGCGACATCCTGGACTTAAGGAAATTGAAAAAAGTCCTGACAGGAGTAGATGTGGTATGTCACCTGGCGGCACGCGTCACTACTCCATTTGCCAATATCGATTCGCACTTTCATGAACAGGTCAACCACTGGGGAACTGCTGAACTTGTGTCTGCAATCGAGGAAAGTAACGTGAAGAAATTCCTTTATACAAGTAGCACATCCGTCTATGGCGCCAGCGATGAGATGATCGATGAAAAGGTTTACCCCAGCCCAAAGACTTATTATGGAATGTCCAAACACAGAGGTGAGGAGCAGGCAAAACGATTGCTAAGCAAAATGCCTGCGTATATCCTCAGATGTGCAAACGTTTATGGTTATAGCCGAAGCATGCGGTTTGATGCTGTCATAAACAGGTTTATGTTTGATGCTCATTTTACCAAAAAGATATCCATTCATGGTAATGGGAAGCAGCATCGGGCATTTATCAGTGTGCAGCTGTTAATAAAAGTCCTGATTCATCTCATTACTAAAGGCGATGTTCCTACAGGCGTGTATAATGTGGTAGACAAAAACATGCAGATATTGGACGTGGTGGATGTACTAAAGGAAATTTATCCGGAATTGGAGTTCATTTTTATCAACCAGCACCTACAGCTTCGTCAAATGCTGGTTAACCCTGAATCTGCTTTGAGGAAGTATATTCAGTATGAAAACAAGCAGGATCTGAAGGAAGAATTACTTGAATTTAAGAGTCGATTCTCCATCTGACAGAATGTTGACAAAATTCAACATTTTCTGTACAAGAGACTTATTTCCCCTTTTTTTACCCCAGTACTTAAATTTTGATTTAAGTAATCCAACGTAAAAAACTAATATTCAGGATATTATGAATATTTTATTTTTAGGATAATAAAGAACAATCGTTTATTTTTGGTTTAGAGTAAGGTTGGAAATACAGTAATCAATTAATTTTTTATTCCCAAAAGTAAACTTTCTATTGTTAGGGAGTTGAAATATTACATTCGATAAAAGATGGATACAGGTGAATATCTTTTATCAATTGTATAAAATCATGAGATTTGGATACTTTAGAAAGATGGGAATCTATTTATTTGAGTTACAAGACTTTTATTTTTCGGATTAATTACTGTTTAGACTTTTAACTATGAAGGCAGGTGTATTAATATTATTCATGGCATTTACTTCAATGCTATCCTATTCACAAAACTGTCCTGAATTTAAAGTGACCGTTCATGATACGAACGACAAACTGGATCAATTGGGATCAATTGAGGTTGTTGTCAGAGGGGGGGCATTCGATGAAAATAATTTTCAGCTTAGGCAGAAATTGAATAGTGTAAATGGAATGCTGGATTTTGACTATGATATTGAAATAACTGGCAATAAAATAGTTTTTAGTAACCTTCCTGGTAGTGATCAACTGGTGTTAAAGAATTATGCAGTTTTATACTATGATAAATTCTGTAAAGATGGTGAGGTGATTGAGGTTGGTCAATTTCAAATAAAATAACGATGATTTTTAGGAATAAATTTCTTTTACTTTTTTATACTGTATTTACACTCATAACTTTTTCAAATGTAAGTGTATATGCTCAGTGTCCTGATTTTCTAAGTCTTGAAACCCAAACCAAAAATACCTGTTTTGGCCAAACAGATGGAAGGATCAGCGTAAAAGTATCTGGAGGAGAAGCGGGCTCATATGATGTATCTAATTTTAGTCTTTGGATAAGGGTCGGATTTGCATATACTCAGTTGACTCCAACCACGCAAGTTGTTAATGGTGACTCAGTTATATTTTCAGGACTTTCACCGAATGAAAGCATAGTTCCCGGAAGCGATTACGTGGTTAGGTTTTCAGATCCGGATTGCTCTGGTGGTTTTGTTTGGGAAATATATACAACAGACTTATTTGAAAATACACAGATATTTGGAAATGGTTCTGCAAATTCAGTTTGCACAGGAAATGACGGAGAAATATTGGTCAATCCAACAGGTGGAACCCCTCCCTATTCTCTAATTTGGTCAGGCCCTACTTCAATACCTGATGATGAATTTAATCCAACGGGTTTAGATGAAGGAGATTATACCCTAAATTTAACCGATGCTATCGGATGTACCTTCGATACAACATTTACTATTGGCCCTGCCCCTTCAGCTAATCTGGCATTGACTGGTCTAGGTACAATTTGTCTCGGTGAAACATCAACATTAGAAGTCAATGTTACAGGGGGCACACCACCTTTCACGGTAGTTTTAGACACAGCAGGAGGAACATGGACGATCAATAATTATAATAACCTGGATCCAATTAACATTCAGCCAGGTGGGTCAAAGTCCTATCAGCTCATCTCAGTAACTGATAATAATGGTTGTCTTGCCAATCCTATAACAGGAAATCCATCAATAGTTGTAGATCCTCCTCCAACAGCCAATGCCGGTAGTGACGAAGAAATATGCGAAGGATCCACATTTGATTTGAGCACATCAGGAACACTGCCAAGCGTAACGAACCAAAGTAGCATACAGTGGACTTCATCAGGTGATGGCGCTTTCAATGATGCTACAATATTAACTCCGGTGTATACACCCGGTGTAAATGATATTGCTAATGGAAGTGTTACTTTACAGCTAGAAGCAGGAGGAAATGGGAATTGTACGCCCGTTACCGATGACATGATCTTGTCGATTACTGCTGTGCCAACAGTTGATGCGGGAAGTGATGAGGAAGTATGTGAAGGAAGCGCATTTGATCTTAGCACATCAGCAACACCTCCAAGCGCTACCAATTTTAGTAGTTTGCAGTGGACAACCAGTGGCGATGGGACCTTTGATGATGCGATAGCATTACATCCGGTTTATACACCAGGAACAAATGATATTTCAAATGGAACCATATCACTTCAGCTCGAAGCCTTTGGTAATGGAAGTTGTGCATCCGCTACGGATAACATGACTTTGACCATCACACCGCCACCAACTGCTAATGCAGGTAGTGATGAAGAGACATGCGAAGGTATTTCATTTAATTTAAGTACTTCTGCAACTGCTCCAAGTGCTTCCGATTTTAGCAGTTTACAATGGACAACCAGTGGAGATGGTACGTTTGATGATGCTACATCATTGCAACCTGTTTATACGCCTGGAACTAACGATATCACCAATGGAAGTGTAACACTTCAATTACAAGCGAATGGAAATGGGAATTGTATCCCAGTTACGGATGATATGGTATTGTCCATTACTCCTGCTCCGGTAGCAGATGCCGGAAGCGATGAAGAAATTTGTGTAGGAAGCACTTTTGATTTAAGCACATCAACTACAATTCCAACCGCTACCAATTCCGGTGGCATTTTGTGGACAACAACTGGTGATGGAACATTTAATGATGCAACGGCATTATTACCTGTCTATACTCCGGGAACAACTGACAATGCTAACGGAACAGTAACTCTACAAATAGAAGTATTTGGCAATGGAAGTTGTCCTTCCGTGACAGATAATATGGTTTTGACCATTACTCCACCGCCGACAGTTGATGCCGGAAGTGATGAAGAAGTTTGCGAAGGAAGTACTTTTGATCTAAGTGCATCAGTTTCAATTCCGGTCGCTACAAATTTTAGTAGCTTACAATGGACATCTGGAGGTGATGGAACTTTTGATAATGCCACAGTATTACAACCGGTTTACACTCCAGGGCCAAACGACATGACAAACGGATCCGTTACACTGCAATTGCAGGCAAATGGTAATGGAACTTGCCCATTTGTAACGGATGATATGTTATTGACAATCACACCAGGTCCTGTAGCAGATGCCGGAAGTGATGAAGAAATTTGCGAAGGAAGTACTTTTGATTTGTCTACTTCTGTTTCTCTTCCAAATGCTAGTAATTCCAGTAGTTTACAATGGACTACTTCAGGAGATGGCTCGTTTGACGATGCAACTACAATACAACCTGTTTATACACCAGGTTCTAATGATATTGCAACAGGAAGTGTGACCCTTCAACTTGAGGTTTTCGGTAATGGAAGCTGTCCATCGGTAACTGACGACATGGTGTTAACCATTACACCGGGTGCAATAGCAAATGCAGGAAGCGATGAAGAAATTTGCGAAGGATCGACTTTTGACTTAAGTACTTCAGGTACCTTGCCTGGCGCAACTAATTTCAGTAGTCTGCTGTGGACAACCAGTGGTGATGGATCATTTGATGATGCAACTGCCTTACAGCCAGTCTATACACCAGGGGGTGCTGATATTGCAAATGGAAGTATCACACTTCAATTTGAAGCGATTGGAAATGCAAGTTGTCCTTCGGCAACCGATGATATGGTATTGACCATAACTCCTGGTCCAACGGTTGATGCAGGAAGTGATGGAGAAGTTTGTGAAGGGAATGCTTATGATTTATCAACTTCTATAACTCAGCCAAATTCAGCAAATGCCGGTAGCTTAACCTGGTCAACAAGCGGTGATGGAACTTTTGACGATGCCACTGCATTGCTTCCAATTTACACTCCGGGAGCAAATGATATTACCAATGGAAGCGTCACTCTTCAGCTACAGGCAAATGGTAATGGAACCTGTTCGCCGGTTACAGATGATATGATCTTGACCATCACTCCTTTGCCAGTAGTGACAGCAGGTAGCGATGAAGACGTTTGCGAAGGAAGCTCATTTGATTTAAGCCTTTCAGCAACTTTGCCGAGTGTAGCAAATTTCAGTAGTGTACAATGGACCTCCAACGGTGATGGTACATTTGATGACTCATCGTTGTTACATCCTGTTTATACTCCGGGGACAACTGATATTGCAAATGGAAATGTTTCATTGGTATTGGAAGCTTTTGGTAATGGAAGCTGTGCGTCAGTAATCGATGCCATGGTGCTGAGTATTGTCGCTCCACCTACAGCAAATGCAGGCAGCGATGAAGAGGTATGTGAAGGTGATGCATTTGATTTAAGCACCTCAACCACTGTTCCGTCATCATCGAATTTCGTTAGTTTACAATGGACAACCAGTGGTGATGGAACCTTCAATAATTCAGCAGCATTATTACCTGTTTATACGCCCGGAGCTAACGATATTTCAAACGGAAGTGTGACCCTTCAACTTCAGGCAAATGGTGGTGCAAATTGTTCACCTGTGAATGATGATATGGTGTTGACAATTACTCCTGCTCCGGTTGCGGATGCAGGAAGTGACGAAGCAGTGTGTGAAGGAAGTCCATTTGATTTAAGCACATCGACAACTTCAGCAAGCGCATCCAATTTTAGCAGTTTGCTATGGACAACCAGTGGCGATGGAACATTTAATGACCCTTCATTATTGCAACCTACATATACACCTGGCTCTGCTGATCAGCTAAGTGGTAGTGTGACTTTACAAATCGAAGCAATAGGAAATGCAAGTTGTGCATCCGTAGCAGATCAAATGACTTTAACCATTACACCAGCTCCAATTGTTAATGCTGGAAGTGATGAGGAAATTTGTGAAGGAAGTGTGTTGGATTTAAGCGCATCAACAATTCTTCCAACTGTAGCCAATTATGGCTCATTTGTATGGTCAACCAGCGGTGATGGATCCTTTGATTTCGTTGATACTCTTTTGGCGGTTTATACTCCAGGTGCTAATGACATTGTAAATGGAAATGTAACCCTTCAATTACAGGCAAATGGTAATGGGAATTGTTCTCCGGCAACGGATGATATGATCCTGACAATTACCCCCGCGCCAGTTGCCAACGATCTTACAGTAATAAATGGCAACTCGCCGACTTTCTGTGAGGAATCAGGTGGACAGATATTTAATGTTGATTTAACGATTAATAATTCAAACGTAAACCTGAATGTTGGAGCAAATACCTATACATGGTTTGACAGCGGGATGAACCCGGTTCTCGATCCAACCAGTGTTCCAGCAGTGAGTGATGGAGAAACATTCTTTGTGGAAGTAAACGATGGAACATGTACCAGTACTGCTACTGTTGAATACACCATAAATGCGAATCCGACAAGTCCAACAATTACTGGAAACAGTAACCCATCGTGCGGAGCAACGGGTGAGATTTACAGTGTGACATTAAATCCAGGTTCAACTTACGATTGGACGGTTCCAACAGGAGCTACTATAATTTCTGGTCAGGGAACAGAGGAAATCACTGTGGATTTCGCCGATTTTAACGGATTCATTACCGTAACAGAAACAGATGCAAACGGATGTACAAGTACAGCCGGAACATTTCAGGTTACATTATCCGGTTGTGCACTCAGAGCCTCATTTGTTGCGGACCAGACCACAGTTTGTGTGGGAGAAGATATTTTATTCACCGATCTTTCGACTGGATCAATAACCAATTGGGTTTGGAATTTTGGGGATGGAGATATTAGATCAACTACAATTCCTGGCAACCAGACTAAATCATATTCATCTGCCGGTTTTTATACTGTAACTTTAACAGTGTCCGATGGAGTAGTAAATGATGATACAGTTATTGTAGATTATATTAATGTAATTGATCCGCCAACAGCGACATTTGCTTCCCCGGATGTAACCATTTGCGAGGGTAGTTCTACTGATCTGGAAATTGTTTTTACCGGAACGGGTCCATGGGAATTTGTTATCAATGATGGAACAACTTCTTCCACATTGTTGTCAAATACGGCAAATTATACATTACCTGTTAATCCATCAACTTCTACAATCTATACCATTACTTCTGTCACAGGGGCGGGAACTTGTACAGGTAGCATTGGAGGCTCACCGGTCAATGTGACTGTCGAGCCTTCGCCAAACTCAACCCTGAGGGTAGAAACAACTGCCCCGGCAGCGCCATTAAGCCAGGTAGTTGTACCAGTTACCATGGCCATGACAGACGATATCCGGTCGATGGCGATGACGGTAACATGGGATTTTAATCAATTAGCCTTTGCTGGAATAAATAACATTTATTTGGAAAATGCGGATGCAGCCAATTTCAATACATCCCAAACAGCGATTGGAAACCTCGGATTCATCTGGAATACATTTTCCCTGAATGATACAACCATTGCAAACGATCAGGTGCTTTTTGAAATACTATTTGATGTTTCAAACGTAGCCTGTACAGATTTGGCAGTTTCCATAGACGAAACTCCCTGGGCTTTGATCCCATTAAATATTACAAACTCTACTGGTTGTGATGCCACCGTGAATGTCATCAATGGGACGGTACCTACCATTATCGGACCACCTGCTCCGGCGTTGGATACAGTCGATGTTTGCCAGGATGATGTGGCGCCGGTGATTACCATGAATCCAACAAATGGAGGGGCAACCATAGAGTGGTTTTCTGACAGAAACGCAACAACTTCAATCGGATCAGGACAAAACCTTGATTTAGGGTCGGTTCCCGGCTTTAGCACTTCAGTAGTTGGATCAACTACTTTCTACGCAAATCAGACGGTAGGTGGTTGTGGAACTTCTGCAACAGATTCTGTTACCGTCATTGTTCAGCCTTTACCGCCATCAGGTACAATATCTGCCAGCGCATCAAATATTTGTTTTGGAACAAATGTAGACTTTACTGCTTTGCCTGCTGGACAACCTGCTTACCAATTCTTTAAAAACGGGGTTTTGGTTCAGGATAGCCCATCAAATGTTTATTCCGATGCGACACTGACCAGTTCTGACTCCATTTCAGTTGCTTTGATCTCTGATTTTGGATGCGCAACAAATGTGGATGGAACAAAGGTGACTGTTGATCAGATTTTGGTTGATGCCAAATCAACAACTGATCCGACATTATGTGGATCGGCTGACGGAAGCATTACACTTGATAATATTATTGGAGGAACCGGATCTTACTCCTTTAGCTGGACAGCTGATATGGGTGGTGTTATTTCTGGCAATCCTACAGATATGAACCAATCCAATCTCGTAGCTGGAAGATATGTTGTTGAAATAACAGATTTAGGAAATGGATGTGTTTCATCTGGAGATACTACCATCATCACGAATCCTGTTCCTTTCACAATTACCATAAACTCAGTAACGAATGTATCTTCAAACGGAGGAAGTGATGGCGCAATTGATGCTTCCGTTTCTCCAGGCGGTTCATATACTTATGAATGGAAAAATTCATCCGGAACAGTGATTGGGTCTAGTGAAGATCTTATTAATATTCCTGCCGACACTTATCGATTGTTGGTGGATGATGGTACTTGCCTCGATTCTATTTTTGCAACGGTCACTCAACCTGCTCCTCCAGGTTTGGATATAACTTCAGTAAAAGTTGATGCAGGATGTTCCAGGGATGAAGGTCAGATACGGGTATTTGTGACCGGAGGCAGTGGAAACTATAGTTATACATGGTCAAGTACTGACCCGGGATTTGTTTCAATCGATTCTGATACGTTAAGTAATTTAAAAGCCGGTACATATCTGGTTACGGTGGATGATCCTACAAGTGGAATATTCGGCGAACAACACCTTGTGATTATAAACGAGCCGGCCCAATTTAATATTGAATTGGTTGCGGCAACGGAAACGACAACCTGTACAACAGATGATGGTCAAATTGTTTTAAATGTAACAGGTGGTTCTGGAAGTGGATTTACATACCAATGGAGGGAACTGACTGGAAATTCAATTATTGCAGGAGAAAACAATAATACCATTCAAAATCTGGCTCCTGGTTTTTACAGAGGCTATGCGACTGATGCAGGCTCAGGTTGTACGGATTCTCTGGATGTAGAAATTGTCAGACCTGCTATTTGCGGACAACTTTGCTCCAATTTCATTGTCTCGTCAAGTATCAACAATACAACTTGTCTGGATGCCGCGACCGGTACAAATACAATTATGGTCATAGCTGGTGGATCCGGAGCGGGTAACTATCAGGTTAGCATGGATGGAGGAACTAATTTTACTCCGTTTATTGGGACGAATGTTACAGTAATCGGCAATTTAACTCAGGGAAGCCACGAGTTCGTGGTTAGGGATATTGTAACAGGTTGTGAAGTTATTACTACTGCTCAAGTTGGTGTTCAGGACAATATTATTGTCAATGCCGGTCCTGATAAAATTGATTGTGCACCTGAATTTTTATTGGAAGGAGTAGAACCAGGATTTGGTGCAACCGGTATGTGGGTAAGTAATACCGATCCAACAGTAAGTTTTTCTGACGTCAATTCACCTAATACCACAGTTAGTGGAGTAGTTGAAAACACGGTTTATGAATTTGAATGGATCGTTACCGGGCCTTCTGGCTGCCAGGGATCGGATTTAGTTACCATTACCACTGATGATCCGGCTAATTGTGCATCAAGTGGATGTACTGCTTTTACGGTTACGGCAGGTGAATTCGAAAATGCAACTTGTGCAGTTCCAGGTGATGGCAAAGCAAGATTGACCGTAACGGGGGCAAGCGGGCCTTTTGAATACACGGTTGATGGTGCAACATGGTATCCATTTGTATCTGGCGGACAAAAAATCGAAAATCTACCACCTAGTGGTGCACCTTATAATATTACCGTACGACAACAAGCAGATCCAACATGTACATCTGATGTTCAGGTGATTATTGGTGGACCGCAAGCTTTTTCAGGTGGGAATATCTCTACGGTTCAACCTGCCAATTGCTCAACTGCAGACGGCCAGGTACAGGTTGGAAATATTTCGGGAGGAGTAAGCCCTTATACATATGAACTGGATGGAATTGTGGTTAATATGCCGGCGGACAGAATTCTGACTGATCTGTTGGGTGGCGATCATTTACTAATGGTAATTGACGAGAATAATTGTACATACGAATTGCCATTCAATGTGCCATTTGACGGAGGTGTTGTGGCAAATGTGAGCGTTATACCTGCGACCTGTCAGACAGTGAACACCTCGGTTAAGTCGGGAATCAGTGTGCAGGTAAATCTGGATGCGACCAACATTCCTGGTCCATACGAAGCAAGTATTGTTGGTTTGGGAGGAACGCCATTCGATTCAACATTTACTTTATTAAGTACACCACCAAAAAGGATCGTTTTTGGCTTGAACAATGGGCTGTACAATGTGAACGTCAAATCCGTCAACGGAGGTTGTGAATACAATGCCGATGTGGTTGTCAACAGCGAGGTATCTTCAGTCGATTTTGAAATTATTGATGGGGACAGTACAGTAAACTGCGTTGGTGAAACCAGCTACATAACTTTAGGGAATGTCGTAGGTGTGCAGGACCTCCCATTCCTGGTAGAACTTTTCCGAACAAACGGTGATTTAGCTCAATCTCATACGGTTGATTACCGACAATTTGAAGGATCGGGATATACCATTTCCAATATTGATGAAGGTGATTATTACATCCGCATGTCACAACAGCAAAGCATTTGTCCTGATGCAATCTTTGCTGAGTCTAATGTTTTCAGAATCACTTCTCCACCCCAGGCTCTGGATTTTGATATTCTCGAAACAACTCAGGCGCTTGTAGATCTGAATACAGGAAGTATTTTGGGAGAGGTGGTTGAGAGTGGAGGAGAACCATATTTTGGTAAGATTGAGTTGATTGATGAATTTACCCCGCCATTAAGTCTGACAGAAAAAGACCTGTTCAATCAGAAGAACGATTGGATGGAGATCAGGAAAAATGAGGCAAACAGGTACAGGGTAACATTTGACTCGCTGTATTCCGGAATTTACACAATCTATATTCAGGATTCGTATGGATGTATTCTTGAACTGACTGATGTGGAGGTTCCATATGATGAAAGTGTATTCGTTCCGAATATTATTACACCAAATGATGATGGCTATAATGATGCTTTCTATGTCAGAAACCTCCCATCAGAAGGAACTGAGCTTCTTATCACCAATAGAAATGGAACCAAGATCTATCATTCAGATAACTATACCATTGACGAATTGTGGAATGGAGGAGAGGAACCAGATGGAATTTATTATTATTACTTCAGATTCCCGGATGGTGAGGAAAGAACAGGTTGGGTGGAGATCTGGAGAGGAACGAGACCTTAAGGAAATTATTAAACCCAGATTAAGCTTTAGCTTAATCTGCCCTACGGGTTGACGAAAAACTGCGTTTTTGTCAAGGTTAACCCTGACAAAGCTCCGCTTTCGTCAGCCCAAAGGGCAAATTCCGCTCCAATGCGGAATTTGGGTTAAAACATTTGTACAATAATCATTGTGAAGAGGCCGGTAACACTATCGGCCTCTTCAATTTAAACCCGTCAGAAATTTCATCGTATCAACATTATCAGCATAATCCCAAATCTTTGGTTGTTGGGCTTTTCCAAAAGGCACAATATTGTTGAGTCCTGAATCTTTACTGCCAACTAGGCATTGTATTTTCTCATGGTTTTGATCTATGTAATTCTTTAGCTCTGTGTTATCACGATAAAAATCATAATACACCACTGCTGTAGGAGAGACTGGTTGATCGCTTTGAGTGAAAAGTGAATAACCATTATCCAGGTACTGGATTTTCTCAATCGAAAAAATCGCCCGGTTGTAGGTGTAGTTATTCATGTACTTGTTACTTTCCATCAGCTCAGCCCAATCATTTAATTCATCTAATAATTGAATAAGATTATATCCCTCAGGCAGAAGAATTTTTGAAACATTCCTGCAACCCAAGCCAAAATATTGATAAATGTCTTTTCCAAGGTCTTTGAGTTCCTGTCGATCTTCATGACCCGTAATGATTGCCAGTGATGTTCTGTTTTTACGAAGGATTTTTGGAAGGCCCCTGAAGTAATATTCAAAGTACCTCGAGGTATTATCACTTCCGGTAGCAATTACGGCATCCACTTCTTTGATTTTTTCTACAATTTCGATTTTCTCTCCCCACCAAGGGTCTATCGAAACCAACTCATCTATAATAAAAGGAATGAGAACATCATCTTGAGAGCTTAACCTGGCTTTTAGGTTATGATTACTGAGTAGCACACAAAGTAAATCATGAAACCCAACCATCGGAATATTGCCTGCCATGATCACACCAATATTTTTAGGAGTTTTATCTTCAAGAGGATAGCGATCGCTCCATTCTTTCAGACTTTCTTCATTCAGCATTTCAATGATGCCATCAAATGCAAGTCGGATATTTTTTTCAGTAAACCATGGATTTTTGTGGTGTGCTTTTATTACCAGATCAGAAAACTTGTTTGCTGGAAATTCGTTAAGCCGATTTTTTAAAAACAAAAAGGAATCTAACCTTTCAATGATTTTCATAAATTGTTAATTTGCGGTCGCCGAAATAATAGTAAACATAATTTCTTTTTGGTTGTATAACTTAGTAAAACTAAAACTATTTTAATATGGCAATTATGATTACGGACGAATGCATCAATTGTGGTGCATGCGAACCAGAATGTCCGAATAATGCAATATATGAAGGAGGTGTCGAGTGGCGCTGGGCCGATGGTACCGACCTGAAAGAGGTCGAAGTAAATGGTAGTACCGTTGATGCCAATGAACCACAAGACCCCGTTTCTGACGAATTCTACTATATCGTAACAGGAAAGTGTACTGAGTGCATGGGTTTCCATGAAGAACCTCAGTGTGCAGCTGTTTGTCCGGTCGACTGTTGTGTGCCGGATCCTGATCATGAAGAGTCAGAAGATGAATTGCTGGCTAAGAAAGCTAAAATGCATTTGGACTAAGAACAACAATTCGAATATTCATATAAGGAAAGCTGTTCATAAAAATGGGCAGCTTTTTTTAGTTTAGCTTACTTCTTTTTATCAGGTAGGATGACAATACCTTATTAAAATCGTCATTGATATCTGCTTCGATGAAATCGATTTTGAATTGATTGCATTTCAATTTGATATCATGATAAAAGCTGCGAAGATCCTTCACGTAAGTATCTTTTACATCAAATGGATTTAACCTGATCTTATCATTTGTCTCCAAATCGATGAATTCATAAGGCCGGTCTTCAAAATTAAATTCTCTTTCTGTGCCAATATCAGTTACGTGAATCAGGAGGACCTCATGCTGGTTGTGTTTCAAATGATGAAGGGCTGTCAACAATTCATTGACATTATTGATATTATCAAACATATCGCTAAAAATAATGACCAATGATCGCTTGTGTATTTTCTTGGCTATTTGGTGAAGGACATTTGGGATGCTTGTTTTCTTATTCTTGTTGTTCTCCTTTAACATCCTTTCCAGGTGAATGAACAGTTTATTCAAGTGGGAGGACGTTGATTTTATCTGACTTTGGTATTCGATATCATCAGAAAAAGTTGTTATTCCTACGGCGTCTCGTTGCTTTTGTAGCAAAAAGGCCAATGCCGCCGCACACATAATGCTAAAGGTAATCTTTCCATAATTGTGTGAAGGATAATACATCGATGATGAATTGTCGATGAGGATACTGCATCGCAGATTGGTCTCTTCTTCGTAACGCTTTGTAAATAGTTTGTCCGTCCTGGCAAATACCTTCCAGTCGATGTTCCTGGTGCTTTCACCTGTATTGTAAAGCTTGTGTTCAGCAAACTCTACTGAAAAACCATGGTAAGGTGATTTGTGTAGTCCTGTTATAAACCCCTCTACAAGCTGTTTGGCTAGTAAGTCAAATCGTGCAGTATCCCGAATCTTCTCAAGTTCAATTTTCATACTCCAATATGTGAAAAATATTCATTTCATACTGTTGAGACGTTAAAAAAATACCCTGTAACCAAGGGTTTAAACGTGTTTTTGTTTCATCAGCGTGTTATAAATCGAGAAAATATGGAATTTATACCGTTATACTTGCAACAAACTCTTTCATTGTTTTATATTTATCGAATGATAAATTAAATTTTTTATCAGTATTAACTATATTTACCACGCACTAACCTTAAATTTAGAGAATTGTGGAAGAGAACAAGGACAATGGAAGGGCTGAAATCTATTCTAAAAGAGTAAGAGCCGGAAAGAGAACCTACTTTTTTGATGTAAAATCTACTCGATCTAATGACTATTACCTGACAATTACTGAGAGTAAAAGAAGGTTTAAAGATGATGGTTATTTCTATGAAAAACATAAAATCTTTTTGTACAAGGAAGATTTTATGAAATTCATCGATGCCTTACAAGACACTACTGACCATGTAAAAAACACATTATTGCCAGATGTAGATTTCAGTCAATTTGAAACATCAGACACTGACGAATCCCAGTCTGAAGACATGGATCAGGAACTGAAATGGGATTAAGAGTATTTAAATGAAATAAAAAAAGCCCTTGTTTTGTTCAAGGGCTTTTTTTATGATTACTTTTTATTCATCCAGAAATCATGTTAAAACAACACACTAAGATAGCTACTATCTTCGCTATTATCATACTAGGAATAGCCCTGTTCGTTTTTTTGGCGTGGTTTTTTTCAAATATTTTTGTTTATGTCATCATTTCGATTGTCCTTTCCACGATTCTCCGCCCGCTTGTCAATAACATAAATAAAAAGCTGATCCTAAACATTCAGATACCCAGGACTATCTCAATCTTTATTTCTTTTGTTGTGCTGGTATCCGTGTTAGGATTGTTCATATTCCTATTTGTTCCACTGATCTCAGAACAGATTAATGTCTTTTCTGAATTATTCAAATCGGAATCGATCATGGAAAAAATCACAATTCCAATCGCAAAGGTTGAAGAATTTCTAATTGAAAGTGATCTTACTTCCGAAAAAAAAGGGTTTTTATTAGATAATGCAAAGAAAGCTGCAACGGATCTTTTAGGTGATATCCAATACGCGGATCTTTTTACCAATGTAATTTCCATTACAGGAAGTGTTTTTATCGGCATGCTGGCCGTGACTTTTATTACCTTTTTCCTTCTGTATGAAAAGGGATTGATTAAAAGTAAGCTCATTAAAATGATCCCCAATCAATATTTTGAAGTGTCGATTGCTGCCGTCTATAAAATCGAAAAGCTTTTATCCAATTACCTGATTGGCTTGATCTTTCAGATGATTTCAATTTTTACCATTGCTTTCTCCGGACTTTCTATTTTTGGAATAAAGTATTCAGCATCCATTGCTCTCTTTGCAGCTGTCATCAACTTAATTCCGTACCTGGGGCCCATCCTTGGTGCTACGTTTGGAGTATTTGTCGTGCTTTCCACAAACACCCATATTCCGTTATCCAATGAATACTTCTTTTTGGTCGCAAAGGTACTAAGTGTTTTCGCCGTAGTTCAGATGACAGATAATGTTGTCCTCCAGCCTTTAATTTTTTCAAAAAGTGTAAAAGCACACCCATTAGAAATATTTATTATTATATTTGCCGGCGCAACTTTAGCAGGAATACCGGGAATGATTGCAGCAATTCCCGTTTACACCATACTCAGAGTTTCTGCTATCGAGATTTACAAAGGATATAAAAGTTATCACATTTTTAAAATTTAGTTAAGAATGGGTTTAAAGTGTGGGATTGTGGGATTGCCAAATGTGGGCAAATCTACTCTTTTTAACGCTCTTTCCAAGAATAAAGCTGAAGCAGCAAATTTTCCCTTTTGCACGATTGAGCCAAATGTGGGGGTAATCAGTGTTCCTGATGAAAGGCTTGATATCCTGGCTGAAATTGCCAAACCTGAAAATGTGATTCCAACATACATTGAGTTTGTTGATATAGCCGGATTGGTGAAAGGAGCCAGCAAAGGTGAAGGATTGGGAAATAAATTTTTGGCAAATATTCGGGAGGTTGATGCAATAATTCATGTGATACGTTGTTTTGAGGATGATAATATCGTTCATGTAGACGGCAAGATTAACCCTGTCAATGACAAAGAAATTATTGATGCAGAATTGCAGCTAAAAGATCTGGAATCTGTTGAAAAGAGAATTTCCAAAACGGAAAAAATAGCTAAGTCTGGTGATGCAGCAGCAAAAAAGGAGCTTACGGTATTACAGAAATACCAAACTCATCTGGAAGGAGGAAAAAACCTTAGAACTTTAGAAGTCTCTGAAGAGGAAAAATCGCTTACCAGAGATATGTATTTATTGACTGAAAAGCCGGTGATCTACCTTGCCAATGTTGATGAGGATTCTATCCAGACCGGAAATGCTTTCGTAGATCAGCTCAAAGCAAGTATTGAAGAAGACAGTCACCTCATTCTAATTTGTGCAGCGATAGAAGCTCAGATTGCCGAGTTGGAAGATGAAGAGGAAAAGATGTTGTTTTTGAATGAATACGGATTGAAGGAATCCGGTTTAAACAAGCTGATCAATGAATCTTACAATACATTGAATTTAATTACCTATTTCACTGTAGGACCGAAAGAAGTCAGAGCCTGGACCATCAAAAAAGGGTGGAAAGCGCCGAAGGCCGCAAGTGTCATTCATACGGATTTTGAGAAAGGATTTATCAAAGCTGAAGTTATTAAATACGATTTATTCGTAGAGTACAAATCTGAACAGGCATGTAAAGAGGCAGGAAAGTTAGCCATAGAGGGTAAAGATTACGTAGTACAGGATGGGGACATTATGCATTTCAGATTTAATGTGTAATTATTGTGCTAAATTGTTTAGCATTGTTTTTATAATTGTATATTTTTACTCAACTTATTAACATTTATAGCTCATATTAGTTTAAATATTTGTATAAAGTGTTTTTTTAAGTTTTGAAAGATATTATATTAATATACAAATAGTTATCACGTTGAAAATAGACAGATTGAAGTTGATTTTTAACGACTAAACCAAACGGGACATATTGAGTAGAGTTGCTTAAATTTTTTTCACCAAACGGTAGATGTTTTGAGAGTACGAATTATCTTTATTTTAAAAAATAAAGGGGCTTTTGTTCCCTTTCACCATCAATATTTGCTTGCTCAGCAGATTAAAGGTCTAATTTTAAATGGCGGCAACGAAGAATTCAGAGATTTTAATTTCTATAATTTTTCGGGATTAAAAGGGCAGACGAAAATAAGTCGCAATGGATTGCACTTTTTTTCCAACAGAGTAACGTTGGTCTTTTCCAGCTCAAATAAGGAGTTTTTGGATTATTTCCTGAAACAACTTTTCAGCTTACCAAATATTGACATTGGCAACCTGGTTCTGATACCTGAATCGGTAGAAACAGAGGAAACTCCGGATCTAAAAAATGTCGATAAGTTTATTTGTATTTCTCCTATCGTAATCATAAAACCGAAATTTAATAGCAGCGATTCAAAAAGGTTTATCTCACCTGAATTGGATGAATTTTCAGATCGGCTTTATGAATCTACCATGCTAAGGATGCAAAATCTACTTGCTTTTACAGAAGAGCAATTAGCATCTTACAATAAATTTCAATTAGTTCCGGATGTGAATTACCTGAGGAAGATCAAAGAGAGTCAAAAGAAATTTGCCAGAATATATCCTTTGTACGACCAGGATGTTAAGTATGAAATTCGTGGATATACATTTCCTTTTACATTGTATGCTGAAGCTGAAGTGAAAGAATTCATCTTCCATTGTGGCTTAGGAGAGTTTGCTCACAAAGGATTTGGAATGATTGATATCGCAAATTCTGATCCTGCACAAAGAACAATTCCATACAAGGGATTCGAAGAAATTAAGTCTTCCATTAGCGAGAATTAAACAACGAATATCCTAACAGCACATCCGTTCTCAGGACCGGGTGCTTAAAATACACCAGTATTTCGTAGGTATTTTTTGTCTCGAAGTGATTCCCTTCGATGATATTCGGATTTTGCGTATAGCCAGGAACATAATACTGATAATCATAGATTCCCTGCTTCAGCAACAGTTGACAAGTATAGATGTCCGATCCTTCCACAAATTGAAGCTTATTTTCATTTTCAGTTTTCCAGTCAGTTAGTCTTCCGACCACATATATATCATCTCTGACATCTTTTGGCGCTTCCAAAAAGAAATGAGTATAAACATATTCACCATCCAAATGCGCATTTCCATAATCTTTGTTTTCTATTACATATCCTCCATCCAGATCGTTAATAATGCTGTACGCTTCATAGCCTCTAAATTTATCCCGCATTAGAAAAGCGTCAAATCTCATATCTGAGTCTGTGATCCTGTTTACATTTTGCATGGTATAATTGACAGAAGTCAGATCGAAAAAACGGAATTCATTTCCGGATTTGAAGTTGTTGGTAAGATTAAAATTGCGATAGATCAGCTCACTTTTGTCCTGATGAATAAAGCTTGGTTGGACACCCGTCAATGCATTATCCCACCGATGGTTTTGACGGATCACCACCGATATTTCAGTGAGTGGGTCGGGAATGGGGTAGTTCGCATAGTTAACCGTAAATTCTATTTGATGTTCCTGGGAAGATTGCATGGCGCCGATGGCACTTGTTTTGGATAGGATGCTTATTTTCTTGTCATAGACAAAAAACCGTCGGAGAAAAGATGGATTGGAAGGATCGTTATCTTTATAAACCATCAGCAGATAATTTCCCGGAATTTTGACTTCAGGAATTTGAAAAGTAAAATGTGTGTAGGGGATCTTTCTATTGGATGAGAATTCATATTGATCGATGTTAAATTCATTAAAATCGTATAAAAATTCACGGTCATTTAAACCCGAAATATTCCAGTTTGCATCGCAGTGAAATATTTTTGCAAAAAAGTAGTTTGCATTTTCTACGTTGATTTCATCAAATTTTAAAATAAGCGGAGTTCTGTTTGCTATAGGTTTTGAATGTGAGGAAAGATCCCCCTGCCGGGGATCGTTGGCACTGAATATGAGGATGGTCTTAATATTGGGATCGTATACTGTATTTTCTGTAGTTTTAGGCTGGCCTTGCCCAAATGAAGAACAGATTACATTTATAATTACAAAAATGATTGATGTTCGGATCATAAATTCATTATTAGAATTTTGGCAATACTAATTATAACTTTAAAGATAAATTTATTTCAATTTTTGTTCCAACTTATTGAGATGTCTTAGTGTCTGATAATAAACAACATATAGAACAATCATCCCGGGATTCTATCATGCACGATTATAGTGACTTAGTAAAGCGTTGTGCACGAGCAGATAATCATGCGCAAAAAGAGCTGTATGATCTGTTTTCGGGACGAATGTTTGTGGTGTGTCTGCGGTACTCAAAATCCCAACAGGAGGCTGAGGATATTCTGCAAGAGTCATTTATTAAGGTGTTTAATAAGATTGAAACGTTCAGGGGTGATTCAAACCTCGTTTATTGGATAAAAAGAATAGTAATTAATACAGCATTAAATCACCAACGAAGCAAGCTGTATCAATATCCCATGCATGACATTGAGGATATGAAAAACGATTATAACCACGAAGATGTATTATCGGGTTTTCAGCTGGAAGATCTTTTGAATATGATAAGATCATTGCCGGAAGGCTGTCAGACTGTCTTCAACTTATACGCGATTGAAGGTTATAATCATAAAGAAATAGGAGAAATGCTTGGTATCAGTGAAGGAACATCCAAATCTCAGTTTTCCAGAGCCAGGAGGTTGCTTCAGGAGAAAATCAGATTGGAAAAATTAAAGAGCTATGAAAATGTCAAATGACAGAGGAGGGTTTGAGGAAGGCTGGAGAAAGGCATTTGAAAATGCTGAAATCTCACCACCTTCATCGAGTTGGGAGAAAATAAATGATCGTATCACTAAAAAGGAATCAAAGCGTATCATTCCTTTTTATCGATATTCTATTGCCGCTTCCGTCCTTTTAGCAATAAGTGTTGGGTTATATTTTGGAGTGGCAGAATTTAATAATCAAAAATCAGGAGAATCCACTCAAATGGTTGAGAATTCAACAGAAGATCACGACTCCGGGTCAGGTGACAACATCATTCAAAATGAGAACCAAACAAAGGATGAAAAGTTAGCTCTGGCAACTGAAAGCCAGGAAAATTCAACCGGGAATGAAATAAGTGCACAAATAGACAATAATGAATCTTTCATAGAGAGAACTGACAAAAATATTTCACAAGAGTCTGGGTTGTCTGATGGTAACATTTCGCAAAAATCGAAAACAGAAGACTTATCTGAAAAAGAACCTTTAATTGCTGAGAATAGATCGAGTAATGAATTGGAATCAAAAGCTTCTAAACAGCAAAGCCTCGAACATGGAGATGCAATATCTGAAAACCCGACATTTTCACAGCTAGCTAGCAATCAGCAATTGTCTTATTCCATAATCAATTTAGACCACGCGCAAAACAGATCCTTACAAGAACCTCAACTAGCGTTGGAAAGTGTAGAAATCCCTGGTGTTGAAAATTATAGTTATGGTTATGAGCTGATTGGAAAAGAGACAAAGCAAAAGGATGAAACGATCTTCTTAACGGGTCTGAATTTCTCTGCCGGTGTTTTCAGTCAGAATTCCGGATCACTGACAAATGCCGAAAGCAATACCAGCCCTTTGTTTGATCAATCCCCCGGAAGTCAATTGAGGGTGATGAGTCCAAATTTAAGCTCAGGTAACAATTTCAATAGCGCTCAAAATTACGATCTACAGCTATCAGAGGAATTCGCTCAGTCTACTGCTTTTAGTTATGGTGCAAATTTCGGTGTCAAAGTAGCAAAAAGATTTGTTCTGTTTAGTGGTTTAAATTATACAAAGGCGTTTTCAAACGTCAATTCTGAATTGGGAATAACACGAAATGGAATCGTGCTGGCAAATTCTTTTTACAGCCTTGAATCTGGTTATTATGATGGTAGTGCGGAAATAAGAAATGAATACGAATTTTTATCAGTTCCTGTAAAAGCTGGTTATGAAATCATTGACCGTAAGTTTAACCTGACCTTTTTTACAGGAGTCTCTTCTGAATTTTTACTTGAGAACTCAATCAGCGCTACTGGTGAGAACATCGAAAACGCTCCCCTTGATAGGGTAAACGATGTTTATAATAATATGTATCTGAATGGCACTTTGAGTATAAATGCCGGATATACCTTTTTGGAGAAGTACCGAATTTATGTTGAACCGATATACAAAAGAGCGATTACGGATTTTATAAAAGATGATTTTAATGAAGACAGAACACCAAGCTTCAAAATGATGATGTTCGGTTTGTCTTACCAGTTTCATTAATTGATGAGGAAAATGAGTGTGAAGAAATTGAAATATCTGTTTTATTGTACCTTGTTTTTGATGAATTCATGCATGGATGGAGATGATGCTACATTTAGTGAGGCACAGTATGACTTTGCATATATCGAGAAATTTGATCAAGGCATTTCAGATTGGATAGGAGGGTTTGCTGATTACCCGGATTCACTTGAATCTGAATTGGACCTGAAGATTGAATATAAGGAACTGGATAATGTATTTGAAGAAGACAATCATGCTCTTGTATTGTCAGGGAAAAATCCTCATGAAGATCTGTTTTATTATATAAGCAGAAAATTTAGTGACCTTGACCCCAATTCGGTGTATCAATTATCTTTTAGCTACGAAATTCTAATGGAGGCAATCGGCAAAAATACAGTTGACGAAACGGAATTGTATTTTAAAGCGGGTGGCTTATCTGTCAAACCCGAATCAACATTGGATTTTTCTCCTGTCTCTGAGAATGCAGCCTACAATTATTTAAATGCTGATAAAGGAAATGATCAGGTCAACGGTACAGATCAAATCTACTATTTTGGTAAAATTGAGGAGCATCTCGATCAGGAAAAAGTTATTCTTAAGGGTGAAACCGATCAGATTAGTATTTTGGTACAAACAAATGCAAATGGAGAGTTTTGGATCATATTCGGAATAGATTCCAACACGCCATCTGAGTTGTCATTTGCCTTTAACACGATTATCGTGTTTTTCCAAAAGCAGTAATAAAACAGAATTAAGAAGTTTTTAGATTATTTTCCGAAGCTCTCTACCCTGTAGTTAAGTTGTGTGGAAAATACCGGAAAGCTGATTTTAACCGTAGCATATATGCCTTCTCCTTTTATTCCAGGTCGATATCCTAATTCTGCTCCATATGCCCAACCAACCTTTCTATTGAACCGGCCTTCCATTCCTGCCCGGGCTCCTAAAAAACTGGTATCGATGATATCAGCAGGATAGAGTACACCATCATTGTAAATATCACTTATCTCAACAAACGGAGTCACTAGTATATCAAAGTATGCAGTAAATATAAGATCACTTACTAATGTTCCATAAATTCTATCAGGTTGGATAGCAGCATTCTTTATCAATGTTAAAGAACCTCCCAGGGCAAATCCCATAGCCGTCATATCGCCGTAAATACTTTCATCACTACCGATAGGCTCACCCTCTACTGTCGTCATCGTTTTACCTTGATTTTCCAGGATTTTCGAGTAATCGGCTGTAGTCGACCATCCGAGACCACCTATTCTCACTCCATACGAACGTCTCATTTTTGTTGGAACGATGGTATGCAATGGGACAGTTGCTGCCCATTTCGCTCCTTCATATCTTTTGGAGTAAAGTATGAATTTTGTTTGAGTATCTTCTTCCCGGTCGACTACATGATAGTTTCCGATCAATTCAAAGAAGCTGTATCCTTTTGGTTCATTATCCACCGTGGAATTTTCGATTGCCGCATTTCTTGTCAATTCAAAACCTGAAGTATAGGCCGTTCTGAAACTCGCGCCAATGTCAAAAACATCATTATGATAATAATGCATTTCAAAGCCAAATCCAGCATTGATGTTGGTGGTATAGAATTCTCCATAAACCGGTTGGACCTGGATGAAGAGTTTAGATATGTCGTATGGATTATCATAAACTTCCTCGTAAGTAAAAGTTTTGGCGTCGGTATTTTCCTGTGCAGATACGCAGGCGCCCCAAAAAATCAATATGCTTAAAAAAATTAACCTTTTCACTTCTGCTTAATTCTGATTTTTCACTATTGAATTAATGACACAATATATATCATTAATGCGATTCCAAAAAAAACCGATTTCGTGGTGAATGTAAGATTATATACCTCTAATTCGCTAATTGTAACTTTTCAGACCAAGAATGGATGTGTTATTACAAAAATAACTGATATATAATAAGTTAGGAGTTCGATTTTAATGAATTGCTTCCAGTGAAATGCGGTTTGCTTCTACTATTTTATCTATATGATTTTGGTCTATGGAAACCGAGATAAATAAAGCTTCAAATTGAGAAGGGGCCAGATAAATACCGTTTTCCAGCATCCTGTTGAAGTATTTGCCAAAAAGGGAAGTATCCGATTGCTTGGCTGAGTCGAAATCTGACACCGGACTTTCGGTAAAAAATAAGCTAAACATGGACCCAATGTGATTTATCGTATAGTTTTTACCTATTTTGGAGAAATTATTCCTTATTCCAGCAACTAATTTTGAAGTGGCTTTGTTAAGCTCCTCATAAATGGTTGGATCGGAATAGAGTTGGTTTAGGGTTTCAAAACCCGCTGCCATAGCAATGGGATTGCCGGATAATGTTCCTGCCTGATAAACGGGACCACTTGGAGAGACAAATTCCATGATTTCCTTTTTGCCTCCATATGCTCCAACAGGCATTCCTCCTCCGATAATTTTTCCGAGGGTTGTAAGGTCTGCCTGAACATTAAATACTTCCTGAGCTCCTCCTCTTGCTAATCGGAATCCCGTCATGACCTCATCAAAGATGAGAACAATTCCTTCTTTGCTGCAAAGACTACGCAATTTTTGAAGAAAATCGTTTTCCGGAAGTACGCATCCCATGTTCCCTGCCACCGGTTCGATAATCAACGCGGCGATATCTCCTTTATTGGTTTGAACCAGTCTTTCAACAGATTCCAGATCATTGTATTTTGCCAGTAAAGTATCTTTTGCCGTTCCTTTTGTCACGCCTGGGCTATCAGGAGTCCCCATGGTTATCGCCCCACTGCCTGCTGCAATAAGGAAGGAATCACCGTGGCCATGGTAGCACCCTTCGAATTTGATCACTTTGTCCCTGCCAGTAAATCCTCTTGCCAGTCTAATGGCTGACATCGTTGCTTCCGTACCAGAATTTACCATTCGGACCTTTTCAATGGAAGGAAACATTTCAGTAATCAGCTCTGCAATGTCTACTTCTTTTTTTGTTGGAGCGCCAAAAGAAAGAGAAGATTTCAATGCTTCATTTACTGCCCCGATAACCTTTTCATTGGCGTGACCCAGAATCATTGGGCCCCAGGAATTGATCAATTCAATAAACTCATTTCCATCTTCATCATAAAGATAAGCGCCTTGAGCACTTTTGATAAAGAGAGGATCTCCACCTACCGCTTTAAACGCCCGAACAGGTGAGTTTACACCACCGGGAATAAATTGTTGAGCTTTTTGAAAAAGTGATTTGCTTTGAGACTTATTGAGCATTCGTTATTTTTTTGTTTGATAACGGACCAATTCCGCACCTTTGAACTTAACGATAGGAATGTTTTGATTATCATTATTTCTCTGCAGGACATAATCGCCAAATAAATATCCTTCCATTGTTTTATCATCAAATTCATTTTGGAAGTGATTGCCGTATTTATTCATCAATTTCCCAAGTAAAATGATGGTTTCATAGCCCAGGCAAGCGTTTAAGGAGGGAAGCGAGTTGTAAGTTTCTTTATACATGCTTTCAAAAAACTTGTATGGACTTGAGTTTTTATCAAGGTATGTCGGCGCAAAAATCAGTGCATTTAGCCTTTCAAGTGCGTCATAGCTGATGATCTGGCTATTCAACCAGCTTTCTTTTCCGAGTAGAACGGTTGTATCACCTCTTGTTTCTAAAGCTGTTATCGTACTGGCTGCATACGCCGGTTGCTCAGATGCTACATAAATAAACGCGATACTATCTCTGCCGATTTTTAATAATTCCGGCATTTCAAAGTCCCTATTTTCCTCATCTTCCATTTCCTCAACTTCTGTTGATTCGGTCAAAAACTGAATGATCCTTTTGGATTGATTTTCCGGAACGCTCATGGAATTGAATGTGCTATCCCCGGCTTCATACATAGTTTGCATAAAGCTTTTTGCCATCAGGGAATCTCTTTGCTCTCTTCCGTAAAATACAAATCCAATTTTATCTTTTTTGTCAACGTTTTTGATAATGTATTCAGCTACCTGCTTTCCCTGAGTTTCATAGGTTGGTTTATATAAAAAAGAATAAGGATTATTTCCAATGATCTGGGAATTACTCGAAAGTGGATTGAACATGTTGATCTTGTATTTGAAGGAGAACTCATTGGTCATCTTAACAGGCCCCGGATAGAGTGGCCCATAGATCAGGTCCACATGCTGAAGTTCTGGTTTGCTTAATATTTGCCGAACCTTGGAAGTGTTATTTTCAGTATCGTAAACAAGTACATCTACTTTAATGCCCAGCGTTTTCAATAGATTCACTCCCAGCAAGACTCCTTGATAAAGATCAATAACAAATTGATTGCGAACGTTTCCTCTGTTATTTTGAAGCTCATTGATCATAAACGGCAACATTATAGCAACCGTATAAGAACTTTTTTTCTTGGATTCCGCAACATCCACAACCTTAAAACTTCCTTCATCAAGGTCGTATTCCTTTATAAGTTTGTAAAGAAGGTCCCTGTTTTGATCGAGCAAAGGCTGTTTCGTGATAGCGCCAGCCATGGTGATCCCGATCGATTTATTATCGGGATATTGTTGATATAGAGACTCAATGGAATCGTAGGAATCAATTTTTTCAAGTTCTGCCAACAATATTTTGGAAGCGTAATCATTATTTTCTTGATTTTTCAGTTCATTAAATGCTTTTATGGCTGAATTGATATCACTTTTTTTGAGATAACTTTTTCCAAGCCAAAGGTTTACCTGATCCAGCTGGTCCCAGGATGGATAGTAAACTTTTATTCTGTTAAATGTACTTAGTGCAGTTTCAATTTGATTTTCATAGTACGCAGAAACACCATAGTAAAAAGTTGCTTCTTTTATGAATGGATTTTCGTTGAATGAACTGGTCAATGGCTGAAAAGCCTGCATGGCCAGCCCATATCGATTCATATTGAACAATTCTTTTCCGTTTTCATAATCTCTTTTGAATGAGGCAATATCCTGAGAAACGGAAAAAGAAATGGTAAATATGGTAAAAACTGCGATTAGAACTTTCTTCATAATAAATTGGTTATTCCCATTCGATGGTTGCGGGTGGCTTTGAGCTAATATCGTACACTACCCGGTTAACAGCCTTTATTTTGTTGATAATTTCATTTGAGACATTGCTCAGGAAATCATATGGTAGCCTGCTCCAGTCAGCCGTCATTCCGTCTACGCTGGTTACTGCACGAAGTGCGACTACATTTTCATAAGTTCTTTCATCTCCCATTACGCCCACAGATTGAATGGGTGTGAGAATGGACAGAGCCTGCCAGACTTCATCATAAAGACCATTCTTTTTTAAACCTGAAATAAATATATGATCTACTTCCTGAAGTATTTTAACTTTCTCAGCTGTGATTTCTCCCAAAATTCTAATTCCCAAACCCGGTCCGGGGAATGGATGGCGGCCTAATATGTTTTGAGGTATTTCCAGGGTTTTACCTACCTCCCTAACTTCATCCTTAAAAAGTGTGTTCAATGGCTCTACTACTTTAAGCTTCATTTTTTCAGGCAAACCTCCAACATTATGATGTGACTTTATAGTTGCCGAAGGGCCTTTCACCGAAACCGACTCTATAACGTCCGGATAAATAGTTCCTTGCCCCAGCCATGAAACATTTTGGATAGCATGAGATTCTTCATCAAATACTTCTATGAAAGTCCTTCCTATGGCTTTTCTTTTATCTTCCGGATCGGTTTTACCTTTTAACGCCTTGTAAAACCGTTCTTTAGAATCCACTCCCTTTACATTTAAGCCCATGTCCTTGTAGGAATGAAGCACTTCCTCAAACTCATTTTTACGTAGCAAACCATTATCCACAAAGATGCAGTAAAGGTTTTTGCCAATAGCTTTGTGGATCAGCATGGCTGCTACCGATGAGTCAACTCCACCGGACAACCCCATGACAACCTTGTCATTACCCAGTTTATTTTTGAGTTCTGCAATGGTCGCCTCCACAAATACATCTGGTGTCCAGTCCTGGTGACATCCGCAAATATGGACAACGAAATTTCTAAGGACTGTTTTACCTTCGATAGAGTGCGTGACTTCCGGGTGAAACTGTATGCCATAGGTATTTTCATTGTCAACCTTAAATGCAGCAACTTGTACAGACTCCGTACTTGCGATAACTTTGAAATCATCAGGCAACTGATTGATGGTATCACCATGCGACATCCACACCTGTGTATCGATCGAGATTTCCTTCAAAAGATCATAATGTTGATCTATTTTGTGAAGATTTGCCCGTCCGTACTCCCTTATTTCAGATGGAATAACATTACCACCGTTTTTCTGAGCTAAAAGTTGGGCGCCATAGCAAATTCCCAATACCGGTACTTTGTTTCGGTATTGACTTAAGTCGATTTCTGGATGCCCGTCTTCCCGAACTGAACACGGACTCCCGGAGAGAATAACCCCTTTAAGATTATCAATGTTTTCCGGTAAATGGTTAAAGGGATGAATCTCACAATACACGTTTAGCTCTCTGACTCTCCTTGCGATCAACTGCGTGTACTGAGAACCGAAATCAATGATTAAAATTTGCTCTGACATGCTGCAAAAATAATAGGATTATTTAATAAGAATAGCATTTCTTATGAAAGGTAATTTTGCAGCAGGAAGTCTATTTGCTAGAGGAATTCTTAATCCATTAATAAACTTGAGTATTGAAGAGGAACAGAAGGTGTTAACTACCTCCAAACTCTGTTCCAACATTTATATATCCCGGGTAAGTCAAAGGAATTTGTTCCAGGTAAATTGTTGGCTTTAGTTTTAACCCAATTCTCGTTGGTTTGTCACTTGCATCTGCCAGATTGAAAGCAAAATTCAGAAGGGCGTCTTTGCTCTCATTCCTGAGGGCATCATAAAGATTAATGCTGATTTGCATAGGAATGGTGGTAACGCTGTTCCCCGGAATTTTCACCTGGTCAGTATTTGTTCCTCTTGTCATTTCAATATCATCTATTGTTAAAATCCAATCGAACTTGCTTAATGCAGCTGGTTTTGAGTTTGGATTTTTTGCTTCGACATTCAATTGAAAAGTAAGAGGTATATTTTTGTTTAGATATGCGCTGGTCAATGTACCAATATCCCTGAAGCCCAAAGCTTTGATATTGTTTTTATCTTCGATATTGATTCCTACCAATTTTGTTTGATTAAGGGATTTCATGCGGAAGTCGCAATTGACGATGTTGGCCATTTGCATGACCGATGCGCATGAATTCAATAAAAATATTGCAGAAACAACAAGAGCTGTAAAAAAAGATTTCTTCATTTTGATTATCATTAAATTTTCAAGACACGATCAATTTCCCTGCCAAAACCACGTATGTTCATTTTCGTGTCTTCCATTTCAAAAATGGCAAATGAATTTTCAGTTTTGGTTTCAACGAGACCTTTCAGGTTGAGAATGTGACAATTATTGACCTTGCCGTAATTTCCCGCATGATTATGCCCGCAGATCCAAGCCTTTAGATTTTTGTATTTGCTAATGACCTTTAAGACCTGTTTATCATTGAACAAATTATGTTTGTCTTCCGGAAAGATCGGGAAATGGCAAAATGCCAGGGAGATCTCATTTTTGGTTTCAAATGCTTTGAGTTTTTGATCAAACCAATTGAGCTGTTTCAGGCTGATTCCTCCATTGTAAAAATTTCCATTTGGGGCATTTTCATCATTCAGCTTTTCCATTTCGACCACTGCCAGATGATAATTGTCGTCTTCTCTCACATTGGCGAAAGTACTGATCTCGCTGCCATCTAAAAATAGCAAATGAACGTTTTTGTGTTGGATGTGATAATAATTCTCTTTTAGTCCAAATTTACCTGGGACCTCTTTCTTTAAATGGTCTTCCACATCATAATCATGATTCCCGATTATGTGATAGATCTTTGGTTTGATCTGTTGAAGGCATTCCATGATCTTTGCATAATTTTCAAATCCCTCGTCAATGGTATCACCGAGATTTACCACGAAATCGGGATTTTCAGCATTGAAGATGTTTGCAGCTTCTTTTACTTTTCTAATGGTTTGCTGGAAATGACGGTCAAGATAAATCTCTCCCTCGCTATGATGAAGGTCCGTTATGACACCAAATTTCAGCGTATTCATAAGGGTGTGTTGTGAATTGTAAAAATAAAAAAAGCCTGCTAATTCGAAATTAACAGGCCTTTTAATTTTGATTACAATTTTGTTATTCCCTGTAAATGTATTTTAAGAACTCTTCTTTTGTAGTTTCATGCTGAAATCTGCCTCCATAATGAGAAGTCACTGTGCTACTGGCTGTATCCTGAACTCCTCTTGAAGACACACACATATGCTTGGCATCGATGATCACAGCTACATCTTCCGTGTCCAGTATTTCCTTGAGTTCTTCAGCGATTTGTACGGTCAATCTTTCCTGAACCTGTGGTCTTTTCGCATAATATTGAACGATCCGGTTGATCTTTGAAAGACCGATTACTTTTCCGCTGGAAATGTACGCTACATGAGCTTTTCCGAAGATGGGCACAAAGTGGTGCTCGCAATAGGAGAATAGCGTGATGTCTTTCTCCACCAGCATTTCATTATAGTGAAATTTGTTTTCAAACAACCGGGGGGTGGGTTTGTTTTTTGGGTCTAAACCGGAAAAAACTTCTTCGATAAACATCTTAGCGACTCTTTTCGGAGTACCTTTTAAACTATCATCGTTGAGATCCAGGCCCATGATATTCATGATCTCCCGAAAATGAGCCTCTATCTTTTCGATTTTTTCCTTATCACTAATGTCAAATGCATCATCCCTCAATGGGGTTTCGAAGGAGGTAGCAACGTGGTTGTCTCCAACCTCTTCAACTTTTAGGTTGCTAACTGGCCGGGAATTCAACAAAATTTCTTTCGGTTTCATATAATGTCACTTTTAACTCAAGGTTTTTATCAATTTCTTTTCTTAAAATATTCCAAATAACCACAGCAATGTTCTCTGCAGTCGGATTAATGGTTTTAAAATCTGGTACATCTAGATTTAAATTTTTATGGTCAAATTTTTTAATAATATGCTTTTTGATCAAGTCGCTTAATACCTTCAGGTCAATCACGTAGCCGGTGACTTTGTCAGGTTCTCCAATAACCTTTACGATCAGGGTGTAATTGTGTCCATGGAAATTGGCATTATTGCAAAGGCCGAATGCTTTTTCATTTTCCTCCTGAGACCAACTCGAAACATGGAGTCTGTGTGCAGCGTTAAAATGTTCTTTTCTGTAGACAGCTACTTTCATCCGGATTATTAAACTTCGGTATTAATTAAAATGTTTTGTATTTACTTCAATTGTCTTTCAATAAACAATACTTCCCTCATAATGAGGTGGCAAAGGTAACCAAAATACTTTAAGAATGTTTGGTAACATTAATGTCAGCAAGGTCTAATGCATTTAATGTATTGAACTGTGATGTTAATAATGTGCACTATTAGGTAAATGGCTGGTCTGCCTTACTTTCAGAACAAGAAACTCTATGCCAAGAGGGTTTTGGAAAGTTTATATGGATGCGCAATGCTACCAGAGCTTTAATCCATCGATGTATTTAAAGTCCTTTTTGTTTAAGGTATATAATGGAATATCGTGAGCAATGGAAGTTGCTGCTATAAGACCATCTGGAACACTTAAATTATGGCTCAGCGAGTAATTGGTCATTAATTCGATAAACTGGTCGCATACCTGCCTACCTATATCCAATACCTTTAAGTATGAGAGGTCTTTTTTAATCCTGGTGAGTTCTCTCTTGTTCAATGCTCCATAAATCAACTCACCTGAAGTAACTATGCTTACCGCAATGGCCTCCTGGCCTATGGACTTCAGCGAATCAACTATAACAGGATTTTCCTTATAAAATTCTATGATGATGTTGGTGTCACAGAGAACTAACGGCTCCTTTTCCATGCTTTTTCCCGAAGTTCGTCCGCATTAATATCCCTGTTTTTCCATAAACCTGCCGAAGCAAAAAAATTATGTTTTTTGACAGAGGGTTTTCGCTTGAACGAAGCCTCTTCAACTTCAACAAAATCCAGTTGTTTCATTAGTTTTAAGAAAAAACTGAGTTTGCTATTGTCTTTTATTGTTAGGATTATTTTTTGCATATCCATAAAGATAACGATTTAAAACGATGATTTTGTTTTAATAACTGATTTGCCCTGTATTGTCAATCAAAAATCAGGTGATCTGAATGGCCCTTCAATTTTTCGACATAATCTCTGTTTACATTAGTCTCTACAATGATGTAGTCAAAGAAGGAACCTTCCGGAATGATAAAATTAGAGTTTTTGATTTTAAGAATTGTGTTATTATTAATAGAGAACAATTCAAACTGCTCATTTTCATAGTGCGGAATGCCGTCTATTCGGTCACTCAGCCGAAATTGTTCCGTAAAGAAATCGACTGATCGTGAACGATCGTCTTCTTCAGAGCTTGTCCAATATTCTTTTCCATTATATATAACAACGGCTTTTGATGGATAACCAAGGTATTCGATACCTTTTTGATTTTTGCGGCCTGAAATGTCCTGAACTTTGAAAAGCATAAACAGGATCATACAAACGGGAACAAAAGCAAAGTAGGAGAGCTTTTTTCTAATGATAAATCCAAAAATAAGCAGGATTAGAACAAGCAGAATCAGGCATTGCCATATATTAATATTTATGTCAATAACTGGGGGAAGAAATTGCAGAAGAAAAGTAATGAATGCATACACTAAATCTACCATTAAGTTAATCAGGAAGGCAATTCCATCAGATATGTATTTCAATGGACTGGTCAATAGAACAATAAGCCCTCCACTTAATAAGAAAAAAGCAAAAGGAATGGCAATCAGGTTAAAGATCAGAAAATAGGGTTGAAAGTTTCCAAAGTAGTACAAAGTCAGAGGAAGGGTTCCTATTTGAGCAGCCATTGACACGCAGGCGATTTTCCAGAAGTAATCAAAAAACTGGTATTTGATCTGCAATAAGCGATAAAACCGGTCATAAAATAAAATGATGGAAAACACAGCAGCATAGGAAAGCTGGAAGCTTATATGAAATAGTGCATTTGGATTAATAAGTAACACGATAAAAGCTGATACTGCGGTGGTATTGATCGGCTGGTTTTTTCTCATCAGCATCTCGCTAAATAAGAACAGGCTGAACATAATGCAGGCGCGGACAACAGAATTGGACCAACCCGTTATCATGGCGTAACTCCACAGAAAAAACAGGACTATGAAAATGTAAAAGACTTTGCCAAATGGGAATCTTTTGATGAATCCCAATGAAAAATGGAGGAAGAGGTAGATAATTCCCACGTGCAATCCACTTACAGCGAGAATGTGCATAATGCCGCCATACTGAAAACTCTCTTTTGTTTCAGGATCCAGATCATTTTTATCGCCAAGGATCAATGCGTTGACAATTGAAAAAGTAAGAGAATCAAACTTGCTTTTGAAAATTGCTTCAACTTCATCGTTTATCTGATGGCCTATTTTTGAGAAAGAAATGCCGTTTATTGGCTGTAAAGGCACAATATCATTTTGTTGCACGTATTGTTGTAAGAAAATCCCCTGTTTTTTATAGAAACTGAAAAAATCTATATTATAGATATTTTCCGATGTCGTAATAGGAAAACTTTTGTTTCGGATGACATAATTATTACCTCCTTTTAATACCAGGTTATTATCTCCTATTAATAGTATTTTACCGGTCTTTTCTACCCATACACTATCATAAAGGGCTGAATTCACTTCCAGCATATATCGATTTTTTCTACCTGAAGTCCACTCTTTTGTTATTTGTCCACTATAATAATGGGCGTCTTCATGATGGTTTAAAATATGGGATTTTATGTTGAAAGGATTTTGGTTCAGCGCTAAGAGATAACCCACGGAAAACAGAGTCAGGTGTATCAGGAAAATTCCTATATAAGCCTGTTTTTTAAATAGATAAGAGGATAGTATTAGTTGAAAACTTAAAAGAAAAGTAGTGATAATTATAACGCAAAAATGCGCTTCCTCGAATTCAAAAGGTAAACATTTCCCAAAAACAATACCTATGCAATATGACCCCAGTATTTTAAGAAAAGGTGTAGAATTCCAGAATCTATGGTTATTGGAAAAATAATATTTAATATCGAAAATATTCAAAAATAAGACTGCTTTAAAAATATAAAAAATTATAAGTATCTGTAAAACAACTATTTATATAATGTTCACTATTTAACAATAGTTGTAATTAGTATACTTTTCTTGCATCAAAGAGTAAGTTTGGAAATCGTATAAATTGCACGGCAAAGTACTCAATTTAGCCTTATTTTTCGAAAATAGATTGACTGTTCCATAAAAATCATTTTTTGAATATGGATGTTACTGTCCTGAATGAACTTTTAGATTTTACGGAAGAGGCGATTCTGATTATTGAGGAAAACGGGAACATAACTTTTTCTAATGCACGTGCCAATCAATTATTGGGGGCAAATAGGAAAAGAATTGTAGGGGAGAATATCAGGGATCTCTTTCATCCTTCCCTGAAGGATCTGTTTGAAAAGGAGTTTGCTGCTCTTCTTCAAAAGGATCTTCCTGAGGTTTATTTTAATTCGTTTTTGGAAAGCGAAATGAATAATAACCTGCGAATTAGAATTAAGCCATTTAAAGTAAAAAACTATATTTTGACTTTTACGGCTCTTGAAAACTCAGAGCCTTTCAATGCCTATCAGCTTTATAAGCTATTGGCTGAAAATGCCTATGACATCAACCTAATGTATGATGATCAAAAGCTGATCTATATAAGTCCATCCATTCATGATTTTCTGGGGTATTTTTCTGGTGAAGTCAATACCATTCGCGATTGGTTTGAGTTGATCCATCCTGATGACCGTAAAAAGGTGATCGCTGAAATCGAAAAAGACAAAAGTGACAAATTGATTTATTCATTTATCACCTATCGTCAGAAGCACAAAAAGGGTCATTATCTATGGTTTGAGACGAAGATCAGGCATGAATACAATTTTGACGGGTCTGTAGTTAATATCCTGACCTCAATGGATATCACAAAGAGAAAAAAGGCGGAAATCCAGCTGGAACAGCAGAAGGAGTTCATTGAGGAGCTGTTTGATACCGACCCTAATTTGATATTTGTGAGGGATGGGAATGGTAAAATTATTTATTGCAACCTGGCTGTAGCCGATCTTGTTGGCATGCCTCGGGAAGAGTTTCTGGCTCTTGAAGAGAACCATTTCCCTGCCCCAAAGCATGATCTGGATGTGTACATGGAAATGGAGAAAAAGGTCATTAACCATGGGCAGGAGATCCTGATTGAGGAGAAAATTGAAGATAAAAATGGCGTGGTGAATCATTTTCAGACATTGAAAAAACCACTCAAAACCAAAGACGGAGATATCAATATCCTGAATATCTCAACGAATATTAATCAGATAAAATATTATCAGAACGAAAGTCAGAAAGCAATAGCTGCCCGAACGGAGTTCTTTTCAGCGATGAGTCATGAGATCAGAACTCCCATGAATGCCATCATGGGAATGGTAGATTTATTGCTAAAGCGAAACCCAAGGGAAGATCAGCTAAAGCTCATGCAGGCATTAAATTTTTCATCAAAAAATTTGCTCACCCTGATCAACGACGTTCTGGATTTCTCAAAAATTGAGGCCGGGAAGATCGAAGTAGAAGAAATCAATTTTAACCTCATGGAATTGGTTGATAATATTTACATGGGACTCAAGCCAAAAGCACTTTCTAAAAACCTCAGCCTGGGATTGCTGTACGACGAAAAAGTTCCAAAAGTAGTCAGGGGAGATTCCATAAAGATCAGTCAGATCCTTAATAACCTGATCGGCAATGCTGTCAAATTCACCGAAAAGGGGAATGTTTCCATTTACCTGACGCTCGCTGAAAAATCGGAGGATGATTATCGGATTAAAATGAAAATCAAGGATACCGGGATCGGTATACCGGAAGATAAATTATCAGATATTTTTAATCCATTTAAACAGGCAAGTGCGAGCACAACCAGAAAGTTCGGAGGAACGGGATTGGGATTGACAATTGTCAAAAACCTGGTTGAGCTGTTAAATGGACAGATAAAAGTAAAAAGCGCTGATGGTAAAGGATCCGTTTTCAGTGTTGAGATACCATTCAAAAAACCGGATAGCCAGGATTTGGAATTAGTTGTTCCTGATACTGCTATTCAAAATATGAATTGGAAGCTGGATCTGAATATCCTGTATGTTGATGATGTCATTACCAACCAGTTTTTGATCGAAGAGATTTTGAAAGGGTGGGGCATTGAGGTGGAACTTGCTTCCAATGGCAAGGAAGCGCTCGAAAAAATTAAAACCAAGAAGTATGACCTGGTCCTGATGGATATCCAGATGCCCGGAATGGATGGCTATACCGCAACAGATATGATCAGGCAAATGGATGACGAATATTTTAAGAAAGTTCCGATTGTTGCGTTGACGGCAAATACATCTAAATCAACACGAAGCAAATTGAGTAAGGTCGGAATGCAGGATTATATCCTAAAACCGGTTAACATAGAAGACCTCAGGGCAAAGCTCATTAAGAATTCCAATCTGAATGAAGAGCTGGACCTGAGTAAATTAATTATCGAAGAGGAGTCCGGAAACCAGGTTGTTACAACTATTAGTTATCGGCAGACAGATAAGTTGTTTTTGACAAACATGGTGAAGTACCAGGATTTTCTGAAGAAAACTATCAATGAGTTTGAGATGAACTTCCAGGAATTGTCATTCGCGATGAAGGCAGGGGATATGGATGCATACAGAAAGATCCACCATCGGATGAAAAGTATCCTGTCAACCTTGAATATGCACGATTTGAAATCCGTGGTAGATGATATCCTGGATAAGCTGGATAGCGAGCCGGGAGATTTTGATTTTGACTCAGAATATCAAAACCTCAAATTTCAGTTTGATTTCGTGCTGGATAATTTGAAGAATAAACTATCGTCTCTCAAGTGGCACTAGATCGTTAACGTCATCTCACAGTGTAATATGCCACACTCTTCAAACTGTTTTCCCACCTGCTTAAAGCCAAACTTCGCGTAAAGCGGGATCGCATCCACCTGAGAGTGAAGATAAACCAACTCCTGATCGTTCAGCTTGTTTGCCTGCACATCTTCCAATACCTTTTTGACCAGCAAACTTCCTATCCCTTTACCCCGCCACTCCTTCAAAATGGCAAATCTTTCCAGTTTAAATCCACGATCAGTTTTTCGCCATCGTGCCGTTCCGATTGCTTTTCCATCATCATCCCGGGCGAGATAGTGCTGGCAGACATTTTCAAATTCATCGATCTCAAATTCCTTTGGAACCTTTTGCTCTTCGACAAAAACACGCTCCCGGATCAAGTAAGCGTCAAGCAATTCCTGGAAATCAATCTTTTTTACCGTTACTGACATTTTTGACTTTGGCGAGATCATAGGCGTTGACGATGTCCTTTACTATCTGATGTCGGACAACATCTTTAGCCTCGAGATTAATAATAGAAATACCACTAATATTTTTAAGGATATCTACCGCCTCGATCAACCCTGAATTTTGGTTGCGGGGCAGGTCCACCTGTGATTGATCGCCGTTGATGATGAGTTTTGATTGAGGCCCAAGCCGCGTGAGAAACATCTTCATCTGCATGCCTGTGGTATTCTGAGCCTCATCCAGCAGAATGAATGCATTGTTGAGTGTGCGGCCTCTCATATAAGCCAGTGGGGCAATTTCTATCACACCACTCTCACGGTAGTATTTTAGTTTTTCATGTTGGATCATATCGCCCAGTGCATCATAGATGGGGCGCAAATAGGGGTCGATTTTTTCCTTCAGATCACCGGGCAAAAAGCCAAGGTTTTCACCGGCTTCTACTGCCGGTCTTGTGATGATGATCTTTTTTATTTCCTTGTTTTTCAACGCCCGAACAGCAAGAGCTACGGAAATGTATGTTTTACCGGTTCCGGCAGGCCCAAGGGCAAAAACTACGTCATTCTTTTTTACCGCATCCACCAGCAGCTGCTGATTTCGCGTTTTGGGTTTAATAACAAATCCTTTGGTACCATAAACAAGCACATCCTCCTTGTCGATTTCCAGAACAGGGTTTTCCTGCTCGATATAGTTTTTCACATTTGTATGAGTCACCTTTCCATATTTGTGGTAGTGATTGACCAATGAATTAAGGATGTCATTGATCTTTAGGATTTCAGTACCGGATCCCTGGATCCTGATCTCGTTACCTCGGGAAATAATTTTTGTTTTCGGAAAAGCGGACGCTACTTCTTTGATATTTGAATTGTCAACCCCTAAAAAGTCAACCAGCGAGATGTTTTCTAAAGTAATTACTTTTTCTACCAAATGACTTAATTATTAATGTTTTCTCTTTTAATTTTCTACTTAAAAAATTTTTACTTTGCACCAGCAAAAATACACAATTATTGGCTTCTCTCTATGGCTATTATCACTTTTATGTCTGATTACGGTACCAAGGATCATTACGTTGCAGCGGTCAAGGCAAAAATCTTAAGTATCAACCCCAGCATCAATATTGTTGATATCAGCCATAATATTAAGCCCTACGATATAGCCCACGCATCTTACGTTTTAAAATCCGTTTTCAGGGATTTTCCCAAAGGAACGGTTCATCTATATGCTGTGGATACAATTGGTCAAAAGGGCAGCCGGTACATTTGTGCCAAGCTGGAAGATCACTTTTTTGTGGGGAATGACAACGGTCTTTGCAGCCTGATCAGCGAAAAAGAACCGGATATGATTTCCGAGCTATTCTCTGCCAAGCAGGATGGGAAAACTTTTCCTGCAAAGGATGTGCTTGCCAAAGCAGCTGCCATGATCGCCAGCGGATCGAATATGAATGATGTCGGAAAATTCACAAAGGATGTTGAAAGAAAGGTAGCCCGGAAATTTCGTGCGACGAAAAAGCAGATCTCAGGCAACGTCATACACATCGATCATTATGGAAACCTGGTAACAAATATCGAAGAGGAGGTTTTTCAGATCATCAGCAAAAACCGGAAATACACCGTTCAGTTTGCCCGGGAGAAACTGACAGAGATCAATGGCCTGTGCAATGAAGCGGAAGATGGAGATTGCTTCGTGATCTTCAACAGCAATGGCTATCTGGAGATTGGCATCAACAAGGGGAATGCCTCCGAGCTGCTCGGCCTGAAGTACGACAGTCCGGTGAATATATTTTTTGAAGGAGAATGAGCAAAGGGCAGGGAGCAGAGGGCAAAGCTCAAAGGAAATGTTTCAGCAACCAGTAACTCAACCAACCCAATAACTAAATCACCAAATCACTCAATAACAAATAACCGAATAACAATTAACTATTCTTTTGAAAATAAAAACTCTTTAAATACTTTTGCAAGCCCGTTGAAAGGATGGGTTTTAAATATTGACATGCCCAGGTGGCGGAATTGGTAGACGCGTTGGTCTCAAACACCAATGTCAGCAATGACGTGCCGGTTCGACTCCGGCCCTGGGTACTTTTCAGTTTGGAGTGTGAGACTTGAGCAAGAGTCCTCGCTTCAAACTTTTTCCTCTCTACAAAAACTCCCATGTACCAGTCGATATTCATAACTGTCACTAGTTCGAGCCTGCCTGTCGGCAAACTGGCATCCGCTTCGATTCATGAATCATGACCTAAACTTGTCCTTGTAAAGAATGTTCTCATTTGATGTCCGCAGCGGACGCTGCTATTCTTTTGTTTCTATTCATTGTTGGCACAAGGGCCGTTACACTTATCCTTGTGCCAGAGGGGGGTAATCATTTGAATTTTGATTGTTTTGTGCTTTTTAGGGAGATTAGAAAGTGCATTTTAAATTGTTTTTGTAAAACATTAGCATTTCTGTTATTTAGGAGAAGTAAAAAATGTAAATAGTATAAAAGCTGTTTTTTCTTTAACTTTTCTATAATATATAGTAATTGTACTATCTTGATAAGTAATCGCTATTTTCTTGAAGGTTTTGCTGGAAAATATTTCTACTGAATGAATTTTATTATACATAATCTTTTTCTCTTTTTGCTATTTATCACATCTTTTGTTGATTTTGACACTAACTGTAAAAGGCTTGAATCACTTAGTGGAAATGAGGCTATTGGTGATTATCATTTTCATTATTTATCACAACGATGCGCCAAAGATGAAGAATCATCAGATAGGAGATACCTTATTCAAAATGATATTCAAGTTAAGCTTCCTGTAAACTGGAAGAACAACCATGAGACCTTTATTTATTGCACCATTCCTGGTAATTCATTCTTGGAAATCAGAAAGCCATCAAATCATTACCCAATTAAAGGAAAAACTTCTATCCATTTTGGGTTTAATAAGGACGAATTTCACGCTTATCCACTCGCATTTATAGAAAATCCTGAAGCTAGTTTAATATTTGACTATAGAGATTTGATTGAAGAACCAAAAGTTTTATATAGTGCAATCGAAGGTTCATTTCTATCTCAAAACGATAAAAAATTTAATGTGAATTTTGAGTTACACTCATTTAGTCAAGTTAAAGATGGTGATATTCTTACAATTGGAAATGCCTTTCTTGTAAAAGATGAAAATTCCTATAAAATTTTACAGCCTCTTCAAAAACCATTAGAGGGTTTATCTCTAAGATTGTCAATCTTAGAAGATTATCCTGTTGAAAAAGTTAAGATTTATCAATTTGGCGAGACCCCCACAATTAATTATAGAAGCCACACTCCTAATTCTGGATATGTGGTTTTTGAGGATGCTAGATATTTTAAAAGGATTGATAACAACATTGAGCTATTCTATAATCAAGAGCTTTTGTTTACTACAACAATCCCTATATATATTCCAACAATTCAATATTAAAAACTTGGAAAAGATTGAAACTATCTAGCAGATGTTTATAATAAACGCCTTAAAACGATCAAAAAATTTAATTGGCGATGTATTCACTATTCTTAATGCTATATTAGTATTAATTGAATCATTTCTTGGTATTATTTTTATAAACTCAGAGATTCTAAAAAAGGTACTTTTGGGTTTTATTTTTAGTTCGGGTCTGTTGGCGTTTTATTTAATGCCAGAAATGATTAGGAAAATCACAGCTAATAAACTAGTTAGTAAAAGGAGTATTTGTATTATATGGTGCATAATTTCATTTTTAGTCTTTTTATCAATTATTTCTATTTTAAGACCAGGTTTTGTAATTGACAAACCAATATTATTAAAACTTAATTCCTTCTTTATTACTTTTCCTTTGACCAATATTATTCTTGGGTTACTTGCCGGAATATTCACTTTTAACTTTATTATTTTTATTAACTTATATTCTCCGAAAACAATTAAAAAAATCTTTGAAAAAAAGAATTAATTAACATTCCTCAATTATCCACAGAATACTCTGAGGCTGGATAATTGAATACATCGGAGCCACTGTCTTAGTAGTGTCTTTTCTGAGACCCCACGTTAACGAAAATTAACCACACTTGTTAAGCTTCGGATGGCATTCAATCGAGTTGCTCAACTCGTTAAATCGAGAAGCAGATGTCGTTGAATCGAGATGCGCAACTCATCCGGAAGAGTTGCTCAACTCGTTTTGGGGAAATGGAGACAAAGTTTAGACTCTCTAAGTTACTCAAAACACTTTGCGGAAAATGTTCAGACACTACGAGGGAAATATCCCGGCTCTTTGAAGAAAGTGTTCCGATACTTTGAGGGAATTGTTTGGAGGCCTTAACTGTCTTAGTAGAGTCTTCGTCAGAGGCCCCGCGTATTCTCAACCCTTTCTGTGATCGACCGCGGGATCGCCAAGGCAGACCCCGTTGAAACAAAAAACCAGATAGTTTAAAGCCAAAAACCCCTTTCTATGTTGCCATATCAAGGGGTTTTATCATTAGAGGCTAGGCCTTACTGGTTAACGGTCTATACTTAGCCCAAAATTGTCATTAGAAAATCTATTCCGAGTATAATTCACTTCAAATCAGTCACTTCGTTTTGTTTTTCTCAATCGCCATAGCGTTGCTATGCCTCCTTCGTAAAACTTCCTGATTTATTGTGGATTATACTCTCATCACGAAGTTCTAATAACAAATTTGGGCTTAGAAATACACTGCGGCGAGGTATTTTTTCATATATGTTGTGAAATCAGACCTTTCCTCTTTTTTAAGTTTGTTGGAAATATCATTATCAGCTTCACAGTAGTTGGGAATTTCTATATAAAATGTCGTTCCTTCATCTTCCGTCGAATCAATCCTGATCTGACCTTTCAGCGCCTTAACACAGTCCTGTACCAGGAAAAGCCCGAGACCCGTACCTTCTACATTTACACCTTCCACACGATGGAACATGTTGAAGATGCTATTTAACTGATCTTTCGGAATACCAATGCCATTGTCTTTTACTTCAATGAGTGATTTGTCTTCCAGCACATCCACCTGGATATTGACAGTTGACTCATCTTTGTTTTTGTCGTGGTATTTAAATGCATTGGAGATCAGGTTATTCAGGATAATTTTCACCCTAAAAATATCCGTTACAAAATCCCTGTTTTGAACGATACTCACGGACTTTTTAATGTTTTTAAATTCTTCGGTGTGTTCAATTCCATCCAGGATTTCACTGATCTCATGGGAATAGTCTACATTCGCCGGTTTGACGTTGATCATGGCGTTTTTGGAATAGTTCAATATATCTTCAATAAAAGCCCTCAACCTGTTAATGCTTTTTTCCTTCATATTGAAAATGTCGAGCATCCTGTCATTCTGCGTTTCATTCCTGGCGATATTGATCAGCCCCTGGATAGACAGCAATGGGGACTTCAGATCGTGCGAAACAACATACATCAGTTTGTCAAGCTCATCGTTGATGTCTTTCAATTCTTTGTTTTGAATGGCCAGACTATTCTTAAGCTGGTCTACTTTCTTATAAACTCTTGAGAAATAGAAAGGCAGGATCAGGGAAACCGACAGGATCAGAAAGACCAATCCGATTGGTAACAATTCAACGGAATAAATCAAATCCCGATAAACCAGGACATCGTTGATGAATGTGACATATAACACAGCTGTACCGCCTATAAATAATCTTGCTTCCAGGCTTCCCTTGTAAGCCAACCTGGAGACCCTAACCAGGTAATAGACAGACAGGCTTACAAAAGTAATATGGAAAGGCGTTAGAGAATACTCGAAGATATTTTGCGGTGTGGCAATAACGAGTAGAATGAAGCCTACCATGACAGTGGTGATCCAAAACGTAAATTTCCTGGAAAGAAAACCCTTGAATACTGCATTTGTAAACAGAAAAAAGAATAGTGCTGTGGCGTAGAATGTGAGATAACCAAATCGCAATGACCATGCCCATGGCAGGGAAATCCATTCATACAAAACGGATTCCTGGTTTGTTAACATACGGATCGATATTGACAAACAAATTAAGCCTAGGTAGAGAAGTTGTTTTTTCGACAAAAAGAAATAAAATCCCAGTAAATAGACAGCTACCAATAGAAAACTTCCTATCAGAAATAGATTGAAATAAGAGTTGAGTTTTGCTTTTTTAAGTAAACTTTCACTGGAACCAAATACGGGGTAGCCTATGATACCGGAAAAAGACTGATCAATGTATGGCAGGTTGATGACGATGTGATAAACCCCATTCTCCTGGTAGTTCAGATCGAAGATCCTTGATATATTCCTATGTCCGGCCCCTGTATTTTCTCTGAAATCGGTTAGCTTTTGATTATTGACCAAAACCTCTGCATCGTAAAATACCGGTGGTAGTTTTAACCCCGGATCTTTTATGGAAGGGTCGACCACAAGCTTAATAAAAAAAGTGGATGTACCTGATCCGTCGTCCTGTTGAGAGTCTTTGTAAAATTCAGGCCAGTTGCTGCTGAGATCAATTGTAGTGAAATTGTCGATAGGAATTTCACTCGTGTCATTGATCCATTTATTGTGAAGAAAACCCCAGTTATCTTTTAGTGAAAAGGAAGGATTATTTGTGTCTTTGTCTTTTTGTAATTCTACCACAGCTTTAGCGGTAGAAGTACCACTATTCTCCACTTTTGAATAGCTTTGATAAGAAAAAATCAGCAATGATATAATAAAAAATAGCCTCATTTTGTGATTTAGCCTGACTTTATCAAAAAGAAAAAGCCAAACTTGAAAAATTAAATACCTACAAAAAAATAATTATACTTTAACAGCATACTAAAGTACTGAAAAGAATAATGCGGGATTCGAAATTTGGATTAATCCGGTATATTCATCGATGAACTGTTGTATATACAGGATTTTTGATTGAAATATTTTCTACCTCTGTTTGTTATATTTCTTACTCATTTTAAGGAGTTTACAGGAAATTGAAGCTGTAAGCTGTTGGATAAAAAATAGATGTTACCTGGCCTAAACCCGATTATTGTGATATTGAACTATATCAATTCCATTTGCTCGTCCGATACTTCCATGTTATGAAATACATTCTGAACGTCTTCATTTTCTTCCAGCGCTTCGATCAATTTCATTACTTTCAGGAACGCATCGTCGTCTAATTCGACCGTTGTGTTGGGAATTCTTTGCAGCTCAGCCGTTTCAGGTTGAATGTCCATCTCTTCCAGTTTACCCTGAATACTACCAAAATCAGGTAGCGAACAAGTAATATGGAAATAACCATCTTCCTTTTCGATGTCCTCAGCGCCTGAATCGATAATTTCCAGGGTAAATGAATCTTCATCACTGACTGCATCCACGGAAACATCAAATATCCCTTTTCTTTCGAAGATAAATTCAAGGGATCCGTTGGTGCCCAGGTTGCCGCCATATTTAGAGAAGGTAGCTCGTACACTCGACACAGTTCTGTTGTTGTTGTCGGTCGTACATTCAACAAAAACAGCAATTCCATTTGGAGCGTATCCTTCAAAGGTCACTTCAAAGTACTCGGTAGCATCTGCTCCTGACGCTTTTTTGATGGCCCTTTCGATATTGTCTTTGGGCATATTGTTGCTTTTGGCATTGGCTACAGCAAGCCTTAATTTTGGATTAGCATCCACGTCGGGTCCCCCACCTTCTTTTACTGCAATGCTAATGTCCTTTATTAACCGGGTGAAAAGTTTTCCTCTCTTGGCATCAATAGCTCCCTTCTTGCGTTTTATGGTTGACCATTTACTGTGACCTGACATATATTAACTTTTAGAGTTTTCCGCAAAAATAATCGTTTCTTTAAAAAAATGGTATTACTTGATCAAGATAAATATGTTACTGGTTATTAGATATTGCCTGACAATCTTTCAATAATTCTATTTTATATCCCTCTTCGACCGATAAGTTTATTTAAACGGAATCTCCCAGTCATTTTCAAAGGTAAATGATTCGATTTCTTTTCTATTTCTGTAGAAGATTTCATCCTTGGGAATTTCATCCATTTGGCTCGGATCATGTTTGATTTTGCCCACTGCCATGGCTGCCAGCACTTCGTATTCTTCTGGTATATGAAAGATCTTTTGTGCTTTTATGGCATCAAATCCACCCATTTGATGAATGTAAATGTCTTCGTGTGCTGCCTGGATCGACATCATTGCAACGGCCTGACCGCTATCAAATGCATGAAACCGATTTGGCGCATTATTTCTTGTCAGCATTTTCTTACCCACAGATATTAACAGAACAGGCGCTGAACCTGCCCAATGTTGATTATGTTCATTTAAGCAGCTGAATATCTTATCGTAGCTTCCTGTGTCTCCTTTTATTCCAATGATAAATCTCCAGGGCTGTTCATTGTAGGAGGAAGGAGCCCAGGAAGCAGCTTCCAGTAGTTTTAATAGTTGTTCTTTTTCAATGGGCTCATCTTTGAATCCATGAGGGCTAAATCTTTTTTTAATTAAAGGGTGCAGGTCGTATATCGTTTTCGCCAGTTTTATCATTTTTTTGTTATTAATTATCCTCTGTATTTACTTCTTTTAAACCTTATTGCATGTCAAAAGGTTTATTGTATAAACAACAATTATGGGATTAAAGATAGGTGATAAAGCGCCGGATTTTCAATTGCCATCCACAGATGGTCAACAATTCAGCCTGTACAAGGATCAAATGGGCAAGCCATGCATATTGTATTTTTATCCCAAAGATTTCACGCGTGGATGTACGGCACAAGCCTGTAGCTTCAGGGATCACTTCGACGAATTTAAGGGTTTGAACATCGATGTTTACGGGATTAGTATGGATTCTGTAAAGTCACACCTTAAATTCAAGGAAAAGCATAAGTTGCCTTTTGAACTATTAGCAGATACAGATGGAAAGGTGGCAAAATTATTCGATGCAAAAGTACCTTTTTTGAGTCTGACAAAGAGAGTCAGTTATTTATTGGATGGCGATCAGAAAATACTGTTTATTTATAACAGTATGATGGGATTTAACAAGCACTTTAAAAAATTAATTGAAGAAGCTAAATCGGGGTATTAATGGTTTGTTTGCCATTTTCCAGCATGATTCCGTCTTTCATTTCCAGTGACCGATCGGCCATTTTTGCTAGCTGCTGATTATGGGTGACGATCACAAAAGTTTGATCCAATTCATTTCTAAGACTAAAAAACAATTCATGAAGGTCATTTGCATTTTTTGAATCCAGGTTTCCGCTGGGCTCATCGGCAAACACGATCTTCGGTTTGTTGATCAAAGCTCGGGCTACTGCTGCCCGCTGTTGTTCTCCACCTGATAATTGTGAAGGTTTGTTGTCTGCTCTACTGTCTATACTAAGCATTTTCATTAATGACTTAGCCCTTTTTTCAACCTTGGCTTTCGAATGGTTTCCTATAAATCCCGGAATGCAGATATTTTCAAAAGCTGTGAATTCCGGTAATAAATTATGGAACTGAAAAATGAAACCAATATTGGAATTCCTGAATTTTGCCAGCTGATTATTTTTCATCCGACCGATCTCCATATTTTCTATCCACACATTTCCGTGATCGGCCTGGTCAAGTGTGCCCAATATGTGAAGAAGTGTACTTTTACCAGCTCCTGAAGCACCAACAATGGAAACAATTTCTCCGGCCTGGATATTGAAATCAATTCCTTTTAACACCTGTAAATCACCGTAAGATTTTATAATTCCCCTGGCTGTTAACATAAATATTTAAAATTATTCATCAGTCGATGTCACTATCTTGTTCCCGAAATATGACTTCAATGAATTTATTTAATCATTCCCGTCAGATGACAAAAAGAGGATTAAAAAAATAACGTTCTCAAACTTATTTAAATCTACTTCTTTTACCAAAAATTATTTTGCAAAGTGATTTTATTAATGCTGTTCAATGTTTAGCTTGTGAATCAGCCATAAATCAGTTAGTTTCGCCCAAAATTCGGAAACATTCTCCGGAATAATAAGATTCCATTTGATCAATAAAAAACTTTTCTCTAATGAATATTCATGAATATCAGGCTAAAAGTGTATTAAAAAAATATGGTGTGAGGATCCAGGAAGGCTATGTAGCGGATACTCCCACGAAGGCATCAGAAGCAGCAAAGAAACTAAATGAAGAAACGGGAACATCCTGGTATGTGGTAAAAGCCCAGATCCATGCAGGTGGCCGTGGAAAGGGAAAAATCAATGAAACCGGTTCAAATGGTGTGGTTTTGGCAAAGTCGTTGGCCGAAGTACCGGAAAAAGCAGAGAAGATCCTGGGAGGAACCCTTGTTACCAAACAAACCGGCGATGCTGGAAAAGTGGTTCATAAAATCCTGGTCGCGCAGGATGTTTATTATCCTGGCGAGTCTGAACCAAAAGAATTTTATGTAGGCATATTGCTCGATCGTGCCAAAGGATGTAATGTTATCATGGCATCCACCGAAGGAGGGATGGATATCGAGGAAGTTGCTGAAAAAACGCCTGAGAAAATTGTAAAGGAATGGGTTGACCCACAGCTCGGATTACTGTCCTTTCAGGCAAGGAAAGTGGCATTTAAACTGGGATTGGAAGGTACGGCATTCAAGGAAATGGTGAAATTTATCACCTCTCTGTACAGAGCATATGTTGAAACAGATTCATCCATGTTTGAGATCAACCCGGCATTAAAAACATCTGATAATAAAATTCTGGCCGTTGACGCAAAAGTGAACCTGGATGACAATGCTTTGTATCGTCATCCGGACCTGGCAGAATTGAGAGATCTGTCTGAAGAAGATCCCTTGGAAGTAGAAGCCGGGGAATCAGGCCTGAACTACGTGAAACTGGATGGAAACGTAGGATGTATGGTCAATGGAGCCGGATTGGCCATGGCAACGATGGACATCATTAAACTATCTGGTGGAGATCCTGCAAATTTCCTCGATGTCGGAGGGTCAGCCAATGCCAAAACGGTAGAAGCGGGATTCAGGATCATTTTGAAAGACCCGAATGTAAAAGCGATCTTGATCAATGTTTTCGGCGGAATTGTCCGTTGTGACCGAGTAGCTCAGGGAGTGGTAGAAGCCTACAAAAATATCGGAGACATCAAGGTACCGATTATCGTAAGGCTTCAGGGAACAAATGCGGAAGAGGGTAAGAAGATCATTGATGAAAGTGGATTAAAAGTGGTAGGTGCAGTTCTGCTGAAAGATGCAGCAGAGAGAGTAAAAGAAGCGCTTTCGTAAAAAAATAAATTACAATGAAATGAAAGGTCTGGTCAGTGAATGGTCAGACCTTTTTTGATTTAGCAGAAAGAGCATCTATTAATCTGACGTGAATTCGGTGCAGTACACCGCAAGAATTCCTCCCAACCGTCACTCTGAGCCCTTTTTCAGGGATTAGCGTAAGAAAAGGGCGTGAGAGTCTCGTGATAACGAGATTCCGACTGTTTCATTACCAAAAATCCACCCAGAAACTTACGAATGACAAAATTTTGTTAGGTTTCTTATTTCGAACTCAGGCTGCTTTACTTATCGTCATTTCAATGATCTAATCAGATCTTCTTTAGTTCTTTCAAAGTCCGAAATCCTTTTTTCAGGATAAATGATTGACTTTTTGGACCAACTAAATAATCTCCAGTAATTAATGATGTGAGAAAAATTCATTAGAAATGTAATTCCGGATATTTAAGAATTAATCTTTCTTTTCCGATTAAATGAAAAATACTACTTTTGCGTCCTGTTGATTATTTGGTGATTGATGATTTGTGATTTAAAATCTCCAAATCATCAATCATCAAATCACGAAATTGTATGCGCCCGTAGTTCAACTGGATACCCGCCTGCCGGCGAGGCAGGGAATATCGGATTTCGGCTCCGAGGGTTGAGTTAAAATTGAAATATGGTATATTTCGTCTATGTATTGAAGAGTCAGGAGTTTGATTATCGGTATGTAGGTCATACTGACAATTTGATTAAGAGACTTAGTGACCATAATTCGGGTAAAACCAAATCAAATAAGGCATTTGCCCCGTTTGATATTATTTATTTTGAAGCTTTTGATACAAGGAAAGAGGCAATAAAAAGGGAAAAATACTTTAAATCAGGATCTGGAAGAGAATACCTGAAAACACTATTACATAATGCGCCCGTAGTTCAACTGGATAGAATATCGGATTTCGGCTCCGAGGGTTGAGGGTTCGAATCCTTCCGGGCGTACAGGTTAAAAAAAGCAGCTTTAAGCTGCTTTTTTTATACATTTTCACCAAGCACCGCTACTCCACCTCCACCAATCTTTCTTCCGAATTCCATCCTTTTACTGAAATAAGAGTGCCATTCATTATTTTTCCTTTACATGCAACAATAATTGATTTGCTTTGGCCGGGGGGAATGGATACATAATTGTCACTAAAGAAAGTTGGAAGGATCCTTTCTTTTGACTCCGGATCTATCAAAGATATCCTGTTGAAAAAGGAGACTGGATTGCCCTTTGGATTTGTCAGAATTACCTTGTATTTGTTTTCTTCTATTTGTGAGGCCACGATCTGCAGGTTTGCAGATTCCAATTCCATCAATCCGGTATATTTTCCATTTGCATCCGGAAACCAGTAAAAATTTTCACTTAAAACCTCTTGTTCAGTATTCAGGATCTGCAAGTTTATAAATACTCCTTTTTCACCTCCCATCTTATCGATGACTCCCTTCACGGAGAGGGTCTTTTTGACTGATGTCGGCTCCATGTAGGCAAAAACTTGTGTGATCAGGGAATGATTGCCCTCCATGTCGTAAGCCTCAACCTTCAGCAGAAGGTCTCGTTTCGGCTGGAAGGTATTATTGACAATCATAACCATTCCATCTACAGGATTACACATGACATGCAGAGGTTCACTTCCGGTTCTTAAACCGTAAAGACAGGCGTTGGGATCGAGATAATAATCGTACATCTGACCTCTCATCGCCGTCCAGGGGTTCTGGGTTTTCCAGATGATTACACCCGTGTACCAGTCCCACATGTGGGAGGAAAATCCCTCGATCAACCCCCTGTACTGATCGTAATTGACAAGCTGCGCTTTTTCGGCAAAATCCCGTGCATTTTTGGCCTCTCCATAAGGATCGATAAATTCATTATACCCGATGTATTTATGGTATTTCCAGATGGAATCCACTTTATCCGGTTCCTGTGGTGGAATCAGATTTTCTTGTGGGATGAATCGCTCAAGTGATTCATAATCACCCACTCCGACAGATCCCACTTCGGAGTTGAAAGGAAATGTTTTCTCCTCCCAAAATCGACTAATGGGCTGAATACCGTATGGTCCGTCGCCGTTCCCTCCGATGGAGTTGAATGACATGCTATCCGAATTAGAATATTCAATGAACCATCGAGTACCATCCAGATCGGGTAGTATTTCATCTTTAAGCGGTATCAAAATATCTTCCGGAGGGGTTATCTCATTGCCTCCGCAATACATGGCCAGAGAGGGGTGATTGCGGATCATTTTGACCATATCTGCCGCTGAATGGAGGAAAAGATCATGATCATCCGGGTACTTTCTTCTGGTCAGCTGATCTTCTTTTTTCATGGGGTCCAGCCAGCGGCCGTTGCAGTCGCCTGACATCCAGAAGTCCTGCATGACCAAAAGTCCGTACTTGTCACATGCCTCGTAGAATTCCGGTCTTTCAGCCAGCGCCCCTCCCCAGATCCTGATCAGGTTCAGGTTCATGTCACGATGGAACCTGACTTCTGCATCGTAGCGTTCAGGAGAAAACCTCAGCATCGCATCCGATATGATCCAGTTGCCCCCTTTGATAAAGATCTTTTGTCCATTTACCATGATCTGCATGCTGCGGGTCTGATCATTCCATTGGCGTTGAATTTCTCTTACACCAACCTTAATTTTCTCTTCATCGCTGGTAGTTTTGCCATCGATCTCAAACCGGATATCCATATCATAGAGGTATTGCTCACCATAGCCACTGGGCCACCAAAGCTTCGGGTCTTTCAGGGTGATATCCGGAAGTCGGATCAACTTTCTCACATTTGAGAGAAGCTCGACATTGCTAGTCACCTCAATTCCTCCAATGGAGCAGGTCAACACACCATTTATTTTTTTTGAGGTTGGATTTTCGAGTTCTGTTGTCACTTTGATCGTGGCAGGCGCTTGCTTTTCGCCAGGCGATCTTTTGCCCGGAACCAACGTGATGACATGTGGGTTGGCGATATTCACCGCCCTGGTCTTTTCGATAAATACTTTATCCCAGATCCCGGTATTTCTATCCCGCACAGGTTGTATCCAATCCCATCCCGCCACATATTGATGAGAAACATTTTTTCCTATTGTACCGTCACCTCCTTGTCCGCCGTTGGGATTTCCCGGATGTTCGGGAGGATAGATTAATACGGCTAGTCTATTCGCTCCATCCTTATTCAGTAATTTTGTGATATTGTAGGTTTGCCGCAGGAACATACCCTTGTGAACGGTGTCATTGAGCTTGTTGCCATTCAGGAAAACATTGCTTGAATAATTTACTCCCCTTAAATGAATCCATACCTGGTCATCTTTATCAGGAAAAGATTCATTAAAATCCGCGACGAACCAGTAGGTGTAATAGTCATTTCCAGTATCGTAGATGTCTGGGATCTTCTCATTATTCATCCCAAAAAACGGGTCGGGAATCTTCTCATTTTCTAATAAGGTGGTTAAAACTGTTCCCGGCACCACGGCAGGCATCCAGTTGTTAATCGGATAATCCAATACAGATATTTGTTCACCGCCCTCTTTGACATCTGAAATATTTATACATTTCCAACCATCCTTTAACTCATATCGATCTTGAGCCCTTAGATCAAAGAGGGTAAATTCGATCAGAGCAAGAGTCAGTATAAATATTTTGCAGCTAAAAGAATGGGAAATGGGATTGGTAATTAGCCTGGTCATGTACTATCTGGATTTCGATCTGAACATTTACGATTTAACACTTTTCAATACCTCTAAAACCTCATCATTCACATTTCCAAACAGGGATATACCTGAGGCGCCATTTTTCATGGCATTTTCAATCCCCTGCTTCAGCTCTTCATTTGATTTAAAATCTGGCAAGAACAGACCTGCATAGATCGGGAATTTTCCGCAGAGCCATCTCATGCCCTCACGCACCGCTTCACCGATCCAGGAAACATCCTCCTTATAAAAGCCATGGTAGATCATGGGGCAAACACCACTTAGATTCCAGTTTGTCCAATCCTGTCTGACAATTCTTCTTGCAATTTCCGGCGTGGGAAACACAGCTGCTGTAATCGGCTTTTTGTAGGATGCGGCCACTTCTGACAATCTATTTACAAGCCGGGATACATTGTCGTATCGAAAATTCCGGAATGATGGGCTCTGGCTCGGGTATTCGATATCCATCGGATCATAGCCCTTTAATTCCTTGAATTTAGATCGACAGACGTCGCAGTAGCAAAAATCATATTCAGGCAACTCAACGGTTTGTACGATGTTATATTTATCCCAAAGATTGACAGGCAATATGACATCGCAATAGCGCACGTAGTCCAGATGAAGGCCATCAACATAATCCTTTTCCAATACTTTGCGGGCTTGCTGCTCCAGGTAATCATGGACTTCAGGTCGGGATGGGCACAGCCAGCGATAATAGTTAACATAAGGAGGGTGGTCTGCGCATGATTTACCTTCCCTGCTAACCGTATACCATTCCGGATGAGCTTCTAACAATTCCTTTTCCCCACGGTTGAGCGTCCAGATCCATCGGTGTGTTTCAAGGCCGTTGTTTTTAGCAATGATAAAATGCTTTTCGATATCTTCTTCGAAGAAAATTCCAGAGATCCCCGCCGCACGAAAGCTTTTATATTTCTGATTGAGTTCGTTTTCGCTTTCTTCTTCACCGGGGTTGATCCACACCCAGTTTTTTATTTTTTCCTTTTTGATCTCATTGCCAAAAGATTTTGTGTTGGGAATAGCAGCGCCCAGGCCGGCTAATACGGAAGCTTTTATAAAATCTCTTTTCTTCATTTTATTGATTTTTATAAGCGGTTATTTTTTTCAGGAGGCCATTTTGGTCAATGCACCAGAACTCTTTTGATTCTTTACATTGAATAATGGCCAGGTATTGATGGGTGGTTGATTCCATGGATATAGCATTTTGATCTATTGAAAATGAATTGTCAGACGGTAATTCATTTAGGTTTTTGGCATACCTTCCTTCATTTTTATAGAAGTTTGATTGCACATAATAGATTGACCACAGGGTTCTTTTAATGGACTCGCATTCCGGTAATTGAAATTCTATTGATTCACTTCCAACATCAGAAGTAGAAAACAGAAAATAACCCCATCGCTCAGGAAAATGCATGTTGATGATCCCCTGGGGACTCCATACCCAGTTGTGCTCACTGAATGGTTTTTTGGTTTTTGGATCAATCTTCTTGATGTATTCATTGTTTATAATTTCCATGTCCCATTCAACCCTTGAAAAATTAGCCCTCCAGGTGTCTCCATCCGCAGGAATTTGAATGGAATTTCCAAAGCTCAGTGATTTGAAAGGAATGGCCATTTCAATGCTCCACTTTTTGTCAATATCTGATGGATCATTGATCGTACCATCGATATCCAATCCGGTTTTCAGCTCTTCAGCATTCCAGGTTATCAGTGGCTTTCCACCGTTTCGATAAGGCTTATCAAGGAAGAGGTCGAAAATGGTATGATAGGCATTAACCTCTATTTCAAAGTACAACTGGGAGTCCCCGTCCGGGTCGATGAATATTTCGAAGTCATTATCATGGTAAACAATTTGATCGTGTTCGGTTAGTTTTGCCCAGATGTGGGGCTCTTCCAATTCTGCAAACAGGTACAAATAATGTTCATTCCAGAGCGCTTTAAACCGTGTTCTATAGGTTGGTTTTGGTTTGACCGACCCTTCGATATCTCCAAAATCTTCAGACCAGGCCGCTTTTTGCCAGGCAGGCTCACTGGCGTTTCCATCAATGGTCATTGATTCGGTTGTTTGATAGACTATGTAATTCAATGGGATTTCGAATGGGACATTTGAGTTAATGGGTTTCTTTTGTGCCTTGATGCAGGAATTGAAAAGGAAATTCAATAGTAGCAATACGACTAATCGCCCGTGGACATTTATCATGTGCTTTAATTCAGATGTGAAAAAAAAGGCTGTTGAAACAGGAAAGACCTTAATCGATTTTCCACATTTCAACAGCCAGATTTTTTTTATGATCCTTGTTATTAACTTATTTAAACCCGAGAATACTTCTAGAAGTATTCTCAGGTTTACCTATATCTATTTTAATTTGCCACGTCCCACCACATTCGGGTAGTAAATTGATCAGGTCCTTGAGCGGAAATAGCTGCCTGATAATTATCGGGGTTTTCACTCAATTCAAAAGATGGATATCTCAACCTTCTTGGTATTGTGCCGCCAGTTTCATTTCCCGGATAGTTAACAGGTGTTAACACAGGGTAACCTGTTCTTCTCCAGTTTGCATATCCTTCATAACAATTATCCAAAAAAGTAACAGCCCAATACTGCTCGCCAATCAGTCTTTCCTTGTCTTCATCACTGGCTGCATCAAAGCCTAATCCGGCAATGTAGGTGTCAATTGTGCCGGCATCGACCGCAAGGCTTGCATCATACGCAGTCCATTTGTCAATTGCAGCAGCTACTGCATTCTCGAAGTGTTCTTCGGGAGTACCTGGAACATTCCACCCTTTCAGCAAAGCTTCAGCCAAAAGCAATTCTACCTCTGAGTAAGTATGCAAAAACATGGGGTCCTCAAAGTCATATAACAATGGATTGATGAAAGAAAAGATACTATTGTCTACATAATCATCCGGAGAATCGATCAATCCTTCATCTACCGCAGCTTGTCTTATTGTTTCATTATCATATCCATTAGGCATACCGGCCTGAGCAGCTGGATCGGTATTCCAGTCATTAGGGTCTCCGTCAGGGTTTCCAACACCACCGGATACCATCATCAACCTTGGGTCGTTAAGATCCTTCATCCAATCAATGAAAGTCTTACTGAGCCTTGCATTTCCGGATTTATAATTATCCGAAATGATCACCTCAGAATTGCCATTAACTGCAGCGTTATTATGGTATACCACTGTGTTATCATCATTAGATTGGAAAGTGCCTGATGCATGATTTGCAGCTTCTTCTACGACACTCTGAGCTAAGCTTGCGTCAACATTTGACATACGCATTCCAACCCTGACTAATAAAGAGTTGATAAAGCGTTTCCACTGATCAATGTCACCCTGATAATAAATATCCTGAACTCCGGGATTGGGCGCACTTTCACTTAAGATGTCTCTGGCCTCTCTCAAATCGCTTACAATTGAGGTGTAAATGTCCTGCTGGGTGTCGTATTTTGGAAACCAATACTCCTGACCCAGCAATCCTCTTCCTGCCTCACTGTAAGGCACATCTCCATACAAGTCACTGATTCTGTGTAGAGCATATGTTCTGACAACAAGGGCCATAGCGTAAAGATTTACTTCCTCAGTATCCCTGGTATTATCTACTATATGCGTGACGTTTTTGATTAAATTCGGATAGTAATCCTGAAACACGGCACTGGTATACTGATCATTCCAGAAATATTTATCTCCTGAAACAAAGCCTGCAGTACTCGCAAACTGCTGTATCATTGTTGAGCTATAGATAATGTTTCCGCGTGATTGAACGTAGCCATTATTTGTCATAGCCCCCTGGGAATAGGCTAATATAAAATCGAAGTCCAAATCAGACGAAGCATTGGGATCATCATTTAAATCCAACAAAGCTTCGTTATCACATGAGGTAATTGGCAACATGAAAACGGCCAATACCACAATAAGTAATCTGTTTTTTATAATTCTATACATGGTATTTCTTTATTAAAATGTTACTGACAAATTGAAACCATAGCTTCTGACAGGTGGAAGTGCAAAGTATTCCAATCCCTGAGAACCTGAATTCGCTGTATATGTCGATTCTGGGTCAACATTTGGTACATCAGACCATAGCAGTAGTAAATTCCTTCCTACAAAGGAAATAGTGGCATTACTAATAGGTGTGTTTGCCAACAAAGAAGTAGGGAAGGTGTATCCAACAGACAACTGCCTTAGTTTCGCAAATGAGGCATTGTAGACAAAATATTCCGTGATGTCATTGTACCTACCGTAATAGGCAGCCATGTTTTCTGCAGGAATTTCTACAGTAAGAGGATTCCCATCCACATCAACCCCGCTTACAGTTAAGCCATTTTCACGTCCGGGCAAGGTTTCTTCATGCATACCAAATGCATAAGCGATCACATTAGTACCTGAATACATAGAACCACCGCTACGCATATCAATTAATACATCGAGGTTGAAATTTTTGTATTTGAAGGAGTTATTTAAACCAGCGCTAAACGGTTGTCGTCCCTCTCCCAATATCTCGTATTCATCACTTCTCACCGGATAGCCGTTTGCATCATATACTTTTTGACCGTTGATGGTTTTATGTGTATAACCAGCAATCAAGCCCAAAGGTTGACCAACTTCATGTCTGATTTGCTCCTGAAGTGTACGTGCCTGATCTAAGTTCAACGTTTCGATAGGCTCACCTGCAGCATTGGTTCCTAAACTGATAGCTTCACTAATGTTATTGGCCATGTTGAATGAAACATCCCAACTGAAATTCCTGGTTGCAACAGGAGTTCCCTGTACCAATAACTCAATACCTTTGTTACTTAGCTCCCCAACATTAATCAATGTGGTTCCAAAACCAGATGATCTCGAAATGGTAGTGGCCAGAATATTATCTTCTGTTACCCTGTTGTAGTAGGCAATATCAATTCCTAACCGGTTGTTGAAAAAGCGCAAATCAGCCCCAAACTCAAACTCTGTCGTAACATAAGGCTTTAATGTACTGTTTGGAATAGAGGTGTTGGCTATATTACCTCTGATTCCTCCCCCGAGACTTGCCGGTAATATGTTATAATAAGTGTTTAAGAGATATGGGTCAGGAATTCCTCCTCCAACCTGGGCCCAGGAACCTCTCAGTTTAGCAAATGTAATCACTGTTGGCAATTGTACCATTTCAGATAATACATAGCTTAAACCAACGGAAGGATAGAATATATCATTATCATCTTCTGACAAAGTAGAGAAATGGTCTCTTCTTCCCGTAACATTCAGGAACAAATAATCATTGTATGCGAAGTTAGCAGATCCAAAGACTGAATTAATCCCCCATTCTTCAAAATCATAAGTAAAGTTTCTGTTATCTGGGTTTACATTATTGACAGAGTGGAAGAAAGGTATAACCAGGTTAACACCACCAACCTGAGTATATTTGTTTGATCTTCTCATTCGATTTGCACCCAAAAGGACATCTATGTCGAATGCACCAAAATCTTTGATCACACCCACAAAAAAGTCAGCATTGTCTTCCCTTATTTTTCTTTCTTCTTCATACATCTGACCTAGAGGCCTGTAGGCAGTACCATAAGGTTCGGCAACATTTCTGAAATCCACTGAAATTACATCCGTTCCAATGCGGCCCTGTACATACAACCAATCAGTTATGTTAAATTTTAACTGTGCATTTCCCATTATCCTGTCTTTTTCATCGATCCTTTCATATTGATAGGCTGCCCAATAGGGGTTTTGCGCAAAAGTATTGCCCTGGTGCATCAGTTCATATCCATCTTCTCTGGCTCCCAATTTATCTGTTGTACCTTTCAATGACTCAAAAGAAACAGCAGGAGTTTTCATCAAAACAGTAGCATTGGCGTTACCGGGAGAATCCGATAATCTTGGTCTGTTTTTAGCGTCTTCTCTGGAATATTGTACCGTAATCTTTGCTTCTAATTTACCAAAATCACCACCAAGATTGGCGTTCAACATTCTTCTGTCATAACCAGAGTTTGGTACGATATCTTTATTGTCCAGGTCTGACAATGAAACCCGGTAATTCATTTTCTGTGTACCACCGGAAAGGCCTAAGGTATTGGTCCATGTATGACCGGTTCTGTAAAAATCATTTAAACCTTCGCCCAAATCAGAATAAGGTCTTTCCACGCCATCAAACTGAACGACATTGCTACCATCTAATCTTGCGCCCCAGGAGTTTTGTCCGTTTGCTAAAGCACTTTCCTGAGTTGTTGGTTTAAGACCATTTTGACCATAGCCATACTGATTTTGGAATTCTGTCAGATCGTTTACCCTATCCACAGTAAAGTTAGAGTTAAAGGTGACCTGCAGACTTCCTTCCTTGCCTGACTTGGTTGTGATCAAAATTACACCATTGGATGCCCTTGAACCATATAAGGCAGAAGCGGTAGCTCCTTTTAAGACAGAAAGATTTTCTATGTCATCCGGATTGAGTGAAGACAAACCATCACCGTTGTCATTACCACCCCATAGGCCTGCAGCTCCCAGGTTGGAGTTATCGATCGGAATACCATTTACTACATACAAAGGTTGGTCGTTTCCAGTTAGAGAAGATCCCCCTCTAATTAAGACCCTTGTAGAGCCAGCAGCTCCTGAAGCAGGGGGAGTGACATTAACACCTGCTACTTTACCTGCAAGCGCACTACCCAGGTTAATTGTTCTGGATTCAGTAAAATCCTTGCCCTCGAGCTCAGTAACTGAGTATCCCAGAGACTTTTTATCTTGCTCGATTCCAAAAGCTGTCACCACCACTTCATCCAGTTGTGAAACATCAGTTGCCATTTGGACATCGATCACAGATTTATTGCCGACTAAGATCTCTTCTGATCTGTAACCAACAAAAGAAAAGACCAGAACAGCGTTTTCAACATCTGTCCCTCCCAGATTCAACAGGTAATTCCCATCGACATCACTTGAAGTACCAGTAGTGGTACCTTTAATTAAGACGGTTACGCCCGGTAAGGGAGCTCCATCTTCAGCAGCGGTAACCGTACCGGATACCGACTGGGCTAATGCAGACGCTTGTGCCAACATTAACACCAGCGAAAATAATAGTAATCGTTTTTGCATGATATATAAGGGTTAATTGATAATAAATTTCTTATTCAAACAGACAGCTGAGGGTTCTGATTCTATTGAGGCAGGAACTAATTCCTTTCATTCTAAAGGTATGTAATGTTTGGCTTAAGAACAAACTTTTTTTAAAATTGTTTGCGCGCACATTTCAATTGTGTGCGCAAACATGTATATTTATAGTTGATACAGAAAAAGTAGTATCTTTGTGTAGATTACACACTAAAAGCTTATTGTTTGTAGTTCGGTTTATTTTTTCTGCTATCACTTTTCAATTATGGAATCTAAAAATGTAAGAATAAAAGATATCGCCCGATTGGCGGGTGTGTCGGTTGGTACCGTAGACAGGGTTATTCACAATCGGGGGAATGTTTCTCCCGAGGCGCTGAAGAAGATCATGGCCGTGCTCAACAAAACCGGATACAAACCCAACCTGCTTGCCCGTACACTTGGTTCAAATAAAAAGTTTATCATTGCGACACTAATTCCAGAACCCTCGCTGGATGAATATTGGGAACAATCCAATTGGGGTATCAATGAAGCGCGTGAAGAGTGGTCACATTATAATGTAGACGTTCGCCCGTATTTTTTCGATCTGTATGATAAGAACTCTTTTGAAAAGTCTGCGAAAATGGCCATGGATGATCAGCCCGATGCCATTTTATCTTCGCCAGTTTTTCATCAGGAAGCATTGAATTTCTTCCAATCGTTTCAAAATGATTCTGTTCCTTACGTGTTTTTTAACAACAAGATCCCTGAAATTACTCCACTGTGCTTTATCGGTCAGGATTTTTATCAAAGTGGCAGATTGGGAGCTGAACTTCTGGAACTGATCTCAGAAACACCTTGCACGTTTGTTATCCTGCACATTTATGAAGATCTCCACAATTCGGTCCATCTGGCACAAAAGGAATCGGGATTTATGGACTATTTCTCAGAGATGGAAAATAAAGGAATTCAGACCAGGAGTCTGGAGTTTTGTAATCACGATGAGGTCACTCTTGAGAAAGATTTGCTATCCCTTGTGTCAGATCCGGATATCAAAGGCCTGTTTATTACTACTTCAAAGGGGACCTATCTGACAGCTTCTTTTTTGAAAAAACACAATCGCCAGGATATTAAGCTTGTAGGGTATGACCTTCTTAGTGGCAACATCGATCATTTGAAATTGGGTACCATTGACTTTTTAATCGATCAGAACCCTAAAAAACAGGCAGCTCTGGGTGTCAACTACCTGGCCAATTATTTGATCTTTAAGAAGGGGACTCCAAATGAAGACCTCTTTCCTCTGGAGATTATCACCAGACAGAACCTTAAAACATTCCTGGGTTCGAGCATTCAAAGCCATTTAAAATCATCCGCTGTTTTAAACAATCAATCTGCGTAACAGAAGTCCTGTAAAGCAGCTTAATTGTTACAAATACACTTAAATAATCAATTTTAATTATTTGAATTTTTGATCGATCTCCCCATGAAAAATTGACTTAATTCGCTATATCATTCAGGTTTTTAAAAATATTCCAATAATCAATCCCTCCTATTGATAATCATCTATTATATGCCAATATTTATTACAACAATTGATGTAAGGGCAACAATTTAAGCCGTCCGTTTCTTGTCTTAATTACCCGATAAAATTTATAAAAAGATTATCTCTGTCCGAAAAATGAACCATGCAATGATCAAACAAAATATTAGCAGAAGAACCTGGTTGAAACGGGGAGCGTTAGCTACAGGAGCGCTTATGTCCGGAATGGTATTACCCAATACCAAACCCGCATTCGGTATGAAACCTTTCAAAGGTCATTACAACCTTCGCGAAATGCATCATATCGCCCCGCCAGGTCTCGAAGGATTGAGAGCCAGGTTGTTGGCCAACGAGAATCCCTGGGGGCCTTCTAAGAAAGCCATAGCTGCGATAGCGGAGAGTGCATCAAGTGGTAATCGATATGTTTACAGAAGTGCGCGTTTCCAGGTGATGATGGATATGTTGGCAGAAAAAGAAGGAGTACCAGCCGATCATATCATGCTGGCTCCCGGTTCAACGGATATCCTGGAGAAAATGGCATTCATGCAATTGAGGTCGGGTGGTAATGTCATTTCAGGCGACCCTTCGTACATGTCGCTCATCAATACGGCCACGAAACTAGGAGCTACCTGGAAGAACATTAAGCTGAACGATGATTATACTTACGATCTTGATTCCATGGAAAAGGCAGTCGATGATGAAACGAAGCTGGTATATATCTGTAATCCCAATAATCCAACCGGAACTTTTACATCCCCTGAAAAGATAAAATCTTTCTGTAAAAGGGTTTCTTCCACCGTACCGGTATTTCTTGATGAGGCTTACCTGGATTTGCTGGATGATCCCGGTTCACAAACTACCATTGGATTGGTGAAGGAAGGTTACGATGTGGTTGTCTGTCGAACTTTCTCCAAGATACATGGTTTGGCCGGACTGAGAATGGGTTACATGGTTGCTCAACCGGAAAGAATTGAGGAATTGAAAAACATGGTGAGAACGGAAATGGGATTGTGCGTCACGACGCTGGAAGCAGCCATTGCCAGTTTACAGGATACAGAGTTCCAGGATTTTACCCGTACGCACAACAAAGAAAACAGGGAATATGTCTTTGAAGAGCTACAAAAATCTGGAATGAGCCCGATTCCTTCCTGCACGAACTTTATTCTCTTTCCGATACAAATGACAACTGAGGAGTTTCTGTCCAAGATGTATGAAAAGGGAGTGGGAATACGGGGATTTGAGATATTCGAAAAGCCTTATGCACGGGTGAGCATGGGTAAAATGGATGAAGTGAAGCTGTTCGTGAAGAGCCTGAATGAGATAGTTAGCTAAACAAAGTAAAGTCATCCTGAACCCAATTCAAGACCTCTTGATCTTTTAACGATCCTGAATCGGGTTCAGGATGACACTATAAAACTTATAGATCCAAAACAAGATATGAACTCAGCCGTCTCCATATCGATATCTTTATTGCTGATCATTGTTGCTGGATACCTTTTGCGGGGAAAAATCAAAACAAAAGATCAGAAGGACGGTATCAAAACCATCATTTTAAGCCTGGCTTTGCCGGTAACAATCTTCATCGCTTTGCTGAAAATCCAATTCACCTGGGAGATGGTGGTCATTCCATTAATGGCCCTTGGTTTTAACCTGTTGATGTATGAGTTGATGATCAAGCTGCCACTTAAAAATATTTTTGGAGTAAATGAAGAGCAATACAGAACACTTATCATGCTGGTTCCCTCACTGGCTCCGGGACTTTCATGCTTTCCTTTTATCCTTGAATATTTCGGGGACGGAACATTAGCTATGGCTGCCCTGGCAGACGTAGGCAACAAGGTTTTCGTCCTGATCATCATGTATTCCATAGCCATGAACTGGTATGTGAACCGAAATGAAATTAAAGGACAGAAGAAATCAGCGAAAATAAAAAGTCTGATGATTACCTTGATTAGAGAACCGGTCAATTTGATGATCATATCGGCTATTATCATTTTGATGATGGGTTTGAACTATCATTCCCTACCTGCTTTTGCTCGTGACAGCGTTGACCGGGTGAGTTTGATCATGACTCCATTGGTTCTTTTATTCATTGGGATATCCATCAAGCTCAATTGGAGACAGGTCAGAACGATCATTTCTTTCCTGTTTTTTCGCTCGGGTATCGCCTTTCTGATAAGTGGTTTTCTGCTCATGCTTATCCCCGTTAGCGATGTTCCAACCATCATGCTCATAATCATATTTCCTCAAAGTGCCTGTAGTTTTTGGCCCTATGCTCACATGTCGGCCATAGATGGATTGGAGAATAAATTAGCAAGGAAGGGCAAAGGTAAAACTTTCGACCTCGACTTTGCGATTAACGTGTTGGCATTTTCTCTTCCGTTTTCCACGGTGCTAATCCTTACACTCTGTACCTTCGGTGAGGTAGTGGCAAGCGTTCCGGAGATACCCCTGGTGAGTGCGGGTATCTTTCTTGCGATTGCAACCATACCGGCCTTAATTCCTGGTCGGGTCATTCATTCCTATGCGAATAAGGTGGTAGGGGTGTTTAAGTAAATGTTGTGTATTTTTTGTTGTAATAGGACTTTGTTCATCTTTATTCTCCGAATTAAAGATCATTACTTCACTGATTTGGATAACGGGCTCTGTGTTTGTGTAATTGGGAACATCGATCCTTATTTTTTCAGCATTCATACCAAACGAACTTTGAAACAATTCAACAGATTCAAAATATAAGTTTCCCATTGCCAGGTATGTTGCTTTTGAATCCGGAATACCCCGGAAATATCCTTTTTACCGAACCCTCCTGGAGTTTTGAACACTTGGAAGGTTACTATTGGGAATTGCTTAGGTAAAAATAAAATGATTAGCATGTCCTAATGTGAATATCCCTGTTGGTACCTTTTGGGCAATATTATAATGGAAATTGAAACGGTCCGACTACCGTCCAACCTGCTAATTTCCCCATTCACAGGAAGTTAAACAACATTGCAGTGAACGTGTCGTTCATGTTTTCATGAACAGGTTGAAAACTTTTTTCTGGTTATGCTCCGGAGCCAATCGAACGATCTTAAATAACTGCCCTTCTGAATCAAGTAAATATGTTGGAATTGGGGCCACCATTTTCTTCACAGGCCTGTTTGCTGCACTTGCTGGTGGCTATGCATTGTACACCGTTTTTGACAACTACTGGCTGGCTATTTTCTTTGGTTTGGTGTGGGGGTTGATGATTTTCAATCTGGACCGTTTCATCGTTTCGAGCATGCGGAAGAATGGACAACCGGCAAAAGAATTTCTTCAGGCAGTTCCAAGGCTTATTTTGGCTTTAGTGATCTCCATTGTCATTGCCCGGCCACTAGAATTAAAAATCTTTGAAAAGGAAATCAACAGTGAAATAACGGCTATGATCCAGGAAGACATGGCAGCAAAAGAGTTGGTGGTAAAAGAGCGCTTCCAGGAAACCCGCAACAGACTAAGCGCCGAGATCCAGACGCTAAAGGATGAAATCGCAATGAAAACCCAAAGCCGGAATGATCTTCGTCGGATTGCCCGGGAGGAGGCAGACGGAACCGGTGGGACCATGAAACGGAATGCCGGACCTATTTACCGCATCAAAAAGGCAGATGCAGACCGGGTAGAAGCAGAACTGGCGGAACTGATTGCGACCAATACACCACTGATCAAAGAAAAAGAACAGGCTTTGGCTGAATGGAATGGCCGCGAAAAGGCTGAATTGGCTGCCATGGAAGAAAGCCAGCTAACTGGGCTTGCTTCCCGTCTGGAGGCCCTGGATCGTTTGACGGTGAAAAGTGTGGCCATCAACATTGCCAACTGGTTTGTCATGTTGTTGTTCCTTGTAGTCGAGACGGCACCAATTTTTGTCAAACTTGTCTCTCCTAGAGGCCCTTATGATTATGTGCTCAAAACAGAGGAATACGGTTTTGAGGCCTTCCACTACGAAGATCTGGCTAAGGTAAATACCTCCATCAAAAAGCGCTCTTCAAAACTCACAGATGAAGAAATCGAATACGTTTCAGGTAAGCTTCAATTAGGGCTGGATAAGTCGTGAGGGGGTAAAGGGCATAGCCGTCAAGCTAAGATATAACTAATTGATAGTCAATATTTTATAAAGAAGCCGTTTGAGCGGCCCCAG
>CAJXNP010000019.1 GCA_913057175.1 uncultured Cytophagales bacterium
GTACTCCTTATGTGGATACATATGGGTTCGCAGCATAAAAATTGTAATATTTTTATTGCTTAAGTCTTAGAATACTGACGGAGAATATCGGTGTTTTTTGCAGGTTAAAATTGATAAACAAAATAATCCGTTCAGAATGAAACTGCCATTTCACAAGATTGGATTACTGTCGTTTTCTTTTGATTTTAATTTTATTCACATTTTCATTTATGAAATTACTTAATAATGGGAATAAACCGGTCATTCTTATTGGCTTTCCTGTCAGTCTGAAATGCCATTCCCTGACAACTATGACACAATTCTGCCAAAATTTCCTCTCATTTTAAATAATCAACCCGTGGAATGGAGTTTGATAATCCATTGTCAGTCTAAAAAATTTTTAAAGAGCTATGCAAGAGAAAGGTACAATTTCGATACATACCGAGAATATATTTCCCATCATCAAAAAATTTCTCTATTCAGATCACGAGATCTTTTTGAGAGAATTGGTCTCCAATGCCGTGGATGCCACGCAAAAGATCCAGAGATTATCATCCATCGGGGAATACAGCGGTGACCTGGGGGAACTGAAGGTAGAAGTAAGCGTCAATAAAAAAGCCAAAACCATCAGCATCAAGGACTATGGTATTGGAATGACCGCAGAAGAGATCAAGAAATACATCAACCAGATTGCATTTTCAGGCGCAACGGAGTTTGTTGAAAAATACAAGGAAAAAGCCGATAAAAGCCAGATCATCGGGATGTTCGGATTGGGCTTTTACAGTGCATTCATGGTTTCCAAAAAAGTAGAGATCAACACGCTCTCTTACCAGGAAGGCGCTGAAGCTGCCCGATGGGAATGTGATGGAAGTACGGAGTTTGAAATCGGCCCAGCGAAGAAAAAAGAACGGGGAACAGAAGTTATCCTTCATATAGACCAAGACAATGAAGAGTTTCTGGAAGACTACAGAATAACCCAAATCCTTGAAAAGTATTGCAAGTTCCTTCCTGTGCCGATCATTTTTGGCGAAAAAGAAGAAACCATCGCAGATGACAAGGAATCGGATAAAGATTCGAAGGACAAGAAGGAGAAAAAAGTTAAAGTACCGAATGTCATCAACAACACCCAGCCGCTCTGGGCCAAAACTCCGACGGACCTTAAGGATGAAGATTACCTGAATTTTTATAAGGAATTGTATCCGTTCTCGGAAGAACCATTGTTCTGGATCCACCTGAATGTAGATTATCCTTTCAACCTGACGGGTGTTTTGTACTTCCCGAAAATCAAAAATGATTTCGAAGTACAGAAAAATAAGATACAGCTTTATTCACGCCAGGTATTTATTACGGATGAGGTGAAGGACATTGTTCCGGAATTCCTGCAGTTATTGCATGGGGTGATCGACTCGCCGGACATTCCATTGAACGTATCGAGAAGCTTCCTTCAGGCAGATAGCAATGTGAAGAAAATCAATTCACACATTACCAAGAAGGTTGCCGATAAGCTGCAGGAGTTATTCAAAAAAGACAGAAAATCATTTGAATCCAAGTGGGAAAGCCTGAATGTTTTCGTGAAGTACGGAATCATCAGCGAAGAGAAATTTTATGAAAAGGCGAAGGATTTTGCTTTACTGGAAAATGTAGACGGAAAATTCTTCACGTTTGATGAATACAAAGAGCATGTTAAAACCAATCAGACTGACAAAAACGATTCGGTTGTCCATTTGTATTCTTCCGATCCCGAAGCGCAGGATTCGTACATCCAGAATGCGAAAAAGCGAGGTTTTGATATCTTAAAGCTGGATGGCCCGCTCGACAACCACTTCATCAATACCATTGAAATGAAGCTGGAAAAAACAGCATGGAAACGTGTGGATGCTGATATCCTTGACAAGCTGGTTGAAAAAGATGAGAAAAAGGAAAGCGTACTGAGCAAGGATGATGAAGATAAAGTCAAGAAACTGTTTGAAGAAGTAATTAGTGATAAAGCTCATACCGTTGCCGTTGAGCCCCTTTCGACAGATGATCTTCCCGTGACGATCACCCAAAATGAATTCATGCGAAGGATGAACGATATGCAGAAAATGGGTGGAGGCCCCATGATGATGATGGGATCGATGCCATTAAGTTTGAATATTGCCGTGAATGGAAACCACCAGTTGATCTCGGGCATTCTGAAAGAAAAGGACGAGAAAAAGCAAAAAGAACTTGCACAGCAAGCCTATGAACTGGCGTTGCTTTCGCAGAATATGCTGAAGGGTGCGAAGCTGACGGAATTCATTAAGAGAAGCGTGGATTTGATCAATAAGTAAGAAGATTAAAATTCAAAACATAATAGGCCCTGGTGAAGAGATTCATCAGGTTTTTTTTTGTTTTCTCAGGGAACTTCTCATTGAACAACGATTTAAAATCACGGAAAAATTTGGAGAGGAAAGAAATTTCCGGGTTTTATGAAAAAACAATAACTTACCGGAATAAACGAATAAAGGGAATAACGCTGTATATATAGAAGTTAAGCAACATTATCCTAGCATGGTTTAATGAGATAACATGTATTTCCAATTTAACCATTAGATAAACTGTTTATTTAACATTAACCAAAAATAGTTTACAAAATGATTAGAAAAATAATTACAATTTTTGTTTGCGCAGTTTTATTGAGCTGTAATGAAGATGGTATGGATGGTAATAATTCACTTATTGATATAATAAAAGAACCAAAAGGGGAGAACTGTTCTTCAGGTGGATACAAAATAACTACTGGATTAGATATAAATAGCAATAATATCCTTGATGAAGATGAAATACAAAACACAGAATACATTTGTAATGGCGATGACGGTGGTTATGACAAAGAAATTAGGATTGCGATTCCAGGTTTTTTAGGCCAAAATGATAATAATCCTTCATATTCTGATGTTAGAATACGAGATTTTGATTTAAGAAATTATTCAAGCATTGATTCTGTTGTATTTGTGGCTTATGATATTCTTACCACCTCTGGCTGTTGTGGTGCGCCTGATGTGAGTTCTCAACTGAAAGTTGAATTATTTGACATTACAAATGATACAGTTATTGAGAACAGTTTTATCATTTCAGATGACACAAATGGAAATCCCATACAATCACAAAATTTGATTAGTACCTTTCCAAAGGAAAAAATTGATATTGGACTCAAACTTACATATGAGACTGGAACATATTCTCAAGCATACGGCCTTTATTTAATCTTATATCGTAAATAATAAAAGAACTTTGCTCAATCGAGTAGCCCGACCTAAGCCGTTTGGCTCAGGTTGAGGCTCTCACACCACCCAGCGTACGGTTCTCGTACTGGGCGGTTCATCATGCATAGAATAGCCGCTCTTTACACCAGCTATTCCTTTCCGCTACTTTTAGGATAGGGCTACGCAAAGGCTCCCTATCGAATTTTCACTTCACATGATGTTCAGTCCTTCGCTACCTTGTAAGGCTTCCCCGGCTTATCAGGGCTTGTTGCCAGTAGCTACTATGACCTCTGCTGACTTCTTCCCATGTACCCGACATCGGAAGACCTCCCTCGGTAAGGTGAATATCCTTGTATCTATCCCTGCTAGATCTACTATTTCGGCACCGTCCCCAATCGAAATTGGGGCTTTGGACTTCGGCAGCATGTGGTACCTCATCCGGCCTAATAGCCTCTGTATCTAGTTTCTGTTCGTCAGTACAGATACTGCAGTCTGGCTTACTTCAGTCATAACCTTACGGTTAGCAACCTTGCCACTTGCTTGGCTTGGGGTAACGACTCCCCCGCTTACGGGACTTTCACCCTTTGGAACACTCCTCTTTTGGAGCTATATTCACCATTCAAGGCGCACACACATGGTATAGTGCATGCGGGTTTCAGCGGTTTCTGAGCGTTTGTAGGTCGTAAAAAGGGTCGGTGTAAACTGATAGGAAATCGCTTCGTAATCCCGCACGACACCATATCATCAAACGTTAGGCTTCGTGCAATAAACCACAATACATTATTAAATGAAAGAATTTAAATCATCAGTAAGAATAAATAAATGATATGGAATTATTGACACCTAAGACAGGATTGATAGTATGGCAAATAATTTCTTTGTCTGCAATAATTTTATCAATTGCCTGCTTGATCAGCATCTTGAAAAATGATTTTAAGAATAATAATAAAATAACATAGGCAATTGTAGGAATTTTCACTCCCATTTTGGGTTCAATTCTTTATCTTCTAATTGGTAGAAAGAGACGATTACAAAATAATTAGCCAAAAAGCGCGAAAGCACAGTATTAGCTAAAAACGTCACGGATTCACTGTTACAGACCTCTCTTTGACAAGACTTTTACTTTTGCTTTGCATATAGATTTTTGAAAAATCTGTACAAAAGAAACTAGCTTGTGTTTTAGTAGAGTCTTCGCATGTGATGGTGAGTGCCCTTAAAACACAACTTTTATTGAATTATCGCTGAGTCGCCGTATCAACCCTCGCATAAAAATTGACAAACTGTTGGATTATACTTCAGGGGTAGAAACGGGTCAATCACATTAAAACCCCATCATCCGTTGGAAGAAGTTTATCAGGAATTTCATTAGCTTCAGCTGCCTCCAATAAATCTATTTCAATGGTATTACAAATTGCATCAAGAGGGACGTCCCACCTGAAATTCTCGAATGGCTTAGCCATTAGCAATCCCATTTTATGGATTCCATAAAATACCCATGAAATCATAACGGTTACCGGAAATACAGGCCACCAACCATTCATGTCTTTAAAAATTGGCAAAAGGGAGAATGGAAGAAAAATTATGAATAAATCAAGAAGTATCCGGTTGAATAATTCGTACGCCTTAGGAAATGGCGTATTCTTTATCCTTTCAGATTTACCCTGCAATTCTGAAAAACGAGTGAGTGTGTTATCCATATTCATGTGCTGAAAATCATTAATAAGCCCTGCATTTAAACAATCTTCTAGCTTTTTACCCTGTTGTATCAGCAATTGGGTTGCTTTATTAGATTTTTCCTGAATAATTCTTAATGTTTCCTCATTTAGGTTATTGAACACTTTTTGATCCCATTCATCTACATTTGAATTTTCCCTCAACTGCAACCTGAGAGCATTGATAAAGCTAATGTGGGTATTGAGAATATCACTTTGAATTTCATTTACATTGAGGGATTTATCGTCGGTAGCATGATCTAAATTCACCATGGACAACACCTGTCGAGCGTAGGTACGACTGTCATTCACTATACCACCCCAAACCTTGCGGGCCTCCCACCAGCGCTCATATGCAGATCCATTCCTAAAACCTAGTATAATGGCTAGAGCTGTACCCAGTGTAGCAATAATAGCCATTGGAATCTGCCATGAATCCATTTTAAATGTGAAATGCAGGATGACAGCCAGCAAAGTTACAGCCAAGCTAAATAATATATTTGCTAAGCTGAATTTTAAAATGAGCCGCCAATGAATCTTATTGTGAACGATCATTGTGTTTTCTCAGTAAAGATTAAACAATCAAATTTTAGTTTAAAAATAAAAAACATATAGATTAATTAATGTCAATGGGTATTGCAAAATGTTTTATGATTAATTACATCTCAGCTGGGTCTTCGCAAGTGACCCTGCGCAGTCTTTAAATACTACTCTTTGTCAATTATTTCCAACTCTCTGAAATTAGCGATGTATTCCACCTACTGCAATAGAATTTTTAAAAAGTGCAAAATATCGCGGGGTCACCGTTGCAGACTCGCTTAAACATCAGGAGAAAAGAGAATTCCTGGTTTTACAAATCATCTGTCATTCCAAACAATTTCAACACCATTTCGAGTTGATTTATACGGACAAATATTATATTTTTGTACGTACAATTAAATAAGATGATCATGGATGCTAAACTGACATTAAAATTGGATAAGGTTGTTATTGAAAAGGCAAAGAAATATGCGGCATCACATAAAAGAAGCCTTTCCAGGATGATTGAGGCTTATCTAAAAACACTGATAGAGAATGAAAAAACTCGTTCCGATGAAGGTATAGAGATTTCTCCATTTGTCAAGAGTTTAAAGACAGGAGTTAAAATTCCGGCTGACTACGATTATAAAAAGGCCTATGGTGACTATTTATCAGAGAAGTATAAATGAAATTCAAACTATTTCTTGATACCAATATTGTTATCGATCTGTTAGGTGAACGAGAACCTTTTTATAATTCCGCCGCTCAGATAGCAACTCTTGCAGACAAAGGAAAAATACAATTGATTGTTTCTGCACTAACCTATTCAAATGTATATTACTGGCTTTCAAGATTTGAGGACAAGGAGGTGGTTAAAGAAAAAATAAGGAAGTTTAAGGTAATTGCAGAAACATCTGATCTGACAGATAAAATCATAGACAAAGGATTATCTTCAAAATTTGCAAACTTCGAAGATTCCCTTCAGTATTTCTGTGCGGTAAAAGAGGATAGTAACATTCTGATTACCAGAAACGGGAAAGATTTTAAAGAATCTGACATACCGGTTTTGGCTCCGGACGAATACCTAAAAAGTCTGAAAAACAAATAAAACTTATCCCCAACATCTAAATACATGCCAGCCAGGAAGCTTTTCACTGTCTAAAGTCCACTATAGTTTGTCCAAAATATTTGCGAACAAACATTAATAAAACCAACTATGAAAACCCTAACCCTGACAATTTTGTTGATCTTTTCAAGCTTTTCAATCTTTGGACAGGAAGCTAAAGTGACCACGGATAAAAAGAAATACAAGCTTGACGAAATCATAGAAGTCACTTTTGAATTAAATGCTAAAAGCGACTCGATGGACTTACCGGAATTTAATGGCTTTGAAATAATCGGCGGACCAACCGAAAGCTCTTCGGTAACCATTGAAGACGGAGAAATGATCGTAAGGGAATCAAGAACCTACAAGTTACAACCCGTTCGAAGAAGCAGGTTAAAAATAAACTCCCCTGTCTATTTCATTGACGGACGAAAAATCAAAGGTAAACCAGTAAAGATAAAAGTAGATTGACCTGATATTACTTTAGAAGCATAGAAGACCAGGAAAGAAATTCATTTACAATTTCCTGTTAAAACTTCGTCTCCATATCAAATCCCTCCAAATACTCCGTCACCCTCTTCGCAAACATGCTTCCCAGCATGCCATCGATGACTCGGTGGTCGTAGCTGTGGGATAGGAACATTTTGTGGCGGATGCCAATCATATCTCCGTCTTCCAGTTCAATCACTGCCGGTTTTTTTACAATGGCACCGATGGCCATGATGGCGACCTGGGGCTGTAAAATGATGGGCGTGCCCATTACACTTCCGAAACTACCAACATTTGTAACGGTGTAGGTTCCACCTGTCACTTCATCCGGGCTTAGTTCATTTTTCCTCGCCCTGTTGGCCAGGTCGTTTACTTTTCTGGCCAGGCCTACCAGGTTGAGTTGATCGGCATGTCTGATGACGGGCACGATCAGGTTGCCAGTCGGTAGGGCTACTGCCATTCCGATATTAATATTCTTGTGCTTAATGATCTTTGTCCCATCAACAGAAATGTTGATCATGGGAAAGTCCTTGATCGCCCGGACAATAGCACCCAGAAAAATGGGGGTATAGGTGAGCTTTTCTCCCGTAGCTCTTTCAAAGGCATCCTTGTTTTTCTCTCTCCACTTTACGATTGGAGTAACATCGGCTTCGATAAATGACTGAACATGAGCTGAAATCCGGCGCGATTCTATCATTCTCTCAGCGATGATCCTTCGCATGCGATCCATCTCGATGATCTCATCTTCTGCTCCAATGGAAACTTCAACTTTTGGTTTGGTGATTGTCTGCTTTTCGGTTGCGACGGCAGTTGAAACTGAGGGTTTAAAAGTTTTCCTTTCATCCAGATAATTGAGAATATCCTGCTTGGTCACTCTTTCATCTTTACCTGTTCCCCTAATGGAATCAAGCTCCTCAAAAGAAATATTCTCTTCTTTGGCGATATTTTTTACCAATGGAGAATAAAAGCGATCGGATTTGGTCTTCTTCTTACTTTCCTCATGCACACCATTTGAATACTTTCCATTTCCGGACGGGGACTCCACCTCAATTTTTTCCTTCCTGGCAGACGCTTTACTTTCCTGCTTAACCTCTTCTTTTTTCTCTTCAACCTTCTCAATAGCTACACCCTCTGCATTGATAATCGCTATTGGAGCCCCGACTTGTGCCACTTCACCTTCATGAACCAGGATCTCTTCGATCACCCCTGAGTGCGATGAAGGGACTTCCGTATCAACCTTATCTGTAGAAACTTCCAAAAGGGGCTCTTCTTCATCTATATGTTCTCCGACCTTTTTCAACCAGGTATTGATGGTTGCTTCCATTACGCTTTCACCCATTTTGGGAAGTACAATTTCTAATCGTGCCATGAGATCTTTATCTAAATTAAAGATATAACGAACGTCTGCGAAGTTAGTGCTTTAAGCTGAATTTTGCATTCTAAATGAAAAACAGATTTCAGACTCCTAATATTTCTATCCTAACAGTCAATTTGTACCTAATCTTTTTTCGTAAGCTTTCTGAAAAGATTGGTCAAAACAGCTTTTGAACCATATTGGATGTTAAACATCCTGTCTTTTAAAAAAAGGATTTTTTTTGCCTCTGTTCCATTTTTATCAGAATAGGCAATCCATACCAACCCCACAGGTTTCTCCTTTGTTCCACCCTCAGGACCAGCGATACCACTTGTTGCAACACCTATATCGGCGCCTAATTTTTGACGGACATTTTCTGCCATCAGGGTTACAGTTTCTTCGCTGACAGCTCCATGTTTTTCCAGTATTTCTGCCGGAACATCCAATTGCTCTTTCTTAATATCATTATGATAGGCAATCACCGATCCCCTGAAATATCTGGAACTACCCGGTACACTGGTAAAGGAATGCGCCAGATGACCTCCTGTGCAACTTTCTGCTGTAGCAATGGTTAAATCTTTTTTGACTAACAACTCTCCCACCACCGATTCCAGTGATTCATCGTCGTAACCATAAATGTATTTCCCCGCGATCTGCGATAACTCTGTCATCAATAAGTTCCCTTCAAGCTTCAGCTTTTTCAGGCTAGTCCCCGTTGCGGTCAGTCGAAGTTTCACCTCTCCCAAAGTCGGTAAATATGCCAGTTTGAAGTGTCCGGGAAGGGCATCCTCCCAATCCCTGATCTTATCCGCCAGGTAGGATTCGCCAATTCCGCAGGTTCGGATTATTTTATGGTAGATAATTGGAAGCTCAAACCGATCTTTGATCCTATCAAGGACTTCATTTTCGATCAGATATTTCATCTCATGCGGCACACCTGGCAGGGAAGCAAGAACTTTTCCCTCCTTTTCAAACCACATCCCGGGTGCCGTACCAACCGGATTGCTCAACATTTCACAGGCTGTAGGCAATTCGGCTTGTCGCCGGTTTAGTTCCGTAAATTCACGTCCTCTTCTCTCGAAATAAGCAGAAACTTCCTGCAAAGCCTTTTCATTGATCTCGATCGGGCAGTCAAAATATTTCGCCAGGCAAGGTTTGGTCAGGTCATCATTGGTGGGTCCTAATCCTCCTGTAATGATAATGATGTCTGCACGATCATTGGCGTCTTTTATGGCACTTAGAATGTCTGCTTCTGTATCTCCCACGGTTGTCTTTCTCAATACCCTCACCCCTATTTCGGTCAGCCTATCACATATAAAATGGGAATTTGTGTCAAGGGTTTGACCAAAAAGTATTTCGTCTCCAATGGTGAGGATTTCCGCGTAAAAATTCATCATAGATTAGTGCCTGACAATAATTTTTGAAATAAGACTCTGCTCTTTTCCCTGCAATCTTAATAAATAAATTCCATTTGAAAGATCAGAAATATTTATCTCTAAATAGGCGGAAAACTCTTTGCGGTCAAAACTTTTTAAGACCTTTTTTGATGTGTAATCCAACAATTCAATTTTGTTGTAATAAAAGTCCCCTGATTGGATGTATAGGACGTTCTGTACAGGATTTGGATAAACTAATACCGACGACAACTTTTCTTCTCCTCCTGTCACGAAAAAAGCCGCAACTGTTGCTCTTGCGGTATCGATGCAGTTTTCACCACTCTCTGCAATAAGGGTAAAATCATAATCACCTGGCTCGGTGATTTCCAGTTCGAAATTCTTTCGTCCATCAATTCCACCGGTTGGAAACAACCAATAGCTAAATGTCGATCCCTCGCTTATATCTTCAATTAACAATAAACTGTCGGTCGCAAGGTTAATTTCTTCGGGCGTTAACCGGATGATAGCTCTCAAAGGTTTTAATTCAACAGCTACGGTTACAGGCGTTCCATCCAGAAAATGATCAACATTCGTAACATAAAAAGAGGTGTCAGACCTGATAGGCCCGGAAGAGAATGTCGTCCCTTTATGAATCAAATCCGTCAGTTCGGTATCCGAATAAAAATAAAAAATCCCGCCTTCCATCGGGGAAATCTGAACAGATTCATTGATACAAATAATTTGATCCTCAAGAATGGGTGCGATGCCTGGTTGTGGTATAATCATTTCGGAAATTTTGTCCACGCAACCAATGGAATCTTCGCCTATCAATTGAATCTCAAATTCATTCAAACCTGTATAGTCAAATATTACTATCTCATCTGTGAATTCATCACCCGCAATATTCCAAATAAGATTTTCAGCAAAGTCTGCTTGGCTTTCGATCTTTAAAAGGTATTTTGCTGTCAGATCGAGGGTGTCTAACTCATAAGAAAAATTCAATTGTGGATGTGACACCTGTATCATAGTCTCAACCGGCAAGCTTTCTGGCCCTTCGACATTTGTCACCCAGAAACTTGTTGTTTCTGATAAGGTTTGAGATTGGAAAGAAGACCCAGAAAACAATAAATCATCTAGGCTTTTTGAGTCATAAACATTGATCGAATCGGTATTGGACGCCTCCAGGATAATAGATTGACCCTTACAAATTAATTGACCCTCGATAATTGGCTTGAAAATTCTTTCTTCCACTACCAATGATTTCACAACCGTATCCCTGCATCCAATGTCATTTTCAATGACCAACCGGACAGCATAAACTCCTTCATCAGAATACTGTACTGTAGGGCTTTTTACCGTGCTGAATATCCCATTTCCAAAACTCCAGTTGCTATAAAAAACGTCATTGCTGGTATTAACAAAAGTGATGGTGTCCAAACTTTCGGAGGAGATAAGCAACGTATCTGTGTAGGTCTCGAAATCAGCTTTTGGATCGCGGATTTTCACTTTGCACGAACGCACATCCTGCCGGATCCCACCTTCGATCAAAACAGTATAAAATAACGTATCCGACCAGAGTGTGGGAGTTTTAAATACCTGACCTGAATCCAACAATTGGGTTATTTCCGGATCGGCGTAAATCTCAAATGAATTATTGTCCTCAAATTGGATGGTTGCCAAATCTCCAGGACATGCGTAAAAAGTAGTCGTAAAAGGGGGATGGGATAGGTAATTTTGATATAAATTTCTGGCTTCATCCAATAGATCCGATAGCATTTCAATATTTCCCCCAGCCATCATAACAAAAGCAATTTTCTTGCTTTCTCCAACATTCAGATCGATGTTACGCAGGCCATGAACTGCTGCGACATCGTTCCCACCGGATAGATTGCCAGCTGTAATTTTAACAAAATCACTTTGAGAGTAAGCTCCTTTCAATGAATCAGTAAAAAGATTTATGAAATCAGTCGAATGCCCGTTTGCGTCCGATTTGTCAATGGCGTAAAATGAAGTATCACCTTCTGTCAAAAGTGTCAATCCCGTAAATAAATTGCTTTCATTCGGATCGAAAGCATATGAAACACCTGTTTGCGGGTTATAAACCAGTCTATTCGTATTTCTATTCTGAATATCCCAATCTGCAAAAAGGGAAAAATTTAAGTCATGAAGGATTGAATCCGTTGTATTGGTTAGACGATATTCCAAAATGACAAAATTGTTCTCCGGATCTTCATCCCAACCCAATATTTTCTGTTCAACTTTTAATCCACGTTTGGAGGGAATTTCGGCCTCAGAAAATGACGAACGAGCATCCATTGAGGCTGTTGAATTATTGTATAATCTGGTATATTCATCCGTTTGAAAATCATGATCCCTTGTGCTCTTATCATAATCGTTCACAACATTATTGACCAGATAATCATCATGGCTGGAAATAATAATTCCTAATTGATCAGCTAGTTTATTACTGCCTGACCAAAAACCACTTCCCCATTGTAAAGAATCACGATCATAGCCCAGATCTCCATCGCTGGCTACCGTCAGCGACAAATCATTCACCACCACATCAAAAAACCACGGGGTGGTCCGCAGCTGGAAAAACTCTACATCTGAATAATTATTTGCCTGAAAATCAGTCCGGAAAAGTAATCGGGTGTAAGGCTCCAGATTTTCATCAATCACGATCTGCCAGCCTTCTTCCAATCCGGCATATTCATAGGTGTCAAGTCTACCTCTTTCGAGTGACAGGGGCTGAGAACTGGTATTTTCATCTGCTGCTGAAAAAGTAACATTCAGGCTATTTGCAGCTGTTAAATAATTGACAATTGTTGGATTAATAAAAATAGTGTCTCCCGGAAAAATATGTTTCCCAAAAGTGCCGGAATAGTTCAATTCTGAAATTCTCAATGACGGTATATTGGTTTGGGTGAGCGCCTTTGCAACATTCAATCTACCTCTACCGATTCTGCCAAAATATTCATCATTAGAACCTATATCAGAAATATCATCCGCCGTTACTCGTAGCTGCTGCATGACCTGTCTTGCATCCAGATTGGGATATTTACTTCTTACAAGAGCTGCAGCTCCGGCCACCATTGGAGCAGAATATGATGTGCCGTTTCCGCCATTTCCATACCCACCATTTTTATTGGCAGAAAAAACCGAATGCCCTGGTGCAACCAGATCTACGTGATAGCTATATGTTGCCCAGGTAGTAAAATTATCCGATCCGTCCGTGGCTGAAACGGAGAGCACATTATCAAAAGAAGCGGGGTAAAAGTCAATTTCTTCCGATGTATTTCCGGCTGCTGCGATTACAACAGCATCTTTTTCCAACACAACATAGTTGACCATGTCCTGGGCAAATGCCGAATAACTCCACGCGCCTCCCCAGCTTAGGTTGATCACCTGACAACCTTGTTCGGCTGCATAAAGCATTCCCAAATATTCATTCTTCAATTTACCCGATTCATTTTCAAGGACTTTAATGGGCATAAACCGCGATTGAAAACCAACACCTGAAAGTCCGATTCCATTATTGGTTTTTGCAGAGCTGATTCCTGTAACAATATTTCCATGACCATTTCCGTCCGTATTTGGATCACCATCTTTGTCGGCTATGTCCCAACCGAGGTAATTATCAACATAACCATCATGGTCATCGTCGACACCATTTTCCGGATCATCATGATTGACTGCGATGTTGGGAAGTAAATCTGCGTGATCTACATCTACCCCTGTATCCACAATCCCGATAACGACGCTTGTATCTCCTTTTTCAACTGTCCATGCATCATAGGCCTCAATATTTGTGAGATGATATTGCCTTCCTGAGCTAGGGTTTGCTTCCGGATCGTTGGGGATATCCAAAAGTTCATTTTGATACAATGGCTCTGCATATTCTACAATTTCTAATTGCTGAAGCTTTTTGATCGATTCAAATAGATTTTCAGATTCGTTCAATTCTATCCGGAAAATCCTTTCAATCCCAGTTTGTGTAGGTGCCGTCCTGGCTCTTGAGGAAGGGTTAATAACAGGCTGAATTTCCCTGATATTTAGCTCACTTTGAATTTTTTGGATAGGTGATCCGGCAGAACGAAGATTGACGGGAGATTCTTTTAATTTGACTATTAATGTATGCGGATGATAATTTTGATTGGCAAAAAGATTGCTTCTCTGCTGTGCAATTCCATCTATTTGAAAAATAAAGAACCCTAATAAAAAAATTGCTGCCCCTTTCACAACACACACATATTATTCATCACCTACTGTAAGTCCCTTTTTAGGTAAAAAAGTAATCCCTATTTTCGCTCGTACACAACAAAAGCATAAGGATATTTATTTTTTTCATCCGCTTCAAACGACTGCCGGCTAACTTCTTTCCACTGACTTTGGTCAATCTCAGGAAAAAATGTATCCCCTTCAAAAATGGCCTTGACTTCAGTAACGTACAGTCGATCAACTTTATCCATACTTTGGCGATAGATCTCTGCACCTCCTAATACAAATACCTCTTCCTCCCTACTCTGTTTCGCCATTTCAATGGCCTCATCCAGACTATGGACAACATGAACTCCCGGGTATTTAAATTCCTTATTCCTGGTAATGATAATATGCGTGCGGTTGGGCAGTGGCTTGCCAAATGATTCAAAGGTCTTTCTGCCCATGATCACATAATGACCCGATGTTGTTTGTTTGAAATATTTAAGATCGGCCGGTAAATACCAGACAAGATCATTGTCCTTTCCGATGACATTATTTTCTGCTTTGGCTACGATGATGGATAAAGTCATTTGAATCTTTGATTTCGCCCAAATGGGAATTCTTATTAATTTGAACCCTTGGAATTCTAACCAAGGTAAATCCTTCTGCTTATTTAGAATTTTTACAAAAAAATTATATTTTTTAAATAAATGAAAATATAGAGAATTGATAATCAACTCTCCTAAACCGCATTCCCCCTTAAAAATTCCTCTATTTTCATTCGCTTTTTCCCTTGTTGCTGCAATTCTTTCACGGACAATAACTCATCCAGACATTCAATTTTCAAATAGGTTTTTTCATCCGTATAAAAATCTCCCGGTACGCCAGAGCTTTTTTCTTTTGTTTTAGCGACTTCATAGATCTTGTAGTGATTGTCATCTATATCAGACCATGCTGCCGGGTAAGGAGAAAGTCCACGGATAAAATTTCTGACCTTTTCTGCAGGTTGATTCCACTTGATCTCACAATCTTCTTTAAAAATTTTTGGTGCATGTTTAAGATTTCCATCATCAAGTTGAGGAGAAAGCTGGTACTCATTCTTTTCGATTGCCTTGACCGTCTTCACCACCAACTTAGCGCCTTTACGCATCAAACGCTCGTAAAGAGCCCCGACATTGTCATTTTTTGAGATAGGTTCTTTTTCCTGAAAGATTACCGACCCGGTATCGATTTCATGTTTGATGAAAAAGGTAGTGACACCTGTTTCTGTCTCTCCATTGATGATGGCCCAGTTAATCGGGGCAGCTCCACGATACTGAGGTAAAAGAGAGGCATGAAGGTTGAATGTTCCGTATTCCGGAATGGACCAGACAACCTCGGGAAGCATCCTGAATGCTACCACCACAAATAAATTCGCCCCATATGATTTTAGCTCTTCTACAAATTCGGGAGACTTCAAATTGGTTGGTTGCAAAACAGGGATGTTCTTTTCGACAGCAAATTCCTTTACCGGCGAAAAGGTCAGTTTCTGTCCACGACCTTTGGGCTTATCAGGAGCGGTGATCACTCCAACTACATTATAACCGGATTCTACCAATTTTTTCAGTGACTCCACGGCGAATTCCGGTGTCCCCATGAAGATGATCCTCAATTTTCGCATTATTAAAAATCCTTATATAACAAATATTTTTTCCTTTTTTCTTTGAATTCCGTTAATCCAGCTTGCCAGGTTTTCTTGATCTCTTCTTCTGACATGCCACTTTTAATCTGCTCCCGCAAAGTGGCCGATCCTGCCAACTGGTCAAAATACTTCTTAAAAAATGGTTCATCCTTATCCCACATTTTGTAGAAATCAATAAGGTATGTTAAGGAAATACTACTTAGTTCTTTTTCATTTCGCAAGTCCACTCCGTAACATAACTTGTTTTCCTGGGGCGGATAAGTACTTACACCCGGAATTGAAACTGGTGTGAATTGAAAGTCTCCATATTTCTCATCAGGATAACCCAATACCTGGAAAGGGAAATCCGTGCCCCTGCCCAGGCTAAATTTGGTTCCTTCAAATAAACAAATCGATGGATAGAGGTTAATGGCTTTGTCGTTTGGCAAATTAGGTGAAGGTCGAACCGGCAGCGAATACCGGGAATCATGATCGTAATTGGCTACGGTAATGACTTCAAGATTACACTGTTTTCCATCAGTTAGCCACCCTTCTCCATTGACCATCATTGCCAACTCACCAACAGTCATTCCATGGACAATCGGAATTTTATGCATTCCCACAAATGACATAAATTCCTCTTCCATAATTGGCCCATCAACGTAAAACCCATTTGGGTTCGGCCTGTCGAGGATCATTACCTTTATTCCCCTTGGAGCACAGGCATCCATCACATAATGCATGGTACTGATATAGGTGTAGAATCTTGTTCCCACATCCTGAATATCAAAAATAATCAGATCTAACCCTTGCAACATTTCAGGAGTAGGTTTTTTGGTAGCTCCATAAAGTGAAACAATCGGCAGACCTGTTTTAACATCTTTAGAATTCATGACCTGTTCGCCATCAGCTGCCTCTCCCCGAAATCCATGCTCCGGCGAAAATATTTTTACCACATTGATGTTTTCATTTAAAAGATAATCGACAAGATGCACGGAGTCATTTACCAGAGAAGTTTGATTAACAACGAGACCGATCTTTTTGTTTTTAAGCTGAAGAATGTATTTTTCAGGTTGTGAAGCAGCGGTAAGGATTTTTTCATATGTTTGCTGCTTTTCAACGGCTTGCTGACCACTCGAGCAGGAATAGAAAAAGCCAAGTAAAATTGTTAGGATCAAAAATCTCTGCTTAATATTAGAATTCTTATTTTGCATGTCGGATAGATATTAATCAAAAGTTAAGTTCACTACAAATTTGAATTTTGCCTACTACATATCAAAAAGAATACGATCAAATAAAATGACCGGGTTCTCCGGAACGATCCACAACGTCGCCATTGCCAGTGTTGCCATCGGCATATCAGCGATGATCGTCTCGTTTATGATATTAGGTGGATTCAAAACGAAGATCAACGAGAAAATATTCAGCTTTGGTGGCCATCTACAAGTAACAAAATTTTCCTTTAACAGCTCATTTGAAGAAGAACCCATTTCAAAAAACAACCAACTACAGGAGGTTGCCCCACAAATTCCGTTTATAGATAAAGTTCAAGCCTACGCCAATAAACCCGGTTTGATCAAGGCCAATGAAGAGGTGATGGGAGTGGTGATCAAAGGAGTTGATGAAAGTTTTGATTTTGCAAGATTTGATGAAAACATGGTTTCCGGACGCATGTTGCAGTACATTGAGGATGATGAAGAAACCAGGGAATTAGTCATTTCCACCAACATATCCAACCTCCTGCATATAGATGTGGAGGACGAGATCCTTATGTATTTTATCCAGGATCCCGTTCGTATTCGTAAGCTAAAAATTGTAGGGATCTATGAAACCGGTATGGAGGATTTTGATGAAAAAATTGTTTTAGGCGATTTGAAGATGGTTCAAAATCTAAATAACTGGCCTGACACCCTTGTAGGAGGATTTGAGATCTTTCTTAAGGATTTTAATGACATGGATTATGCCTATGAATACCTGGATGAAAATGTGCTGGAGCCCAATTTATTTATCGAAAAGATCACCGATGTATTTCTCGAAATATTTGACTGGTTGCACCTGTTAGATAAAAACGTATACCTGCTCATTTTCTTCACACTGCTGGTAGCCTGCATCAACATGACTTCTATTCTATTAATCCTCATCATGGAACGCACACAAATGATTGGGATGTTGAAGGCACTGGGATGTCCCAATCCCCAGATAAGAAAAATATTTATTTACAATGGGATGAATTTGACATTTAAAGGTCTGCTTTGGGGCAACATCATTGGTATTTCTATCGGCGCTATTCAGTATTTTACCAGGTTGGTTAGCCTGGATCCTGAAAATTACTACATGTCTTATGTTCCTATTCAGTGGGATTGGGATATTATCCTCGGACTAAATATTTTAACTTTTATCATTGTCAGCGCGGCCCTGATTGTACCGGCCATTATCATTTCCAATATCAATCCAATCCGGTCAATCCAATTTGACTAATGGTAAGCCTGGGGATATTTGTGAAACCAGCTGTAAATTTTCATTTTCATCACACCAAAGACTGCCTCGCTAAAAATCCTTGTGGACATTTTTGATGTTCCTCTTTCTCTGTTGATGAATATGATGGGCACTTCTGTGATCTTAAAGCCATGTTTCCAGGCTTTAAATTTCATTTCTATTTGAAAAGCATAGCCAATAAATTTTATCTTATCGAGATTGATGGTTTGCAGAACTTTTCTGCGGTAACACTTAAATCCGGCAGTTGCATCGTTGATGGGCATTCCCGTAATGAACTGAACATAACGGCTGGCAAAATAGGAAATCAACACCCTTCCTATTGGCCAGTTAACCACATTTACCCCTGTCTTATATCTGGAACCTATAGCCATGTCGTACCCTTCCTCATGGCAAGCTTTCCATAACCTGATCAAATCTTTTGGCGAATGCGAAAAATCGGCATCCATTTCGTAAATGAACTCATATTTCCTTTTCAATGCATACTTGAAACCTTCCAGGTAGGCTGTACCTAACCCCAGCTTTCCATGGCGACACATTAATTGTAATTTTTCAGCATGGTATTTTTGAAGCTTTCGAACGATATCTGCTGTACCGTCAGGTGAGTCATCATCAATGATCAGGATGTGAAAAGATTTATCTAAAGAAAATATCTCCCGAATAATTTGTTCAATATTTTCCTTTTCATTGTATGTAGGGATAATGACCAGGCTGTCGCTCACAAAATCTATGTTAGAAATTAAACGCTTTCACAAATAAATGATTTAATTTGGATTTAAAGCAATTTTTTAAAGAGTAACAGCAATCGTGCATGTCTGACAAATGTGTTTTTCTGGACCGTGACGGAGTAATAAATGAAGAAAGAGGCACCTATACTTTTACGGAAACTGATTTTATTCTACTGGAGGGAGTTGCTGATGCAATCAGGCTGTTGAAAAACAATCAGTTTAAGGTGATTGTCATCACCAACCAGTCAGGGATATCTCAGGGGTTATACTCATTGGAAAATATGCTTAGTTGCCACAGAAAAATGATGTCTGAGACGAATCAGTTAATTGATGATATTTACTATTCAAAATGGCATCCATCGATATCAGAATCACTCTCCCGCAAGCCGGATAGCCTGATGTTGGAAAGGGCAATTGCCTATCATCAAATCGACATCGGGAAATCCTGGATGATAGGCGATAAAGAGCGAGACATAGAAAGCGCGCTGAAAGTAGGTATGAAAACTATTTTAATCAGTCAGACTGAGAAATTAGAAACGCAAGCTGGTTTTATAGAAAAAAACTTAATAAGGGCCGTAGAAAATATTATCCTGAAAAATTAAATCATCCAAAGGAGGCAGAGGTAGTTGAGTTGTGTTTTTTCACCCGATTTCAAATGATATTTCTTCACACTCTCCAGGTAAAAATCATTTGCCTTTGTATTGCTGTTTAATTTACTGAACCACAGAAGAGCCGGGTTTAAGACATAATTTGACTTTTCATCTTTTGAGTCCACATCGCTTTCCAGGTAGCTCAGGTAATCGTTTGAAAAGGCCTTAACATTCTCAAGGGCACTAATCTTGAAATCGTGACCTAATGAAACATTCAAAGAAGCCATCGTCATGGCCAGGTAATTGGCTGTTATGTCCCAATCATCACCATATTTTTCCATGAAGGATTCAAACGTAAACTTTTCCAGGGTCTGTTGGTTATTCAACAAAAACCTGTAAATAACTTTCTTATTGATTGCTGGAAAATCGTCTGCCACAGAAAGGGATCCTAAAACAAAGCCACAGGAAGTCATTAACATCTTATCCTGATTTTCAGAATAATAATCAGTTGATTCTTCTTTTCCCGAAAGAGCCGCCAAACCCGGATTCAGCCCTTTTTGGACGATACTATTTCTAATCAATTCTCTGTTTTCGCGGTTTAAACTATAGTACAACCAATCATATCCCAACGCGGTCATGGTTGTCAGTTGTGATGTGATGGCCAGGTCAGTTGGATACCAATCTGGCAGAGAACTGATTGCCACAAGGTATTCCGTCATTTTCTGCGCATAGACATCTTCCTCAAACAGGCGATAAGCCATACCGAGGGTTGTTATTTTATAAAATGTCTGATTGAGCGAATTCTTTTTGACACTCTCCTTGATGAAATCACTACTAATTGGTTTTTCGTTCACAAACAAATCGGCATTTTTTCGAAGAGAAGCCTTTATCTTATTGGCATCTTCACTTTCTAAAAATAAAAACTGCAAAGTGAGCTCCGCTTCCTTGGTGAGTACAATCCTGGGATGAGATGTGATAACCTCATACTGGTCCTGTGCCCTGGTTTGAATTCCTGTGATGATAAAAATGATACAGACTAAAAAATACAATCGCCTCATACACATAATAAATAATGCTTTCGCACTGGTATCGATAAAAATACTATTGATTCATTGAAAATAAAATAAAATATAAACAAAAGATGGTTTTATTACATCTTTAGGTGACAGGTGTTGATCGTTTTTTACTTTATCTGAAATAATACCCGGAGGTAACTGAAATTGCAAAAAAAACTTTAAAAGGTTTAATTTCAATCAGATAAGCAGATCGTTAAGCTGAATAGAGGTAAAGAAAAGGTGAATGATTTCCGGAAAGGCTTCCAGGTTTTTATGATCGAATCACAATTTTTTTACATTGTAAATTTTTGTAGGTGATTGTTTGCCCTTGAGCACAACTTCATCCAAAAACTCAAATTTCAATGTGTTGCTATTTGCCGCGAGCTTAACCATTTCCCCGGAAGCTAAAAATTCTGCCTTATACTGATTGCATACTCCCAATAATCTGGCAGAGATATTTACGGCATCTCCTAAAAAAGCTATTTCCTTTTTGATCTCCCCAACCTCCCCAACGGATGCAATGCCAAAATGGATCCCTGCTTTAAATTTGGGGAGAATGTCGTATTTTCTGGAATAATAATCGGATTTTCGGTCTAGCAGGTCAACAAATGCAAAAAAACTATTGAATGCATTGTTTTTCCATCTTCCACGTTCTGCAGTCCAGGTCAGGATCACCTGATCACCTACATATTGATAGATCTCCGCATCGTATTTTTCAACGATACTTGAAACATCATGAAAGCAATCCTGGATCAACCCAATGAATTTTAATGAGCCCAATTTTTCGGCATAAGTAGTGGAAGAAACCAGATCCACAAACATGAAAATACGCTCCTCATTTCGTGGTTTGTAGTACTTTCCCAAAATAATATTCATCATCACACCCGGACCGAAAATCTTTCTCACGTATTGCTCTATATTCAGAAAGACAATGACGAGATTAAAGAAAAAGAATGCGACCCACATATTACCTGAAGTAAATACAGACCTGATAATGTGATCAGAATATTGGTTGGAATAGATCGGGTCCAAAAAAAGAATAACAAAAAATATGGTGATGTAAAAAGTAGCGCTGTGAATGACAATGGCGATAAGAATGGTTGTCGCATAAGAGTTTTTCCTTATCCATTTATTCCTGAGAATAAAATCAGTCATCACGAACATGAAACCAAAAATGGCCCCAAGGATAATTAGCGTACCTATTCCATTGATTATTTCAAGATCAAGGATTGAAAATTGATGATTCTCACCTTGAGCATAATGACGTAGAAATACGAATATAAAAACGGCTATCATCCAAACGATGACATAACCAAAAAAATAGTTTACAAAGTCTCGTACCCTTTTTGGGTTCATGCATTTAAGAGTTAAAAAGTATTTTATTAAAAACCTTTTCCAAAAGTTCAGCAAAATAAAACACTGTCACAGATAATTCAAATCAATTGAATTCTTCTCCTGATAGGAAATTACTCAGTAATATTCTATCGGAAAATGATCGATTCTATCAGTTGTAAAAAAATCCTTTTCGATAATAGAGCCTCCTTAGTGTGCCTTATTTTAATTAAGAATCGGATGATAGAAATCATAAAAAGATCACCATAGTATCATTAAATTAAATACTTTATCAATTCCTGAAACTATGAAAAAGAACATGGGAAATGCTGACCGAATCATCAGGATTCTGCTAGTAATTATTGTCGCTGTCTTATACTTTACCGGTACCATTAGTGGAACTACCGCAATAATTCCGGGAATTATTGCGCTGATCTTTCTCTTGACCAGTCTGGTTAGTTTTTGTCCATTGTATTACCCATTTGGCATAAAAACCTGCAAAACCAAAGCGAGCTGATTCAACTCAACAAATAAGCAATCAAGTTCCTTTGATTTCATGCTAAATTGTTAATTTGTCGGAAGATTGTATCGATTAAGATCTATATCAATGCTCCGATTCCTCGCCTGGACTAAAAACTATAATTTTTCCAAATTCAAAGGTGACTTATTTGCGGGTTTAACAACCGGAGTTATGTTAATTCCACAAGGGATGGCTTATGCACTGATCGCCGGGCTTTCACCTATTTATGGGTTATATGCAGCACTAATTCCACCTATCATTTATTCTTTTTTTGGAACTTCATATCACTTATCCATCGGTCCTGTAGCAACTGTTTCTATTCTAATATTTGCCGGATTAACGGAGTTACAGTTGTCAGGTGAGCAATTTGTCCTTGCTGCCTCTCTATTAGCTTTTGTGGTTGGACTAATCCAATTTATTTTTGGCTTATGCAGGCTGGGGTTCATTGTAAATTTTCTCTCAAGACCGGTTATTTCCGGATATACATCTGCTGCGGCCATCATCATCGGGACAAGCCAGTTAAAAAACCTGCTGGGAATGCAAGGCCAGTCTTCCAGTCATTTTGTTACAGTCATGCAGGATATATTTTCACGATCCAATGATCTTTCTCTCCCCTCATTTTTCATGGGTATTTGCGGAATTGTAGTGTTGATCCTCATAAAAAGAATAAACAAAAATCTTCCTTCTGCCATTATCGTTGTCATTTTAAGCATAGCAGTAGTGTATTTCCTTAATCTTGGACCCCAACTTCGAATACTCGGTGACATCCCTTCCGGATTGCCCTCTTTCCAAATGTTAAATTTTCGATTTGAAGATATCAGGCAAATTTTCCCATTAGCCTTGATCATTTCACTCGTTGGATTTCTTGAATCCATTTCCATTTCGAAAACCCTTCAAACAAAAGTAAAGGGAAATAAAGTAGTCGCAAATAATGAGTTAATCGCACTTGGCCTTGCAAATCTGGTGGGATCATTTTTCAAATCTTTCCCTGTTTCAGGGGGATTTTCGCGTTCAGCTGTTCATCAGGAAGCAGGAGCAAAAACTCCGCTTTCTTTGGTGATCAGTTCAATTTTGATTGGCCTTACCTTGCTCTTACTGACTCCTGTTTTCTACTTCCTTCCAAAAAGCATTCTGGCTGCTATCATCATCGTTGCTGTTGTTAATCTAATAGATGTGCATATGGCAAGACTCTATTGGATGATCAGTCAAAGGGATTTTTGGATGATGATGATCACGTTTATTGCCACATTGTTGATTGGTATTCAGGAAGGGATCATAACCGGTGTGTTACTATCCCTTGGTCTGGTGATTTTCCGAAGTACTTATCCTCACACAGCTGTTCTTGGTAAGCTACCCGAAACCAATTACTATCGGAATTTGCATCGGTTTCCTGAAGCTATAGAACGACAGGACATGATCATTTTTCGCTTTGATTCACAACTTTATTTTGCCAATATTCAGTACTTTCTCGATACTCTGAACGACCTGGTCAATAAGAAAGGAACTAACCTAAATGTCATCATTATCAATGCTCAGGCCATCAATAACCTGGATATGAGCGCAGTGCACGGATTAAAGGAATTTATTCGGGATATGCAAAAAAGAGACCTGGTGATTTATTTTACGGAGGTCATTGGTCCTGTTCGGGATGTGATGAAGAAATCCGGAATCTATGCACTGGTTGGTAAAGAACATTTCCACATGCGCGTACAAGATGCTGTCGATCATTTTGACAGCCGATCACAGAATGAAGATAAATACGCCATCCAGTCTAACAATTAAGATTTTAATAAATAATTCTCTATCTCCACTCAATATTATTAATTTCGCATCCGCTAAAAACAACTATGAATTGTGAAAATTATTGATCTTTTAAAATCAGGAGAAAAAACCTATTCTTTCGAATTTTTTCCGCCGAAGAATTTTTCATCAACCTTAGAACTGGGCATCAATGTTGGACAGTTGATGAAACTATCCCCATCGTTTATTTCTGTTACATACGGCGCAGGGGGTTCCACCCAAGAGATCAGTTTTGATCTCATCAATTACCTCCAAAATAGTCTGGGGCTTTGTTCTATGGCCCACTATACTTGCGTGAATGCCAATCGTGAAAAGATTGAAAATGATCTGAAATTTTTCGAAGAAATTGGGATAGAAAATCTCATGCTCCTGCGTGGAGATTTGCCAAAAGGAGAAAATGTACTTCATGAAGATTTCCGATATGCATCTGATCTCATCGAGCTGGCAGCTTCAAAAAATAAATTCTGCATTGGAGCAGCAGGCTACCCTGAGGGACATTTGGAATCAAAAACCATCGATGATGATGTCAAGCATTTGAAGCATAAGATCAGCCAGGGAGTAGATTTTATAGTGACACAGATGTTTTTTGACAACAGTTTTTACTTTGAATTTTTAGATCGTTGTAAGAAGGAAGGAATTGATATTCCAATCATACCTGGTATTATTCCCATTGTCAACTTCAAACAAATTAAGCGATTCTCTGAGATGTGCGGAGCTAGTATCCCAGCTGAACTGGCAGATCAAATGGAAGCGAACCAGGATGATCCAAAGAAGAAATATCAGATCGGAGTTGACTTTGCCATCAGGCAGTGTAATGAGCTAATCAAAAATGGTGCTCCCGGATTACATTTTTATACCCTAAACAAATCCCGGGCAACGGTAGATATTTTTGAGTCAATTGACAAGTAGTTTCTTCTTATAGTCAAAGAAAAAGTAGAATATTGACCAGAGTGTTTTGACAATTTCAATATTATCTTCAAAATAATATTTTGGAGGTTTAATCATGTATTCTTTGAAGTCTTTGATAAAATGGGCCTGGTCGTAATACCCACCCTCGTGTAAAATATCCAGCCAGTTGATATGGGCTGGTTCAGACATGATATCACAGATGTGAGCCATCCTCTTGATCTTGCAAAACTGTTTTGGTGTTAGCCCTACCCGCTTCTTGAATTCTTTTTGCAGATAACGAATACCAATTTGGTATTTATCGGCCATCTCTGATACTTTCACCAAACCGTTATTCATTTCAAATTCTTCCGCTATAAGTTCAATTTTGTGTGTTACATCAGAATTGGAAGAAATCAAATCAACCAGGTAATTCTCGACCACATTTTTCTTTTCTTCATATGTTTGTTTATTCGCTAGTTGAGAAATGATCTGGTCAATTTTTACATCAATCAATTTCGTCAAATCAAATTGCTGATTATTCAATTCGCTTATGTCATTTTTGAGTACATGGTATAATCCATATGGCTTCCATATACATCCAAATATCCTGACAGTTCCTCTCACCATGTAACTGTAAATTTTGGTAGCCTGACCAACGACGCTGACAAGTGGTAATTTATCTCTGAGATTGTTTTTTATCAGATAACTGGGATCACCGTAATTAAAAATTGTAATTGGATAACCAGTGGGAGGAGCTTCGACATACATCGAATCAAATTCATATTTATCACATTCCCAGATGTAATAGTTTCGAATGAATTTTTCTAACTGCGAACCAGGCTCAAATTTTAAATAGATCATAGGATTGATTTAATCATTTAAAAGGGTATTAATTTTAAAAACTTAATTGAAACAGGCATGATCCCTTCAGGACCATGCCGCTTGAATTCTAATTAGAAGTTATAGTCAATCTTTACTCCCAGTACACCATTATATTCTTCCCGCATCCATTTTTTCAGAAATAATGTATAGAAAACTCCTGGATTGAACCTTCCTTTTGATAGCTGACCACAAAATGAGAGCTGATTGATCCATCTGTCAGTAAAACTTTCAGCTTCTTCTGAAAGTATCATGATACCGGAAAATTCTGTCCATAGCGAAATAAACCCCATATTATATCCCCCATTAGCAGCATAATGAAGAAAAAATTCAACGTCACTTCCACTTTCGGTTGGAATAGCTATATCAGAACCAATTTCATAGCCCAGGATGGCTCCTTTCTCTGCATTTCTGTGATGGGCAAAATTGAAATAGAGGTTCACCCCCTGGACATATTGGGTCAGATGATAAAAATTAGAAATTGCACCTACTTCAGATTTTGAATAGCCTTCATTTCCAATCGTTGGGAAATAGATGCCAAAAGCCACATTTTTTGTACCTGACTCATTCACAATTTTTTGCAACCCTACATAAATGTTAGCAAGGCCGTTCTGGTTATCTTCAGGATATTCATCATATTTTGCGATCACAAAAGGGACCTCAACATTCAACCGCCAGAGGTCATTGAGTTTAATATTCCCATACACATTATACACGGCGGACATTCCACCAGGAAGGTACGATGAATACTCAATGTTTTTATTTAACGTTTTGTGAAATTTTAATCCAACTAGATGACCATCCCTAGGAATACTTTGCATATAATAAAACTGACTCATTGCTGCACCGCTAATACAGCTGAACATAATCAGGCTAATCATCCTGATCCACATTTTTTGATTTTTTGGTTGATTTTTCATGGTTTTAGATTTTAAATGGGTTTTTAATTGCAATTATTTTCAGGCAGGCTATTGATCCATTCCGTGATTAACTCCAGGCCTTCTTCGTGAACTAAAGCCCTCCCCAGTTCGGGCATTCTTATTTCGGGTTTCACTGAGATCATTCTGAACGTCAGGATCGATTCATCGGCCTGACCGGGTTTTATTACCAATGAATGCCCACCTGTTCCGGGGCCTACTGAAACCGGTGTTTTACAAATTCCAAGGTTTGAATTTTCTTCCTGTTCAAAATGAAGAAATAAACCGGAATTGTTGGCCGGGCCATTTGGGTGATGGCAATGACCGCAATTGACATCCAAATAAGCCCTTGCCCTCATATTGAGCGGACTCTGAAAATCTGACATATCAGGAAAAGGTTCCTCCAAAGATTTCGAATCCGGCAAACCTTTCAGAAATCCAAATTTAGCCCAGTTTATAAGCTGATTCTCTGAGCTATTTTCGACTATTATATTCAAGTTCCTGGATTTTAGGCCAATGGGTACCAGTTGGCTATTTCTTTCATGGCAACCTTTGCACTGGTTATTATTGGGTATTTTGTAATAAAACTGTTCAGCGGGCTGATGGGGACTACTTAGCTGAATCAGCGCTCCGCCATTGATGAGCCGGGCGTCGGTTTGTTCTTCATTCCACTGGTAGGCAAATGCCTGCCAACCTGAATCGGTTCCAATGAGCAACCTCGTTTCAATTAGACTCTTCATTCCATTTATGTCATAGAAGAAGTTTTTTATAAGAATGGTCTGATTGGGAAATTCAAAGATTTCTCCCTCATTATAGGTCATGGCAGTACCTTCCGGCAGATACACAAACCGTTTCTTTTCAGCATAATCACTGAATAGAGGCATGTTCAGATCATAGGGGATGACATGGTCATTTGGTGATAAATCGGACAAATTACCTGAAAAGAGTTGATAGGAAGATAGCAGATCGAAGGGTCCGTTGTCAGGAAAATGCACCTTCCCATTTTCTTCAGGGCCAGTGTCGCTATCGCACCCATAGCAAATGGCAAGGGTAGTAAAAAGAACAACCCTTGCCAAATTGGCCAATCCCGTTTTCATAATGTGGGAACGTCAACAGAAATGGATCCCAGAGGTTCCATTTCACACAGGTGTGGTGTAGGATCAAAGCTAGGGTTTGTAAAACCATTCGGAGCATCCAGGTTAATGAATCCCGCATTTTCATTATTGTTTAGACAGAAGCCGCCATTTGCTCCTGACCCTGGAGCAAATATTCCATCGGTTATGATATCCGGTATCGGAGTGCCCTGAAACATTTGCAACAGGAAGAGACCAATATCACTTTGTGCTGTTGTATTGATTACATCAGTTTTTGCAAATGAATTATCATGGACATAAATGTCAGAGTAAAAAGGATTGTAATTTGGATCAGTAATAGGATTTCCTGTCATACCAGCTATCATGGCAAAGCTGATTATTCCCAATCCGGCAACATTATTTCCATGGATCTCATTGTCAAAGATTTCTACTTTTCGAGAGGATAAAACCAAAATCCCTGTTCCAGCTGGCACCAAAGCAACCAGGTTTCCTTTTGGAGCAAAATTATCCCCATTATTATCTTTTATTATATTATCATGAATAAGGATAGTTTCGCCCAATTGAGAAAGATTTTGCAGGTCCATCACTAGCAAACCAGCAGCATTATTGGTGGTTATATTATCATAAGCCTCTGCTCCAATGGTATTTTCTATTTCAATTCCAGCCACATTATATTCAGCTGTAGAGTTCTTAATAACAGCATTGGTGCTTTGACCTACATAAATGCCAGAATCGGATGCTCCCTTTGTATAGCAGTTATCAATCATAACTTCCTCACAAAGAACCGGATAAATACCGTATCCGCCGTTTTCAGACGAGAGAGGTGTTTCCCAAATAACACTTAGATTAATAAAAGACACCCCTTTGGAATGATCTACTTTAATGCCATCGCCTTTTGTTTCTTTGATGGTCAGATTGGCTATCAGGAAGTTTGTAACATTGGAAACTTTCATCCCTTCTGCACCTTCGATTTGACCAGAGAAATTGAGAATGGTTTTGTCTTCTCCCTCACCTTTTATCTTCAGATTATCTTTACCATCGATGGATAAGGTCGAAGTAAGGTTGTAAGTACCCGCCTTAAATGTGAGGATTGTTCCATCCTCAACTGAAATTAATTTTTCCTGAATTTCTTCAGTTGTCATGGTAGGATCAATTTGGTCAGGATCCTCGTCTGTAACCACATTTGTAGGATCATCTTCACAAGAACTAAGCAAAGCAAGCTGAGCGAAAATGCTTAATAATATGATGACTAGTAAAATACGATGAATAGGAACTCTGCCACTATGACCGGTTTCCTTTTGGTTGATGTTAAAGGTTTTCATTGTTTTAAAATATTTAGGTTGATTACACTAATTTCAAACTATGAACACCCAAATCATTGTAAAAAAGCGGCCTCTGTTGTCCTGATTTCAAGTTACTTCTGGGGCAGAAAACTCCCGTTAATTCCTGTCCCAATATGTATGTAGTTTTTTTATTGAAATACCTCCCTAATTTTTCATAACGATACTACTGGCATAAATTATTTATCTGAATTTTAGCTAAACAAAATATTCGAATTAATAAGTATATCTAATTCTATTCCGGGTTTGTAATTCTCCGCGGATCAAAGAAATTTTCCTGTTCAACAATTAATCCTTTATGATCAATTTTAAATCGGTCCATTATTCTTAAGGTACAAGTTGGATTTATTATCTCACAGTGAAATTCAACTGAAACCGATGTTAGACTCTTGTTGACATAAGTTTCCATTAACTCGACCCGGCCAATCAGGTTTGGCAGGGGAGCCCACCACTTTTGTCTCAAATTACTCTTGCCCACAATTGGCATTTCCGAGCCCCCTTGATTTATTGGCGCTCTCAGGGAAACCTCATCATGGTAAGGAATGGATTCAAAATTTTTGTCACCCAGCCCTTTCAAAACATAATTTTCAGCAATTGCGGTTAGTTGAGCTATTCGTTCGGTTTTGTCCTGAATGGAAATCATGATTTTTTCTCATTTATTGTGATAAATCAAATCCATGTTAGCTTAGCTGGCGACAGAAGTCATCATGATCCCAGGTTACAGTTAGACTGTCAATCAGGTTTTGTTCATTTAGTTTAAAAACAAATACATGGTCGGTATCGAAGGATTTTCCCTTATTTGCTAAACCAGCAAAATCATCTTCCTGTCTTCCTTTGAAATTCACTTCGCAGATCACATTTCCCTCATCATCTACTTTTGATTTTAGAATTTCACACGAAATATTCGGAAAAGAGTGGATAAGCTGAGACCAGATGGCCTGGCCGAGTTCACTGACCTTACCTTTTCCATCGCCACCTAACGGCTGAAATACGATTTCTCCGTTATCAGCAAATAATTTTATCATTTCATCAATTTCATGTTTATTGTATGCATCGAAAAACATGATAGAGGTATCAATTGCACTTAATTTTGTAAGAGAGTTCATGAATTTATGAGTTTAAATTGTTTAAAATTTTATTGGCAGTCGTTTTGACTCAATGCTTTCATAAATTTCTTATTAATGCCAATCTCTTAATTGTAAAAAAGCGAACTATAAATATTTGACTAGTTCATGATTATCAGAAGCATAAATCCCCGGTGTACGATTCATGAATTGCTTAAATTCTTTGATGAAATGCGCCTGATCAAAATAGCCGCCTAAATAGATAATATCCTGCCAGTCCAGCTCTTTTCCACTCGTTAATAAATGACAGATATATCCCAGACGTCTTATTCTACAGTAGTTTTTTGGAGTCACTCCTACTTTTGACAGAAATTTCTTTTGTAGATTTCTTCCACTTATGTTTAGGTCTTGCGAAACCCGGTTGATTCTAACTAGCCCCTTCTCGGATTCCATCAGATTTGCTGCCAAGTCAATAAAATCTGTGGAATATTCTGGCAATATTTTTTTCTTGAGATACTCCTCCATTTTGGATAACTTTCCAAATTCTGTCCTTTCAAGACTAATCTTGTGAATTAACTCATCCCATCCATCTTTCAGTAGAATGTCCAATTCCACCCTTTTGTCAGTTAATTCATTGATGGGAATTTTTAAGAGATGATGTAAGCCGATCGGTTTAAAGACAACCCCAATCATATCTATGCGTCCATTGATCAATAAATTATATCTATGCGTGGATTGGCCGGCTATAAAAAAATGTGGGATTTTTATTTTGGAATTACCTGAGATTAAGTAATGAGTATCTCCGAAATTCAGAACTAATGCTGTATATCCTGAAGGTGGCGATTCAATTATTAATGACTGGGGTAAAGGCCCGCTACTCCTCCAAACGAAATAACAGTTAACAAAAGGCTTTAAGCAGTCACTTGGATATTTCTTGGAATAGTACATCACATATTTGCTTAGATCAATAATGCTGACTTACCCAATCTCCAAATTCAAAACCTGTATTAATTTACGTTAATCATTCCTGTAAACAGAATTTAGTCGAATAAAAGAATATTAAGATTCTATTATTTGATGTCCAAACAGTTAGGCTTTTTGCATAATATGCCAAAGCGATGTTCACCTCTAAAAGAATTTATGACTTTATCATAAAGTTCATTTTTGATGGAAGTATTGGTACGCCTTCGGGGGGAAATTTTTATTATAAAATCAGAAGATGAAGAATTTCTTTTTGAAAATCCGTTACAAGCACATATCGAAAACAGTTTTAAAAGCACCCAAGAATAAGTCCCAAATAAATGCTATACCATTTACTCAATCGTCACATGTCCCCAGTTTTCTCCGGATCGGATCCTGTTCAATTGGGTATGAGTAATGCCAAACCTTTTGGCAATCATGCTCAAACGGGTCTTATGAGATTTAAGTAGCCTTTTAATGACCCGGACATCTGACTCTGTCAATTTATAACCGGTAGTTCGTTTTAAGAGGATTTCCGGGTTCTTGTTATTGTGATGGGTCACATCTTCGTCTGTCGCCCACTTCAAATTAAAAATAGAATTGTTCTCTTTGTTGAAATCAATATGGATGACATAATGTTGTTCATTGTTGGTCTTTTTGATGAAATGCTCAGCAACAATCCGGTGAACATAAAACTGCCGGATCATTTTGTCTCCAAATTTGACTGAAATACTTCTGTAGCCATTGACTAACCCACCTTTTAATACTTTCCCCTCTTTTGAATTGATCGCATAGCTTTTTATCCTTCCAAGATTTGAAACTTCGTATTTACAGTGTGGCAATTTTATACCAAAATCTATTTCCTTCCACCTTTCAAAATTGATTGATTTTTCCATTAGAGTTTTACGGTTTATTCTTAGGTACAATCCTATAATGGAAATGAGAGGTAAATAATTCCCGAAATGTGCTTTTTTTAAACTACTAGTTATCAATTTTAGAAATGGTAATATAATTCTTGATGCTAAAATGGGCATTGAATCTATTTCAACATAATTTTTTTCAGCTTACTACCTGAGGAATGCGTTTGAATTGAAATTAAATAAACTCCTCTTCTCAAATCCTCACTTTGAATGTTGAAAACGTTTTTTCCAGCATTCAATGAATTAAAATTAAAGTCTCGAACCATCTTTCCGTTTACATCCAAAAGCTGTATATCCAAACCGTCTCTTCTTTTACTTTCAATTTCAATGTTAAAATCATTTCTGGCAGGATTTGGATAAACCGTCACTGCCAGGTCAGACACCTCATCATCCAATGAAGTAACTACTTCACTCCTAATCGATAAATCATCAATTGCCCAGCCCCAACCATTTGAAAGAGGATCCGAAAAAAGCCTCATTCTGATCAAAAGCGTGTCTTCTTCTTTAAATGTCTGATGCATATCGATTACCTGATTTTGAAAAAGTGTAGAATCTCCTTCCCCAATGTTGTCCAAAGCTGTCAACCATGAGGGAAATTTATTGGCATCATAGCCATCAGCCAGGCTTACCCATTCATATCCATTCAAGCTACCTTCCCAAACCACATAGTCATAAAAATCCTCCTCCCCGAATGTAGCGCCGGGTTCACCTATCTCGACGATTGCTATATCTCGAAAGGAAATAATACTTTCTCCATCATATAACTTGACAGGCTTTTTAAAATGATAATAATAGGAATATTCCGATAGATTCAATTCTACTGCTTCGGGATAGGGATGCCCGGAGTGAATGCTCCCATTACTGAATCCATCCGGCTGATCAAGGGAAAATCCCACACCGATAAAATCCTCATCATTCAGGTCATTGAAATCATTGGTATACTCTGAAACGACTCCACCAACCTGGTAGTAAAGAATTTCCACAGGATCTGATTCGTACAAACGCCCCCCTTTATAGGATTCCATTTTTATTTTATAAAACTGATCCGGTTCAATAGACGGTTCCGGAATGATGACAACAGTATCAACTATTTTCTCTGTAGCTGCAAAGCCATCAATCAAATTGCCATTAGCATAGAAAAAGGAAGAATCATAAGCAGAATACAGGTCCAATTTTAAATAGAGGTCACTTTCAATTGTGGTCCCTCCCTCAGTGATGATAGGCGGAAAGGTAATTTCTACCGGATTATCAAATTGGGCTGACCAGATCCCTCTTCCATGTGTAGCGATCACGATTTGGTCATCAACAGATTTCATTTGCCAGATGGCAACTCCGCCCAATTCATTCTCCAGAAACTCCCAGGTTTCACCATTATCAATGGACTCAAAAATACCGATCTCAGTTCCTGCCCAAATAATCTCAGGATTGTCCGGTCTGACGAGCAGGTCATAAACTGCCACATCAGGAAATCCATTTGCACTTACATTACCTGTTCCAAATCCCGAAATGTCTTCCCAGGACTGACCAAGATCATTTGTTCGTAATATTTTTGGTCCACCATGAAAAGAAAACAGGACATATGCGGTAGAATCTTCGAATGGATGCGTGGCCAATCCCGACAGATTTCCAAGCGTCACCTCTTCATAATTATTTGCAGAGGCAAATGTATCACCACCGTCAGTCGAAACATGTAACTTTTGAAAGTTGCTCATCCCGGAACCACCCCAGACAATATCGTAGTCAGAAAGTGAAACCTCAACATTCAGAAATGAGCTGAATCCCCAGTCATTGGTTATGGGTTTTAACTCCCATGATGTACCGAAATTGTCACTTTTATAAACACCCAGAGAAGTTACTGTGAAAACAGTTTGAGGCTTAAAAGGAGAGTTAGCCAACTTTGAAATGAACGGGCTATTCCCTTCTATCCCTCCCGAAACATTAAACCACGTCTCACCTCCATCAGTAGATTTTCCAAAATTATTAAACTGACTGCTTCCAAGAACTTCATCAGGCTTCTGATTGTTCCAAAGTGCCTCGAATCCATCCCCAGTTAAAACAAGACTATAAGTTAACGTATCGTCAGAAGAAAAGGGGTCTGGAGAAAGCCACGTACCATTGTCCTGCATGCCCCCTATGTAAATATCTTCTGCTGGTTTTTTATCTGCACCATAAAATTGACCCGTATTCAGACCTAGCCCTTTAAAAGTCCAATCTCCATCATTGATACCTGGATCACCGGCAATGTTGGAAAGGTAAATTCCACCATCATTACAATCATAGATCTGAAAGCTCATGCTGTCATTATTTATGGGAATTAGTTCAAGAAAATGATGATCGGGATGGAGAACAAACTGGCCATTATCTATGTCATAAGCAGGGTTTTTCTCATCAAAATTATTATAGGCATCCGAAACGTTTTCCAACTCTGCGGGAATAAGGGTTAGTGTGTCCAACTGTAAATTGATGAAAACCGTATCCTCTGCTAAATTATCCGGATCAAAGGTTTGTCCTTCCTGAAGGACTGGCCAGACAAAATACATCTGCTGATAATCCTGACCCATATTGTTTCCTCCATCCTGAGCAATTTCATCAAGTGGGGTTTCAGAATACTCCTCATTATGAATAAATAAATATTCCCTGGATTGCAATCCCGCGTCCTGCGAATCAGTGTTTTCAACTATCAGGTTAAACCCCCCATCCTCCTGCTGATCGCGAAAAGAAACCATTAGCTGCCGGTTGTTTTTCGTATCCCAGACCTGGAGAGGAATATCAATATAATCCTGGTAAATATATCCATCATCCGGTACTCCGGAGCCCTGCATATCTACAGTAAATCGGTAGGCCTTTTGGCTGATGCCCGGACCCGTTACAATTATAGCAGATGAAATATCATCAATTGCCAGATTATCATTCAAGTCTATTATACCTCCATCATATCCACCACCAAAATTGACAAATTGCCAGATAGATGTTCCTCCCAGGAATGTTTCAACACTAACATCTTTTCCAATATCATTTGTCTCTCCATCCTGGACAGTAGATTTCCACAGGTTCACACCACCGTAGTAAACCACTTTTTTGTTATAAGGGTTTACAGCTATGCTATTGTCGTAATTACCCTGACCTCCCAGTAAATCAATCCTGACGGATTTGTATTTCTGATCGACGAGATTCCAGCTCTCACCTGCATCTGTGCTGAGATACAGGTCAAAATTCACACCGAAGGCATCACCAACTGTTGAAGCATAGATCCAGCTTGTATCTGTAGGCGCCATACCCAATTCTATCCTTCCGTTTACTTTAGAAAACCCTGTTTCCTTTTCTATCCATGTTTCCCCCAGGTCGGTAGATTTTAGCACTCCTCTTTCCCAATGAGTCGCGAAGAGCGTATTGGGGTTCTGGGGATTGAACAAAATCTGACTGATTGAATTTGCGGATTCATACACCTTTTGCCAGGAAGAACCACCGTCAATTGATTTGTAAATATTACTAACCCCTTCGGTGTACCAGGGACCTGGTGATGAGCACATAAATACAATATCAGGATCATTTGGATGGATGGCTACCCGGTTGACAAATGAAAAATCTTCGTTGTTAGCAGTTGATGTCAATTGTTCCCAGCTATTTCCAGCATCGGTAGATTTATAGATCCCATTGCCAACAATTCCTACTGATCCACCAATTGTTTCGCCTGTACCTGCATACATGATATCGGGACTACTTTGACAATAGGCAATTGAAGTAATTGCCAGGGATGGCTTGTCAGCTGTTTTATTTTCCCATGTCTCTCCTGCATCTGTTGTTTTCCAAATACCTCCACCCACAGATCCCAGAATCCAGGTTTCATTTGAGGGATCATCTGGAAAAACCACAATGGATCTTGACCTTCCCGGAGTGTTAATTGGTCCCCTCGCCAAAAAAGTAAGGTCGGAAACCCTTCGGTTTTTGGGAGCATTCATCCTAGCCTTATTCAATTCAAACGTGCGGTAATCTAATGGATAATCGTAGCCGCTTTCACCCGCCCTTGTCCGGATGCCCTGATGATAAGAATAGTATGCAGAGGGATTATCAAATTTCTGAAAACCTGATTTAATTTTTTGATGTTTTTGGTCAACTCTCTTTTGTAGGATCTCCGAAACAGTAAATACCTCACTTGAAATAAAATGATTGACATAAAAATTTTGATATAAATACCACGAACCTAAAATTCCTATGCTGATGACAATTAAAAACTTTTGCTTCATTTTGAATGAAATTCCTTCCCTACATTTTTTATTTGATATGTCCTGGTATTAAAATGATATGTCTCATGGATGGTATCAAAATCTTTTAAGTAACGAAGACCTTTTTTGATTTCCAGGGTTTCCTTATCAATCCACCTGATTACTGCATATGGAATGTTTTCGGTATAAACCAATGTATCATTTGTCACTGACCATACAGTTAACTCCGACAGATCGTTGCCTGGTTTTTTAAAAGCTAACTTACTTAAACATGCTGCAAAACTGGAATCGGAATTGTATTGACAACCTTTTAATGAATCAAGGTCAGGCGGTCCGACTGCCGTCTGACCTTGATCATCTGCGACCTTCTTTTTCACAGAGCAATAGCTGAAAGTTATTATTAATAATACAATAGTTAAACCCCTCATTTAGTATGACAATGAATTTAAATATTCTATGAATTTGATTTTTTGTGGAAGGGTTTTGGTTTTCATTTTCGCATTGTAGTAGCTTAATTTGGGGAAAAACGTTAATCTTACCTGTACGTAAGGCATAGATCAAATTAATTTTGAGAATTCATCTACAGAAATCGTTTTTAAAGTTGGAAAAGAAATATTTCGTAGGACATCAAAATGCCGATCTTCAGTAACAATATATTGTACCTTTCCGGCCACAGCACAGTCACAATACTTATTATCATCAGGATCGGCTGTTATTAAATTCCAACGATAATAAGTATTAATGAAATGTACATTAGGCAGTTCGATCAATAAAGCTGAGAAAGCGTCCGCAGTATTTACTCCATATTTTTTCGATATGATTTCCTGGTATTCCATTATGATTTCAGAAGTTATAACTAACTGGAATTACCAGTGCTTGATAAATATTGTGGTATGGAGACTTTGAGGTAAGACAAATAACAAGAATGTTACAATCGATTACGACTGTCATCCTTTTACTGATTTACGAAAATGTTCTTTCTTCCAACTTTCAAATACCTCAGAAGTATATTTTTTTTCGTCAAAAGCCTTGTCTGCATTCCGAACCACTTTGTCAGAGAGATAAGCTACCAGTAAAGATTTAATTTCTTCAAGATCTTTATCATCCTTCAAGTAATTAAGAACTTTAAGGATTTCGAGTTGTGCATCATTAAATGTTATTTGCATAATTGGTTTTTTTCAAAATTAGTAAAATTAGAACACCTAGAGTAGAAATTTTTTAATACCAATAAAAACTATATTCTTTCTCTATTTGGATAGTGAATTCAAATATTCCATGAATTTGATTTTTTGTGGAAGGGTTTTGGTTTTCATTTTGGTATCAGTATTGTAATTTTCGGGTAGTTCCGGGCAAGTTAGTTTTTTTGAATGGCTAGGCAATTCACACAAAATCCTATTTTTATCTACAATAAAATATTCTTCTCTTTTTACTTTCTTTTCTTGCTTACTCCCAATGTCCAACGCCTCAACATAATTGGGTTGTTGAATCAATACCTGATAATAAGCGATGAGAGAGTAGTTGTTCTCATAAATAAGTTGAAAAAAGCCTGTCAGAGGCACATTATCCTGAAATTCAAAGTTCAAGGTATTAACGAACTTTATTGAATCATTGTCTTCTAAATTCAACATTGCAAAATCGTTGATCAGATGAGAAGGACAAACTTTAACCTTATCATCTACCTTTATTTCGACCTGTTGGTTAAATACATCAAATTTTAATGGATAGCTCTCAATTTTAAGACCATTCTTGAGCGAGATCCTTCCCGATTGCCAGCTTTCGTTTAAGTAAAATTCGTTTGATGCAGACTGTCTTTGTTTAGTTTTAAATTCTTCAATAACCAACCCCGGATTGACAGAATTATCAATCACAGACAGTTGACCTTGACAAAATATCGGCCCCGAGTTTGCCAGAAGAAATATCAGCAATAAGAATAATTGTTTTGCTTTCATTCTTAAAGAGCATCAAAATCAAAATAGCAATTCGGTCAGATGACCGAATTGCTATTTTGACCTAATAATTAAAATCTACCGATTAAGGAATGGGTGTTAATACCGTTGACCCGGTATCACCATAAGAACTTTCCCATTCAAATTCTATTGTTCCATCAGGGTTTAAAATTCCTGAAAGTATAATGATTGAATCATCCCCAACACCTACCACAACATCCAAATCACATGTAACAAAAGAACCTCCTTCAGCACCATATCCCTGCAAAGGATACAGTCCAAATGAGATATCATCTATATCAAATATATTACCTGGATTTCCCGCTATTGTGACAGTATCAACAAGATCAGAATAGTCACCAACAGGGTTGTCTGCGCTGTAACCAGAAGAAACGGCCCTGTAATCACCAGCCAAGTCTGCAATTTCACAAGGCAAAACTAACACCTGCATTTCGTCGGTTGTTTCCCTTCCCTGTTCATCTATGACCGTAACCACAATATTGATATATCCCTGGTTTTCAGATATAAAGGAACCAGAGATGACAGCAGAAGATTCGCCAATTGCATTTGCAGCTTCAGTTGAGTCAAGCTCAACTTCTCCCAGTGGATCTCCCATACCAGCTGATGTAACTTCATACGATTCAATAAAAACTGTATCAATAATACCCGGAGCAGAAATAATCTCAACGCTCAATGGAATTTCTGTAAATGCTTTAAAGGCGCCAGTGGCTAGCGTAAGAGCAACCTCAGGAGCGGCAAATTCATACTCTGCAGTAAGGATGAAATCTTCCGAAGATGTTCTTTGTTGTAAAGCGTCAACAACATTGACATTAAAAGTCACTTCCCCAACATAGTCTTCATTTGATGTGTAGGTAACCGTTACACTTCCGCTTTCTTCACCAACAATTCCTGCGTAATCCGTTGGATCAATTGCTACTGAACCGTTATCAACTAAAACAAATATAGAGTCGATACCACCCGGAGAAGAAGTTACATTAATCTCAAAATCAAACTGATCACCCCTTGTAAAGCTTTCAACTGGAAAATCTAGAGTAAACTCAGACAACCCGGAAGGAAATCCCACATAGATCTCATCGGCCACAACTAAAGATTTGGCAGCATCGTCGCCATCCTCGTCAACTTGTTCATCGAACAATTCGAAACTAAGTTCCAAATCACCTTCAAATGTTGTGGGAGAAACAAATGTTCCGGTTATCTCACCTTCGGTTTGCCCCCTCATCGCATCAAGATTATTAAAGCTATACGACCCAATATTATCCGGAGTAGTTATGGAAACGGTATCTATACCCCCCGGAGCATCGATTACACTAATTACAAAATTAAAGCTTTCCCCACCCGTAACGGTATCTGTTGAAAGAGAGACTGTGTAATAAGGGCCGTCAAGTAGACTTGGTGGATTAGCGTCCTGAAAATCATCGACGCATGAGAGTACTACTATTGAAGTAGCCAACATGAAAATTTGTATATTCCTCTTCATTTGATTAATATTTTTCTAATTATCATATCTTAAACAATTTTTTATCTATGAAAACCAATGCTGATTAGAGCATTTCACTGATACATTTCCCATATTAATTGTCATAAATAATATTTAGACAATCCATCGATGGAAAAATCAATGTTAAAAGTTTTCAAAACATCTTCTTTACTCAAAACAATATCCCGTACGACAAATTCAAATTCATGATCAAATGATTCTGCCTTTGCCGGATACTTTCTCCCATCCTGTTCATTCCACTCTAATAATCGTAAAGAAATATTTTGATCGTTAAACCTGGGTCTATTATATGCTATTGGAATAAAATCCTTGTTTAACTCAAAACCACAGTAGAATTTTTCGTCTTTGAAAATTATTAATTGATTTTGTGATGTGAATTTCACTTCAAGATTTTTTCCAACTGCCAATTCGTGCAGCTTTTTATAATAGTCCAGGCTGTACCAGTAATACATGAAATTTTTATTAAGCTCATCCATTTGTTCCATATTGCCATCGTTAATAACCCAACCAATTGAGTCATTAAGGATCCTGACTAATCTAACCCCATTGATTTGTTGGTCCAGAATAATCTGTGGCTTATCTAAGGATTGAAATTGCTTAGAGGAATACTTACCAAAATTTTCATCTTCCTGCTGATATTCAACATAAACAGATCTTAAATCGGCCCAGTATTTCCTTCCACCCAGATAATCGAAAACTTTGTTCAATACTTGCCTGGATTGATCATTTCCTCTCCATTCAAAATATTGTTCATTGTCAACAACCAAATCATCACATGCATTTCTATTGCATGATAGAATTGAAAGAAACAAAACGATCAACAGTAAATTTTTCATGTATCCTTTATATGTTGAGAACCAAGAATTTAATAGTCCTCTTCATACTGTCATTTCAAGTTATTTTGGAGTATAAGTTGTTGTACCACAAACCGGATTGAAAAAATTACACCAGTTCATGACGATCACTCCGGTAGCCGGATCCCTTGGAGGATTGGGATTATTTGGATCATCCTGATGATCACCATAACCTGTACGACTAGGTAAGAGTAAAGGAACTCCACATATATCATAAAATTGTCCCGGCAAATCGTAACTGTCCGGATTAAAAGAACCCCACAAACCAGCATCAAATGTAGAAGTCTGATACCGAAAAGGTTCCGGCGTTCCTACAAATGTTATGGTTGCATCTCGGGTGGAGCTGCAATCAAGTAATGAACAAAAACTACTGACATTTGAAACAGCAGTAGAATACTCACCTGTCCAATCGGAAGGAGTGGTCGGACAGGCAATATAAGCAGTAAACCCAACACTAAAGCTAGTTGTAGCGGCACTGTTAACGATGCTGGTCTCAATATTGATTGCTTCGTAATCCGTGTCTTTCAGTACTGTATCCGGAAAAACACGACCATCAGTCAGATAGGTAAAATTAGTAAAATCCAATCGATCACCTCCCGACAAATCATCAACAGTTAATCCCATAAACTCTGCAAATTCCTGTGATGTTATCGTGACTTCCCTGATCGCACCTTCACTATCAAAATCACCCGGTGTATAGGTTGCCCATAACCTGGTGTCATAGGTAGAGTCTTGTCCAAAACTATAATAATCGACATACACCTCGGTTCTGTCAAGATTATCATTTACAGTAAATAGACTGTATACAAGTTTAGCCTCATCAATTTCTGCAAAGTTGAAGAATGAATAAGCCGGGTCTACCTGGATTCTCATCGTTGCCCCCTCTTCAAATTCCGGCAATCGCGTTTCTTCCTCACAGCTTAAGAATGAGCAGCTAATAAGAAATAATATTATTATATAATTTTTCATTTTTTCAAAAATTAATTATCCCAAAATACTTTATAGGTGGTAATGGTTTTCTGACTTGGGGAATTTGGATTAATTTCCAAATCATCCGTTTTCCATGGGAAGGAAAGTGGGTATCCACGCGTTCTTTGGGTGACATTTAATGCGTCTGTATTCCCATCGTGAAGAATTGGATAACCCGTCCTTCTATAGTCGTTATAAGAATCGATACCATAGCCATAACTTGCAATCCACTTTTGTGTGATGATGTGTTGTAACTTTCCTTCATCATCCGATGCATCATAGATATCTAATATTTCATTGATGTATTCATCTCTATCTGCATCACTTAGCAATGGCGCTCCGGCATTGGCGGCCACAACATTCAATTTTTGAAAAGAGGCCAGCATTGCCATTTCAAAAAGATCCCTGGCGTTTTGATTTGTCACACCTGTCAATGCGAGTTCAGCCTGAATGTAGAGCCTGGAAAAATAGGTAAGCATCCTTTGAGGAGTGTCTCCCGCTCCGTTAAAGTCAGAAATTCCACCTGCTCCATCGTCATATCTTCCACCTATTGGGTACAAACCTGCTACAGTTTGAGATGAGGCCTGATCGAACCCTTCATTTGGATCGATATTAAATGAGAACATATAGATAGAAACAAACTCTCCGTTTTTGTAGGCTGTTGCATTTTCTGCAGGCTGGCCGGGAGCCAGCTGATTATAGAAGTAATATGGAATACGAGGGTCCTCAATTCCCAGGTATGGATTTCCTTCTACAGGAAAGAAAGTATTAATCCCGCTCAGAATTTCGAAGAAATATGGATTGATATAGAACCTCGCAGCGCCTGGAGCATATTCCTGCGCATATCCCGGATTTCTGGTAGATGGAGAAACACCCGTACCATAAGGCATTTCAAAATCATCTAATTCGGAATTGATCAATAGAGTTGGATCAGATAGCAAAGAATTTACCTGACTTGAAACATCCTGAACTAATCTAACCTGATTGTACATTTTCAGTTTTAATGTTCTGGCAAATTTTTTCCAGTTATTCAGGTTTCCACCATAAATAATGTCATCGCTGCCTGGAGAAAGGTTTGAAGCTTTGTCCAGATTGGCAATGGCTTCATCAAGCAATGCATGGATCAAAGGATAGATCTGCGAACCATCTTCAAATCTTGGTGCCCTGTTTTCTGCTCCCATATTTGCTTCAGTAAATGGCACACTACCCCAGATGTCTACCAGAACACTATATAGATAGCCCTGAAGAATCTGCGCGACACCTATATAGTGCCAGTCTTCATTGCCCTCTTCAGCTCTCGCTATACTAATAATTTCCCTTACGTCAGTTAAAGCCCTGTAATAGCTAATGTTCCAGGGGGTAATCACTTCAAAATCTGTCCCAAGAAGGTTATAATCCTGATGGGTATTCCCTCTTTCAAACATTTGGTGAGTTAAAGCAGATGTATAAGCTGAAAGACCCCCTATAGAAGTACCAACTACCCCTGAAACATCAATTTCGACTGTTGGAAGAAGCTGATTCAAGGGGACTTCCGTTGGGTTATTCGGATCGTCATTTATATCAAGGAACTCTTCACAACCGCATAAAATGGTCATAACAACAACGAGTCCCAGCGAAAATATATATTTCATTTTATTCATTGTTATCAAATTCAATGGTTAAAAAGTAATATTTAAATTAACTGAATAACGTTTCGTGGTAGGAGTAGCGCTGTATTCTATCCCCTGCACGTTACTGCTCTGAAACTGATTGACTTCCGGGTCATAATTTGTATGTTCCGGAAATCCTGGGGCGCTGAACCACAAGTTTCTTCCTGTCAATGAAATTCTTGCACTACCAATGGGAGTATTTTCAAGCAAAGTAGCTGGTAAATTGTAGCCAAGCGTAACTTCCCGAAGCCTGAAAACCGTTGCATCATAAACTGACCATTCATTGGCTGCATTAATGGCAAAGGTTTCTCCAAACCAAAGAGAGTTTGTTTCGATCATGGTTTGGTTTTGTACCTTAGCGCCAGCTTCAGTTCTGATGGGTTCCAGTGTATTCGGATCTCCATACACTCCCGGAATTATCCAGTTCATTTCCCTGTTTTCTGTGTCCTGGGTTACACCACGCCCCATCATAGAAAGTACCGTATTTGAAAACAAATCTCCGCCTTCACGCCAATCGAATACTGCAGAAAGGAACAGGCCTTTGAAATTAAAGGTATTCGTAATCCCTACTATAAAATCAGGATTCGGATTTCCAATTATTGCCGGATCGGTATCTCTTATCATTTGACCATTAGCTGGGTCAATAAGCAAATTACCTTCATCATCCCGGGCATTTATAGAACCTTTTATTAAACCATATTCTTCTCCAGGTCGCAAAACTGCAGATGGGCCACCTGCAAAAAACTGGGCGCCGTAGGTTGCATTGTTAAGCGTGATCTCTTCGACACCTTCTTCCAATTCCAATACTGAATTTTTATTGTGGGTAAAGGTTCCAAAGATATTCCATTCAAACCCGTTGGATAATCGAACCGGCGTCAGATCTACACCTACTTCAAAACCTTTATTTTCTACCTTACCGAAATTGGTCAACAACTGCTGGAAACCTGTTTCAGCTGGTAAGGACACACCTGCAATCTGATCCCTTGTTGTTCTATTGTAATAAGTTGCATTTATGACCAACCTGTCATTGTAAAGGCCTAAATCAACTCCAAACTCATATTCTGTTGTGATTTCAGGTTTGAGATTTGGATCCCGCTCTGTATTACTCAATGTGGCTCCTGCTGATGTGGAACCTCCGGTGGGCGTAAAGGGTAATTGAGCAGTTGGATATGGTGTGATATTGTAGTAATCATTAATCAAATAAACCGGTGTTAATTGATAAGGGTCAGTATCATTACCAACCTGTGACCAGGCTCCTCTTACTTTCAAACTTGAAATAGCCGGGCCTGAAATTCCCAAAGCATCAGAAAGGACCAGCGAACCGGTAATAGCCGGGTAGAAGTAACTTCTGTTATCTTTTGGCAATGTAGAAGACCAGTCATTTCGCGCGGTGATTCCAAGGAATGCCCAATCTTTGTAGCTAAGTGATACATCTCCGAAAACACCAAAAAGTCGTCTTTGCTCATAAGTCCCCCCAAATGGCACCACATTATTAGTGTTGTCCATATCATCGATATCAAAAACTACATACTCTGTTCCTTGATATGATTGTGCATCAGATGTCCTTTGGTTAAAATTATGTCCAACGATGGCCCTTAAATTGAAATCTTCATAAAAGGACTTATTAAATGTGACGAGAAAGTTAGACTCTATTTCCTCATAATTAACATCAAAGGTTGTGATCCTTCCCAGCCCGTCAGCTCCAGTAGAACCCGGACGGATAAAATCTTTTTGTCGCTGAGTATAAGTATTTATACCCGCCTTGTAGGTCACATTTAACCACTCAAAAATGTCATAACCCAGGCTTAGATTGGCTATGCTTCTATTTGTCAAAGAAGTATATCCGGCATTTTCGTACGACCACAGTGGGTTATCTGCCTGCCCTCTTCCCACCATGAACTCACTTCCAAAATCTACCGGGTTTTGATAGGGTTGACCATGCACATCCCAGTTTCTTCCCAAATAAAGAGCTCGGGCAAATGCAGATTGATTATTGCCTCCCAGGGATCCTACACCACTTTGCACAGCATCTTGTTCAGACCGCACATACGTCACACTACCATTTACGATCAAACCATTCTCCAGCGTAGCAGATCCTCCCACACTAATACTGGTTCTGTTGTAATCGGTGTTTGGTACAAAACCTTTATGAATAATATTAGAAACAGTAGCGCTTAGCGCAGCATTTTCATTACCTACGTTTATTGAAATAGAGTTGTCATATAATTTACCAGTCCTGAACAGGTTTTCAACGTTATCAGGATACGCACGAAACGGAACATTTACACCGTTATAGGCTTCCATTCCAGGCCTGCCGGCATACCAGTGTGGAATAGAGTCCAGAGTTGCATATGGTCTGGCTCCAATAAACGGAGCTCCCCATGACCCATTTGCCTGCGCATAGTTGAAGTTTGTTCCTGTTCCATAAGTATTTTGGTAATTGGGAAGATTGGATATATTCTCAATTCCAAAAGATCCATTGTATTCGATTTCAAGACCTTTTCTTGACGAAGATGCATTTCCGGATTTTGTTGTAATCAATACAACTCCGTTAGCAGCCCGAGAGCCATACAATGCCGCGGCTGCTGCACCTTTTAGAACCGTAATAGATTCAACATTATTCGGGTCTATATCCCCTACTCTGCTACCATAGGCCGCACCGTCACCTAAACCGGTGAAGATCCTGTTGACATCATTATTAAAAGGGATACCATCTACCACAAATAGTGGCTGATTATTTCCTAACATAGAAGAATTACCTCTGATGGTAATCCTTGTGGCACTACCAGGAGCACCACTACTTCCTGATATATTAACACCAGGTATTTTTCCTTGTAACGCTCTTAGCGGATCAGGCTCAGAAACCTGTTGAATTTTTTTACCATCAACATTCTCAACTGAGTAACCCAACGCCTTTTTTTCCCGCTCAATACCAACAGCTGTTACGACAACTTCTGTCAATTGCTTTACATCGGACTGCATAGCCACACTAATAACTGATTGATTCCCAATGTCAATTTCCTGGGTTATCAAACCAATAAAAGAAAATTGCAGTATGCCTCCTTCTTCTGGTACACCGAGTGAATAATTACCGTCAAAATCAGTAACGGTTCCGGTAGAAGTGCCTTTTAACACTACGTTTACGCCAGGAATTGCACTTCCATCATCAGCGGAAGTTATCTTTCCTGTAATAGTTCGGCTTTGCGCCATACCGTTAAGGCATAGCCCCACAAGCAGAACAAAGTTCAATAGTAGAATCCTTATCATACTCGATCATTTATGGTTAAGAAAATAACACGTATAAAAGATAGCTTAAAATGTGATAAATAAAAAGATTGTTTTATTATTTTAAAGTCAGTCTAACTACCATTTTAATTAAACTCAATGTCAAATATCGATATGACATCAGTTTAAAAACTTTCAATTTGTGTTAGTCTATTAGCAAATAAGCCTATAAAGAGGGATAAAAGATTGAAGTGTAGCAAGTAAAAATTTCGCATTCTTAATCTTTCAGCAGTAACTCCTTTATCAAAGAATAAAGTGCTAATTTAAAAGTTTTGGATTTTTAGGATTAGAGACATGCACGATCAAAAAGTTGCATTTCAAATTTAATGTGAATGAAAAATATATCAAAAGTTTATAGAAAAGAACAAGCCGTTTTTACGTGAACAACAAGCTTCACTAAATAATAAGTTTGTACCAGAAATTTTAATGGTTGATAGAATCAATTTCAATATTACTCAGACGAATAACATTTGTATTAAAACAAAACTCACAAAAAAAGGTGATCAAATCTGACCACCTTTTTTTACTTCAATTATTTCTTTTACTTAATTATTTGGTATCCCACCAAACTCTCACTGACATATCATCATCGTAAGGAACAGCAGCTAAGTTGGCTGAGTTTGTAGCTTGCTCAGTAGAAGGATACAACGCTCTTTTTGGAATTTCATCCTGAAAAGCAGCCGCCGGAACCTGAAGATCAGGATAATCCAACCTTCTCCAGCTTGCCCAGGCTTCCTGTCCATTTGAGTACAAAGCAATCCACAACTGCATAGCAATGGATTCTCTGTCAACATACGGATTGGAAGCAAGATAGCCACTAATTGCTGATGCATCCGTAACGCCCCATTCATTCATAGATGCAGTCACACCTTCATTGTATGCTGCCTCAATTTCAGCAGCTCCTCCGGATATCAACCCTCTTTCTATTGCCTCAGCTTCCAAAAATTTAACTTCAGAATACCGTAAAATATAAGCCGGAGCTGTTGCTTGTCGAATCATAACTCCATAATTGGAGGTAGCGTTTTTCAAAATAAATGCATCGCCATCAGGAAGACCATATGGCATACCAACATAGTTGCCTTGAGGATTTTCATCAGCATACATGGGCACTCTTGGATCTCCCATTGCCATCATAGGATTAAGCAATTCTTCTGTGATCCTGAAATCATCCCTGTTATCAATATTGGTGTCAAACCAGAATGGATTCGCGATATTCGGGCTATTAATAAACACAAGTTTAGCTTCCTCAGCAACACTTGAAATGATGTTACCGTTTAACGCAGCCTGAACGGTAGATGTAGCAAGTGAACTGTTAACATCAGCAAGCCTCATTCCCATTCTCAATAGCAGGGCGTTTCCAAATTTTTGCCACATATCCATATCACCATTCATGATAATATCAGCAGTAGCTGAGAATCCAGGCTCGCCGGGAGTGATGGCATTCACAGCGCTGGTAACAGTGCTGATCAAACCACTGTAAATATCAGCTTGAGAATCATATGCAGGCTGAATGAATTCATCAGGGTTTAATGCCTGAGAATAAGGAATATCACCCCACATGTCGGTTCCCATCATAAATGCAAATGACTCCATGATGTTTAAGACTGCCAACTGGTTAGCTTTTTGTACATCCGGTAGTTGCTCATCAGCCTCAACAAGCATCTTTGCTGCCCGAAGATCAGCCAATCCGCCGTCCTGTGATTGGTCGGTCGCGTAGCCTCCAGCATATAAAGCGGCCCACTCATAGTCAAAATCAGCTGCGGAAAACACATAACGCTGTTCTTCAGTATATTCATCCTGTGCCAGGTGCTGAGCCATCAAGGCGCCAAATTCAAAGTTATAGTCCCTATCCCAATACAAATAGGTAACCGCGAACTGTCCCTGCGTAAGCAATGTCTCAGCAGGAACATCAACCGGCTCATTTGGATTAACATTCATGTCATCAAAGTTAGCACATGAAGTTCCAATTGCCATCAAGGCAACGAGCGCTAATAATTTATATGATAAAACTCTCATAATTTTCTTTTTAATCATTATTTACTTCTCCTCAATTAAAATTTCAATCCAAGGTTAAATCCAAGTGATCTGGTTGAAGGTACCTGAGCATTTTCTAACCCCTGGTTATTTCCAGCACCTGCAATAACTTGTGGATCAAGATAAGGTAAATCTGAGCTTAAAATAGCCAGGTTACGTCCAAATACTCCCAGTGAAATTTCTCTGAAAGGAGTGTTTGACAACAAGTTTGATGGCAGCGTGTAAGTCAATCCGATTTCTCTAAGTTTGATGAAACTTGCGTCATACACATTTGGAGATGCTACAGTCCAATATGATTGATAGTAGGTTTGAGGATCGATTGGTGTAGTGTTTTCTGCACCGGATTCTGTGACAGCGTCAAGAATCATTCCGTTTTCCCTTACATCAATTCCATTTTGCATAGCACTCTCAGGAGTCATACCCGAATAGTTAGCCCATTGAAGAGAGGTTGAGTGGATAGCACCACCTTTCTGGAAGTCAATCAACGCGCTTAACGATAATCCCTTATACATAAATGTATTTCTCAAACCACCAGTGTAGTCAGCGATAGCAGATCCTAGATATGCATATTCACCGGTAGAAGTTGGAAAACCGTCGTCATCAACAATGACCCTGCCATCTTCGTTTCTTACAAAATCTTCACCAAAGATCGCCATATAAGGCTGACCTTCCTGTATAACAGTGTTAGCAGCCCATGTTGAACCTACTAAAATTTGATCAACTCCTTCAGCCAGCTCAACAACATCATTGTTGTATGTTGCAAAATTCAGGTTCAGATTCCATGCAAAATCACCAACTTGTACAGGGATGGCATTAATCATAACTTCAAAACCTGAGTTTTTCATTGTACCAGAATTGATCCACTGAGCATCGTAACCTGTCGATTTGGAAACATCCACCGGTACAATTTGGTCTGTTGTTTCCCTGTTATAATAAGATACATCAAATCCTAACCTGTCATTCCAGAAATTAACTGCAACACCAACTTCCCATTCAGTTGTGAATTCAGGTCTTAAGTTAGGATTGTTCCTTGAGTCAGGAACTGAAAACCTGGAAGCAGATCCAAAGTTAGGTGAAACAGGAGCATAAGTAGTTTCCAAGCTATAAGGAGTAGGAGAGTTTGCTGCCTGTCCATAACCCGCTCTCAACTTACCAAAAGATATAAAATCTGTATTCAAATACTCAGACCAGATAAAGCTGGTAGAAACGGACGGGTAAACAAATGGATTCTCTGCTTCTGGCAAGGTAGAAGCCCAGTCAGATCGTACCGAACCATCAATGAAGAATATGTTTCTCCAACCAAATGATGCCAAAGCATAGACACTGTTAATTGCCCATTCTTCTTGATTTGGCCTTACACTATTTACATCATATTGTAAACCACCTACAGAATTTGATAAATGCCAGAATTTATCCAGCGCAATACCACCTACAGTAGAGACTTTAGAATAGGTTTTTGTTTGATGCATTCTGTTACCTCCTACAATCGCGCTTACAGAAATGTCACCGAAGTTTTGGGTATAGTTGATCCTACCGTCAAAATTAGTTTCATTAAACGAACGGGTTGTTTCAGAATACTCTGAGTTATCAACTGTTTGTTGTGGCCAACCTTCTCTTGCCATAAAGCTAAAACCATCTCTCATGGCTTTACCGGTAATGGTAAAATGCTCATTTATTTCGTACGATAATTCGATATTTCCAAACAACCTGTTCCTGTCATCTTCCTGCAAAAATTCGTTTCTAACAAAATAAGGGTTGTCAAAATATACAGGGCTAGGATCATAGCTGATCAATTCGCCATCATCATCCAATGTCAAACCTCCCGAATTCCAGGTGTACTGACTACCATCAGTCATTTCATAATTCTTCAACCTTTCAACATCCAACTGGGTTTGCCACCACTGGGTAAAAGCTTGCATCGGGTTACCGTTGTTATAACCGGTAATGTTTCTGCCATTAGCTTTCGTATTGACAAAATTAACTGATGCTGAGGCAGTTAATTTATTGGTTAAATTATAAGAACCGCTGAAGCTAATGGTATTTCTTTTCATGTTAGATTCAGGAGTGATACCGCTTTGATCAAGGTTAGTGTACCCCAATCTAAAGCTACCATTCTCATTGCTTCCGTCAAATGCCACAGAATTAGTCCAGGTTTTACCTGTTTCAAAAAACGCAGAATAGTCGTTTTCCGGAGCCACCCATGGTCTCGTCTCTTTGTAGTTATCAGCTAATGGATCCCATGAATCCCAATGTCTTACCATTATGTTCGCATCATATTTTGGTCCCCATGCACCATCCTTGCTGTAAGCTGGAGCCAGGTAAGAAACGCCATCTTGTGTGAATTCAGTGAAACCACTTGCGGTAGGCTGGATTGCCCCTCCACCATATAATTCCTGGTGAGGGATCAGGTTTGTAGCCTCATCCAGTGTTAAAGAAGAATTTACTGTTACACCAATTCCTTTTTTGCCTTTACCAGTTTTCGTGGTAACAACAATTACACCGTTTGAACCCCTTACACCATATAAAGCCGTTGCAGCAGCACCTTTCAACACACTGATGTTTTCAATATCTTCCGGGTTGATATCTGCAATTGGGTTACCATAGTCGTATTGACCATTTCCTAAACCAAAACCAGATTGCTGACTGTTGCTACTATAGGAAGAATTATCCATTGGAACTCCATCAACAACGAATAACGGTTGGTTATTACCAAGAAATGAGTTTGAACCTCTTATGGTGATTCTTGATGAACCTCCCAAAGCGCCTTGCGTTCCCTGTATCTGAACACCGGCTACTTCGCCTTGAAGCGCATTGACAATGTTCGTTTCACGGGATTTTGCAAGACTCTCACCTTGAACTTCCTGAACGGAATAACCAAGAGATCTTTGCTCTCTTTCCACACCTAGTGCTGTCACCACAACTTCAGTAAGTTGCTTAATGTCTTCTACTAAAGCGACATTAATGACACTACTATTTCCAATTTCAACCTCTTCAGGTGTCATACCTATAAATGAAAAAGTCAAAATTCCGCCCTCTTGGGGTACAGAAATTTGATAATTACCGTCGACGTCTGTGACGGTTCCAGTTGCAGTGCCTTTTAACACCACGTTAACACCCGGTATCACTGCACCATCCGATTGGGCAGTTACCGCACCTGAAATTGTTCTGGACTGGGCAAAGGACAAGGAAACTGTCCCTACCAGTAGAACAATACAAACTAGTAGAATCCTCTTCATACAATAGAATTTTAAGTTTATAATAATGAATCCAAGTCTCAAAAGTAGGAGAAATTTAATATAAAAAAAATTTGATTTTCATTTTTTCAATTCTTTCAGTAAAGCATTAGGAATTTTTAATTTTTTATAAAATGCTTAGGGAAATTATCTAATTGAATTTGAAATAAATAATTTATTTCAAATTTTGTAACAAAATCGCAATGTCAGTTATACGACCGAAACACCAAAGAAATAGCGAAAATTCGCTGCTAAGGGAATTTAACCAAATAATGAAATTGCATTTAATTAACAATTTCCGCTAAAAATGTGATTTTTCAATCGTGGAATAGACAAATAAAAGCACTGTTTCTATCTCGACAGTACCTCAAACTCGATCCTTCTGTTGCTTTGGCGGGAGGATTCATCCTGGTTTGTCGAAACAGGACGGGTCATACCATAACCCTTGTAGGTGATCCTATTTTGATTGATTCCCCTTTCCATTAATTCGTTATAAACAGCTTTTGCCCTGTTAATCGAAAGCTGCATATTGTATTCTTCTGATCCTGTATCGTCTGTATGCCCGGATATTTCAATGGAAACACTGGGGTTCTTTGTCAGAAAGTTAGCAACTCTATCTATCTCATTGAATGATTCCGGTCTTATCTGGTCACTATTGACATCAAAATAGATATTACTCAATTGGGTTCTTTCTCCCTTTTCAATAGGTTTTAAATAGAAATCCTCGTGGATGGGTTCAGAATGTCCAATTGAATCATTCAATGCAATGGCCCTGCTCTCAAACAGGTACCCATCACTCTCAACATATAAAGCATAGTCCCCGCCTTCATTTAGAATGGAGAAATACTCGCCAGTTGTCTTATTTGATTCGAATACGGATACCACCTCATCATTGGCTTTATCGACTAATTCAATTTTAGCTTTAAGAGGTTTGTTGCTACCGATCTCGTAAACATTGCCTGTGATATAATTACTTATTTTCGAAATGCCCTGGTTTTCCGGGTATTCAAATGTGAAAATAAGACTTTGATTAGGCATTCCATTCATACGTCTTTCAAATGAATAATATGCATTTTGCCCGTTTGTAGAAACAAATAAGGAAACCTGATCATTATGATCGTTAATGGGATAGCCTATGTTTTTTGGCTTTTGCCATCCACCGGATTCCTTTTCAGAGGAATAAATGTCATAACCACCGAATCCTTCATATCCTTTGGAGGCAAAAAACAGCGTGATGCCATTCACATGAATAAATGGTGAAACCTCATCTTCGCTGGTATTGATATCCGGACCCAGGTTCCATGCTTCTTTCCAATGACCATCTTTGTCCAATTGCGTGACCCAAATATCGCGTCTTCCCTGACCACCTGCCCGGTCTGAAATGAAGTAGAGCGTTCTTCCATCAGCTGAAAGGCTGGGCTGGGACTCCCAGGAACGACTGTTAACCTCTGGCCCCAAATTATAAGGAACCGTCCACTCATTACCGTCTTTCCTGGTAATATACAAATCACAACTTCCAAAACTGTTCCGTCCTTCACAAGAAGTAAAAATTAAAATCTGCCCATCTGCTGAGATCGTGCATGTCCCTTCATTGAACTGTGAATTAATATTTGAAGAGATAGGTTTGGGCTCAGACCAGTCCCCAGCATCATCTTTTGTACAGAAAAAAATATCTTCATCGTCATAAAATGCATATCCATTCCTCTTGGTAAAAAAGATAGTATTTTCGTCGGCGGTCAGAACGGGAAAATACTGCAATTGAAAGGCGTTCACATTTGGAGAAAGTGGCTTTGGATGAAACTCAACCGGCTTTGCAATATGTTCCAGAGCGTATTCTATTTTAGGTAAAAACTTTTCAGCTTCAGCTATAATCCTTTTATCCGCACCGGGAAATTCAGTGTATTGTATGATCAGATCTTTTGCCTCCTTGTATCTACCCTGGTTGTAATAGACTTTTCCAAGTAAAAAATAGGCGTTTTTGTATTTGTATTTTTTGTCCAATCTGATGACTTCTTCCAAATGTTTTTGCTGACCATCGAGGTTAAGTAAAATACCATAACAAAAAGCCAATCGGTTATGAGCTTCAAGAAAATCGTTATCTTTTTCCAGTGCTCTGTACAATAATTGCATGGCATTATTAAAATCCCGACGTGCGATCATAAGATCCGCTTCTTCATAAAAACTAATAGCCTTTTTTGAGTTGGTGGAATAATTATCCCTTTGGGCAAATAGATTAGAAAAGGTGAAAAAGAAAAAAAGTATGAACAGCGTGTATTTCATAAGTATGGCAAATTAACTATTAATATGATTATTGGGTGATGGGTAAACGGTTTTATCGTCTGTTTTTGGTTTCCAGTCAACAAATAAGCAAATGAAAGATTTAATAAACCTAATCATCCTTTGAGGCGTAATCGGTCAGCAGTATTCGGTAATCGGTCTGTCTTACGGCTCACCTTTCACTTTTTATTTCCTCCTACCTGACTCACCGATCACTGGATACCAATTACTTTTTCCAATGATTCACTTACTTTTCATAAACGCTATTGACACTCCATTTTTATCTTTAGAAACTAAATCCTTTACGGTATGTTCATAAACTTATGGATCTGCAAGGATATTTCCCATCGTGGATTTTTTTTGACATGCTCAATAATGAGAGGCACTATTTTTTCAGATTTTGACCATTCTGGCTGAAGAAAAAGTTTGGCATTACTATTCATTTTGCCAGCCATTTCTTCTGCCCATTTAAGATCGGAAGGATGATAAATAACCATTTTTAATTCATGTGCCTTCTCAAAAAATTCGTCTTTCGGAGCCTTAAATTTTTTAGGCGAAAAACATATCCAGTCCCAGTATCCTGATAATGGATAAGCGCCTGAAGTTTCAACATTGAGCTTTTTTCCTCCTTTTTTAAAGATATCTGTTAAATCAGTCAGGTCGTACATAAATGGTTCCCCGCCGGTAATGACAACTATTTCAGATTGATATTGATTGGACTCTTCCAAAAGAGTTTCCGGCAATAGTCCTGGATATCCTTCTGTCGACCACGAATCTTTCACATCACACCAAACGCAACCTACGTCGCACCCAGCCAACCGAATAAAATGCGCAGCTTTCCCCTGGTGAAATCCTTCACCCTGAATCGTATAAAATGATTCCATAATGGGAAGCGATCGATCCATAAATTCAATCAGGATTTTGTCGCGAGAAGAGTATTATAGAGCAGGGCAGCAATGGTCATGGGACCAACCCCACCAGGAACAGGGGTGATTTTGGATGCTATCTCGGATACCTCTTCAAAATTCACATCTCCTTTCAGTTTGAACCCGCTTTTTCTCTCCGGAGCAGGTACGCGATGGATTCCTACATCTATTACAACCGCCCCCTCTTTCACCATGTCACCTGTGACAAATTCAGGCTGGCCGATAGCAACAATTAAAAGATCGGCTTGCCTGGTATGTCTGGCAATATCTTTTGTCCGGCTGTGGATCTGTGTAACTGTACAATTCCCGGGTTTACTCTTACGGGACAGCAACACGCTAATAGGTGTTCCGACGGTATGGCTTCTACCCATCACCACACAGTTTTTACCTTCGGTTTCAATACCGTTTTTTTCGAGCAAAAGCAAAATCCCCTTAGGTGTTGCTGGTACCATTCCCGGCAAACCAAGGATCATTTTCCCCATGTTGATAGGGTGAAACCCGTCAACGTCCTTTTTTGGATCAATGGCATCGACAATTTTTTGTTCATCGATATGTGATGGCAGGGGAACCTGAACGATAAATCCATCTATTTCCGGGTTATTATTTAATTCAGCCACTTTTCGAAGTAATTCTTCTTCGGTGGTTTCTCTGGGAAGATGAACCAGCGTTGACCCAAATCCAATTCTTTCACAGGCCTTCACTTTGGCATTGACGTACGTAACACTGGCCCCATCATCTCCGACCAATACAGCTGCCAAATGTGGTACCTTTCCTCCTTTCTGTTTGATCTTTTCAACTTCTTTAGCTAATTCTTCCTGGATTTGCAACGATGTTGCTTTTCCGTCAATGATTTCTGCCATTACTGTTTAGTTATTGAGTGATTAAGGTATTGAGTTATTTGACAATAGATATTAGACATTGGGCAATTTCTAAAGTAGAATGGTTGCAAGCTTGCCTGTTGCACTCCCCTTTTTTTGAAATTTTAAAATAGCTTTTAATATATTTAAATCTCCACTCAAAGAAAAAATATTTTGGATTAAAGACAAAAGAGGTCAGACGATGGTCAGACCGGTCTGACCATCGTCTGACCTTATCTGGAAATCCACAATCCTCCTTTGCTAAAGCTTCGTAGAACGAGGCACACGAGCAATCCTAATCAAGTTTCAACACTGCCATAAATGCTTCCTGCGGTATTTCCACATTCCCTACATTACGCATTCTCTTTTTACCTTTCTTCTGTTTCTCCAACAACTTTCTTTTCCTGGTGATATCGCCTCCATAACACTTGGCTAACACGTTTTTCCTCAATGCTTTTACCGATTCCCTAGCAATAACCTTGGTACCAATTGCTGCCTGAATAGCAATTTCAAACATTTGTCTCGGAAGCAACGATCTTAGCTTTTCACACAATCGCTTACCCCAATCGTAAGCTTTGTCACGGTGGACAATCGCTGATAACGCGTCAACTTTCTCACCATTCAGCATGATATCAAGCTTGACCATGCTTGATTGACGATACCCGATTAGTTCGTAATCAAGAGAAGCATATCCTCTGGAAATGGTTTTGAGTTTATCAAAAAAATCAAAGACAATCTCAGATAATGGTAATTCAAATATAAGCTCGACCCTGTCGGATGTCAGATAGGTCTGATTGATAATAACACCTCTTTTGTCCATGCAAAGAGCGATAACAGGTCCGATGAATTCACTTTTGGTGATAATCTGTGCTTTGATAAAAGGCTCTTCGATATGTGAGATTGTATTTGGCTCTGGCATTTCCGAAGGTGCATTTACTTCCTGATAAGTTCCATCTGTTTTGACTGCCCGAAACTCAACGGATGGCACCGTCGTGATAACCGTCATGTCAAACTCTCTTTCCAGACGCTCTTGTACGATTTCCATGTGCAGCATGCCGAGAAAACCACAACGAAATCCAAATCCCAGCGCAGCTGATGTTTCAGGCTCCCACACAAGAGAAGCGTCATTGAGTTGCAGCTTTTCCATAGACGCCCGCAGCTCTTCAAACTCACTTGTATCTACCGGGTAAATGCCGGCAAAAACCATGGGCTTGACATCCTCAAAACCTTTAATAGCATTTTGACAGGGCTTCGCCTGGTGTGTGATGGTATCCCCAACTTTAACTTCGCTTGCTTCTTTGATACCGGAAATAAGATAACCCACATTCCCAGCAGAAATGCTTTCCTTGGGAGTATTCTGAAGCTTTAATACACCGATTTCTTCCGCATTATATACTTTTCCAGTATTCACAAATTTTACTTTGTCACCTTTTCTCAAAGTGCCATTGAATACACGGAAAATTACTTCCACGCCTCTGTATGAATTAAATTCAGAATCAAAGATCATCGCCTGAAGCGGACTATCAGGATTTCCTTCGGGGGATTCAATCCGGGTAATAATAGCTTCCAGGATTTCGGTAATTCCAATTCCTTCCTTTCCGCTTGCGTAAATTACGTCTTCATCCGCACATCCCAACAAATCCATTACCTGATCCTTAACCACTTCAGGTTCAGCCCCCGGTAAATCAATTTTATTAATAACCGGAATGATCTCCAGGTCATGTTCAAGTGCCAGGTAAAGGTTTGAAATTGTTTGAGCCTCAATTCCCTGTGATGCATCAACAATCAACAAAGCTCCCTCACAGGCCGCTATCGACCGGGAAACCTCATAGGAAAAATCCACGTGACCTGGGGTATCGATCAGGTTTAAAATATATTCCTGATTTTCATACTCGTAATTCATCTGGATGGCATGACTTTTTATGGTGATCCCACGTTCCCTCTCTAAATCCATATCATCCAACAACTGGTTTTGCATCTCGCGATCCGTGACCGTATGGGTGAACTCCAGCAGCCTGTCTGCCAGTGTGCTCTTACCATGGTCTATATGGGCGATTATGCAGAAATTTCTAATGTTTTTCATACCACTTCCAAAAAGAATGGCAAAGGTAGCAAAAAGGAAAATTTAATAAGAATTCAGATGAAAATTATTTAGGGCTGTCTATGCGTTGCGGGTTTCTTGTTTTGAGTTTGCGAGACGCCGGTTGCGAGTTGCCCGTTGCGAAGTTGCAGTTCCTGTTTCAAAAAACCTATTTCTTGACTAATGACCAGTACCCAATGCCCAATTCCCAATGACCAATCCCAAATATCCCATTCACAGATCCTTTCTCAGATAAAACCTTTTTCTAAGTTTTTCTTCATCCCTCTGAATAAAAATTTTCACTCTCTTATGGGGTCGCGAATTGAATATTTTATAAATGGCGGACAAGGTCAGGGATTCTCCTGTCAACCCATTTATTGAAAGAATGATATCATCCTTTTTAATATCCACACTATCGGCAGGAGAACCTTCCCGTACGCTTATAATCTTTAGCCTGTCCAGATCTGGCCCATCAGCAATTACCTCCAGACCACTCATGTTGTATTCAAAATCATCATCAACCAGTTTTGTTCTTCGCAGGTAAAGGACTTCGTTTAAGTAGTCAATAACCACCCTGAACCTGGTGAAAATCTCGCCTCCTATTGTCCCATTTTTTTCAATGTTAACAAGGCTGTCAGAATAGGAATCCTCATCAGGAAAAGACACAATTACATCCTTAAACTCAAATTTTCCCAAGTCCATTGATCCTATCCGTGCCAGGTGTCCATATATGGTACCCGTCAGACCTTTACCCAAAACAGAAGGTAATTTCTTTTCTGGTAAATATAACTCATCGTTTGATTCATGATGAATAAGAAGCGCATGGCTCGCACCTGTATCAATCAAAAAATTTCCATTAAATTTTTCCCCTCCGGAAATACTGATTGGAATATTAACAAAGGGCTTTGTAGTTAGCACATTCATCTCTATTTTTTCCCAATTCCGCTTCCTTTTTGGCTTGAAATGCTGGGGATCCCAAAATGTTATCCGTTTATCAGGATAATCGATCTCTACAATAAACCTGCTAAACAATTCGTAGCCGATAATTCCATGAACCTCTGCACCGATTTGTTTATCAAGTTCGAGGTAATCTTCTTCCAACACCAGCAAAGATTGGCGATGGCCCTCGATCATTGGGAGGCTCAATTGCATTTCTGTAGCTACAAATGCCTGCACAACTTTTTCCTCTCCAACTCCAAAGACTGTTATTTTCCGGGAATAGTTGATCCCTATCAAATCGGTAAACTGTTTATCAAACAATATGGCGGAACTCACACCTGTATCCAAAATAAATTTAAGCGGGATCCTTTTATTAATTGTTACAGGTATGATGATCAGGTTATTATAGATTTCAAAACTAAAAGAAGCTTTCTTTCGGTTACCTTCTAGCTGATACCCAATTAATTGTGCTTCGGATGTTGAAATATATAAAAACTGAAAGGCCGCAAAGAGTATGTATAACCTGAAATGTCTAGCCACTTCTAAAAATTCATGATGATTCGGCTTAATTTATGAATTTCCCTTTACTTGTAAAGCTAATATTATAAAAACCTAAAATTTGTCGTTGTAAACGTACCTGATCACTATCAATATCCCACAAATCAGTAAATAAAATGAGCTAACCACAACTGGAATAAAATAAGAAAAGTCACCTGGAACTGGTTTCATCCAATTATAGCTAAGGAAAAATGGAAATAGTTGATCAAATATCACCAGGGAAAATACAACTGCCAATGCAATGATAACAAGATGCTCAAGAAATAATGTCCAAATCAGCTGGTATTTCTTTGCTCCGTACCAAATCAATACGAGGATCTCTTTCTTTCTCAATCTCATGGACTGAAACTGAATAAAAGAATAGCTGATACAGGCAATACATACAATGGCTACCAGGTAAAGCGCATTTTGGCTTAACAGGATGTTTTTTGACTCACTGAATACATGAAATTGCATTTCCCAGAAGACAGTGAAAAAAACAATTCCCAGCATGCCCGATACAATCTTCAATAGATTGATCAGATAATAAGACTGGAAAAATCGTATTGTACTTCTGATAGGCCAGTTCATACTTAAATCTTTTTGCAGAAATTAAAATGACAATAAATATGCCGTAGCTAAAATTTGCACTTTAAAGCAAATACGGGTGAGCAAACGCCGAAAATATGTTCGATACTAAAACACAATTCTGACCAGAATTGAACACGGTTAATGAGTGATCAGTGAAGTGGTGATTGGTAATCAGTAAAGTAAAAAGTGAACAGTAATCGGTGATCAGTCTGACCTTGCCTAAATAGTGTTGACCTATTTCAACGGTTTACTACCTTCAACTATTCTATTCAAAGCACATTTTTTTTGTTCCAAATCTACAAGTATCAATAAACTGATTGATCACTGAATACCGATTACCATTATTGACTAATGCCTAATGCCCAGTGACCAATGCCCAACGACCAGTACCCAATGATTAATCTCCAATACCCAGTGACCAATGCCCATTTTCCTGATTTATCTCACTCATTTCATTACTTTTTTGGTCATTTTATCCGAATTCTAATCGTATTTATATAATTTACGGGTTGATTTAGATTAAAATGAAAGTTTCTTCAACCGATCCCTTCCAAATTATTTACTCCGTCTATCAGCATGAATACCTGGGATACATGTTTGAATCCTTTGTGGTAAGGCTGGATGAAAGAGGAAAGCTCACACTTCAGAATCAAAACATTTCCTTTCTGAATGCGCGTGAATTTTCTTCCGGTTTGGATGAAACGGACTATGAACTGATCAAATTGATGGACTCCATGCACCAGGATGTGGTGATCAGGAAATTTTACAAGCAAAGGATCAAACCCAGAATGTTCTTTGAAAAAGTTTACCGCACAGAGAAAAAAGACGAGCTGCTGATCAGGGAAATTAACAACTACCTGGAAAGGAGAAGGTCAAAAATCATGCCCCTACTGGTGGAAAAGATGCTTTTCGAAATGGGCAGGGATGGCGAGCCAACGTGGAAGAAGCTGGAGGTGATGAAAGAAAAGGCTTCCGTATTGTTTCACTTCCGCAAAAACGAAGACAATACACATTATTTTCCGACAATTAAATATGAAGACGAAAAAATCGAATTTAATGGAAACGGATCGTATATCGTTTGTAAATCGCCCGCCTGGATGGTTGTGAACGACAAGGTTTACAGTTTTAAAAAGGATGTTGATGGTAATAAACTCGTCCCCTTTCTGAAAAAGAAATTCATTGTTATTCCAAAAAATGTTGAGGAGTCCTACTATCAGAAATTTGTTGCTCCTTTAGTTGCCTCCTTTGATGTATATGCAAAAGGATTTGATATTAAGACTGAAAAATATACTCCAATAGCCAGGCTAAGCATTTCGGAACTTGCCGAAAATTCCACTTTAAGTTTATTTAGCAATGGTGGGCATAGCAATGGGAATGGAGCATCCAATGGCCAGGATGTTTTAATTGAAAATGATACAAAGATCCTAATTGAGCTCAGCTTCGATTATGGAAACTTCAATTTCAAACCCGGTCATAATCACGGTGTGAGTGTCTCAATGGAAAAACAAAACGGATCATATGTTTTTCACAGGGTACGGCGAAATATGGAAGAGGAAAACCAAAAGATCAACCTGCTTTCCGATCTGGGACTGGAATTGAAAAATTCAAAAACTACATTGGGTAAAATGAGGGCGTTCGAATGGCTTTCCAATCACAAAACTCACCTGGAAAAAAACGATTTTATTATTAAGCAAAATAATACTTCAGACAAAAAATACTTTTTGGGCTCTACCAGCATATCTGTTGAAGTAAAAGAAAATATTGATTGGTTTGACATTTTTGCCGTTGTAAAATTTGGTGAGTTTGAAGTTCCCTTTATCAAGCTTCGAAAGATGATCCTAAAAAAACAAACGGAATTTGAACTGCCAAATGGTGAGATTGGTGTCATCCCGGAATCGTGGATTAAGGAATACGCTGAATTATTTGCCTTTTCAGATAATAAAAATGATGATGAATCACTTACACTCAAAAAACATCATCTCGCTTTGGTACAGGATCTCGAATCCGGGAACCTGGCAAAAGTCTCCATGGACCGGAAGTTACAGAAACTTCGCAATTTTGAAGAGATCGAAGAATCCGAATCACCCTCATCTTTCAAAGGAAAGCTGAGACCTTATCAAAAAGCAGGCTTCAACTGGCTGAAATTTTTAAACCAATACAAGTTTGGCGGCTGCCTGGCAGATGATATGGGCTTGGGAAAAACTGTTCAAACCCTTGCCCTGATGCAGTCTCTGAAGGAATCGGGTGAAACCAATCCATCCCTTTTGATTATGCCAACTTCTCTTATCTACAACTGGGAGATGGAAGCCAAAAAATTTACTCCCAAACTGAAGATCTTCAGCTACACGGGAACTAACAGGGTGAAGGATGTGGAAAGTTTTGTAGGTAAGGATCTCATTTTAACTTCCTATGGAATTACGAGGCTGGATATCGACATTCTCAAGCAGTTTTACTTTAACTATGTCATACTGGATGAAAGCCAGGCTATCAAAAACCCGAATTCCATTATATCAAAAGCTGTCAGAGAGTTGAACTCCAAACATAAACTTATCCTGACAGGTACTCCGCTGGAAAACAGCACGATGGATCTTTGGTCGCAAATGTCCTTTATCAACCCGGGATTACTGGGCGGGCATTCTTTTTTCAAAAAGGAATTTTTATTGCCTATAGAAAAGAAAAAGGACCAGGACAAAACCAAAAAGCTTCATAATATAATTAAACCCTTCATTTTGCGACGGCATAAATCACAGGTCGCCACTGACCTTCCTGAAAAGGTGGAAAACATAAAATACTGTAGTATGACCACCATGCAGGAGGAATACTATGAAGAGATCAAGTCGCAATACAGGAATGCTCTCCTGGAACAAATTGAAAAACACGGCATGAATAAGTCACACATGATGCTGCTACAGGGTTTGACCAAACTCCGCCAGATTGCCAACCACCCGCTGATGATCGATCCCGAGTACAAAGGAGACTCGGGTAAAATGGAAGATGTAACTTACATGATCCAGAGTGCCGTAAGTGAGAACCACAAAATTCTGATATTCAGTCAGTTTGTAAAGCACTTAAAGATCTTTTCTGAATACCTGGACAGCAACAATATCGAATATGCCTACCTGGACGGATCGACCAAAGACAGAAAAGAGCAAGTGGAAAACTTTCAAAATGATGAAAAGCTGAAAGTCTTTCTCATTTCTCTGAAAGCCGGCGGACTAGGGCTTAACCTCACCAGGGCGGAATATGTATTTTTACTCGACCCCTGGTGGAATCCTGCTATTGAGGCCCAGGCAGTGGACAGAGCCCATCGTATTGGCCAGAAAAATACGGTCTTCACATACAAATTCATTACCAAGAATTCAGTGGAAGAAAAGATCCTATCCCTGCAACAAAAAAAGAGAAAGCTTGCAAGTGACCTGATCATCACGGAAGAAAGCTTTGTAAAAGACTTGTCAAAAGAGGATATCGAATTACTTTTCGAATAAATTTTTTGATAAAATTGTAATATTTAAGTGATATTTCCTGTATTCATTTTAGTGCGAGTTCGATTTAACACTGTAAAAAATCTAAAGGAAACACCATAAGTCCCCTCTAGAGTGGTAGGGGTGTGTAGAATATAAAAAACAGTTTTCTTTTGATTTTTTATTCCATAGTAAATGAAAATTTTGACTTGAATTATGAGTTTTCTAATTAACAAACCTCTGAATCTCTTCTTCCCGATAGCTATCGGGAGAGAATATGGGTATAATTCAAGCCAAAATTTTACAATCTTATATTGAACTCAGATCATTTTAGTGAATGTTCTCTCTGAATACTTTTAGACTGGTGTATAGAATTGTGTTCTTCTCGCTCTTAATTCCCGTATTCTCCATGGCCCAAACCATAGACGACAGGATAGTTGTCGCACAGATCGGCGAGGGAATTATTTCCATCCTACAAAGAAATGAGATGAACCCTACACTTTACCTAAGAGAATTCATCGAAATCAATAAAGAAAAGATCGGGAAAGACAGCCTTCTCTATGCAGGAAACACCTATTTGCTGCCTGAATTAAAAACGGAAAAAATTAAAAACGAACCTGTGAAGGAGCCCAACCCAACTTTAATCTATCCTATCTTCGGTAAGAAGTATGAGCAAATATTCATTAAAGACAAATCGCTGGAAGGTGCAGTGTTTTATCTCGTTTCCGGGCATGGAGGTCCGGATCCCGGTGCCATTGGAAGCTATGGTAGTGCATTGCTCAGCGAGGATGAATATTCTTACGATGTTACCCTACGTCTGGCAAAAAACCTGATCGAAAGAAGTGCAGAAGTGTATATGATCGTGATCGATGAGGATGACGGCATCAGGAATGACAACATACTGTTCATGGACAAAGATGAACAAACATTTCCCAACCTGATCATACCAATCAACCAACGAGCCCGGTTAAAGCAACGGGCTGACGCCGTAAATGAACTATACATGAAAAATATTTCCAAACCTTACCAACGGCTAATCACGATTCACATCGACAGTCGAAGCGATGGTGGCAATATAGATGTATTTTTTTATCACCATCACAGAAGTAAGACCGGTAAAAAACTGGCCAACAATATTCATCAAACCTTTCGCTCAAAATATGAGCGTCATCAACCTGGAAGGAAGTACGATGGAAGCGTTTCATCGAGAAGCGGATTGTATATGATCAAGAACACACTACCCCCCATGGTGTACATAGAATTGGGAAACATACGGAATGACCGCGATCAGCGGCGACTTGTTTTAAGCGATAACAGACAAGCTTTGGCCAACTGGATTTCAGAGGGAATCCTAAAAGACTACAGCGAATCGAAGAATTAATCCGAATCCAATGCCGTTTGGCTAGTGTACAAGTAACTAAATGGCATTGAATTTGGGTTAAATAAACTTTTTCGAATACTTAAATTGAATTTTGCAGCCCAACTGCTCAATGTAGATGTAGACAATGTTACGATCCAGATCGACGACTTCACCTGCTAAACCTTTAAAAGGGCCTTCCCGGATCGTTAATACCTGGCCCTTTTCGAATCCGGCATTCTCCACATTGATATCCTCTGAAAAATCAACAATTTCACGAATAGCATCAATTTCCTTTTCCCTGACAATAGCTGGTTTACCAAGCCAAAAAACAAAATTAAGCACACCGTGATCTTTAAGAACCTCCAAACGTTCCAGTTCATTTACTCTCACAAAAACATATGAGGTAAATAAGGGGACCCATATCTTTTTCTTCCGGTCACTCCAGATACGAAGTGAGCGAATCAGCGGACAAAAAACTTCAAACCCCTGCTCTTTTAACCTTTCAGCTACTTTTTTTTCATTTCGGGGCTTGGTGTAGATCACCATCCAGTTTTTATTGAAATTTGTTACGTGATTCAATATTTTATTTTTGAAAATTTAAACATTAAATATGCAAAAAAGGTAAAGACTGGGCTTAACAAAAAATTTTTAAGAATAGAACCCAATCGAAATATCATATCAACTTCCGTCATTTTAAAAACAACATACAAAATAGCTGAAATGAACATCAGGCCTGCATAGCTCATTAACCAAAATGATCTTTTATCCCTGTTAAAAGATTGCGCAATCAGAAAATTAGCCAACGCAAAAAGAATAACAAAAGTGATCAGCGAAGGTAATGCTGTGGAGCCTAATGTGTCCGAACCACCTCTTATCTTTATAAACAATGGATCACCCACGAAATTGGGGTAAATATGATAAGTGTGACGTAAATAGGAGATTACAAATAAAAAAATAACCGAAATTGTTTTGAATAACATTCCCTGTTTTAGCTTTTTATCGCTGAATATTTATTTACCCACCACCACCACCATAATCCAAAAATAGCTCCATAAACAATGATAACAAATGTGTACTTGTGGTTAAAATCCATGTGGTCAGGTGCGTAGTTGAGCAATAACGCCAACACACAAATCCGAATAATGTTCAATACCAGAATAATGAGCAATCCTGCAGGAAGAAACCAGACTTTATTTTTAAGTTCCCCCTTAAAAATGATAATAAACGAGGAAAAAATGAGGAAGAGCTCCAGGCCTGAACAGCCACTTCCAACGTATACCGTTGCACCATGATCTATTGTGATGGAGCTCATGTATCCGGGAATCTTATAATTTCCTGCCGCTACAAACCCGAATATATCAAGCAACCAGACAGAAATTTTCGTCTGAAAGTGGATAAGCATATAATGAATGGACATAATTTGATGGTGGAAAAAGGTCTCTGCCACTACCCAAATTACCAGTAAAAGAAACGCCCACCCCAGAAATGAGAACAGGGCACGATTTTCTTTAATTATGTTGAGAAGATTTTTCAAATCAGAATCTTTTTTTCAGGCAATTCATCTATTTCATTAAAAACTGATCAGGATTTGATCAATAAAATTAATTGAAATTATTTCCCAATTTCTTGTAGCTTTTTGTTTCCCTTATCCTACTACTTCGAGCCATGCGGCCGCCATTAATTGTGAACCTGCCAACGATGGATGAACGCCGTCAAAGGTCCAGTATTTTGCAGGAGCTTTTTTGGAGGCTTCTTCAAAAATGGATTGGTAGGGAATAAAATGGGCTTCGTATTCGTCTGCCAGATCTTGGGCTGCTTTTCTATATTGGTCAAAAGTCGGAAACCAGCTTTCATCTACCGCACTTATGCCCGGAAGAGCGAATGGTTCACCAATGATCAGTTCTGATTCCGGTAATTCTTCTTTCGTTTGTCTTAGCAAGTTGTCCAGATCCGTTTTATACGTTTCAATCGTCCCCTCATAACCATGTTTGGCCATGTGCCAATAGTCGTTAACCCCAATCAAAATGCTCAGTATGTCAGGTTTCAATTCCAAACAATCTTTTTCCCAGCGTTCAGCCAATTGGTAAACTTTGTTTCCACTAATTCCTTTGTTATAAAATTTCAAATCGGATCCCGGAAAGTCATATAGCAGTTCCGATGAAGCGATGAAGGCATAACCGTTCCCCATTGCACTGCTACTATTTACTTCCATGTTTTCCCTGTCCCTGCCTGCGTCTGTGATGGAATCTCCCTGGAACAGTATGGTTTCATTGCCTATCAGCTTGATCCTTTTGGATTTTTGCATTTTATCAGTTGAAGCTTTGACGATTTCCATGATGCTAAAGCTGGCCGCTCCACTGATCACGACTTTTTTGAGGAAGCTACGTCTGTTGTTTGGGATTTTCATGTTGGCGTCTTTTTGCGACTAAATTAGGAAAAAAATGATATACTACCATCCCTTAGTCTTTGGCTGACACCCTTCTTGCGGAACGACGGGAATTGGTTGATTTTAGCTAAATCACTTTTTGGTAAATAACCTACTTTCAGATATAAACGGAACAACCAACCGCAACTGGAAACCAGCAACTCGAAACCCCTTAAACCACCACATTGATAATCTTCTTAGGTACTACGATGATCTTTTTGGGATCTTTGCCTTCGAGCCACTTTTGAACAATATCGTTGGCTTTGACTTCTTCCATGATCTCGTTCTGGGCTTTGTCCAGGGAAAAATTGATCTTGGTTCGCATCTTACCATTGATCATAATGGGATATTCGTGGGCTTCTTCGACTAAAAATTTTTCTTCAACTTTTGGATAAATAGCCTCAATAACACTTTTTTCGTGTCCAAGTAATTGCCATAATTCTTCAGTTAAATGCGGTGCAAATGGCGACAAGGCAATCACCAATGGCTCCAAAATAGCTTCTTTATTGCATTTCAGCTGCGTCAATTGATTCACACAGATCATAAATTCACTCACAGAAGTATTGAAAGAAAGGTTTTCAATGTCCTCCTCTACTTTTTTCAAGGTCTTGTGCAACACTTTTAATTCGTCTGCATTTGGCTGGGCATCAGAAACAGAAAACTGATCATTTTTAAAGAATAAATTCCAAAACCTTCGCAGGAATTTCGCCACTCCGTCAATGCCATGTGTATTCCAGGGTTTGGATAGCTCAATCGGTCCCAGGAACATTTCGTACATTCTAAGTGTATCAGCGCCGTATTTTTCCACCATCGCATCGGGGTTGACCGTATTCCACTTGGATTTGGACATCTTTTCTACCAATACCCCGCAAATGTATTTACCTTCTTCCAGGACAAACTCCGCATCCTTGTATTCAGGCATCCACTTATTAAAAGCTTCGATGTCCAACACATCATTGTCTACTATGTTGACATCAACATGGAACTCCATCACATCGTACTGATCTTTTAGTCCGTGAGAAATAAATTTATTCTCTGACTTTAATTTATAGACAATGTTCGATCGACCCTGGATCATCCCCTGATTAACAAGCTTTTTAAAGGGTTCTTCGTGAAAAATGAATCCCCGATCATACAGAAACAGATTCCAAAATCGAGAATATAAGAGGTGTCCAGTGGCATGCTCTGTACCGCCTATGTACAGGTCTACTTCATTCCAATATTTTACATTTTCCTCACTGACAAACTCTTTCTCATTCTTTGAATCCATGTATCTCAGAAAATACCAGCTGGACCCGGCCCAACCCGGCATAGTGGTCAATTCATAATCGTACTCACCTTTGTATTTCCAATCCGTTGCTCTTCCCAACGGTGGTTCTCCCGTTTCAGTGGGTTTGTATTCATCCACCTTCGGAAGTTCTAATGGTAATTCTGATTGTTCTAACAAATGCGGTAATCCGTCCTTAAAGTATACCGGGACAGGTTCTCCCCAATATCGCTGACGGCTGAACACAGCATCCCGCATTTTGTAATTGATCTTGGCTTTGCCAAATCCATTCTCTTCAGCATATTTCGTTGCAGCTTCGATGGCATCATAGGAATCCATGCCATTCAATAGGCCGGAATTAATCATTTTTCCATGCTTTTTCTCAGTGGGATCTGTCAGGTCTTCTGTCCCATTTATCACACAAATAACAGGAAGGTTATAGTGGTTGGCAAACCTGAAATCCCGGTCGTCGCTCGAGGGAACAGCCATCACCACTCCCGTACCATATCCCGCCAATACATAATCGGCAATCCACAGCGGTACTTTTTCCTCTGTAAAGGGATTGATCACATAGGAACCCGTGAAGACTCCTGAAACCGTTTTCACGTCCGCCATACGCTCACGCTCCGATCGATTCTTAGCTTTATTCACATATTCTTCTACTTCCTGCTTTTGCTCATCGGTGGTGAGCTCTCCTACCAACTCATGTTCCGGCGCTAAAACCACATAAGTAACCCCATATATGGTATCGGCCCTGGTCGTAAAAGCCGTAAGTGTAATATCTTTTCCTTCTACTTCGAATTCCAATTCACAGCCCAGTGATTTACCAATCCAGTTGGTTTGCATGTCCTTCATGGCTTCTGACCAATCCAGTTTTGCCAGATTCTCTTGCAAACGATCCGCATAAGCCGTTATCCTCATCATCCATTGGCGCATTTTTTTTCGTTCCACCGGATGGCCTCCCCGTTCGGAAAATCCATCTTTTACTTCATCATTCGCCAGTACCGTTCCCAACGCCGGACACCAATTCACAATGGCATCTGCCGGATAGGTCAACCGATACTTTAGCAACATTTCCTGCTTTTGATGGTCAGAAAATACCTCCCACTTCGAAGCTGAGAAGTCCGGAGTATCTTCATCGCTGGCAGCATTTACACCATTATTTCCTGATTCTTCGAATTTTTTAATTAATGTGTCAATGGATTCAGCTTTATTGGAATCATTGTTATACCAGCTTTGGAATAGTTGCATGAAGATCCACTGAGTCCATTTATAATAGGAAGGATCGCAGGTCTGTACTTCTTTGTCCCAGTCGAATGAGAAACCCAGGTTTTGTAGCTGTTCCTTATATCTTGCTATGTTTTGTTCAGTCGTAATGGCAGGATGCTGGCCGGTTTGAATGGCATATTGTTCGGCGGGTAATCCAAACGCATCAAATCCCATTGGATGGAGGACATTGAATCCTTTTATTCTCTTATACCTTGAGACAATATCCGTAGCAATGTACCCGAGAGGGTGACCGACGTGTAATCCCGCGCCTGAAGGATAGGGAAACATATCCAACACATAGTATTTAGGCTTGTCGGGGTTCACTTCAGCCTTAAAAATTTTATGATCAGCCCAGTATTTCTGCCACTTCTTTTCGATGTCCTGTGGATTATATTCTGCCATGTTTTATTTGATCTTACGATTTTGGGCTGCAAAAATAGGGAAAAGGGGATTGAGTTAATAGGGTTAATTGTGTTAATTGAATTGAAAAGGTCGGAAGTGATATTGTTGCTGGTTGCTGGAGGGCTGGTTATTAAGTTGATTGAGTTAACTTGGTTAATTAAGTTATTGAGTTGGACGGGTTGCCAGTTGCAGGTTAATTTGCCAAGTAATTGTTTTTTGACATAACATAATGTCCAGTTAAATGTAGCAGGTCAATAAAAGAATTTCTGTGTTTTAAATATTCAATAAGCCATTTTTAATTGTCCTATCAACAACTGATAACCCGAAACAATCAATTGCTAAAATTGCGTAATTCGCTTGTTCACTATACTCAATACCCAAAATAACCCTTATTCCTTATCATAAACCACCTGGTATTCCGGATCAGTGTAGGGATCAATTTCAATGTTAAGCTGAGCGGTTGCCAGAAGTTGCTGGCAATCTTTACTTAAATGTCTGAAAGCTACGCTCTTACCTGCTTTGCGGTATTTTTCGTCTATCTTGCGAATCGCCTCCAACCCAGACTGATCGGCTATTCTGCTTTCTGCAAAATCTATAATCACTTTATCGGGGTCATTTTTCACCGAAAACTTATCTAAAAATGTTTTAGAGGAACCAAAAAATAAGGGACCGTAGATTTCATAGAATTTCACTCCATTCTCATCTACACTTTTTCTTGCCCGAATTCTGAGGGCATTGTCCCAGGCAAATGCCAACGCGGCCAGAACTGTGCCTATTAATACGGCAATCGCAAGATCTTCGATAACAGTAATCAATGAGACGATAATAATAATCACCATATCGACCCGGGGAACTTTATTTAATACCCGAATGCTCGACCATTCAAATGTGCCAATTGCTACCATGAACATTACCCCTACCAATGCGGCAATCGGAATTTGCTCAATGATCGCTCCGAAAAAGAGAATAAATGTCAACAACGCTCCACCCGCAACAATCCCTGATAATCGATACCGTGCGTTCGAACTGATGTTGATCATACTTTGTCCGATCATCGCGCAGCCACCCATTCCTCCTAAAAAACCTGACAAGACATTTCCAAGTCCCTGGGCCACACATTCCCTGTTCCCACGACCTCTTGTTTCTGTTATTTCATCAATAAGAGTCAATGTCAATAAACTCTCAATCAAACCTACTGCAGCTATTTTCAATGCAAAAGGAAGCAAAATCATGAATGAATGAAAATTGTATGGTATATCGGGAATGATCAGAGATGGCAATCCACCACTGATAGATGCCATATCTCCAACCGTACTGGTATTGAGGTCAAATCCTATTGCAATTGCTGAAATAACAATGATCCCTGCAAGAGCTGATGGTATTACTTTTGTAAATTTTGGCAGGAAATGAATTATGGCCATTGTTAGCAATACCAATCCAATCATGATATAAAGGGCATTGCCGGATAGCCATTCAGTTTCTCCAGATGTGTTTACCACCTTAAACTGGCTAAACTGCGCAAGAAAAATCACAATTGCTAATCCATTCACAAAACCAAGCATGACAGAATGAGGTATCAAACGGATGAATTTTCCCAATTTCAGCAATCCCACTCCTATTTGAATCAATCCCCCAATAATGACAGCTGGAAATAAATAATCAATCCCATGCTCCTGAATTAACGGAACCAATACAATGGCAATGGCTCCTGTAGCTCCACTGATCATGCCCGGACGCCCCCCTAAAATGGCCGTTGTCAGGCCCATGATGCATGCTGCATACAGACCGACAAGCGGTGGTACACCTGCAATAAAGGCGAAAGCGATGGCTTCAGGAACCAATGCAATGGCTACGGTTAAACCGGCAAGAATTTCATTCTTGTAGTTGATCTCCCTGACGGGAGAAAAATCAAATAATTGCATAAATTGAGATTATTCTTTGCTAATGAGGTGCAAAAGTAGGTAAAATATTAGTAGTATTTTAAAGAAATGGAGTTAATAATACGAATAATATTACAGTAAACTTCAGCTGAAATTTATAGAGTTTTATAAGATAACCTGATATCCTTAACCAAATATCTCTTTCAGTTTGTTTTCGAGGGAGGGACCGCGCAGGTTTTTGGCGATGATGTTACCTTCCCGATCCAGCAATACTGTAAAAGGGATTCCCTCCACGTTGTAAATTGCTGCAGCCTGGGAATCAAAATATTGAAGGTCCGAAACGTGGATCCAGCCAAGTTTGTCTTGCCTGATTGCTTCTACCCAAGCATCCTTTGATCGGTCAAGCGATACACCATAGATCTCAAAACCATCATCTTTGTATTCATTGTACAACCGGACGACATTGGGGTTTTCTTTTCGGCATGGTGCACACCAAGCTGCCCAAAAATCAATTAAGACCACTTTCCCCCTGAGCGAAGACAATGAAACCGTATCTCCTGAAGGGTTGGGCAAATGAATATCAGGTGCCGGCTGACCAATAGCCAGTTTTTTCAGATTCGATAGCTGGTCATTAAATGAGAGAATATGTGATGAGGTTGGATATTTCTCTTTGACTTTTGAAAACACACCTTCTACGAAATCGATATTTTGATCTAAATTCAAAAAGGAAAGTGCACTGATTACAGCCAATGAAGGCTCCATGGTTTGAATATAATTTTTTAATTCCTGCTCCTGCTCCGTCCTGACATTTGAAAATTCCTGGGAGATCTTTTGCACCTTATCCATATCATTTTCCGCATGAGCCTGTGACACCTGGTCATTCAATTCGACCAGTTTGTTGTTGATTCCCTCGACAATGCTGTCGACATCCTGTATCTGGTCCATCTCAAGGCTTCCTTCCACATCAAAAGAATCATTCATTCCTGAACCTCCGGCAACAATATGCATATCACTGTCATTCAAAATGAGGATCCTTTTTTGAATGTCTCCGATGTTTATCCTATAGAAATCAGGCTCATCAAGCTGAAGGCTAAATTTAAACTGATTGTCATCTCCCATTGAGAAGGTGTCGATACCTACCAATTGATTATTTTCTATTTTTTCCAAAACCACCTTTTCAGACATCGGGTTTAATACCTCCCCCGTAATCTCAATGGATTTATCACTGGGATTGTTACTTGAATTTGAATCAGATTTTTGATTGCAATAGCTTAAAAATATTGGCACTACCAATGTTAAAAACTTAAAATATCCTTTGTTCATTATCCTACGGATTCTAGTTTATCTCTTAATAATTGATTGGTGATTTTAGGGTCGGCTTTGCCTTTAGTAGCTTTCATTACCTCACCCATGAACATCCCAATCAGTCCTTTTTTACCTTTATTGTATTCTTTTACTTTATCCGGAAACTTATCCACCACTTCTCTTACCACTTCTTCCAGAGAATCTGAATCACTTTCCTGGATCAAATTCAGTTTTTCAGCAATTTCCAAAGCTGCTATTTTCGGTGTTTTGATCCACGCTGAAAACAACTGCTGACTGGCTGAAGAATAGCTTATTTTTCCGCTATCTATCAACTCAATCAATTCAGCCAACTTTTTAGGGGTTAACGGAAAATCATCAATTCCTATTTTGTGATCATTCAAATATGATTTGACAGGACCCATCACCCAGTTTGATGCAGCTTTATAATTTTGGGTTTCCTGACAAACGGCATTGAAAAATTTTGCTATCTCCCGTGAATCTGTCAAAACCCCTGTATCATATTCAGGAAGGCCATATTCTTCTATAAATTTTGTTCTCCATTGTTCGGGAAGAACAGGCAATTCATTCCTGATCTCATCAAGCCATTCATCTGTCACATATACAGGACTGAGATCGGGTTCAGGAAAATATCGGTAGTCGTTTAGCTCTTCTTTTTCACGCATTCCGATGGAATCACCTGTTGCAGGATCATATGTCCTGGTTTCTGAGATGATCTCTCCACCTGCTTCGACAATTCCAACCTGACGGTCTATTTCGTGCTCAATGGCATTCTTTATCTGTTTGATGGAGTTCATGTTTTTTAACTCCACTTTTGGCCCAAAGACTGTTGAACACTTCGGCATGATGGATACATTGGCATCGCAACGGATCGATCCCTCCTCCATATTTCCATCACACACGTCAAGGTATCGAACCAATTTCCTGATTTCCATCATCGTTTGAGCTGCTTCAGCCGCGCTTCCAAGGTCGGGTTCCGTAACGATCTCGATCAAGGCTACTCCTGCCCTGTTCAAATCTACTAGTGTATCGGTTTCTTCATTCTGGTGGATGGATTTCCCTGCATCTTCCTCTACATGGATACGATTCAATTTGACATATTTTTCGCCTTTTTTAGTACGGATCAAAACCGTTCCACCGATACAAATAGGAGTTTTATCCTGTGTAAGCTGATAACCTTTCGGCAGGTCCGGATAAAAATAGTTTTTTCGACAAAAAATGTTTTTTCGGGTAATCTCTGAATTACAGGCCAATCCCATTTTAATGGCATAATCCAGCACTTTTTTATTGAGATAGGGCAACGTACCGGGATGGGCCAGTGTCACAACGCTCACATTGGTATTTGGTGCGCTACCAAATGTTGTTGAATCTCGCGAATAGATCTTGCTTTTCGTCGAAAGCTGGGCATGAATTTCCAATCCAATGACGACGGTATATTTATCTCTTGGTTGACTCATTGATCACTTTTTAATTGATGGAAAATTCAGCTGAAAATTTTTCTTTCGCAATTTGAATGACATTATCCAGTCCTTCGAGCTTTTTACCTCCGGCTGTTGCGAAGAACGGCTGTCCACCACCACCACCATTGATCTCCCTGGCGAATTCCTTAACCAGATTGCCTGCATTCAAATCATGAGACTTAATTAAATTTTCAGACACCACAACCGAAATCATGGGATTGCCCTTAATATCCGCTGCCAAAACTAACAATATATTTTGAACTTCATTTTTTAATTCAAAAGAAAGCTTCTTCAAGCTGTCAGCGCTTGGTAGTGTTACCTTTTCTACAATGAGATTAACGTCATTTGACTGCATGATCTTCTCTTTCAGGTCCGCCTTGATTCGTGAAGCCTGATCAAGCTGAATTTTTTCGAGTTCCTTCGACAATTGGTTTTTCTCCTCGATTAAGTTTTGCACCAGCTTTATCGGATCACTTGGACTTTTTAATAATCCTTTAATTTGCTCGAGGATTTCAAGGTTTTCATTGATGTAATTTTCAGCTCCTTCAGCTGTACATGCCTCGATCCTTCTCACTCCCGCGGCGACTGAACTTTCCGATATGATCTTGAACAAACCTATTTTTCCCGTTGTCGGCACATGTGTTCCTCCGCAAAGTTCGACCGAATAGTTTTTATCGAAAGTAATTACCCTTACGAAATCACCATATTTCTCACCAAAAAGGGCCATTGCGCCCATCTTCTTTGCCTCATCGATAGGAATATTCCTTTTTTCGTCCAGATGAATGTCTTCCCTTATCTTTTCATTAACAATTCGCTCAACTCCCCGGATCTCTTCATCCGTCATCTTAGCAAAATGGGAGAAGTCAAAACGGAGAATTTTGTCATTCACCAAAGAGCCTCTTTGCTGTACGTGATCGCCAAGGACTTTTCTCAACGCAGCATGCATCAAATGCGTACAACTATGATTGTTTTCAGTCAGCTTTCTTTTGTGTTCATCCACGATGCATTGATATAAAGCGTCAGGATTGGAAGGTAGTTTATTGACATAATGAACGATCAATTCATTTTCCTTCTGAGTATCCGTCACGAGAATTTTCTCATGCTCATCGGTTATAAAACCCGTGTCTCCGACCTGTCCACCACTCTCGGCGTAAAACGGTGTTTTTTCAAGCACTACCTGATAGGATTCCTTCTTTTTTTCCTTAATCGTCCGGTATCTCAATATCTTTGATTGTGAGGTGAGGTTTTCATATCCCACAAATTCCACATTTCCACTATGAACAATTGTCCAGTCGCCCTTTTCCTGCTCGCCAGCTGATCTGGAACGGTCTTTTTGTTCTTTCAATAGAGCCTGAAATTCCTCCATATTAACTGTCAAGTCTTTCTCCCTGGCAAGTAAAACTGTCAGATCTATTGGGAAGCCATAGGTATCGTAAAGCTTGAATGCAATCTCACCGGAGATTTCCTTTTTCGATCTATTCGACTCTTCCTCAAATATTCGGATCCCATTTTCGAGCGTGCGTAAAAAGGATTGCTCCTCTTCCCTAATCACTTTGGCCACAAATTCCTTCTGATCCTTGATTTCCGGAAAGAAAAATCCCAATTGATCAGCCAAAACATTTACCAACTGATAAATAAACGGTTCTTTAAAATCCAGATAGGTAAATCCATAGCGAATAGCTCTTCGCAGGATCCTTCTGATAACATATCCTGCACCGGTATTGGAAGGCATCTGATCATCAGCCACAGCGAAAGAAACTGCCCGGACGTGATCCGCTATGACCCTAAATGCAATATCGATTTGTTCCTTCTGACCGTATTTTTTACCCGAAATTTTCTCTAAATGATGGATCATCGGCTGAAAAACATCCGTGTCATAATTGGATGTTTTATTCTGGATCGCCATCACCAATCGCTCAAAGCCCATCCCTGTATCCACATGCTTGTCGGGCAACGGTTCGAGTGAGCTATCTGCCTTCCTGTTAAATTGGATAAAAACAAGATTCCAAACCTCTATAACCAACGGATGATCAGCATTTACGAGATCTTTTCCCCGCCTTTGTTCTATTTCCTTTTCACTCCGTAAATCGATGTGTATTTCCGAACAAGGGCCACAGGGTCCCGTATCTCCCATTTCCCAGAAATTATCTTTCTTAGACCCGTATAGGATCCTTTCTTCCGGCAGGTATCTTTTCCATAGTTCCAATGCCTCGTTGTCTGGTTCCAGACCATCACTCTTATCTCCCTCAAAAACAGTAGCATATAGTCTATCCGAGGGTAACTTATACACCTCGGTTAACAGCTCCCAGGCCCACTCTATTGCTTCCTTTTTGAAGTAATCCCCAAATGACCAGTTTCCCAGCATTTCGAACATGGTGTGATGATAGGTATCCAAGCCAACTTCCTCCAGATCATTGTGCTTTCCTGATACGCGCAGGCATTTTTGGGTATCTGCTACCCGTGTAGTTTTTGGTGTCTTATTGCCCAAAAAATAGTCCTTAAATTGGTTCATTCCCGCATTCGTGAACATTAAAGTAGGATCATCTTTGACAACCAGGGGTGCTGAAGGTACGATTTGATGCTTTTTTTCTTTAAAAAAATCCAAAAACTTCTGTCTGATCTCTCTGGAATCCATCTAGGAAAAGTTTAATTCAAATGATTTATTTACCTTTTTTGTACAAATTGTATTAATTTGCGGGCTGTTATTTTTTTATTTGAGAATAAAATTTGGTAGTTTATAAACTGTCAAACTTGAAAAACACCGCAAAATTAGAATAAAATACGTTAGTTTTAAATGGCTAGAATAAAATATTATTACGATACAGAAACGTGTAAATATGAGCGCGTAAAGATTTCCAGGTGGGATGTGTTTCTGAACGGACTGGGCTTTTTTACCCTTGCGCTTATTCTTGCTATTGGAATTTTCTTTTTTTACGGCGAATTTTTTGAACTACCTCATGTTACTAAACTGAAAAAAGAAAACAAAGAACTTCTGACATATTACGAAATGTTAAACGAAGAACTCAAAACCAGCAACCAGATGCTACGGGTTTTGAGGGAGCGTGATGACAATATCTACAGAAAGATCTTTGAAGCTGAACCTATCCCACAATCCATTTGGGAAGGCGGTGTTGGCGGTGCAGAACGATACAAGGAAATCCTGGATAGCCGAACCGAAAGAGAAGGTTTGATAGTTGATTCATTTGAAGATATCGATAAGCTAAAGAGACAACTCTATATTCAGACAAAATCTTACGACGATATTGAGGAGATGGCAGCTAACAAAGCTGAAATGCTGGCATGTATTCCATCTATCCAGCCCATTTCAAATAAAGAATTAAAAAGGCTTGCTTCCGGATTTGGAATGAGGATGCACCCCATACTAAAATACAGACGCCCTCACAATGGTGTTGATTTCTCTGCCGATCCCGGAACGCCTATTTATGCAACAGGTGATGCCTCGGTCTCACGAGCAAGTTACTCTGGAGCAGCCGGTAACCGTGTTCAGTTGGATCATGGATTCGGCTATGAAACTCGCTATTTCCACATGAGTAAAATTGATGTGAAAGTTGGCCAAAAGGTAAAAAGAGGTGATGTAATAGGCTATGTCGGAAACACAGGGCTTTCAATGGCTCCTCACCTTCATTACGAAGTATGGCATAATGACAAACCTATCAACCCAATTAATTATTTCTATCAGGACGTAACCGACGAAGAGTTTGATAAACTGATTGAACTTGCAAACAGAGACAATCAATCTCTCGGTGGTGGCTGGTAAAAGCTGTTGAATGATGAGAAGGGCTAGCAAATTTTTTCAACTACTATTCATCGCGATAGCTTTCTATGCCTGTAAATCACAGAAGCAGTTAACTTCTCAATCTATAAATCAGCAAAAAGCCGATTCCATTGCACTGGCGGAGAAATTTGGGGAAATAGATTCCTCAACCTTTATGGTGGATAAAGAATTAGAAGTCAAAGTAGATTCCGCCGCAATTAAGGATTCTCTGGAGTCATTAGCAAAATTATTCGAAAAGGATACACTACTCATAATTGGTGTAGGTGACATCATGATGGGAACCAACTTTCCAAAAGTAGATTACCTGCCACCCAACAAAGGCCGCAACCTGTTGGATGGAGTTAGAAATGAACTCAAGAGTGCCGACCTGACATTCGGAAATCATGAGGGAGTCATCCTGAATGATGGTGGTGAGCAAAAGGAATGCAGAAACCCGGACGTATGCTATTTGTTCCGATCTCCTGAATACATTGCTCAAAACCTGGTCGACGCCGGTTTTGATGTAGTGAGCCTTGCAAATAATCATGCTGGAGATTTTGGAGATACCGGTAGAGTGAATACGATGCGCGTTCTGGACTCACTCGGGATCCACTATGGTGGTTTATTGATGAAACCTTACGCGTCTTTTGAGATAGATGGTACAACCTATGGGTTTGCAGCTTTTTCACCAAATTCGGGAACACAGAGTATCATAGAAATTAAAGCTGCAAAAGAAATAATTAGTCATTTGGATTCCTTAAATGACATAGTTATTGTATCTTTCCATGGAGGCGCCGAAGGGAAAGATCATCAACACGTAACCAAAGAGACAGAAACTTACTATGGTGAAAACAGGGGGAATGTATATCGGTTTTCTCATGAACTAATCGATGCGGGAGCTGACATAATTTTTGGACACGGGCCTCACGTCACCCGAGCTGTGGAAGTTTACAAAAAGCGATTTATTGCATATAGTTTAGGCAATTTTTGCACCTACGCCAGGTTTAATTTAAAAGGACCTAATGGTGTAGCCCCAATTGTGAAGGTTTATACCAATCAAAACGGGGAATTTTTAAAAGGAACAATCATACCCGTCAAGCAGATAGGTTCCGGAATTCCGGTCGTGGACGAAGAAAAGGTGGTGATCAGATACGTCCGGGAACTTACTGAAGCTGATTTCCCTGAATCGGAAATTATAATTGACGACGAGGGTAATATTAACTATATTCAAAGCGAAATTTGAGATAATGCCGTACAAAGAAAAAGTAATTGAAAAGAAGTATTTTTCGATCGGCGAAGTAGCCGAAATGCTGGATGTTGCCACCTCCCTGATCCGTTTTTGGGAAAGTGAATTTGACATTATCAAACCCAAGAAAAACCGAAAGGGCAATCGCCAGTTTACCAGAGAAGATATTGAAAACGTCAAGCTCATCTATCATCTGGTGAAGGAAAAAGGATATACTTTACAGGGGGCAAAAGACCTGATCAAAAGCAATACGGGCAATCTCAAAGACAAAATGGAAATGACCCAGCGATTGAGGGAAATCAGGTCCTTTCTTAAGCAAGTCTACGATCAGTTACCTTAATTTTTTAATTTCATGGATGATTCAAGGCTATACCAAATGGCATTGTCCATGGTGCCGGGAATTGGTAACGTCATCACAAAAACCCTGATCAGTTATTGCGGTTCAGCAAAGAACATTTTCACTACCAACAAAAACAAGCTTTCCAAAATTCCGGGCATTGGTGAAAAAACAGCCAACTCGATTCTCAAATTCAATCAATTTGACGAGGCAGAAAAAGAATTAATAAAGTGCAAAGACCATCAAATTGATTTGCTTTTTTTTACCGATGCAAAATTTCCCAGACGTCTGAAAGAATGCATTGATGCTCCCGTTTTGTTATTCAGCAAGGGAAATTTTGATCTCAATGAATCCAAAGTTATCTCAATTGTAGGCACAAGACAGGCCACGTCGTATGGCAGGGAATTCCTGGAACAATTCATCAACCACATCGCCCCTCACCAACCTGTCATTGTCAGTGGACTTGCTTATGGAATCGACGTCATTTCGCATAAGGAAGCTCTGAAAAATAAGTTGTCAACTATAGGTGTGATGGCCAGCGGTATGGACATCATATATCCCTCCAGTCATAAAAAATACGTCTATGAGATGATGGAAAATGGCGGGATTGTTTCAGAGTACAAAATTGGGACTATCCCTGACGCCCATAATTTCCCATCCAGAAACAGGATCATTGCAGGACTATCTGATGCTACGATCGTCGTTGAAGCCTCTGAAAAAGGAGGCGCATTAATCACTGCTGAAATTGCTAATAACTACAACCGGGATGTATTTGCTGTACCTGGAAATGTAGGGAACAACTATTCTAAAGGCTGTAATGACCTGATTAAAAAACATAAAGCAAACATTTTAACCTCAGCAAAAGATATTGAATATTACCTGAACTGGGAAGTAGGCAAAGTTGCCGAATCATCTTATGATGATGATCAAAAATGGCTTGAAGAACTCAATAAGGAAGAAAAGCACATCGTTCAAACGATATTGGAGAACGAAAATAACATGTTAATTGACGATTTGAGCTGGAAGACACAAATACCGTTAAATTTTATTGCAACTCATATACTAAACCTTGAGTTTAAAGGTATTGTAAAGTCATTGCCAGGAAAAAGGTATCGGGTAAAGTAATTTTTAACGGCTGTCGGTTAGAGAGATGTCAATTACGCTATATGACATATTAGGGGTTAAAAGCACTGCTTCCAAAGAAGAGATCAAATCAGCTTACCGTAAATTAGCCAAAAAATACCACCCTGATAAAAATCTTCAGACAAATAACGATCATCAGAAATTCATCGAAATAAAGAATGCCTATGAAATTCTTTCAGATGAAAATGAGCGGTCGAAATATGATTACAGGTTGAATTCCGTGTACGTTGAGGAGGATGAGATTTATTATGAAGAGCCTCCGGCCTATACCCGCCCACCTGTTTCTTACGCCTATTACAAGTACATGAGGTATGAATTTTCCAGAAGAACCTATTTTTACGGTGCTTTATCTATTTTTGGAATAATTCTTTTTAGTCTTCTTTTCCCTACCTACCTTATGCTTAACAGCTCCCATACTCATTTCACAAAAGGGATGGCCTATTATGAAGCAGGAATGTATTCTCAGGCAATTGATAATTTCAGTAAATCGATCAACGACCTTGGGGGAAATAACGGTATCGCTAATTATTACAACTCCTACATTCTTTTCTATCATTACAATAACTATCAAATAACGCTTAAATACATTGATCGCTCTTTGGATGATATTGACGATGATTCATTGCGATCCGAATTGTACTGGATGAAAGGACGATGCTATCAGGTTGCCGGAAAACACGATGAAGCCCTTAAGTACTATAGCGAAGTCAAAGACTATAATAGCATATATGACAGTACCCTGTTTTATTCAGGAATCATTTACTCCGTAAATAAAAATGATTATTACAAAGGCTTAGATTATTTCGAAAAGATCCTTTCCAAGAATAGCCGTCACCTGGAATCCATGTATTTCAAAGCTTATAGCCTCCAAAAACTAGAAAAACACGATGAAGCAATTAAAATTTACAATGATTTGCTTATCAATGATTTTGAAGTGGGCCCAGTCCATTTTCACAAAGCCTTATCGCAGTTTAAATTAAATTTATATGACAAAGCTTGTGAAAACCTGGATAAGGCAATTTATTATCAAGTTGAGGATGCCATCAAATTAAAGAGCATCTACTGCCTCAATACTGAACATTCTGACAGTGTTTTTTAATTTCTTCGTACGCCTTTAAGTCCCCCATTTCTCCGGCTATACTCAGGTCTGCGCATCCTTCCTCCAACATTCCATATTCAACTTTAATGATTCCTCTAAGGAAATAGGCATCCTTATTTTGGGCATTCATTTCAATGATCTTATCACAATCCTTGATTGCATCGTTATACGATTCGATTTGAAGTTTCGCCTGACCTCTCCTGTAAAACGCATCAATATTATTAGCATTGATATCAATACATCGGGAATAGTCCTTTATTGCGCCCTGAAAATCCTGAAGCCCATATTTTACATTTCCTCTTTCAAGATAGGCATCGATTAACTTATTGTCCAGCTCAATCGCCTTATTCAGGTCTTTTAACGCTCCCTGAAAATCGCTAAGGTCTTTTTTTATCACACCGCGAACATAATAGGCCACAGCATATTTTTCATCAACTTTTATTGCCTGGCTCAGCTTTTGAAGAGCCTCAGAATATTCATTATTTTCATAATATTGCTTCCCTTCAATGGTTAATTCCTGCGCAACGGTTTGTGAAAAAGCATTGAAAGAAATGGCCACAAAAAATACAGCAAATAATACCCTCATAATTTTATCTTTAATTCCCTAAAAAGTCTGAATAGCATGGTAATACCAGTCAGAACTTCCCCATCTATATTGAAGAGGAAGTCCGGATTTAATTCACCTGATTCAAAAGTAGGGCTATTTTGCCAAAGATATCATTCAATTTATGGGTGCATCATACATCATATGACAGGTTGGAAGAGAGCCATTTCTCAATATCAACTGTTTCAATTCCCTTTCTGGAGGCATAATCGACCACCTGATCCTTTTCAACCTTACCTACCCCAAAATATCTTGATTCCGGATGAGAGAAATACCAGCCGCAAACTGTCGCTGCCGGATACATGGCATAATTCTCAGTTAATCTGATTTGAGTATTTTCTTCTACTTTTAACAGCTCGAAAAGCTTTTTCTTTTCAAGATGATCGGGGCATGCAGGATAACCCGGCGCCGGTCGAATTCCCTGATATTTTTCTTTTATCAGATCTGCATTGCCAAGTTCTTCATTTGCTACATAACCCCAGTATTCTTTCCTGACTTTTTCATGAATGAATTCTGCATAGGCTTCTGCCAACCGATCGGCCAGGGCCTTGACCATGATGCTGTTGTAGTCATCGAGATCCTTTTCATATTGTGCTGCTAATTTCTCCGCGTTAATTCCAGCTGTTACAGCAAACGCACCGATATAATCCTGCTTATTTGTTTCTTCCGGAGCGATGAAATCACTCAGGTTGAAATTAGGCAAATTGACCGCTTTCTTGCTTTGCTGTCGCAAAAAGTTGAGGGTATTGATTTTTTCCTCTTTGTTAATGTGCCAGCCTACTCCATTTTGTTTATAAGAATACAAGACCACATCATCATAGTTGATCGTATTTGCTGGGAAAAATCCTACAACTGCCTCCAATTCAAGTAGTTTTTCATCTACAATTTTTTGAAGAAGCTCATTGGCATCTTTAAACAGCTTTGTTGCTTCTGAGCCCACTACTTCATCCTCCAGAATCTGAGGATATTTACCTGCTAATTCCCACGCAATGAAAAATGGTGTCCAGTCAATGTAATCGATTAATTGAGTCAACTTTACATCTTCTATTTTTTTCGCACCCAAAAACTTAGGCTGAACAGGAGAGAAGCTCTCCCAATCAGGAGTAAACCGATTTTCTCTTGCTTCACTGATTGTAATGTAGTTCTTCACGCCTCTCTTTCTCTCATGGTCCTCCCTCAATTTGACATAATCTTCTTTTGTTTGTTTCACAAAATTATCAGAAACCGATTTATCACTATTAACAAGGTTGCTTACCACCGGGACACTTTTCGAGGCATCCAACACATGAATAACGGCCTGGCTATAAGACGGGTCAATTTTTACCGCAGTATGAATCTTGGAAGTGGTTGCACCTCCGATCAACAATGGGAATTTTAGTTTTCTTCTCTCCATTTCCCTGGCTACGTATACCATTTCATCCAATGAAGGGGTAATCAAACCGCTCAATCCAATGACGTCCGCATTTTCCTTAACAGCGGTATCAAGGATCTTTTCAAGGGGAACCATTACACCCAGATCTATGATCTCGTAGTTGTTGCATGCCAATACAACACCAACTATGTTTTTTCCAATGTCATGAACATCTCCTTTTACAGTAGCTAATACAACCTTTCCGTTATTTTTAGCTGCCGATGTATCGTTCAACTCTTCTTTTTCCTTCTCAATGAAAGGGATCAAATAGGCTACTGCTTTTTTCATCACCCTTGCACTTTTTACTACCTGTGGTAAGAACATTTTCCCCTCACCAAAAAGATCACCTACCACATTCATTCCATCCATCAAAGGCCCTTCGATCACCTGCAAAGGTCTGTCAAAATTATGACGGGCTTCCTCAACATCATCCTCAATAAACTCCACAATACCTTTGATCAACGCATGGCTAATCCGTTCATTGACCGGTTTTCCTCTCCAGGCATCATCCTTTTCCAGCTTTTTACCAGAGCCCTTTACCTTTTCAGCAAACTCGATTAATCTTTCGGTAGCATCAGGACGTCTGTTTAAGAGAACGTCTTCAACCCGTTCCAAAAGATCTTTGGGAATTTCCTCATATACTTCGATCATGCCGGCATTGACAATTCCCATATCCAGACCAGCCTTGATAGCGTGGTAAAGAAAAGCTGAGTGCATGGCTTCCCGAACGACGTTATTACCACGGAAAGAGAAGGAAATGTTGCTCACACCTCCACTTACTTTCGCTCCGGGCAGGTTTCCCTTGATCCATTTGACAGTTTTAATGAAGTCAACAGCATAATTATTATGCTCATCCATTCCCGTTGCAACGGTCAAAATGTTCGGATCGAAAATGATGTCTTCTTTAGGGAACCCTATATCATTAACTAAAATATCGTAAGACCGCTTACAAATTTCAATTCTACGCTCAAAAGAATCTGCCTGCCCTTGTTCGTCGAAGGCCATTACGACCGCAGCAGCTCCATAATCTCTTACTTTTTGGGCGGCCTCTTTAAACTTTTCTTCACCTTCTTTCAGAGAGATGGAGTTAACAACTGATTTCCCCTGAAGGCATTTTAGGCCAGCCTCAATCACTGACCATTTGGAGGAATCGACCATTATAGGAACTTTGGCGATTTCCGGTTCTGATGCCAACAGATTAATGAATTTTACCATTTCGACTTCGGAATCTAACATCCCTTCGTCCAGGTTCACATCAACAACTTGTGCACCACCTTCCACTTGTCCACGGGCGACTTCCAGCGCTTCATCATAATTTTGCTCCTTTATCAGCCTTGCAAATTTTATTGAACCGGTAACATTTGTTCGCTCTCCGATATTGATAAAGTTTGAATTCTCTGTCATGTTAAGTGGTTCCAGACCACTTAAATGTAGATAGCCATCTTTTTCAGGTATTTCCCTCGGCTTATATTTTCTTACAGCTTCGGCAATCGCTTTGATGTGTTCAGGAGTTGTCCCACAACATCCTCCTACTATGTTTAAGAGTCCTTCTTTTGCATAATCCTCCAATACTTTGGCCATATACTCAGGAGTTTCATCATACTGACCAAATTCATTGGGCAATCCGGCGTTTGGATGCAAACTAACCGGGACATCTGCGATTCTGCTAAGGGTACCAAGATAGGACCTCATCATATCAGCACCAAGTGCACAGTTTAGTCCGATACTAAAAATGTTCCCGTGAGATATGGAATGCCAGAAAGCTTCAGTTGTTTGACCAGATAAGGTCCTACCGCTAGCATCTGTGATGGTTCCCGATACCATGATGGGTATATCCAGATTCTTTTCTCTTAACAATTCGCGAATGGCAAAAATAGCTGCTTTAGCATTGAGGGTATCGAAAATGGTTTCCACTAATAAAATATCTACTCCCCCATCCAGCAAGGCTTCTGCCTGTTCTTTGTATGCTTTTTTTAGCTGGTCGAAATTGATATTTCTGAATCCCGGATCATTGACATCGGGTGAAAAGGAAGCTGATCTGTTGGTTGGCCCTATTGAACCTGCGACAAATTTAGGCGAATCCGGATGATGCCTGGTAAAACTGTCTGCTACTTCCTTGGCTATTTTAGCAGCTTCATAGTTGATCTCCCGGACATATTCCTCCAGGTGGTAGTCTGCCTGAGCGATGGTCGTTCCGGAAAAAGTATTGGTGAAAATAATATCTGCACCGGCTTCCAGGTATGCATTATGGATTTCCTTAATTACATCCGGTCTCGTGATGGATAACAGATCATTGTTGCCAAAGAGTGGATGTTTGTGATCTTTAAATTTTTCTCCTCGATAATCTTCATCTGAAAGTTTGTATCGCTGGATCATGGTACCCATGGCTCCATCCAATACTAATATCCTTTCCTTCAATAATTCTTGTAAAGTCTTCAAAATTAATAGTTTTTAAGTGTAAGCTTATCGAAGAAAGGCTGCTAGATAGGGAACTTATCTACCTTGGAATCCAAGCGGGAGTTGGCACCAAGTATTACCCAGGTTGCCAAGACATCAAAGGGCCCGTTCCCTCCGTCTTTCTTGATAAGAGCTACAAAGTAAGCGTACTGTTTACTAATAAACAATTATTACCAAAACATTTTTATACGCTCTACTTCTTCCAATTTCACATTGTAGAATTCGTTGTGGATGTTAAACGGTTCAACCCCTGCCTCTGTTTTGATAGAATATGAACCATCTTCATTCATGATATAGGTGTTAACATTATCGCGCATGTTATAATGCAATATGTTGATACATTGTTTCTTCAATGTCGGGTCAAGGATTAAGAACAGGGATTCAATGCGACGATCAAAGCTTCGTACCATAACATCAGCACTTCCACAGTATACTTTTGGATCGCCTTCATTGTGGAAATAATAGATCCTGCTGTGCTCAAGATAATTACCTACGATGGAAATAACCTCTACGTTTTCACTGAGGTCTTTACGGCCCGGGCGTAGGCAACATATTCCTCGTACAACCAATTTAATTGGTACACCAGCCTGTGACGCCTCGTATAATTCATTGATAGTTTCCTTATCTTGTAGTGAATTGATTTTGATAACTATCCCACTAACAAGTCCTTTCCTGGCATTTTCCGCTTCATTTCGGATAAGCTCAATCAACTGCCGTCTCATGTCTTTAGGAGCGGTGATCAGGTTTTGGTAGATCCTGGGCTCCGAATGTCCGGTAATGGCATTGAAAAATTCCGAAACATCGTGTGCATACAACTCATTTGTTGTCAGTAAACCCAAATCTGTATACAGTTTGGCCGTTGTTTCATTGTAGTTACCACTGGACATATGGACATATCTCGTTACCTTTTCCCCTTCCTTTCTCACGATTAACAACAACTTGGTATGTGTTTTCACATGGCTGACGCCGTAAATGACAAAGCAACCTGCCTCTTCCAGCATTTTAGCTTCCCTCAGGTTATTTTCTTCATCAAACCTGGCTTTTACCTCAAATAAGACTGAAACGTGCTTTCCATTTTCTACAGCTTTATGCAAAGCAGTTGTAATTCGCGAATTTCTCGCAAGCCTGTAAATGGTCAATTTAATGGAAAGTACTTTAGGATCCTCAGCTGATTTTTCGATCAGATCCAGTAAAGGCTCCATGGTGTTATAAGGATGATGAAGCAGAATGTCTTTTTTCTTTAAGACTTCGAAAATATTCATTGAATCGTCATCCGGATAGGTAATAGCATTCACCTGAGAACGTTGCCTGGGCAACAAACCCTTCAAATTGGGATTTCCGATGATACTCCAGAATCGTGTATAATCAAACATGTTATCGCCTGAGACATAAAAGAAATTATCCTCATCAAGTTCCCAGCGATCTTTCAATATCTTTTTCAACCACTTATTAGGACTCTCATCCATTTCAACCCGGACAACCCTCCCTGTTTTCCTGGTCCTGAGTTTCTTTTTTAATTCTTCCAGAAAATTTGCATCGATATCATCACTCTCTTCCAAGGTAAAATCACCATTTCTTGTCAGGCGGAATAAGTTGATCGAGATGATATCGACATTTCTAAAAAGTTTGTGAATATAGTTCTTAATGATATCCTCGATAGGCATGAAAATGATGTGCTCATCCCGCTCAATCTCAAAGAAGCGAGGTAAATTTTGAGGAATCTGTATGAAAGAAAGTTTCTTTTGAGATTTGTCTTCCAATTTATTTTGTGTAACTACCCCGAAAATCAGGATCTGGTTCATCAACACCGGAAATGTGTGGTAGCTGTCATAGACCATTGGCGTAAGCATGGGAAAAATGGTCTTCTTGAAGTAGTCTTTTACCTTTGAAAGTTCCTGCTCTTTCAAATCCTCAATCCTGCCGATGCAAAATCCCGATTCTTTAAATAAAGGTTTTAGTTTATGTTCATAATATTCAGTCTGATCGCTGTAAAATTTGTGTGCTTCCTGAAAGAGCTTCCTCTTGTATGGAATTTCCCTTAATCCTGAATAATCAGTCCTCTCCTTCCCATAATCAAGGTAATTGTACAAACTACCTACCCTGATCATGAAAAATTCATCCAGATTAGAAGATGTGATAGCAAGAAATTTTAAACGCTCCAATAAAGTCCTGTCAAGGTGTTTTGCCTGATCCAAAACACGATTGTTAAACTTCAACCAGCTGAGATCCCGGCTGATGTACTTACTTTGGTCAATCAGGGTCGTAACTCTATCGGTTTCTGCTATCATATGTGCTGTTGGTTTGGTGTTTAAATAAATAGCAAAGCCTTTTGAAAAACAAAAGGCCACACTATAAATTATATTAATTTACTATTAAATATCTACATTCGCATATTTTGCATTTGCTTCGATAAACTCCCTTCGCGGAGCCACTTCATCTCCCATTAACATAGAGAATAGGTGATCAGCCTCTGCCGCTGATTCAATGGTAACCTTCTTAAGGGATCTTGATTCCGGATTCATGGTTGTTGTCCAAAGCTGATCTGGGTTCATTTCTCCCAAACCTTTGTACCGTTGTACGCTAACCGAATCTTCCTTGCCCTCGGGAGCAAGCTCTCTTACCGTTCTTTCCCGGTCTTCTTCCGACCAACAGTAGCGCTCTTGTTTCCCTTTTTTAATGAGGTACAGAGGTGGCAATGCTATGTATAAATAACCTCTTTCAATCAGTTCTTTCATATAACGGAAGAAGAAGGTTAAGATCAAAGTCCGGATATGGCTACCATCAATATCCGCATCCGTCATAATAATTATTTTATGATATCGAAGCTTTTCTAAATTCAACGCTTTATCATCTTCCTCAGTTCCAAATGACACACCTAGCGCTGTGATCATATTTTTGATCTCTTCGTTGTCATAGATCTTGTGTTCCTGAGCCTTCTCAACATTCAATATTTTTCCCCTTAGCGGTAATATAGCCTGAAAATTCCTGTCCCTTCCCTGCTTTGCAGATCCTCCGGCAGAATCACCCTCTACCAAATAAATCTCACATGCTCCCGGATCTGTATTGGAGCAGTCAGCAAGTTTACCCGGTAATCCTGTACCTGTAAGTACATTCTTTCTCTGTACCATTTCACGGGCTTTTCGCGCTGCATGCCTGGCTTGCGCTGCCAAAATAACTTTCTGAACAATAGTTCTGGCTTCTTTCGGATTCTCCTCCAGATAGTACTGGAGTTTTTCACTTACTGATGAATCAACCGCACCGATGGCTTCGGAATTACCCAGCTTTGTTTTTGTCTGACCTTCAAATTGTGGTTCTGCTACTTTTACTGAAATAACAGCAGTTAGGCCTTCACGAAAATCATCACCACTGATCTCAAACTTCACTTTGTCAAGTAATCCGGATTTATCGGCATATGACTTCAATGTTCTCGTTAAAGCTCTGCGAAAACCAGAAACATGTGTGCCACCTTCAATGGTATTGATGTTATTCACATAGCTTACCATATTCTCGGTGAATGAGTTATTGTATGTCAATGCAACCTGAACAGGTATTTCACCTTTATCATTATCAATATAAATTGGCGCTGGCAAAATCTTTTCCCTTCCGGAGTCCAGATAATTTACAAATTCCAACAATCCTCCTTCGCTAAAGAATTCTTCGGCTTTGAATGAACCATCTTCCTCCGTTTCCCTTTCGTCTGTCAGATGGATCCTGATCCCCGCATTCAAAAATGCCAACTCTCTCAGCCGGGTAGCTATCGTCGCATAGTTGTATTCTGATACGGTAAAGATGGTATTGTCAGGAATAAAATGGACAATCGTTCCTGTTTTATCTGTTTTACCAATTTCCTTTACATCGTATTGAGGGATACCTCGTGAATATTCCTGCTGATAAACTATCCCCTTTCTGTGCACAGTAGCGGTCAATTTAGAGGAAAGTGCGTTCACACATGAAACGCCAACTCCATGCAAACCACCGGATACTTTGTAGGTGTCCTTATCAAATTTACCCCCCGCATGCAAAACGGTCATTACAACCTCTAAGGCAGATCTCTTTTCTTTCGGGTGGATATCTGTAGGAATGCCTCTTCCATCATCCATAACCGTGATGGAATTGTCCTGATGAACGGTAACAGTAATATTTTCACAATGTCCTGCCAGCGCTTCATCAATGGAGTTATCAACAACTTCCCAAACCATATGATGGAGTCCTTTCACACTTACATCCCCGATATACATGGCCGGGCGCTTTCTTACAGCCTCTAATCCTTCAAGTACCTGGATATTACCCGCTGAATAGTCGTCTTTCTTTATTACTGGTTTTTCACTCATAGTTTTCAAAAAAATATTGGCAAAAATAGCATTTTATGACAGATATTCACCCTTTCAACGACAAAAGAATTGCCTTTTGTAATTTAGTTTTTGGAATGAAATTTTTTGCTAGTATTGTTTGGTGCTGATTAAAACAAGTGTACAGGCATTTAGAGTTGTAATTCTCTCATTTTCAGCCAATTTCTTTAATTCCTCATTTTCTGTTCCCGGATTGAAAATGATCCTTTTCGGATTCAGGTTAAGGATATAATCGTAATACAATGCCTGGTGAAAGGGGTTCATGTAGAGTGTAACGGTGTCAATATCTTCAATATCAGGTTTTGCACGGATGTCGAGGATCTCCTTACCGAAAATTTTTCCTTTTTTTAATCCCACAGGAACGATCTCATTTCCACTATTCTGCAGCATTTCACTGGCCACATATGAGTACCTTGCAGGATTGGTGCTAGCTCCTAATACAACCGTTTTTTTACCCATACTTTTCGCATTTACAAGCTTTGATATTACATCTGGCTCACCGACATTCAGACCCCGAAATTCATTTTACTTACAAATAGAACAAATTTTCTATTAATTTCGCGGCATATTAAGAAATATGGGAAAATTGATCAAAAGATTAGCTGTCGGACTTGACCTGACAGCCATGGATGAAACAGTTATTCAGTTTGCCGAATTTGTTGCGACCAGAAACAAATCCGTTGAGGTGTATTTTATTCATGTGGTAAGACACCACAAATTCCCGGAAGAATTTAAGGATGAGATCCCAAATGTAGAAGACAAGGTCTTTGACGAGAAAGAAAAGGCGATGCGCGATAGCGTAAAAAAACACTGGAAAGAAAATAAAGATACCAAGAAGATCTATTTAGTCAAGAAAGGTAAAATCGCTAAAAGTTTGCTAAAGGTGATGGATGCCAATAATATTGATCTCGTCATCATTGGTAAAAGCACTTCATCGAAGGAACGAGGATTGCTGGCACAAAAGATCGCCCGGTTAGCCAACTGTCAACTTCTGATCGTTCCCGAAGGCTGCACTCCTCAATTTAAAAAACTTCTCGTTCCCATTAATCATTCTGACAATGATAAAATTGCCGTAGAAAAAGCATTGGATATCGCCCGATTGTCGGGACCGGAGGCGGAAATTATCTGTCAAAACATATTTTCGGTGCCAACGGGCTACCATTATACCGGTAAAACATTTGAAGAATTTACTGAGGTAATGAAAAAAAATACGCAAAAAAAGTACAACCTTCTTATTTCCCACCTCGACACAAAAGATGTGAATATCAGGCCGGTATATTCGCTTGACAAGAATGATGATCCCATCGAAGCCGTTTATGAACTTGCATTAAAGGAAAAACCGGATACCATTCTTCTTGGCGCAAAGGGACTTAGCACAACTACGGCCTTATTCCTAAGCAGTATAGCAGAAAAACTCATCCAGGTCGACACGCAATTTCCCATCAGGATCGTCCGTAAAAAAGGAGACAATGCTGGAATCATGGAGTTTATTAAGAAGATTTAGGAGGCGGAAGCTGGAAGCGGCAGGCCGGAGAATTGGTTGCAGGTTCTGGAATTGGTTATTAAGTTATTGAGTTATTCGGTTATTAATGCTTTGTCTATTTTTAAGTCCGAAGTCGGAAGTCCGAAGATGGAAGAGGTAGATCAGGGAATTGGTTGCCGATTGCTCACAGGAAACCGGCAACTCGCAACCCGCAGCCCGTCCAACTCTATAACTTAATTATCCAATTAACTCAATCAACTCAATTGACCTTGACTCAACCAGAAACAAGAAACTAAATTCTCCTCGCTTACAACTTCATACCATTCTTTCCTTATCCATTAATTGACTAATTTTCATAAATTGTCCTTGCTGATTAAACCTTTTGGTCATAAAGGCATCTAAGCTTCAAAACATTTTTTTTTGAATTGGAAGACAGGGAACTTTTAGAGAAAATCAGGAACCCGGAAAGCCGCAATTTTGGCTTTAACCAGTTGGTGAGAAACTATCAGCAGAGGATTTACTGGCACATCAGGAAAATGGTGATCGACCATGATGATGCGGATGATCTTGTCCAGGAAGTATTTGTGAAGGTCTGGAAAAACCTGGATAAATTTCGTGAGGATTCCCAGTTATATACCTGGATCTACAAGATTGCTACCAATGAATGTTTGAATTTTCTCAGAAAGAAAAGGAACAAATTCTTTTTTCCCATTCATGACCTGGAGAGTGAATTAACTCACAAACTGGAAAGCGGCATTCATTTAGATGGAGAGGAAGTTCAGCTAAAACTTCAAAAAGCCCTTTTAAAACTTCCCGACAAGCAAAGAATGGTATTTAATATGAAATACTTCGATGACATGAAATACGAAGAAATTTCGGAAATAACGGGTACAAGCGTAGGAAGCCTCAAGGCAAACTACCACCATGCCGTAAAAAAACTGGAAGATTATTTAACTTTAAATTAAACCTTTGATACAGACAATTGTCTAAGGAACAAATCGGAAAATAATGAAACTGGACGATTCACATAAAAAAAATATTTATAAAGTACCGGATGGTTATTTCGATGAATTACCCGGCAAAATCCAGAAACAAATCGAAGCTGAAAAGACAAAAAGCCTGCTCCCTGAATGGAATTGGTCATTTGCTTTAAAAATTGCCGCTCCTATCATGGCAGCGGTATTATTGGTTTTCATTTTTGTTATTAAAAGACCAAACACCAGCCAGCAACCGCTAAGCTATGAAGATATTCTGGATGAAGTAAGCGTGGAAGGAATGATCTCGTACCTTGAGATGACCGATGTGACTTCCGATGAAATCATGGAAAATATTAACCTGGCAGAAATAGAAGGCACTTTTGATGAATTTAATGAAGAAATACTTTTTGAAGATGAGGTAGATGAAGCAATGCTCGACGCATTGTTTCAGGAATACAATATTGATTTAGACGATATTTAATACAGAGAAAATGAAAAGGCTGATTTTAGTAATATTTATTTTTTGGAATGGCATTCTCCTGGCTCAGGATGAAACTCCTCAGGTGAACAAGGAAATGATGGAAAAAATTGAAGCTGCAAGAATAGGATTAATCACCGAACGTCTGGAGTTAACTCCTGAACAAGCTGAAAAATTCTGGCCGATATACAGAGAGTTTGCTCAAGAGAGAAGGAGTATTCAGCAAAACCTGCGCGAATTACGACAAGAAGCAAACACTGGAAACATAAGCGAAGATCAAAGTAAAGAGTTGGTCAAAAAAGCTTACGATCTCAAACAACGAGAATTATCACTTGAAAAAACATATTCCGATCGATTGATGGAAGTCATTACTGCCAGGCAGTTAATGTCACTTCGTCAAGCCGAGACGGATTTCAGGGATGAGCTGATCAGAAGGATCCAACAGAGGAACGATAGCCAGCTTCGAAGGCAGGAGATGAGAGACAGAAGGGAAGAATTTTTGAAGGAGAAAAGAGGGAACTAAAGGATTTCGGATTGGGGATTTTGGATTTCGGATAGCTGATTTTTGTTAAAATGGAAATGGTTGAAAGTTGATGGTGATTTTTTGCAGGAGGCTTAAAAAACTGATTTATATGGTTGCTGGCAAATTGATCATGATCATTTTGCCGGTTTTCTTTTTTTGTGGACAAATAAAAGCGCAAAACGCTTACTATGATTCCTTGCTCAATGCCACACTTGCACAGGATTCGTTATTTCTGGAAGAGTTGCTGAGTGATTCCCTTTCCTTTCTTGATCTGCTGGATAGCATGGTAAATCTGTCCGAACCGAAATCTTATTTATCGGCCAGAATGAGCTATACTAGTGCCATTGCATATGCTGGAAGGAATTTTGGCGTAAGCCAATATGGGTTTTCAGCCGGTTTAAGTTATTACCACAAATCAGGACTGTTTGCTGATGCTACCGGATTCTGGAACAGTGATATTACCCCGAAATACAATCCAACGATCACATCGATTGGTTATATGGGATTTATGGGTAAAAGATTCACCTACATGACCTCATATGATCATTACTTCTATCAGGAAAATGAAACCGATGACCTGCTAGCTTCCTATCCATTAACAAATGCTCTTAGCTTATCCGGATATTATGACATAAAATTTATCTCTGTCGGCACTGATTACAGCTTTATGTTTGGCGATGAATCTGCTCACCGCATCAGGCTAAACTTGATAGGTAGATTGAAGTGGCATAAAAAATGGATCTTTGACAAAATATCTTTTTCGCCAGGATTGTCTATGCTGGCCGGAAATCAAAATATATTCACCATCAGCCAGAGCTATCAATTCAATCGTGAGGATTTTCAGAAATATCTTATTGACAAATACGGTTATAACGATTTATACACATTAAGACAAAATCGGCCACGAGCTTTTCGTCTATTAGTTGCAACTGAAGCAGCTGGTTTTCTTTATTTATATGAAGAAGAAACTTCCCGTAATGTCTTCGGAATCATGAATTATTCCATTTCCGCACCCGTTTACTTTACTGTCGACAAATTCACTTTTGCACTAAGCTACAACCTTAATTTTCCGGTAGCCCTACCTGGTGAAGAGGTGACCTACGATCCGAATAGCTATTTTAATGCTTCATTGCTATACAACGTCTTTTTCAAGTAGGGCAACGAAGCTGAAAGCTCAAAGTTGAAAGGCTGTGTAGGTATTCAGTTATTTTGAGAACAACCCGGAAAGTAAAAATTCACTACCAATATGAAGTAATACCTAATGTCCAACTTCCCAATACCTAATTTTCCAATACCCAAATAACTCAGTCACTTTTTTCGATTGCTTTTTCTTATGATTTTTGTTTCAAACTAAAGCAAGATTCGATTATGTTTGGTTTAAACAACGACTATGAAGCATTACTCCTTGCTTGAATTAAATCAGGAAATTTCAGAGGTATTGAACAACCATCTGGAACCGTCTTACTGGGTGATTGCTGAGATCAGCCAGGTACAAGTCAATCAGAAAGGCCATTGCTACTTAGAACTCGTGGAGAAAGAAAACAACTCCCTTTTGGCTAAAATGCGTGGAACAATCTGGTCCTACACCTATCGAAACCTGATTACCTGGTTTGAGAAAATGACTCAGCAAACACTCAAACCGGGAATGAAAATTTTGTTCAATGCCGTGGTTCAATATCACGAATTATATGGCTTGAGCCTGAATATCCGGGACATTGACGCCAATTTCACACTGGGAGAAAGGGCGCTAAGGAAAGTCGAAATCATAGAAAAACTGAAGGAAGAAGGTGTGTTTGAAATGAACAAGAACCTTTCCCTTCCACTTGTTCCGCAAAGAGTAGCCATTATCAGCTCGCCTACCGCAGCTGGGTTCGGGGATTTTAGGGACCAGCTTCATCATAATTCCTATCAATATCAATTTCATACTCAACTATTCCCGGCAGTAATGCAGGGCCAGGAAGCTGAAACATCAATTATCGCCGCCATGCATCAAATTTTTTCCAGTGTTAATGACTTCGACTTACTTGTCATGATCAGAGGAGGAGGGGCATCCGTTGACCTGGATTGTTTTGATAGCTATGAACTATCGGCACATGTGGCTCAATTTCCACTTCCGGTCATTACGGGTATCGGTCATGACAGAGACGAAACCATTTGTGATCTGGTCGCCCACACCAAATTGAAAACCCCAACGGCGGTTTCCGAATTTCTCGTAACCGGAATGAGAAACTATGAAGAGAAAATAGATGACCTGTTTTATTCTATTTATCAGGCTGTCAATTTGAGATTGAATGAAGAAAGTCTATTTATCGAGCGGATCATCCATCAAATGGAACGATCTTTCCACCAATCAGCTAACAAACATCTGAAAAAACTGGATCAGTTAATCGCTTCAATGAATCATTCCGTTTATAATTGCCTGAACAGGGAATCAAAACAGTTGGATCGATTCAATGAAAATCTGAAATTAAAAGCTCCTAAATTGATAAAATCACAATCTGATAAATTGCACCATTTTCAGAAATTTCTGGAAGCAGTCGATCCTGAAAAAACACTGAGAAGAGGGTTTTCCATTTCAAAAATCAATGGAGTTTCACTTAAAAACTATTCAAAACAGATCAAAAAAGGAGATGTTCTCGAAACCATTGCCGATAACCTGACTTTACATAGTGAAATCAATCAAATTGAAAAAAAGAGATAATAATGGAAAAAGAAACATTCAGTTATAAAAAAGCACTGCTGGAAATTGAAGAAATTGTTGCTAAAATTGATTCGGAAGAGGTGGATGTTGATGAACTCTCCGAATTAGTCAAAAAAGCCTCCGAACTTATCAAAAAGTGCAAAAGTAAATTAAAGGATACCGGAGAGGATCTGGAAAAGGTAATTTCAGATCTGGAATAAATTATACAATATCTATCTGACAAAACTATTCATTCCGGATAGTCAACAACCATTTATCACAACCAACCCGACGTTAATTTTCATAAATCATTTTCTTATATTTAGCGAGAATGGTATTAGTTTTCAGGTATCAACATAAATCATAAGGATTAACAATATTGAAACTGGAAAATAAAAATATTGGATCACAATACAACCTGATCAATACTATCGCGATCATTGCAATCGCTGGCACATTATTTATTCTGATAGTTTTAATAATTTTTTATGGATGGCCGAGGGAAAGCAACCGGTTTCTCTATGTTTTTACTATTCTCTTGTTTGTCTGTGCGATCATAGCAAATAACACTGACCACCCAACTTTAGCTAAATACCTGATCTGCTACACACCTATCCTATTTACCATGGCAATTTCTGTCGTCAATAAGAGGATCGGTCCTATTTACATCAATGATTACTATGTTTCGAGGATTGTTATCCTCATTGTCTCTATTTTGCCCATATTACTTTTTAAGCACAACAAATATGTACACTTAGTCCTTACAATGCTTCCGGCTTTTTTGTGTATTATTTTCTTCGATCCGATCCATCGTTGGTTTGAGGTTGGGATCTTTCAAACGGGGTATGTTGATGAAACTTATTTTTTGACCAACTTCGTCATGGCCATGAGTTATGTGGGTCTGAATGGTTTCATTTATAGCATCAAGAAAAAGAATGACCTTTATTTCGATAAAATTGTGAGTGATTCGGAAAGATTGAAAATGCAGTATAAAAAGCTCCAGGATCTGAATCGGGAAATTGAAGATCAGAACAACACGATTTCTGGCCAAAATACTAAGTTGAAAGAATTCTCTCATCAGTTGTCAATAAAAGTAGAATCACGTACAAGTGAGCTCACTAAACTCAACCAGGAGCTTGCTGAACAAAATGCACGGTTGGAGCAATTTACCTTTACAACTGCACACAATTTAAAGTCACCGGTTACTCAAATAAAAGGATTATTGAACCTTATCAACTATGAAAATGGTATTTCAAAAAATGTAAAAGAATTACTTAAAAAAATAAATGCCAGTTGCATGAACCTGGAAGAGGTGATCAGTGACCTCAACAAGATCCTGAATATCAAAAATGACAGCCATATTGTTGAAACTTTTAATATTTCTGAAATTGCAGACCATATCATTGTAGGTCTGAAGGATGATATTCATAAAAAAAAGATTACTGTTCACAGGAAATATCATGCTATCATTGAATTTCATTCCATCAAGGCATTTATTTATTCCATCCTTTTCAACCTGATCAACAACGCTGTCAAGTATTCTGACCCCACAAAAGAAGACCCCATTATTGACATCCGGATCGACTTAAAGGAAAATCGTCTTTATATCAGGATTTCAGATAATGGTGTGGGTTTCGATCAGAAAATGGCAGGTGACAAGGTCTTTCAACTCTATCAACGATTTAACACATCTGTGCAGGGAAAAGGGCTTGGCTTGTATATTGTTAAAACACAGATCGATATCCTGAATGGTCAGATAAATGTTTCAAGTCAGCCTGACCAGGGCACTCAATTTGAAATTTATATTCCTGATTTTTCTACTTAAAATTGAACGGATACTCCTCCATTTCCATCAAAATTCAGAAATGAAGCAACACCCACCCTTACTCCAAACTCCCAGAAACTTCCATCCTGGAAAGAAGTGATTGTCTCCATCTTGAGGAATTTAAATACATTGTCAAAACCGATTCCGACTTCGAAATAATTTTCCGACGTTTTGGTTGCCAGGTAATTGGCAAACACATATTCCTTGAATCCTTTTCTCCTCAGCCCTTTTATTTGTGAAAACAATAACCTAGAAGGATGGTATTCCATAAAACCAGAAAAATGTTTGTCTGCAGTGCTGTGCCGGTAATAGTTCAGCAATCGGTAAGAAGTCAAGCCTTTTGCCGGTAAAAAAGGCGATTGATTGCCCATAAAATGCTTAAAATCCATGAAATATTCCGGGGTATTGCCGATAAATGCGCCTACATCAATGGCCGTTTTAAGTATGTTTCTCCCAAATTCTACTTCATCTTTGATGTTGAGGTTTAAATGGTGAAAATCGGCATTTCCCTCGACTTGCCGGAGTCCCTGTCTGTAGTCAAACAGGAAGACAGGAGCCCTACTTTTAAGTTCGTAGTAGTGCTCATTTCTCTTTCCAAAGCGCAGACCTGGACGAAATTGAAGGTTTGCCGTAAAAATTAAGGCTTCGTGAGGATTAAATTTTGTATCCGGAAGTTCAGCATTTTCCGGGGCATTTTCGGTGTATTCCCTGTCCTTTACATTAATAACCTTGAAATCGGAATTATTTTCTAAAGAAGAACGATGACTCCACTCTATCCCTGTTCTCAACTTCAGTTTTTTGGTCAGATCCTTTTCATAACGAAAGGAAACAAATTCCTTTTCATAAATTTTCATGAAATTTTGTTCAAGGAAAAGAGAGGTGAAACTGTTGACTGTTGGGTGGATCGGGTTATCACCATTGAATTGATAAACATACTTTCCTCCATTAATTCGTAAACTACTTCTCATAAACCGAGGACCATAATCGTATTGCATGCCGAGCCTGTAATAAACATCCTTGCCTGAAAAACCATACCGGGCCAATCCATAGGTTTTGAAGTACCGGAGCTTTTCAAACGTTTTGGTGAAATCAAGCTGCGATTCGAGGTTGAAGCCTTCCACCGTATTGTATTCAAACCGAATCCTATTGAGATTGAGGTGGGCCTTTTCCCCGACATCATATCGACCACCGGTGATAATGTGCCAGGGCAAAAAGGATTTCTTGTCTCTTGTTGTCGTGGTATCTCCGTCCGCTTCCTTTTTATTGACTTCTGCCAGGCTGTCCAGCCACTGGTAGCCTTTTATTTCATTTTCATTTAGTGGAATCGGCCTGTTTTCCGACCAGTAGGCTGAATCATAATCATATGCCAGCGAATCAATTTTGAGCTCCTTATTGAACACCACCAGTGGCTCATCCAGCTTTTGTCTTTCGGATTTTTCATAGGAACGAAGGATGGTTCTAAGTTCTTTCGTCGTCACTTCCTCTCCCTCTGTCAGCTTTTCCTGGATGGATTTGGTGTTTTCCTTATCCGCAAGCTGATCCAGGTCTTCTGCAAATTCTTCTTCAGATTTTTCATCCACTACCAGCACTTCATGAGGAAGGTCCGGATTGAGTGTTACCTGGTAATTGCTTACCGATGCGAGATAATTAAATTCAAACATGAATCCCCAGAATTTCCCTTTTATATAGAATTTATGGCTTACCGGAAGCCAAACATTTGTCTCGATAGGTTGATAGATCTGTTCAATATCGATATTGATCCCAAGCTGAACAGTCCGGAAATCCAAACTATGAATGCTGAAGTAATCTTCCACAATATAAATGACTCCTTCCACCACATTTTCCCCCGAAACCCTGGGTATTACCCTGATCTTGCTGATCTCGTAATCTTTATCCCTTGTCGTTCCAAGGTATTCAAATCGGTAATAAGCAAATGCTTTGGGAGATAACGGTGAAACAAGATCACCGATCTTTGGTTCATAAAAACTTCCGCTGACAAATTCCATCGGATCACTTTCATTTTCCGGACCGGAGCTTCTCACCGAAATAATCCTTTCGGAATAAGTTGCAGGACGTTTGTATTTTATTTCACTTATTGTCTCACTGACAAACAGCTTGGTCGAATCGATCCCTTCCTTTTTCAGCTGTTTCCTCACAAAAAAAGGAGAGTCAATCAACCGACCTTTTCCTTTCATGTAAACCCTGGCCGAGAAAGAATCGATCTGCTGGGTATGATACTTTGCTTTGGCAATAGCTTTTCGCATAATGGCGTAAGCCGGATCCTCATCCTTCCCGGAAATGACTATGTTCCGAAGCATGACTATCTCGCTCTTCAGAAAAACATTCCGTTCGATGTTATTATTCTTTAAATCAACTTCCAGCTCTTTACTTTCATATCCTAAATACTGAAAGACCAGGTGATAAACGCCCGGTGTTAATTGGATCTCATAATATCCTGCATCATTGGATACGGAACCTGTGCCCAATTCTTTAATGAAAATCGTGGTGTTGGGAAGAGGTTCTCCTTCTTCGTCTGTTACATGTCCAAAAACCTTGGATTGGCCTTGAGAATAGGATAAAGATATTGTACTGAGGAAGAAGATCAGACTGAAAAGCTGCTTCATGGATTTTGGTTGTTACACAAAAATAGATCGTAATTTTTCTTTTGTCTACAAGATGCTTAAAAGTAAGGTTTAGGATGCATGGGTAGGAGAGATTTTTTGTTAAAGAAGGTTAAATCAAAATTATTGGCTAAGAATTGGAATTAAGAAATCTTTGACTCATCAAATTTGAAAATTAGGATAAAAATATGGAAGTTGTAGATATTAGCCCTAAGAAATCCTTAAGCCTGTAGTTAATTCTATAAAGCATGCTTAGGAATGCCATTCTCATATCTATTTTGATGATGTTTACCATTGTTTCCTGGGGACAACAATTGTGGTATGAAAATTTTTCTGGTTTAATTGATGGTGCAACTGTAGATAATGGTGCAACTGCATGGTCACGTAGTTATTCAGGTTCTGGAAGCGTAGAAAAAGAATCATTTTTTGGGTCTAATTTTTTTCAATTTTCAAATACATTTACAGAAGGAGAATGGATATCAGAATCCATTGACATATCTGGTTATGGCTATGCAGTGATTGATATGGATGTTACCACCCTGGGTACTGAATCAGGCGATTATTTACAATGCTACTATACAATTGATTCTGATCCAACCGAACATTTATTTTTTGAAATTCAAGGAGAAGATATTTCCTTCGACAACTTGGGGTCTGCAGTAATAAATGGAAATTCAATTACCATTATCGTCAAAGCCAGAAATGATGGTGGTGATTTTTACACTATCGACAATATTGAAGTGACAGGCATAGAGACCTTATATTCCCGTACAAATGGAAACTGGACAAACAATAGTACGTGGTCAATAACAGGTCATACGGGGTCGTCTTGTTCTTGTACTCCTAACAATGAAACCAGAATTGAAATTGGAAATAATCATACCATCAATGTGAATGGAACAGGAAATGTCACAGAAACTATTATTAGGAATGGATCCACCTTAAGATGGACCGGTAACAATACATTAAATATTCGCGGAGATATTTTTGTTGAAAGTGGCGGCACACTTACAAGAAATGGCAATAACTCTGCCGAAATTAGTTTTGATTACAATATCCCTTATAGCATTCAAAATAATGGATCATTTGAGATTGGTTTGCTCGATATCAATTCAAATTCATTCATCACCTTTTTTGGGAGTGGAAACGTAACTATTTCAGGTAATATTGACATAACCGGATCTTCCTTTTTTGGCATAGAAACAAATTATAACCCGACCATCACCAACGATCTTTCTGGAAACCTTTCTATAGGTGGATCTCTTAATTATGGAAACTACTCAGAAACTTCTGAAATAATCAATAACGGAAATATGAGCATCAGCACCAATATTTCCATGAATGATCAAAGCATAACTATAGAAAACAATGGAACTTTATCAATTGGAACTGGAATTTCAATCAATGACAACGCTGATGATAACTGTGAGGTAGTGAACAATGGAACCTTAAACCTTTCTACCATAAACATGGGTGGATCTGACTTTTTGTTTGAGAATTACGGAACCATCAATATGACCGGAAATTTTTCAAATTTTGATGGAAATGAATCTCTCGATAATCTGGACGGATCGACTTGGAATTACTCAGGAACAACCACCGGAACCGGGAACTTAGCGCTTGATTTAAACAATGGCTCAAATCTTTTCAATTATGACAGATCGGGCGACCAGCCGATTATTAGTCCGATAGACAGTTACTCAAACCTAGAAGTCAGCAACGGCGGCAACAAAAACATGTCGGATGATGTGGATATATCCGGCAATCTGATCCTCACAGCTGGAATCATCAATACCAATGGAAATCTGCTTACTTTCCTTAGTAACAGTTCAAGCGTATCAGGAGGCAGCAACAGCTCTTACGTAGATGGCCAGGTTGCCAAGCTGGGAAATAGCGATTTCGATTTTCCAACTGGCAATGGCGGAGTGTGGGCACGGATCGGGATCAGCAATTTAAATGGCGCAAATGCTTCCACTGAATTCACCGCTCAGTATACTCTAGGCGATCCCGGTTTATCCAACACAGGTACGTTAAATAATGTCAGCATTCTTGAAGGATGGACCCTTAACCATACAGGAGGATCTGTTTCGAATGCGATGGTAACGCTCTATTTTGAAGATGCTGGTAGAAGTGAAATCGACAACCTGGGCGATTTAGTAGTCGCCCGTCACAACGGAACCCAGTGGATTGATGAAGGCCAGGGAGGTGGCACTACTGCCAATTCCGTAACTTCGGATGCCATTAGTACTTTCAGTCCGTTTACATTTGGATCAAATAGCGCTTCATTCAATCCCCTACCTGTCAACCTATTATCTTTCGACTTGATTTCCGAAGGTAATAATGTTATTGTCAGTTGGATAACAACATCAGAATTAAACAACGACTATTTCACAATAGAAAGGTCTGAGAATGGCAAACCGTTTCAATCTATCGCTACAGTAAAAGGAGTTGGAAATTCCAAAAGCAATTCATCCTATTCCTATACTGACAAGCACCTGCCAAACGGACAATATTATTACCGCCTTAAACAAACCGATTTTGACGGAACGGAAGAAACTTTCAAGGCAAAATATATTAAAATTGACGGCAATCAATCAACCTCTGGCCTTGTAATTTATCCCAACCCTGTTAGTCATCAAAAATTACTATCCTTAAAATTTAAAGAATTAAACATTCAAGATGATGAAGACATAAAAATAATAATTTACAATTCTCAAGGAAGCCTTACTTTAGAAGAGTCATTCAATTCTTCCAAAATCTTGAATAACACAATTAATATCGGCTTAAACAATTTAAAACCAGGCGTTTACCTCATTTCTGCAAATAGCAATCAATTCAGTTTTAGAAAGAAAGTTATTATTGAATAAGCAATTTTAGTAACGACTATTGTAATTTTTTCATGCTAACTGTTCCGTCAATCACTCTATCACTTTTAGGCTTAAATTGACAATTGGAGGTTTGTCAATTATTTTTCATCAACATATATCGAACTTCATTTAACCTTCAAAAGGTAATTTCAGGAAAAGAATTACATTCAACTTAGTTATGATGAAAAAATTGCTCTTACTTTTTACTGTTTTTCTACTTGGTACGTTTCCTTTATTCTCCCAGTTGAAACCCTACAAAAATTTTGAAGTTGCCGTCTATTCCCGATCCTACGAAGTAGAAAAAATGGGCGATCTGAAGTGGCTCGAAAATATTTGGGAGGAAATTACCCACCAGGTCCACGTGGACAAGATCTACCTCGAAACACACCGCGATTTGGTGATCGTCCAGGAAGACACCCTGGAAATGGTTAAGAAATTTTTTGAAAAAAGGGGGATTAAAACAGCAGGGGGCATCACATTGACCATCGATGAAAGCAATCGTTTTCAGACTTTTTGCTATAGCAAGGATTGGGACAGAAATAAGGTAAAGGAAATAGTGGAATATACCGCTAAGCATTTCGATGAATTAATCCTCGACGACTTTTTCTTCACCAGCTGTAAGTGCGAAACCTGTATTGAAAAGAAAGGTGATCAGAGCTGGACAGACTACCGGCTTAACCTGATGGATGAAGCGGCAAGGAACATCATTATAGGACCTGCCAAAGAAGTTAATCCGGATATTAAGGTGGTTATCAAATACCCCAACTGGTACGAACATTTTCAGGGCCTAGGCTTTAACCTGGAAACCCAACCGGGATTGTTTGACGGAATTTATACAGGCACTGAAACAAGGGATGCTGTCCGAAGCAACCAACATCTTCAACCCTACCATGGATATCAAATCTTCCGGTATTTTGAGAACCTGAAACCAGGTGGTAACGGAGGCGGCTGGGTGGATACGGGTGGATTAACAGACCTCGACCGGTATGCTGAACAGTTATGGCTAACCCTCTTTGCCAAAGCTCCGGAAATCACTTTGTTTGATTTCAGGCAGCTGCAGAGAACCCTCGATCAATTTGAACGCGCCGAATGGCAGGGACAAAATACCAGCTTTGATCTCGACGAGATGATGAAACCCTACAAAGGTGGCAAAAAAACGGATGTACAGCCAACGACGGTTGCCAGGGCAGCAGGCTACTCTTTTGAGAAGATTGATGGTATTTTAGGTGAACTGGGCAAACCAATTGGAGTGGCGTCTTACCGTCCGTTTCACTCCACAGGTGAAGACTTCCTTCACAACTATCTGGGCATGATTGGTATTCCCATCAATTTAAACCCGACATTTCCTGAAGATGCTTCGGTTGTGCTACTAACCGAAAGTGCGAAGTTTGATGAAAATATTGTCCCAAAAATTAAGCAACATCTTTTGAAGGGAAAGAAAGTGGTCATCACTTCAGGTCTATTGAAGGCACTTGAAGATAGAGGTATCCAGGATATTGCCGAACTCCGGTATTCGGATCGAAAAGCTTCAGTTCACAAGTTTAAAGCGGGATGGGGAGAAATAGTTGAAAGTGAAAAAACGATGATCATTCCTGAAATTTTGTATTTAACGAATGATTCCTGGGAAAATGTCTCTGCCATTGATGGACCCAATGGCTGGCCAATTTTACACGAAGCATCCTATGCAGAATCAAGCTTGTTTGTATTGGTCATCCCGGAAAATTTCGCTGATCTGTATCAAATACCAGCGCCTGCATTGAATCGAATCAGGGCTGATATCACCAATTCCATGCCGGTACAACTGGAAGGTCCCGGAAGCATTAGCCTCATGATCTATGACAACAATACGATCGTTGTGGAGTCATTTCGTGATGAGGAGACAGAAATCAGTATTACCTCTTTCATGAATGTTGTGAAGCTCATTGATATTCAAACAGAAGAAACGATTGGTGGAACGATCAGAAAAGCTCCTGTCAGGTTCAACAGACCCATTGGAAAAGACAAGGTAGCTTTTGATTTTAGGATAAAACCTCACTCTTTTCGGGTGTTTAGAATTGAATAAATCAATTCAGGACCAGAGGAGGTTTTATCGACAATTAGTAACAATAAGGTCTTAGAATCCAGAAATACTCATTGGAATAAGAGTTGTCAATCTCAAAACCCGCTCCTCAGCTCATAGGTCATTCTCATTTTTTTGATCAGTTCTTCCGACTCTTTGAAATCAAGGGTTTGCTGTCCGTCAGAATAGGCTTCTTCCGGAGTACAGTGAGATTCATAAATGACGCCATCAGCACCTGCCATGATACTTGCCAATGCCATGGGTTCCACATGCTTTCTGATACCAATACCATGTGAAGGATCCGCTATGACAGGCAAATGTGTTTTATCTTTCAGCACTGGAATCGCATTCAGATCCAATGTATTCCTGGTAGCATTTTCAAAAGTCCTGATTCCCCGCTCACAAAGAAGTATCTTTTCATTCCCTCCACTAAACACATATTCTGCAGAATATAGAAGTTCATCAATCGTTCCGGAAATTCCACGCTTGATCATCACAGTTTTATCTACCTTGCCCAATTCATCCAGCAAATTAAAGTTTTGTGTATTCCTGGCCCCCACCTGAAAAATATCTACGTAATCGTGCATTTCTTCAATCTGAGAAACCTGCATGACTTCTGTTACAATTTTAATTCCTGCAGCTTTCGCATGCTCATACCATAATTTCAGGCCATCTATTCCCATTCCCCTGAAAGAATAGGGTGAACTGCGAGGCTTGTAAACCCCACCACGCATCAGCCTGATGCCGTTTTTCGCACAGTGGTCGATGGTTTGCCTGATCTGCTCCTCACCTTCTATCGAACACGGCCCGGTCATAATGGCAAAATGGTCGTCACCAATCAGTACACCGTCGCCGAGGTCAATGGCAGTAAGTTTTACCTTCCACTTTCTCGATACCAATTTGTAATTGTCAGAAACAATGTGGATATCTGAAATGCCAGGCATAAAACCGATTTCGCGAATGTCGAATTCAGATTTACCTGTTCCGATCAGGTAATCCCCGACCTGCGTTTTTACTTCCGTCAACTTGTACTTAAAATCACCCGCTTTTTTTATGATTTCCTCTTTGCTTTTTGGAGTGATTTCCTTTTCTAATTGTATGATCATTTTATTTATTGTTTTTCTTCCTTAATCTGAACGATTAGACAATACTGCCTGCCTTTATACTTGCCCTCTTAAACTTTCCCTTTTACCGATTTAATGAATCCATCAATATCCTTTTTAATATCCGATGAATTATTCAACACATTGATGAATGCTGATCCGATGATCGCTCCGGATGAATATTTACAGGCTCGATCAAAAGTCTCCTTGTTGGATATTCCAAAACCTATCAATGTCGGATTCTTCAGGTTCAATGCTCTTACTCTTTCGAAATAATCGATCTGCTCCTGAGAAATTCCCGATTTCGCACCGGTAATACTTGCGGATGAAACCATGTAGATAAATCCATCTGTATTTTCATCGATCATTTTAATCCTCGCTTCTGTTGTTTGAGGAGTGATCAGAAATACATTTTTCAATCCATATTTGTCAAAAGTTTCCTTGTACTCATCCAGGTATTCCGCCATAGGAAGATCCGGTAGTATCAATCCGTCTATTCCCACTTCTTCACATTTTGAGCAGAACCTCTCAACGCCAAACTGCAGGACGGGATTGATATACCCCATCAATATCAATGGTAGAGTAACTTCACTCCTAATGTCTTTTAGTTGTTCAAACAAAAGTGAAATTGACATTCCGTTTTTCAGGGCTTTCGTATTACTGTCCTGAATAGTGGGGCCATCTGCTACGGGATCGCTGTATGGTACTCCGATCTCAACAATATCGGCTCCAGAATCCTGAAGCTGCCTGATGATGGTCTTTGTATCATTCAACTCGGGAAATCCCGCTGAAAAATATACTGAAAGGATCCTTTCCCTTTTCTGTTCAAAAAGTTGATTTATTCTATTTGATGTTGTTGTCAGACTCATTTTCTTTTTGTTATTGAGTTATTCCTCCTTCGCCAACGCTACGGAGCATAAATTGAGTTATTGGGTATTTGGCATTAGGAATTGGGTATTGGAAATGAACCATTCAACCCGCAACCTGTAACTGATAACCCGCAACAAATTGTCTTTTAGCTTTGTCATCAATACCCTCCCCATTTGATATAAGTTTCGAGATCCTTATCTCCACGGCCTGAGAGATTGACGACAACGATATCATCTTTCTCAAACTTTAATTGATCAAGAGCAGCTAATGCATGTGCAGATTCTATAGCGGGAATGATCCCTTCCAGTCTACTCAAGAAAATACCTGCTTTCATCGCCTCTTCATCTGTTGCACTTAGAAATTTTCCCCTACCACTTTCAAACAAATGGGCATGGACCGGTCCGATACCCGGGTAATCCAAACCCGCTGAAATCGAATACGGTTCGATTACCTGTCCGTCTTCTGTTTGCATCAGCAAGGTTTTACTTCCATGCAAAACCCCTGGTTTTCCCAGCATTGTAGTCGCCGCTGATTCACCTGAATTCACACCTTTTCCTGCTGCTTCGACAGCCACAAGATTTACTTTTTCATTTTCATAGTAATGGTAAAATGCCCCTGCGGCATTGCTTCCCCCTCCTACGCAAGCTATGACATAGTCAGGATTTTCCCTGTCAATTTTTTCCTTAAGCTGCCATTTTATCTCTTCACTGATCACACTTTGGAAAAGCGCCACCATTTCCGGATACGGGTGTGGTCCCACGACAGACCCGATAATGTAATGTGTATCAACCGGATTATTGATCCAGTGCCGCAAAGCTTCATTGGTAGCATCCTTAAGAGTTTTAGACCCTGAACTGGCCGGTCGGACTTCAGCGCCCAAAATCTTCATTCGCTCAACATTGGGTTTTTGTCTTGCCATATCTACTTCGCCCATGTACACGATACACTCCATTCCCATCAAGGCACAAACGGTTGCTGTTGCCACACCATGTTGCCCGGCGCCGGTTTCTGCAATGATCTTTTGCTTTCCCAATCGTTGCGCCAACAAAATCTGGCCTATGGTATTGTTCACCTTGTGAGCACCCGTATGGTTCAGATCTTCCCTTTTCAGGTAAATATTTGTGCTATATTTTTCAGACAACCGATTGGCAAAATACAATGGTGTAGGCCTGCCCGCATAATCCTTCAATAATCCACGGAATTGCTTTTGGAACTGCGGATCATGAATGATCTGTAAATAATTTTCTTTTAACTCTTCAACATTTGGATATAGCATTTCGGGGATGTAGGCTCCACCAAAATTTCCATAATATCCTCGTTCATCTACTGCTACTTTCATGTTTTTCTCTTAGCTGGAAGTCAGAAGACGGAAGACCGAAGTCTGGCTCCAATATTTTTCACAATACTTTTTGTTTCAACTTATTAACTAATGCCCTAACCATTAGCACGTCTTTCCGGCCGGGCTCCGATTCCATCTTACTATTAACATCCAGGATCAGAGTGCCGGGGAATTCTCTGTTCAAAATATGTTCGATATCATCCACACCAATTCCCCCACTCAGAAAATAAGGTTTGTCCAGGTTATAATTATTCAGTTCATCCCAATTGAATTTCTTTCCGGACCCTCCGTAAAGAGGTGTTTTGGTATCAAACAGGAAATAGTCGACAAATTTTTCGTATTCCTTTAAATGATCCAAATCCAAATGATTGCCCACAGAAAATGCCTTTATTACTGGGAATTCGTCCCGCACTTTTTGACAATATTCCGGAGTCTCTTCTCCATGCAATTGAATCATATCCAATTGATATTGATTAGCCAGATCCAATAGCCTTTCCAATTCTTCATTGACAAACACCCCGACTTTCTTGATTGTATCCGGAATGTTTGAAAGTTCCTGTGGATCCAACTCTTCAACAACATATCGCGGAGATTTTGGATAGAATATAAAACCCAAAAAGTCCGGTTGTAACTGAACGATTTCCCTGATATTTTCGGGGAATTTCATTCCGCATACCTTCAGCAATATGGTTCTTTCTTCTTTCAATTTTAAGAATTTGCTTTTTCGGCCATGGTCTTTTCCAGCTGTTCCAGATGATGGATAAAGTCCAGACACGCTTTGTGGGGTCTGCTGTTCGTCATGAAGCTCTCCCCGATCAGGAATCCCTGAAAACCATGTCTCTTAAGGGTCATGATATTCTCAGGTTGTGATATTCCGCTTTCTGAAATTTTCACAAACTTGTCCGGGATCATTTCTGCCAGCGAAATGGAGGTATTGATATCCACATCAAATGTACTGAGGTTGCGGTTATTTACGCCTACAACATCCAGATCATCACAGAGACTTCTCAGCAATTCATCTTCATTGTGTACTTCCATCAAAACCTCCAGGTTCAGGCTTTTGGCAAACTTTGCCAGCGATTTCAATTTCTTAGGTTCAAGCGCTGCTGCAATTAACAATATCGCATCCGAACCGATGGATTTTGCCTCAACGATCTGGTATTCATCGATGGTAAAATCCTTTCTGAGTATCGGGCAAAAATTGAATTTCCTGGCCGTTGTGAGATCTTCATTTTTTCCTCCAAAGAATTCCGTATCCGTCAAAATGGAAAGCGCTGATGCCCCCGCCTGCATGTATCCAATAGAGGTTTTCTCGATTGAAACGTGTTTGTTGATTACACCTTTAGACGGTGATTTCCTCTTAATTTCGGCGATAATGCCATGCTTGTCTTCGCGTAATAAGTATTTCTTTAAAGAAACCGTTTGGGTTGGGAAGTAGATGCTTTCCTCCAACAGCTTTACGGGAAAGAGATCCTTTCTCCTGGCAACTTCTTTTTCCTTGTGCGCAATAATCTTCTGTAAAATATCCATAATTAAATTTTTCTCTTCTTTCTAGTTTTGTGATGCTTCAACAAATTTTTTCAATGCCTGTAGCGCCTTTCCGGATTCCAGGCTTTCCCTTGCCTCAGCCATTGAGCTTTCCAATCCATTTTCAGGATGCGAACAATACAAGGCCATGCCTGCATTGGCAATAGCTACCTGGTTCTGGGCTTTTGTTCCTTTCCCTTCCAGTATGTTTATAAATATTTTAGCGGAATCCTCCACTGTTTCACCACCGGATAACTGTTCAGGATTTAAATGCTCCAAACCAATTTCTTCAGGAGAAATAATGCTTTCATCATTTCTTCCAATGATTTTAAATGACCCCGTCAGGGAAACTTCATCATATCCATCCAACGAATGAATGATCAGGTATTGCGCATTGGTTTGCTGATACAGATAGGCATACAATCTGGCCAACTCGAGACTGAAAACGCCTACGATTTGCTTTTTCAGAAACGTAGGATTGACCATAGGACCCAGCATATTGAAAAACGTTTTAACTCCCATATCTTTTCTTACGGGAGCTACATTCTTCATGGCTGGATGGAACAATGGAGCATGCAAATAACATATTCCCGATTTCTCCAATATTTCTATCAATTTTTCCCGATCATTCGTGAATTGATAACCTAAATGAGCCAATAAATTTGAAGATCCGCAGGAAGAAGAAACTGCATTATTTCCATGCTTGGCCACCATTTGACCGGAACCGGCAACAATGAAAGAAGCCAGGGTTGAAATATTAAAAGTATCCTTTCCATCTCCTCCTGTACCACACAAATCCATCACATCGTACTCATCCAGATCGATGTGAACACACAGGTCCAGCATGGCATCCCGAAAACCGGCTAACTCCTGGATGGTAATGCTTCGCATGATGAAAACCGTCAAAAAAGCCGCCATCTCCGATTGATTGTATTTTCCCCGTGCGAGGTTGGTCAACACTTCCCTGGCCGTCTGTCTGTCCAGGTATTTATATTCAAAAAGGTAATTTAAAATCTCTTTCATCAAATTGAGTTAAAAGTTTTTCAAGTAATAAGGTTGAAAGTTTGTAAAGGTTTATGTGTTGAAATATTTTCATCCTTCCCGGTCATAATATTTTCTATCGCAGACACTTTGGTCATCACCTCCTGTTGGATTTGGCAGAAGTCTAAACTCCCCTCCTTGGAGGGGCTGGGGGTGGGTCTTTTCATTCGTTTTCTTTTATCCATGCCAATATTGTTTCTAATACAAAACCCATTTCCTTCTTTACATCCAGGTCATCAAACCTAAGAAAGCGTACACCCAATGATTCCAATTTCTCTTGCCTTTCTATATCGTTATCTACCACATATCCATGCGTATGAGAATCCCCATCAATTTCAATCGCCAGCATCAGGTCTTTACAATAAAAATCTACTATGAATTCATCGATAGGTCGCTGCCGGTCAAAATCATATCCATTCATTTGTCCACCTTTTAATTCCTGCCACAAAAGGATCTCTGATAAAGTCATGTTTTTTCGTAACCTTCGGGCTAACTCTTTTAACCTTGGATTATATGGGATTATTTTTCTTTTCATTGCTTATGGACCCACCCCTGCCCCTCCCAGGAGGGGAGTATAACTAGATGGATGTTTGTAGATTCATTTTGATTTTGTATTCATATCCAAATTATTAATCTTCTTTCACCAAATCTGTTCACCTTCATAAGCTAGATTTGAAAAACTCAGCATCATCCAACCTTTATAACTTTATGAACTTTCAACTTGACAAACTCTCCACTTTCAACTCTCATGTTCCAGCCAGTTTTTCATCATGGTTTTACCGTTTTCAGTGACAATGGATTCTGGGTGGAACTGCAATCCACGAACATCGAATTTTTTATGGCTGACACCCATCACGATATCATCTTCATCTATTGAATTAATTTCCAAATCACCGTTTATCGTATCTTTAACTACCGCCCAGGAATGGTAGCGGCATACCATAAATGATTCCGGTACTTCTTTAAATATATAATCTTCCTTTATTGTCAGATGGATGGTAGTCCCAACTCCATGAAGCACATGGGGCATGTTATACAATTGAGCTCCATAGACTTCACCAATTGCCTGGTGGCCAAGGCAGATTCCCAATATGCTTTTCTTTGATCCATATCGGTCAATCAAATCGAGCATAATTCCTGCTTCGCTGGGGATACCAGGTCCCGGTGACAATAATATTTTATCATATTTATCGACTTCATCAAGAGTAATTTTGTCATTTCGATAAATATCGAGCTGGTCGCCATAGCCCAGCTCCCTTATGATGTGAACGAGGTTGTAGGTAAATGAATCATAATTATCCAGAACAAGAATTTTCATTTCCTCTTAAATTTTAATGTTTTGACCTTTTTCAATGGCTGTCCGAAGAGCAGCCAATTTGTTGTTTACTTCCTGTAATTCGCTCTCCTCGTTTGACTTAGCAACCACCCCTGCCCCGGCCTGATAGTATAGTGTATTGTTTTTACTTAAAAATGATCGGATCATGATCGCATGATTGAACTCCCCGTCAAAACCCAGGTACCCAATGGCACCGCCATAGTAGCCCCGGCGTGTTGGCTCATATTTGTCTATTAATTCCATCGCTTTGTGCTTGGGAGCACCGGAAAGGGTCCCCGCAGGAAAGGTATCAGCCACCATCTGAACCGTTTTTGAGTGCCCATTCATTTTACCAGTAACCTTAGACACCAAATGGATGACGTGTGAATAATACTGGATCTCCTTAAATTTTTCGACAGTCACCTCATCACCATTCCTGCTCAGGTCATTTCGCGCCAGGTCCACCAGCATGACATGTTCAGAATTTTCCTTGGGATCGGCAAAAAGTTTCTTGGCTAGTTCGCCATCGGACTCATCGTCACCAGTTCTTTTAAAAGTTCCAGCAATCGGATAAATCGTTGCCATGCCTTTATTAATCACAATCTGGGCCTCCGGGGAAGAGCCAAAAATTTTGAAACTGCCATAGTCAAAATAAAACAGATAAGGTGATGGATTAATGGCTCGCAGTGCACGGTAAACCATGAATTCATCCCCTTTGAAACCGGATTGGAATCTCCTGGAAAGAACGATCTGGAATACATCACCTCTGAAGCAGTGATGTATTCCTTTTGTCACCATCTGGCGATATTCCTCATCTGTTAAATTGGATCTTTCATCATTGAGTGATTCAAATGAGAAATAAGGAAAGTTTTTTCCTTTGATCAATCGCTCGATATCCTCTATGTTGCTTTCCTGTTCCGAACCATCCAACCGATGATCGAACAAATACATTTCGTTCTTGAAATGGTTGATAGCAATTACATTGCGATAGACTTTGTACAGAATATCAGGAATTTTATATTCATCTGTTTTGCCTTTATCGAATTTGATATCTTCAAAATGCTGAACCGCATCATAAGACATGTAGCCAAACAGTCCGTTGGAAATGAATTTGAAATTCTCTGATTTGGTTTCAAATGAATGCCTAAACTCAGAAAGCTTATCAATCACTTCATGTTGATAAGAGGTCTCCCAAATTTTAATATCACCATCCGGGTATTCAATTTTTAACCGATTGTCCTTCAGCATGAAGGAGGCAATCGGGTTGCAGCAAATATAGCTGAAGCTGTTTTGCTCGCCATGATAATCAGAACTTTCAAGCAGTATTACTCCATTTAGCTTATCCCTCAGCTTCATATAAATACTCACCGGAGTTGCTGTATCGGCTATTAGTTTTAAAAAGTCCGTTTTAAGTTTAAATTTTTCCAACGTGTTTTGAGATTTATTGCAAACAAAAAAGGCCCACTGAACAGTGAGCCTTTATCATTAAGTATCTTAAAGCTATATCATACCTCTGTTCAGCGACTTGTTATTTCATAAAGCCACCACCAATAAAGATTGATATAGTTGTAAAATTTCTTCATCGAGCAGCAAATGTAGAAAAGGAAATAACATTCACAAAGAATTAATTTCAAATTTTTCTCTAACCCATCATACCATCCATTTAAGCAAATTATTCATATTCCTGAACAATACGTCTAAAATATGATTATTAAATAACTAATTAAATTTCGGGCAAAAATAGAACTTTTTTTTGTTTAACAATATTTAAATGCACTTTTAATCAATAAACCAAAATAATAACAATGAAAAAATAGAAGAATCACGTTATTAAAAACGAATAAAAAATGATTCAATAAGGCTCTTGGTAGTGGAGTTTCGCAATTGGTCTAAATTCACATAACCAATAAATATTGAGAAGTTGAAAGACTACATATTTATTGATTATTAATTAAAAAAAGGATTAATTACGTAGAGTTTTAACCAATACTAAATACCATGAAAAGTAATTATGTCGCTTTTCTCGAAATCTGGAATTACGTTCTTACAATCGCCGCGGCAATAACAGCAGTTATAAGTTTATATCTCATCATCGCTCATGCCTTAAAAGTTGCGTCACTGAAAGATTACAAGAAAAAGTATGATTATCTAAGAGACAACGATTCAAAAAAGATCTATCAAAGCATTTTTGCCTTTGCACTGGCATTGACATTATTTGCAAACACATTGGAACAGGAGACGGTCAAACTTCATATTATCTGGTTGTTTGTTCGACTTTTTGTTACGATCAGTATTGGAACATTGATTGTCTATCTTTCTTACCTTTTGTTAAAATTTGCCTACCCTACCCAGCTTGCCAGAAAACTAAGAAAATGGAGGTATCACCCCCGGACAAACCCGAGTACCGGTAACAAAATGAAGTTGCTTAGCGAAGATGAAGAGGACGTTCACCTTGATGAAGGTATGCAGGCTGAAGAAAATGTATTTTCTGTTGATTATGATGTCTGGGTCGATCCGGAAACCAATGAAGTACATATTGAAAAGTATGCTGGTCACCTGGAAGCTGAACAATGTAATAGTTGTGGCTTTATGACCATGAAACAAATCAAGGAAGAAATACACCTAGCGCCTACAGAAAACTCGGAAGGTGAGACAGAAAAGTTTTACCAATGCTCGTATTGCAAAGCAAAAAGAAGCAAAGTTCTTAAAATTGCGAAGCTCGAGCCCGGAGGAAATTATCACCTCCCAGACCATATTTTATTCAAAGAAGATCGGGCCATCTATGGTGTAACCATTGAGGTTCATCTAGGTGATGGCAAATCCAAGATTTATGAATTCCCCAGCACTGAACAAGCCAGCGACTTTCTGAAAGAGTTCGATCTGGACAGTGTGAACTAAAAATCGCACTAATAACAATAGGGCTTTTTGTAGGCAAAGAACCTCTACCAGGCTATACACTTTTTCGGGGAAAGATCAATATGCTCAGTTATGGCAAGGTATGTTTATTCAGAGTTTGAGAATTCTCAAAAAGAGCAGTATAAGCCAAAATTTACCTGAGTGCTCCTCCTAATATTGGAACCATCACATTGAAAATTGCAATGGATCATCCTATCCAATGGAATGCGATTCTATCGCCTTCATAGGCGAATAGTCTTAACCACATCGGTGTTTAATGCCTTACTTTGACTCTCCCTTTTCTTACTCCAACAGCATGAAAGTTACCGTTAAGAAATAATTCAATCATGTTACAGACACAACAAAATTAATCTCTTTTTGCCCTAAAATCTCTTGAAAAGTTATTCATATCCATAGAACAGAAGATTTAATAATTTCATTCAAAAACATATAATTCACGCAAAAAGTACTGCATCATGCAGAATAACAAAAAATAATTTTAAGATAAAGAGAGTTTCATCACCCTTTAAACTTAATTTAATTTGATAATAGGAAAATCATAGAATTTAAAGTCCGATGTAATCTAACAATCTCTTCGAGTCATAATCACTGTTACTTATTCAGTATTGTGTTTATTTTTTTTGAAATCATTACATCTCATTTTATCTTCGCCTTTAATTTATAATTTTGTATACCAAACACCAATCGGCTTTTAAATATTCACCTGAAATTGACAGCGGGAAATACGTTTTTTAACCTATTCGTTTTATATGACATTAATACACATCGACCAAAATAATTTAGCAAGTGTATATTTTGATGAAGACAACCAGATAATTATTTACAAGACTGAAAGCATTTTGGCCAATCAAAATATAGACAAGATCCAATCACTTCTGGAACAGTGCATGCAACTTCCTGATGATCAAATCACAATTGGTGAGATCGTTGATTTGACCAATCTGAGGGGAAACTTCAAAAAAATAATAGACTTTTTAATTAACACCTATTATCCGGTCATGCATAGAAGAGGAATGAAAAAGGCCGCTTACGTCATTTCCAATGACTTGCTTTCCTATTCACTGGTACAAGATATATGCGACAAAAATGAACTGGTGGAAACGAAGGCATTCTATGATATGTTTCAGGCTGAAAAATGGGTTTTATCCTAATGGAAACCTACCCGTCCACTAACCAAATTGCCGGTAAATCCAAAAGAACATGCGAAGAAACAACAACCCAGCATAAGCAATACCGGAAGCTTTGAGGATGAACACCGGATCTTTGTACCAGGTTTCAAACAGTACCCCAAATAACAGAACACCGATCATGACCAGCAAGGGAGCCAGAAAGACATAGATCAATTCACGGGCCAGCCAGTTTTTCTTCTTTTTCTCTGCCATTCTTGTCTCAATGTAAGCATACAAGGATCAAAAGATAAATTGATTTTAGATTATAAAAAATCAATACATGTTAAAAGTGAAATTTTAAATGAAGATTTTGCCATATCCGGATTTGAGACTACACTATCCTCTCAATCATTTCGACGACTTGAGTATTTTCCCACCAACAGAGCAATAATCACGGCAATATAAAGCTGGCCTCCGATAGTTGTAATAAGAGCAAGTGATTTGGAATGAGGTGAGAGAGGTAAAAGATCTCCATATCCAAGGGTAGAAAGAGTCACGAATCCGTAATAAACAACATCATATAGTTTCAGTTCTCCTGAGGCACTAAAATTATATGCGTAGGGATCAAACTGTACCATCAATGATATAAGCAAGGAAAAGACAATGCCCAGCAAAAGGTATCCGATAATCGCTTCGAGTATTACAATTTCATTTACATTCCTCGCTTTCGAAATTTGATTGATGAGGACTATAACTACAAAAATGAAGAAAAAAATACTTAGAATTTTTGATGCCGCATTTAGTATATGGAAATCGAAATAAGCCGCGCTCCATTGAAGCACAAATGGTACAGTAGCTATCCAGAGCATCTTTTCGTATTTTGCCAGATTAAGGGCACAAGTATAAAATAGTGCCGCATACAAAGATGTATAAGCCATTTTGTGCCATGGCTCAGGTAAAAATCCAACCAAAAAAACAAACATAAAAACTTCTATCAAAAGAAGCTTTGCCAACAACGTCTTGTTCTTTTTTAGTTTAAAAAAGTTCCTTTTTGCCATAAATCTCCGGGTAATTTTTCAGGAAAATTCCAAACATATCCTTTTATTGAAAAAAGTTAAGGATTTTTTACTGATAATTTCCTTTTCCGAATATAAGATAGGATCTGGTTTGTAGGGAAAACAAAAAAAGAATTGGTTAAAATCAAAAAAGGAGCCCAAATTGAGCTCCTTTTCTGTAGTCCGTAGGGGAATCGAACCCCTGCTACCAGGATGAAAACCTGGCGTCCTAACCCCTAGACGAACGGACCATTTTTGAATTGGAGTGCAAATATAGATTGCAGTTTTTTATTTGCAAACAGTCACTATATATTTTTTCAGAAAAAAAATTTACCGCTCTTCAAAATACCTGACAATAATCAGCATTTATTAATATTAGATTTGTACTTTTGTGGCCGGTTAAATTGTTTCACAAAAACCTATTATCTCAATGATTAAAATCGGAATTAACGGATTTGGCCGAATAGGCCGACTAGTATTTCGCGCAACTGTCGACAGACCTAATGTTGAGGTTGTTGCTATTAACGACTTGATTGATGTTGACTATATGGCTTACATGCTGAAATACGATTCAACTCACGGAATCTTCAAAGGTGATGTTGAAGTAAAAGGTGGTAAGCTAATCGTCAATGGTAAGGAAATCAGAGTAACCTCTGAAAAAAATCCTGCCGACATCAATTGGGGTGCAGTTGGCGCTGATTACGTAGTCGAATCTACCGGTCTGTTCCTGACAAAAGAAAAAGCTCAAGGACATATAGATGCTGGCGCTAAAAAAGTGGTTATGTCTGCACCATCCAAAGATGACACTCCTATGTTTGTGATGGGTGTAAACCACAAGGAATATAAAACTGATATGAATTTCGTTTCAAATGCCTCATGTACTACCAACTGTCTGGCGCCACTCGCTAAAGTATTGAATGATAAATTCGGTATTGTTGAAGGTTTGATGACAACCGTTCATGCTACCACTGCCACTCAAAAGACAGTAGATGCTCCATCCATGAAGGACTGGAGAGGTGGTAGAGGCGCTGGCCAGAACATCATTCCATCGTCAACCGGTGCAGCAAAAGCAGTAGGAAAGGTTATTCCTCAGCTAAACGGAAAATTGACAGGTATGGCTTTCAGGGTTCCAACCCCTGATGTTTCTGTAGTTGATTTAACTGTTACACTTGGAAAAGAAACCACTTACGAAGAGATCTGCAAAGCAATGAAAGATGCTTCTGAAGGTGAGTTGAAAGGAATACTTGGATATACAGAAGACCAGGTTGTTTCCAATGATTTCATTGGCGATCAAAGGACTTCTATTTTTGACGCAGGCGCAGGTATTCAATTGAGTCCTACATTTGTAAAGGTTGTCTCATGGTATGACAATGAAATGGGTTATTCCAACAAAGTTGTCGACCTGATCGAACACATGGACACGGTAAAATAATTTTTAAAAAGAAATAAACTTCATATGAATGCCACTCCAGCCAGGGTGGCATTTTTTATTTACTTCTCTTCCTGAATAATTGATCTCACTTTCCTAACAACAGATCAGTATTTAAAAACTGGTGTTGTTGGACTTCATAGGGAAATAGGTTTTAAGATTTTTATGCAAAAAAATGAAATTTAACTTATGTGAGTCGACAGAAAACTCAAGTTTTGACTTGAATTATGCCAATATTCTCCTCTTGAGAGGAGATTCAGAGGTGTGTTATCAAAAAAACTAATAATTAAAGTCAAAATTTCTTCTATCTCAAAGTTAAAAGCGATTTCCCTGTTGGAATTCATTGATATTGCGCAAAATTTAATATTTCATCTAAATTTGCATCTTCAAATTTTGTATATCGGGATGAAGAAGTTTTTGATTCTACTTTATCAACCTTATAAGTGGCTGATACTCTTTCCTTTGATGGGGATCAGTACACTTATTTTTGGGATTTTGGCCATCATCATTTCTCTCATATTCGGTCAAAAAATTGGTAGTTATGTTGGTGGTGTTCTCTGGAGCAGACTGAACGGTTTCCTCACTCCAATGTTTGTCAAAAAATCGGGTAAAGAAAACATCGACAAAAATCAATCTTATGTGATCGTTGCCAACCATATTAGTGCCTACGATATATTCCTGGTCTATGGATGGATGGGGATTGACTTTAAATGGGTCATGAAAAAGGAATTGGAGAAAATTCCAGGTCTCGGCTTCGGGTCTAAAGCAGTTGGACATATTTTTATCGATCGGTCAAGCTCAAAAGAAGCAATGAAAACCATCGAAGAAGCAAAGGCAAGAATTGTCAATGGAACTTCAGTATTGTTCTTTCCGGAAGGAACACGAAGTAAGAGCGGCGAGTTGGGACGATTTAAAAAAGGCGCTTTCAATTTTGCCTTTGATTTGAACCTTCCGATCCTTCCGGTCACCATTAACGGTACGAATAAAATTTTGCCATCGGGAACGTTTAACATCTTACCTGGAAAGGCGGAACTAATCATCCATCCCCCAATCGATCTTTCTAAATACAGCAGGGAAAACATGAATTTATTGATGGAAGACACGAGGGAAATTATTTCATCCGTGTATAAAAGTTAGGATAATTTGAGAAAGAAATGACAACCTTATGCTATCCCATTAAAAATTTAAAGAAAAGAAATTGAATAATTCTGAACCAAAAATCGGACCTGCCGTAAGCTGAATTAACTATATTGAAAATATGCGAATCATTTTCATTCATACTGTCCAAAAAGATCGGGTAGCTTCGGTGAATTCATAATTGAATTAATTCCGACTATTCGTTTTATCAATCTAATTTCAATCACTTCATACAGTAACAGTCATGAATGGAAAAGCAAAACCATCACAATATTTCCTTTTAAAAAAATCAAGATCACTAACTCATAAATTAAAAGGCCTCACCCGCGATGTAATAGAATCCATTTCCGGAAAGGAACGGGATTATACATCTGGAGGAATGAACAGGGCCATCTTTCTGCTGGCCGTTCCGATGGTACTGGAAGTATCCTTTGAATCGGTTTTTGCCGTTACGGATATCTATTTTGTTTCACGGATCAATCCTGATGCTGTCGCAACGGTAGGAATTACTGAATCCCTCTTGACCCTTGTTTATGCTGTTGGTATCGGAATGAGCATGGCAACAACCGCTTTGATTGCCCGAAGAACTGGCGAAAAAAACCCAGAGGGGGCTTCATCTGCAGCTATGCAATCCATCGTACTAGCCATATTTATTTCCCTCATTATGGCTATTCCGGGTATATTCTTTTCTCAGGAACTTTTGGCGTTAATGGGCGCAAACAAAAGTATCATTTCTGAGTACAGCAGCTATACTTCTATTATCATAGGAGGAAACATTGTAGTGATGCTTCTGTTTGTCATCAATGCCATTTTCAGGAGCGCCGGTGATGCCGTGCTTTCGATGGTCATCCTTTGGATTGCCAATATCACCAATATTATTCTTGATCCCCTTTTGATATTTGGGATCGGGCCATTTCCCGAAATGGGGATCAAAGGGGCAGCATTGGCCTCACTCATCGGAAGAGGATTAGCTGTTGTCATGCAGGTCTATCTGCTTTACCGCGGAATAGGCAGGACGAAAATTTACAGACGGCACCTTAAAGTAGAACTCAAAGTGCTGGTACAGATCATCAAATTGTCTGCCGGTGGTGTAGGTCAATACATCATCGCTACAGCTTCATGGGTTGTTTTAATGAAAATAATGGCTGAATTTGGCAGCGTGGTGGTTGCAGGATATACAATTGCAATCCGAATATTTATGTTCACCTTATTGCCAAGCTGGGGGATGAGCAATGCCGCAGCAACTTTAGTCGGTCAGAATTTAGGAGCTAAAAAACCAGATAGAGCAGAGTTTTCTGTTATTCGAACAGCATTTATCAACTCAGCATTTATGCTCATGTTTGCAACACTATTTATTACTTCCTCAGAATTTTTCATCAAACTTTTTACTGATGAACCTGAAGTTGTCACTATTGGATCGAAGGCTTTGAAAGTTATAAGCTTTGGATACCTGTTTTATGGTTTGGGAATGGTTATGCCCCAGGCATTCAACGGTGCCGGAGATACCACAACTCCTACGTGGATAAATCTGATCAGCTATTGGTTGATCCAAATACCTTTAGCTTATCTTCTGGCAATCGAAACAGGCATGAGGGAAAATGGCGTTTTCTGGGCAATTATTATAGCAGAATCCTGCATGGCAATATTGAGTCTGATCATCTTCAAAAAAGGAAAATGGAAGCTCAAACAGGTATAAACAATGGATCATTAAGATTAAGTTGGAAATCAATGTAATTTTATTCATTTTGAAGATTAAATCGATTTCCAATTCATATGTTAGAAGCAAGCCAATATTATTTTAATCAAGCTGCCAAAGTATTAGACCTCAGGCCAAAAACTATTAAAGTTTTACAAACTCCCTACCGGGTTGTTAAAGTTGAAATTGTCTCTGAAAGCCGGGATGGAGATTTTCTCCACCATATCGGTTATCGAGTTCAGCACGACAATTCACGCGGCCCTATGAAAGGCGGACTTCGCTATCATCCAAAAGTTGATGAGGATCATGCTGTTGCACTTGCGTCACTAATGACCTGGAAGACAGCCATAGTCAACATACCTTACGGGGGAGCAAAGGGTGGTATTAATTGCAACCCTGAAGAGCTGAATGATCAGGAGCTGGATGATATGACTCGTGTCTTTGTCAGTCATATTAAGGAGGTGATCGGCCCCAACCTGGATATTCCAGCCCCGGATGTTAACACCAATGCAAAAATCATGGGCTGGATCATGGATGAGTATTCCAAATATTATGGATTTTCACCGGGGGTCGTAACCGGAAAACCGTTGCATTTGTTTGGTTCAGAAGGCCGATCCGAAGCAACCGGATTGGGATTAACTTTTGCTCTTGAATTTGTGTTAAAAGACAAGAAAATGAATTTCAAGGATATAACAGTTGCCATGCAGGGATTTGGAAATGTGGGTAGTAATGCCGCTAAATTCATTCATGAGCGCGGGGGAAAAGTAGTCGCAATCGGTGACCACAAAGGAGGAGTTTGCAATAGAGAAGGACTGGATATACCTGCGGTAATTAATTGGGTAAACGAACATCGAACTGTTGCCGGATTTCCCGGAGGCGATCCTTTTTCAAGCGATGAAGTACTGACCTGGGATTGCGACGTGCTTATACCAGCTGCTTTAGATGGCGTTTTGAATGAATTCAATGCAAGGGATGTCAAAGCCAAGATCATAGTAGAAGGTGCAAACGGTCCTACCACACCGGCAGCAGATGAAATCTTTAAACAGAGAGACATACTGGTTATTCCCGATATTTATGCCAATGCAGGAGGGGTAACAGTCAGCTACTTCGAGTGGGCGCAAAACATCCAGCAATTTCGCTGGGAGCTGGAAAGGATCAATAACGAACTTTACAAGACCATGTCAAACTCGTACAAAGACATTGTCAGCACGGCCACGAGCAAAAATATTTCATTAAGGACGGCTGCTTTTGTTTTGGGGATCGGCCGGGTGGCAAAAGCCACAATTGCGAGATCACATTTTAAAAACAATAAGTTCGAGGAATTTTAACTTAGCATCTGTTTTTGAATTCTGAGGAAGCGATCCATCAGCTTTTCATTAGAAAATTTTTCCCTCAGCCTTTCTGCCATGATAGGAAATGAAAACGGTGTAACCCTTTCAGGATGAATCAGGACAATTTTTTGTCCAGATATTTTTTTCATGGCACTGATCAAACGGTTTATGTCCAATTGCAAAGTAATTACTTCATTTTTTGCCTGCTTGATCAGTAGGTTGTTTGTATCGTATTGTTCAAATACATCGTAAATGAGAGATGAAGAAGATTGAAGGTGTTTATTGGTAATTCTTTTTCCCGGATAGCCATGAAAAATCAATCCGGATATCGTCGCGATATCGCGGAATTTTCTTTTAGCCAGCTCGCCTTTATTGATACTGCTTTCAATGTCTTCCATTAAATTATCCATGGAAAACAGGTCTTGTTCAAGCGATTCTTCGATTGGAATTTCCTGATCCGACAATAATTCAAAACCGTAATCATTCATGGCAATGGAAAATGTAAGAGGCTGAATTTTGGAAATCCTGTATGCCAATATTGCAGAAAGGACCTCGTGAACAAAACGGCCTTCAAATGGATAAAAGAATAAATGATGCCCCTCATCTGATAAAATACTTTCAATCAAAATTTCATTTCTAGAAGGTATCACTGAAAGTTGTTTCTGTTTTTTAAAAATAGGGGCCAGGGTTTCCATTTCAACTCCGTCAAATTTATCCCTTCTAGCCTCCTCTAATTTAATGCGGATTAGTTCGGAAAGTTTAGATGATAATGGTAATCTTCCTCCCATCCATTGGGGAACAATCCCACTTTTTCTGTTGGACTTTCTCACGTAGGCTGTCATTTCCTTCACATGAATAAATTCCAGGCACCTTCCACTGAACCAGAAATGATCCCCAGCTTTCAAACCCGCGATAAAGCTTTCCTCGATGGTTCCCAGGTATCCTCCAGAAATGAATCTGACATGCAGAACCGGATCCCCGACAATGGTCCCAATTGAAAGCCGATGCCTTTGAGCAATCGACCGGTTCTCGACCTTATATTGAGCGCCTGCTTGTTGCACCTTGTTGAATTCGTTGTATTCTTCCAGACTTTCTCCACCAGTTGTAATAAATCGGATGATCCAGTTAAACTCCTGAGTAGTAAGATTTTTAAATGCATGTGTCGATTTTACTTCTTCAAATGCTTTATCTTTTTCAAAACCTCCCCCAACAGCTAAGGTTACAAGGTACTGTACCAATACATCCAACGAATCGGTCAATGCATTTCGCTCTTCATGAATGTCGTTGTTCTGCGCGAGTCTCAATGCCGCTCCTTCTACTAATTCCAAAGCATGTGTTGGGACAAAATAAATTTTTGAGAGCGATCCGGGTTGATGACCGCTTCTCCCTGCACGTTGAAAAAATCGGGATACTCCTTTTGGTCCTCCCACCTGAATTACCGTTTCAACAGGTGAAAAGTCCACTCCTAAGTCCAGACTCGAAGTACAAACTACCAATTTTAGCTTACCCTCTTTGAGTGCATCTTCTACCCAACCTCTGATTGCCATATCAATAGATCCGTGATGCATGGCCATCACTCCAGCCAATTCCGGAGCTTCATTGAGAATGGATCGGTACCAGATCTCAGCCTGTGACCGTGTATTGGTAAAAAGCAACGTGGATCGGCTTTTCAAAATGATGGGGATTACCTTGGGAATGAGCCTGATCCCAATATGACCTCCCCATGGAAATTTACTGATATCATCCGGCACAATGGACTCAATGTCTATTCGCTTTTCAATTTCAGCTTTTACTAACTGATGTTTGCCGTTGAAATCAGAACCCAGCAACACTTCCAGTGATTCATTCAAATTGCCGATTGTAGCGGAAATACCCCAAATCAATGGCTTAAGTTTACTGATTGTCCTGATCCTGGCAATAGCTAATTCCATCTGAATACCGCGCTTGGTACTCATTAGCTCATGCCACTCATCGACAATGATGGCCTGTATATTTTTAAAAACGCGATGGTGCTCTTTACTACTGAATAAAATGTGTAAACTTTCCGGAGTCGTAACCATACAATCAGGCAACTGCTGCAATTGCTTTTTTCGTTGGTCCGATGTCGTATCTCCCGTGCGAATACCAATTTCCCAGGGAATTCCGAGCTCATCGCAGGCTAGCTGAAGCGCTTTGGCCAGATCAGTTGACAAGGCACGTAATGGCGTAACCCAAATGATCTTTAAACCACCCTGATCTTTTCGATCCTGGTTCAGGTGTTTGATCAGGCACGCCAGCCACAAAGCATAGGTTTTACCACTACCCGTTGGGGCATTTAACAAACCATGATATCTATTCTGAAAAAGATCCCATACCTTCTTTTGAAAATCAAAAGGACGCCATCCCTTTCGCTTATACCAATTAAGAATTTTCCTATCGGAATATTTTTTTATCGTATGACCCAACAATGAAGATTTTTTGTGAAAATACAGGCACTTACAGCAATTCAAAATTGTTGAATAAATATAGAAACATTAACTGTAGGGCTATGAATTCCACTGCCAAATTTTCTAAATATTCAAAAGCGCATCATCTGTTTGTAATTGATCTGATAAGGTTTCTATTGGGGATTGTCATTTTCATCGAAGGTATTCGATTTGTAAGTAATAGCTCCATGCTTTCTGAAATCATTGACAATAGCCGAATCGGAGGGCTTGCCATCATTCTTGAGCATCACGTTGCCTTTTCGCTATTAGCTGGTGGATTTTTCATAGCTATAGGTTTGCTGACCAGAATAGCTATTTTGTTTCAGTTACCAATTTTTATAGGAGTTTTATTGAATTATCACGCTGTCTATGGACTGTTTTCTGTATATGGCAATGCAACTTTTTCGCTAATTATTACATTTGTACTTCTGATCATTTTTATCTCAGGATCGGGAAAATACTCCATTGATTACCTCATTAAGAAAAAAAGAATTATTTGAATTTTTAAAAAAATTAGACTATTAATAACATTTGGGGTTAAAAAATTTGGATATTTTTTGAGATAAAGACATATTCATTATTCAATTTTTTAGAAGTATGTCTATCCGCATTTTTTTGACCACACTTTTTTGTGGGTTTATATTAATCCCAAAACTCTATTCGCAAAATTTTCTTGTAAATGGTGGAGCAAATTCCTTTGGAACAGCTCACGCGAATGTGACAGAATCCACTTCTTTCTCTCCAATAAATAATGTTTCAGGAATTGCTGCACAAGATGAAATACAAATTGCTACATCGGCTCAAAAGTATTATTCTCAGATCGATATCGGCAATCTTTATTTTACGGCTATCTATCCAATGAAGAAGTTTTCGGTTTCGGCTGGAATGGTAAGACATGGAAATGAATTCATGAATCAGCATAGAGTTGGGCTGGGCATAGCCAATAAAATAGGTTTTGTGAAGCTAGGCGCACAAATAAATTACCTGCAATACCAGGCGGAAGGATTTGGAAGTGCCGGAGCAGTCGTTTTGGATTTTGGAGGTATAGCGGAGATGACCGAGAAATTGACGTTTGGAGCTTATGTCTTCAATTTCACACAAAGTTCACTAAAAGGTCAGGAACGAGAACAGCTACCCATTATTATGAAAGCTGGTTTAAGCTACCTTCTCACTCAAAAATTCAAAGTTTATACAGAGTTGGAAAAAGAAATTTTGGCCGAACCATTGTTTAAAGTGGGTTTGCAATACGAAATCATCGCTCATTTGTTTGTTCGGACAGGAATAACCATTAATCCAACCAATAATTTTTTTGGACTAGGATACCATGGAAAAAAGATCCATTTCGATTATGGGTTTTCTTATCATCAAACACTTGGAATGACTCACCAGGCTTCTCTTGGAATAAACCTTAAAAAGCGTGACTAAAGGCTTTTCCATCATATCAATGATCCTCTGTCTGCTCCTTTTTACCCTAAAAGCGAATGGCCAAGGGGATTCAGATCAAAAGATATTGGATGAAAATTTTCTCGACAATACCCTGTTGGAAAGGGTGATTGACCAGACGAATGAGGAGGTTGTCGACTTGTACCTGAATAATACAGAATCGAAGTACAATATTCATCACATTACCCGTGAGGAATTGCGTTCTCTGGGGTTTTTAAATGAAAATCAGATCTCCAATTTTCTGGATTACAGGGGGAAATTTGGACCATTTCGATCGATTTATGAATTACAGGTTATCGATGGATTTGACAAAAATATCATCATCCAATTCCTGATGGTGCTAACGAGTTTCCGGCAAGAATACAATGAGAAACCAAGGGTAAAACAGACACTTGCAATCGGTTCGATGAGATTACTTCAACAAAAACAGGGTTTCCAGAAAGATTCAACAGGACAAAAGAAGTTTTCTGGAGATGCCCAAAAAATATTCCTGCGGTACGCGCTCAACTTCAAAAATAAATTTTCAGTCGGGCTGGTAGCTGAAAAAGATGAAGGTGAAGTCCTGATGTTTCAGCCGAAAGATGGCAAGTATTTCTTTGATCATATATCAGCATATCTAAGCGTAAACAATTTAGGAATTATCAAAAAATTGACAATTGGTGATTTCCGCATTCAAACCGGCCAGGGATTAGTTTTTGGCCAGGCATTTGCCTTTGGGAAGGGAACTGAAACCATTACGTCCGTCCGAAAATCAAACATTAACATTCGTCCGGTAAGTTCATCGTATGAATACAAGGATTTCAGTGGAATTGGTGCAACGCTTGGAATGGGAAAAGTTGATGTTAATCTTTTTGGAAGTAGTGTATCCAGGGATGCTACCCTCCATCTACAAGAATCTCAAATCCCAGAACGATATGTCTCTTCTCTCAACCAATCAGGTCTGCACCGGACAGAAAACGAAAGAAGTCGCGAAAACTCCCTGCAAGAAAGAAACCTTGGCTTGAATATCAACTTCAATAATAAAAATGAAAACCTGAATATTGGCCTCAATTATTTATACACCCATTTTTCCCTTCCTATCTACCCACAAGAACAATTGTCGAATCAATACAGATTCCGTGGAAAAGTCAACATGAATGCAAGTACGTATTTCAATTATTACCTTCGAAGCACGCATTTCTTCTCCGAAATTGCAACTTCAAAAAGTTATGGAATCGGGTTAGTCTCAGGTCTGATCCACCAGGTTAGCGAATCTGTTTTTCTCTCTGTTTTGTACAGGAGGCTTGATCGGGATTATCACTCTTTTCATGGCAACGTATTTTCAGAAGGTAGTTCGCCAATAAATGAAAACGGTTTATACCTTGGTTTGAGGATTTCTCCATTGAAAAATTTTAGGCTGAGCCTATATCACGACACATTTTCTCATCCCTGGATAAAGCATCAGGAACAAAAACTATCTAAAGGGAGCGACTGGCTTGCATTTCTAGAGTATGAAAAATATCGCAGTATTTATGCATATTTTCGATGCAATTATACCAATTCTAATGTTTCAAATAACGTTGAAAAATTACCAACCGATCATTATGAAAAGTATAATAAACTGAATTTGATCCTTTATGGAAATATTCCTGTAACCAGGAACTTTAAAATTTATCAACGCATTCAATTTGTTCAAAGTCACCAATCATATGGAAAAGATTTCGGATATCTCATGGCAACCGGTATGGACTACCAAATTAAAAAATTAGGGATCTCATCTTCCTTTTCCATTTTTGATGCAATAGAGTATGAAAACAGGCTGTACTTCTATCAAATAAGTATTCCTCATGGATACCTGCATCCATTCTTTTTCAACCAGGGATCCAATCTAAATATTCGGTTAAAATATCAACTCAATTCATCCATTAGTATATGGTCAAACTTTAACCAGACCTTTTACTTAAATATTGATAAAATTGGAAATGGAGATGATTCAATAGATTCGAATAAAAAAAGCATGGTGAGCCTGGAAGTTATAATCAATATTAATTGATATAATTATCAATGTTAATTTAAAAAGTTAAATTATTCATTTTTTAAAACTACAAAGGGTGGATTAAAACAACAGAGATAACAAATTTGTAAACACAAATTTCAAACGTAATTGAGGAAATTAACCTGTAGTAAAAACTCCTTTATAAAATTATGATTAATAATATCCCTAAAATGTCATTGTTTAATACTCAAAACGGGTTGGTTTGAGGTCAGAAAATGACCATTTATCTAAAAATAGGTGCGATACAAAAAATAAAATATTGTATTTTTTTGCAAAAAAATTAATTTTAATAAATTAGATTAAATATTTGTATAAACAAAAGTTATACAGGTAATACTTTATAAGGAATGGATGGAAAGGCAATGGATGCAACCATTGCCTAACGTATTACCTCAATAACCAAAACGGTTTTAGATTTATTTGTATTTCAGGTATCCTGAAAGGAATTACCTGTCATCCCAGCTGCCCTGGCCAGTACCCATCATGTTTTGGTCAGCGCTTGCGGATGTATTGGTAGCAGTTTCAGATGTTTCTTGAGTGGTTGTTGAATTTTGGTCTTGTAAGTCTCCCCCTACCAGGCCAACGTTTAATAAAATGTATAATATAATCGAATTCATAACAATTTGTTTTTGATGTATCAAAGGTCAGTGAATTCGATTCGCCTAAAAAGGAAACGTTTGGATCTGAGTAACGACTAATTTTTTACAAAAAATTGGATTAAAAATCTATGGCTGTTAAAAAATAGCGAAAAGGAGTTTTTATTTAAAATTGAACAAATCATGAAAGATTTACAGAGATTGGTAAGGGTTATTACAGAGTTAAAGCAAAGACAGTATCCCTTGCTGGAGCTTAAGGGAGTTAATGAGAATTCCAGTAAGGAAAATATTTTCTTCCGGTACGTGAAAAAGGGGATTGTCAATTCGGATGATGAAGCTGCAGAACTATTGTACGATACAAAGAGTGATGATGATCGATATCGTATGTTAAAATCGAGATTGAAGCAAAAAATGCTCAATCATTTGTATTTTCTGGATTTTACCGGCAAAGGATTTTCCCAATTCGTAGCTGCCAAACAGGAATGCCTTCAATTGCTTCATTTGGGTAGCATCTCCAGAACAACCGGAGAAAGAAAAATTGCGAAAAACCTTTATCACAAAGCACATACCATTGCTGATCGCTTTGAGTTTACACGGGAGAAAATAACCGCATTGGAAGAGCTTTATGCCATCATGAGTCTTAACTGTCAGCCTCATGTTTTTGAGCAGCTGATAGACGAAATGAAAGAGGCACGAGAGTTATACATTAAGGAAGAAGAGGCAAGGGAAATATATTTCCGATTCAAAATGCTTCTGGTAAAATCCGTCAACTCCAGAAAAAAAACCATTGATGATGTTGTGGGAGTGATAGAAAAACTTGCTGCAATCTGGAAAGAAACAAATTCTGCCAATGTCTTCAATTATTACTACTCAATGAGGCTATTTTACATGGAAATGATTGGTCAATTTGAAGAAGCCGTTCCTTTCATCGAAGAAATACTGAGTGGAAAATACCAGGGCAAAAAGCTGAATGTGAAAAGAATCGATGAGGCCCATCTCATTTACTCTCTGCAATATGCGTTCCTGAGATCGAAGCAGTTCGAAAAAGGGTTTGCATTGACAGAAGAAAATAAAAATTTGTTTGATCCACACGACAATAACTGGTTTGCCTTTAAATCCCAGCATTTTTTGCTGGCTGTTCACAGTAAGAATTACAAGCTGGCTTTTGATACCATAAATGAGGTTTTTGAAAACAAAAAATTCATTACCCTCAATAAAAGAATGGAGGAAGATTGGAAACTTTACAATGCATACCTGCATTTCGCATATTCCGGCAATTTTTTGATGAGAAGTTTCAACTTTACCAAGTTCGTGGAGGAAATGCCTCATTACAGCAAGGACAAGGAAGGTCATAATGTTGCCATTTTAATCTTACAATTCCTGTTTTATGTGGAAAGAGGAGACATAGATTCATTGGTTTACAGGAGGGACGCCCTGAAAAAATACATGGACAACCACTTCAAAGAGAATTTTAGTTACAGAACCAGGACTTTCTTCAAGCTTCTGAACATCGTTGTTGAGAATAGCCTTGATCTGAAAAAGATCAATCAAAAGAGCAAGTATCTATTAAACAAACTGGATGAAAATCAAATTGTAGGTAGCGCTTACCAGGAAATCGAAATCATTCCTTACGAACACTTATGGGATTTACTGATCAACATGATCAAATACGAAAAAGTGGGTGTTCATTAGTCAAAATAAAATTTTACTGAAGAAAGGCAGGTAGATTTTTACCTGCCTTTTTTATTGTTTAATTTGTTAATCAGGAAAATCAATTCATTCATGAAAAAAGGTATTGAAGCCATCATATTTGATGCAGATGGGGTAATTTTTGATTCAGAAAAACTTTGGGATGTCGGCGATGCTGAATTTATGGCTAAAAGAGGTGTACCGGGATTATCTTCCGAAGTAAAAGCCAAACTTGCCGGAACTTCTTTATTGGATGGCACTGCATTATTACTAGATAGCTATCAAATAAAAGAGGATGTTCATACAGCTGCGAAAGAACGAATCGGGATCATGGAAAAAAAGTATGCCAACGAACTAGAATTTATGGAGGGTTTCAAAGAATTTCTTGACTTTGCTCAGGGAAGGCTTCAAACCGCCGTTGCTACTTCCATGAGCAAACACCTGTTTCCTTTGCTTGATAAAAATATCGGTTTTTTAAAAATGTTCGGCGGACATGTTTATTCAGTAAACGAAGTTCCACATGCCAAGCCTGCTCCCGATATTTATCTTTATGCCGCCAAACAGATTGATGTTGCACCGGAAAAATGCGTAGTCATCGAGGATGCGCCAAATGGGATATTAGCAGCCAAATCTGCAGGGATGTACTGCATCGGATTTGCCAGCACTTTTCCACCAGATTTATTAAACAAAGCAGATATTGTTTTCCAAACCTTTGATGAAATATCCGGTTTCATTGAAAATAAATTAAACGCACTATGAAAAAGTTATCCACAACTTTGTTAATAATCGGGCTTGCATTAAGTGCTTATGCCCAGAAAAACATAACCATGTGTCATGGTTCTGCGACCGAACAATTTTCTCAATTTGCATCCAATAAGGATTTCCGTTCAGAGCATGAAACACCAGTACCCTATATTCATAAATCTGCATTCGGAAAGGAAATTACTTTCAAAGCAGCTGACGGGACCGATGCTTATGGATATGAATTAAAGGCTTCTGGTGAAACTGACCTTTGTTTATTTGTATTTCATGAATGGTGGGGCTTGAATGAGCATGTGAAAAATGAAGCAGAAAAATTGTATGGCGATTTGGGAAATGTGCATGTGATTGCATTAGATCTTTATGATAAAAAGCTTGCGACTACACCAGATGAAGCAGGAAAGATCATGCAGTCCATCGACCAGGAACGTGCCCGATATATTATCAAAGGTGCCATTTCATATGTTGGAGACGATGTTGACATAGCTACTATTGGCTGGTGTTTTGGAGGAGGATGGTCCCTGCAGGCTGCCATTATGATGGGTGATCAGGCAGATGCGTGCGTCATTTATTACGGTATGCCCGAACAAGATGTGGAGAAGCTGAAAAAACTGGATTGTGATGTATTGGGAATATTTGGCTCACAAGACAAATGGATTGGACCTGATGTGGTGAAAAAATTTGCTGAGAACATGGAAAAGGCTGACAAAGACCTGAAATACAAGATCTTTGATGCAGACCACGCATTTGCAAATCCAAGCAATCCGAAATACGACAGCGAAGCCACAAAAATTGCTTATGACATGACTATTGATTTCCTGAAGAAAGAGTTGGAGTGAAATTTATAGCGCCTGGAAAATATCAACATTCGAGATAAAAATGACCTGTTGCCAGTTACGGGTTGCCAGAACACGCAACTGGTATCTTGCAATCCGTAACGGATCTACAATTTCTTCTTATCCAAATTCATTTTCTCAATCAAAACTGCTAAAAGAACAATCATTCCGTTTATTTTTGTCGAAAAAGAATTTCCATGGTAGAATTCATAGACACTGAACTACATAGCATTTCAATTCATTTTGTAGGAAATAAATTACAGGAAGAGGAATTAAGCCTTTCAGATAAGGACCTGTCCCTCGAATCCGGGATCCGGGAATTACTAAAAAATTATTTTACAAAGTTTTTCAAAGAATTACCTATTCACCGATTCCACCACGAATCAAATTTATCGTTTAACGAAACATTTGTTTACGCCAGGGAAATTTTTGAAGAACCCGAAAAACTTCATTTTAATTCTGTCAAATTGGCTCGTCATTTATTCGAAAAAAGCGATCATCCCAATATCAAGAATGGGGAGTTTTATGTGGTTTACTTTGAGCAGGTGTATGTTGGAGATGAGATCTGTGATGCCATCGGATTATTCAAATCCGAAAATAAGGATACTTTCATTCGGGTCTACCCCGAAAACAATCATTATCAGATAGAAAGCGATCAGGGCATTAATATCAATAAATTGGACAAAGGGTGTATGATCTACAACATTGATCAGGAAAACGGGTTTCGCGTTCATGTAATCGATCATACCAACAAAAACAATGAAGCCCAATATTGGTCATATAAATTTCTTAAACTCAAACCCGTTGAAGACAACTATTACCACACGCAAAACTACCTGATGATGTGCCGCGACTTTGCCATGGATGCCTTTCCCAATTCTTCGAAGGCTGAAAAGTTGTCGCTGGCTAATGACACAGAAAAGTTCTTTAAAGAACAGGATCTATTCGATAAGGTAAGCTACCAGGAAAAAGTCCTGCAGGAACCGGAGATCATCCAGGCTTTTGAAGATTATAAATCAGAATATTTACAAAACCGGGAAGTGGAAATCGTCGATGAGTTTGACGTATCTCCTGCCGCGGTAAAAAAGTTGAAACGTGTATTTAAAAGTGTCATCAAACTCGACAAAAACTTCCACATCTACGTCCATGGAAATCGTGACCTGATAAAAAGAGGGTTTGATGAAGAAAGCGGAATGAATTTTTACCAGGTCTTTTACAAGGAAGAAAGTTAATTTTTTCTAATTCAAACTGGTTTTCACCTGGTTGTCGGCCATAATCCAGTTGCTCATGATCTTGTTTTTAAGTTTACCAGCCTCAGTCGTCTGACTTGAATATTTAAGCGCATTGTATTTTCCGATTAACGATAAGGTGCGATTAGGAGCTCTTTCCAGGGAAATATCAAACATTTCGATTGCCTTCTCAGGCTTACCCATTTTCAATAAAACTTCACCATAAAGTTCGAATGTTGGCTTTGCTACTACAGGAGGGCCAAACATAAAAGGTGTCTTTTGCTCCAGCTCACATGCTTTTTCAAAATGCTCAATGGCTTCTTCCTCATTTCCCGACATATATGCAGCTAGACCTTTCACTTCCAATTCCATTGCCGTTGCAAGGTTCATATCAGCTTCTGTTGTAGGTCTTTCCGAATAGTTATTTCCACAAACTGCAATTTCTTTACCAATAGTCGAACTGTTTTTTTCCATCGTCAGCTGGTCAGTCATTTGATTAGCTACCCAATTCAATCTATTGAGATCGCTGTTATGATAGGCTTTCAAGCCGTCAAGAAGCATATTCGCCATTTTTGTAGTCAATCTTAACCCAGCTGTCGGAACATCCAGGTTAAAGATCTCACTGTTCCAGTTGTTACTTTCTACCATGTAGGCAGCCCTCATTACCGTAAAATGAAACCTGGTTCGGGCTGACTTGCTCATGCGGGCATCCTGGTACATACTCCTAACCATTTCTTTGGCCTTATCAAACCGGCCCTGTTGCAAATAGCTGTATTCCAGCCACCAATAGGAATGATACCCCCGGTCGTCAAGTGAAAGCTTCTTCTCTACCACCCGTTCATCTGCTACTGCAAATGAAGCTTCATTGGCCTTAACTGATTCCATCCACATTCCCAGAGCAACATAAATGTGCGAAGGCATATGCAATGCATGTTCAGAATCAGGAGCAATATTTCCATATTTTTCGGCAGCTTCCAACCCATTATGTGCCCGAAGGGGATCATCATACGCATGGATCAGGTAGTGTAAAGCGCCTGGATGGTAAGGATTCGTTTTGAGAACTTCTTTACATAACTCAGCCGCTTGATCATATAATTCGATATCTCTTCCCTGATAAGCCAATCCCAAGACGGACAAAGCATAAAATGCCGTCACTTCGTTTTCACCAGGAAACTGTCCATGCAATTCTTTCATCGCCTGACTGTAGGCTTTATCACGGTCTATTTTAGTTTCGTCTTCCCGGTAAAGCTCTTCAACAGCTCTTAAAAAACCTTTTTCCAAATCATTTTTTGCCAATGCAAGACGGTCTTCCTCAAATATCCCCAACTTCAGCAAAACACCTCTACCCTTTTCATATTCCTGAGTGTGCCATATAGGATGGTTATAACACATTGCTTCTCCCCAGAATGCCATCACAAAATCAGGATCCAAAAGTTGAGCCATTTTAAATTGCTCAATGGCATCATCGTATTCAAAAGAATGAAGTAACAATAATCCCTCATGAAAATACGGTTGTGCAACAGATGTTCCCGATGGCTTGAAATCAATTTTCCCCAAATTTTGCTGAGCAACGGATGGAAAAGAAATTAGTCCGCCGATAATCAAAAAATAAAGTATGATAAAACGTGTTTTCATGAATCACTTTGTTTCTACCAATAACAATTTCAAATATTTTTTATTGTTTTTGAAATATATTCTATGTTTAGCAAAGTTACATGTTTTTGAGTTTAATTGCTTCGGCATAACATATAGTTAAATTCCATCCGGAAATCAAATGAGAGAAATCAAGTACATACCGTTTGAATATGGAGATCATATATTGAAGGTTAAATTCCTGAAGGCTTTCGAACAATTCCTGGAACGCAAACAATATATTCTGGGAGAAGAGACTTCAAAATTTGAAAGTTCCTGGGCAAAATATTGCCAAACAAATTATTGCATTGGAGTGGGAAACGGGTATGATGCTCTGTTCCTGTCATTAAAAGCATTAAATCTCAACAAAAGCGCTGAAGTCATCGTTCCGGCGCATACCTTTGCAGCAACAACGCTTGCCGTACTTAATGCCGGCCTCACTCCTGTTCTTATTGATGCTGATGACAAAACTTTCAATATCGATGCGACAAGGATCGAAGAAAAAATAACGGAAAATACAAACGCTCTCATTGCTGTTCACCTTTATGGCAATCCTTGTGAAATGAATCGAATCATTCATATGTGTAAAAAGTATGATCTTTTTCTCATCGAAGATAATGCACAGGCACAGGGAGCTAAATACAAGGGACAATCAACGGGAAGTTTTGGTCACATAAGCGCGACATCCTTCTATCCTATCAAAAACCTGGGAGCTTTCGGTGATGCGGGAGCCATTAACACCAACGATGAACAGATTTATAAAAAACTGAAACTGCTGAGGAGTTACGGTAGTCCTGACAAGCATGCTTTTGAATATCAAGGTGTGAACTCCAGGCTGGATGATTTGCAATCAACGTTTCTAAATATCAAACTGGAATACCTCGATGAATGGAACCTCATGCGGTCGGAAATAGCTCATTGGTATTTTGAGGATTTAAGTGAATTAGAAGAAGTTCAGCTTTGCCAGCAACCTGAGGAAATTTTATCGGCTAATCATATTTTTCCGATCCTGGTAAAAGAAAGAGATCCGTTGAGAGCATTTTTACTTTCAAAGGGAATTCAAACACTCAGGCATTACCCTCAGCCATATTACCTGGAGCAAGCATTTTCAAAGCTAGGTTACAAATCGGGTGATTTTCCGGTAACGGAAAAGATCTGCTCAAATGAAATTTCATTGCCTATTTTTCCCGGATTGAGAAAAGAAGATGTGAAGTATATTTGTCAGACAATCTCAGATTTCTATCGCTAATTCTACCCTTCCCGCCTTTTCGCTCTCTCCCAAACCACCGATTGTTTTCCGGTAAAGTATCTGAAAGCTCCCACATAAACGGCGTAATTCATCATACAGAAATAGTATGGAATAAAGAAAAGCTTCCATTTGATCTTTTTCCTTTTCAAAAAATATCCAACCAAAGCCATCAAATAAAAAACCACCTGAAGAACCAGAAACATCTGAAAAACATATCCGGAGGTTTTAGCCAGATAAATATTGATCAAAAAAATAAGAGGTAGCGCTAAAGGAGCCAGCGTCCATCGTAAAACACGGTGCGAAATGTATTGAAAACTGAGTATGCCGTATTTAAAAACATTAAGTAATGGAGCAAGCCTGATGATGGACTGGATCCCACCAGCTGCGATCCGGATTTTCCGCTTTAACTCTTCTTTTGAGGAATCAGACGGCTCCTCCATAGCGAAAGCTTTAGGAGCATACTTTACTTTGAATCCCTTTCGGGCGATCCGTAAAGTCAGGTAAAAATCTTCAATCAGCGTATCTTCAGGAACTTCCTCAAATAGCTTTGTTCGGATGGCATACAACTCCCCGGCAGCTCCAACTACGGTATTCAATTCGGAATCCCATTCTTTTAGCTTTGATTCGTATTTCCAATAGAAGCCTTCTCCCGATGCGGAGGCTGAATCTTTCAGTTGCGTAATTACTCTTTTTTCCCCTGCAACAGCTCCCGTCCTATCATCGCCGAAAAATTTCAGAAGCTGTCGAATTGCATCCTGATTTAATAAAGTATTCGCATCTGTGAAAACAACTATTTCGGTCTCAACTTCTTGCATTGCCCGGTTGATGGCATCGATCTTTCCTCTTCTTTCAGATTGATGAAGCAGTCTGATTGAAGGAAACTTTTTAGCGATTTCATAAGTCTGATCATCGCTCCCGTCCGTCACAACAATCACATTGAGTTTTTCCTCCGCGTAATTCTGCTGGAGTGTATTCAGAAGCTTTTTTTCAATAAAATCCTCTTCATTATATGCCGCTATTAAAACCGTAACCGGAAGGCATTCCAGCCCTTTTTCAGTATTTTTTCCTACAATATTCCTCTTAAAAGTTACCAGCAAAAAAAGGACTATCCCATACCCCAGATAAGCATAAAAAACAAGAACAATAAGGAAATAAAAAATCAGTTGTAACAATTCCATAGATTCAATATCCTGTTATGTTAACAAAAATCATATGAAAATTTATATAATGAGTAATTTATGTTCTATATTTATAACATAGATTTGTCGTTCGCTTAAATATTTTATTATTTATTTTGATTGAAATTTGTATTAAATTGTTTTTGATTTTGTGATGAAATATTACATGTCTTTTTGATTGATACATTTATTTAAGAATTGACACTTTCAAAATTAATCAACCATGTACCGCACACGCTATCGCAACCCAAAAATTAATATAGTTGCTATATTCTTTGCTTTGATTTTTATCAGTATTGGCGAATCTTTTGGTCAGTGGAATGACCCTCCTTCCATGAATCAGCCTCAAGATATGATTTTACTTCGGAACGCAGGTCAGCAAACTGTGAATTTATCAGGAATTAGCGACAATAGTTTTGGCTTTCAAGTTATTTCAATGGATGCCTCATCCAGCAATAATAACATTATTAATGAGTCAACATTTATCATTTCCCGCAACACGTTTTCGTCAAATGCTACATTTAATTTTACCCCGACAAATAATCGTTCCGGATTAGTTACCATTACCATTACACTAACTGACAATGACGGATCAACGGATTATGATTTTGATGTACTTATCAACAACCCTCCGTCATTTAACATAACATCCTCTCACACTGTCAATGAAAATGCCGGAGCGCAGTCCGTTAATAATTTCGCCTTTGACATTTCTGATGGGGATGATAATAATGGCTCACAAAACCTTACTTTTGACATAGAAGTTGATGATCAAATATCCGGAAACCTAACTTTCAATCAATTCCCTAGTATTAATGGCAATGGAAGATTAACCTATACTGCCAATCAAAATTCATTTGGAAGGACGAGGTTTAATGTCACGTTGAGTGATGGGCAAGCCGGTAATAATGAGTCAACGACACGTACATTTACCATTATAGTCAATGAAGTAATCAATGTTCCTCCCACTTTTTCATTAAGTGGGAATGTTAATGTAAATGAAGATTTTGGCGGAACACGGTCTGTCACGGTCACACCGGATGCGGTTCCTGGCAATGAACAAAACCAGGACGTAACCTATTCAATCAATCCGACATCAGTTAATTTTGCTAATATTGATTTTAACTCTTCCAACGGAAGGGTGAACATTACTTCCATTCCAAATCGATTTGGAAATCAAACCTTTACCATTACAGCTGATGATGGTCAACCTGCTAATAACACCCATTCGGAAAATTTTAGTTTGAATGTAAATCCTGTGAATGACCCACCGACAATGGATGACATTAACAATCTGACTATCGCAGAGGGTGCAGGTGTACAGGAGGTTATTCTCACGGGCATTACAGGAGGACCATTTGAAAATCAACAGGTGACAAGTATTACAGCAAGTTCATTTAATGAAAACATTATTCCGGATCCTGTTGTCAACTATAATTCTAACCAATCGCAGGCTACTTTAAGATTTACCCCCCATCCGAATGCATCAGGCCAAACCACTATTCAAATAATTCTTGTTGACGCTGGAGGAGAAACTTTGACTAAATCATTTACCGTAACAATTAACAGCCAGAATGATCCCCCCAGATTTGACAGGATAACCACACCTATTAGAATTAATGAAGATGCAGGAGAGCAGATTATCCAGATTACAGGAATAGATGCGGGCCCCGGCGAATCGCAAGCGCTCACATTTTCTGTTACAAGCAATAATACAGATCTCATTGACAATGCTGTCATTGAATACACCAGCCCAAACCCTACAGCAAATTTAAAGTTTTCACCTAAAACCAACGCTAACGGCAATGCCAGGTTAACGGTGAGATTGACAGACAACGGGCCTTCAAATGGATCTAATCAAAATACAAAAAGTCAAAATGTGCAGGTGAATGTAGCACCTGTTAATGATGCACCTAATATTTCAAGCGTTGCAGTAAAAAATGCTATAGCAGGGACAAAATATACTTATGAGATCAAAGCAGGAGATGTTGATGCCGGGGATAAATTGTCATTTACCGCTGTGAATAAACCAGGATGGTTAAATCTGGTAGATAACAATGATCGGACAGCTACCCTTTCTGGAACCCCAACTTTTCAACACGTAGGGAACCACAACATAAATATTCAGGTTCAGGATGAAGCAGGGGCAAAAGACAACCAAACATTTACGATTAATGTGTTGAATGAAAATAACTTGCCTGAATTTACCAGCAATCCTGTTGAAAATGCTACTGAAAGAGTCTTTTATGAATATCGCGTTTCTGTAAATGACGAAGATGAAAATGACGAAATAACTATTACTGCTCCTACTAAACCAGGTTGGCTCACCCTTTCAGAGAATGGTGCCCGAGCAGCTATTTTATCAGGAACACCACCCGAAGGAAGCATGGGAAATCACAATGTCGTCTTGCGAGCTACTGATTCAAGGGGAGAATTTGTCCAACAACCTTTTACAATTAATGTCTCACCTTACAATGGAGAGCCAAGAGTGAGAAATATTCAGCTTGTCATTCAGGAAGACGATACCATAACTTATACAGCAGATCAATTCAGGACAAATTTCATCGATGGAGAGGGTGATCCCATAGCTCATATCATCATTGTTTCGCTACCAGAAAAAGGTCGGCTAGTATTGGGAAACACCGAATTGACTGCAGGTAGTACGATTGATCCAAACGAAATTAGTAGCTTGAAATACATCCCGAATGCAAATGTCAGTGGTTTTGATTCATTCAACTGGAATGCCAGTGATGGTGAAAACTATGCTATCAATGATGCTTTGGTCTCCATTACCATCAATCCTGTCGCTGACCCTCCTGTTCTCAGCAATCTTGAAACAAATGAGTTGACCTTTCCATTTGATAGTGATAGCGTTGTTCTAACCAATAACATTCAGGTCATGGAAGTTGACAATGGAAGGTTGGAAAGAGCCACGATAACTTTGAGTGGTTATTTACCAGGTATAGACACCCTGATAGTTACGAATCAGGGAAATACCATTTCAAGGTTTACAATAAAAGGTGAAAACGGCGAATTTTTCGGAGAATTGATCATCGAAGGAATTGATTCTGTTCATGTTTATCAGGAAGTGCTGAGGAGTGCTGTTTATTACAATAAAAACACTTTGGCGACAGGATCCCTCTTGCCTAGAACTGTAACCTTCAGGGTTCGCGATAATGAACAATTTAGCAATGAACTTACCCGCATGATCAATTTTGAGGGGGATTTTGTTGAATTAGATATCCCAAATGGATTTACACCAAATGAGGACTTTCAGAATGATACCTGGAATATTCAGAATATTGAATTATACCCCGATGTCCATGTACAGGTATATGCCAGGAATGGCAAAAAAGTATTTGAATCAATAGGATACCAAAATGAATGGGATGGCTTCACAGATGGTGGATATGAATTGCCATCAGGCGTATATTATTACTTTATCAATCTAAACAAGTACCAGGCTACTTATGAAGGCACCATCACCATACTAAAATAACCTGCTTACAAAATCGATTTTTCTTAAAATTTCTGGATTCAGAGCATTTCCAATGTAATGTTTGAAAACTGTTTTTGATTTTTTGTCATTTCTGTAACATTAATTTGATGCATTTCAGAAAAATGATCGGATTTTATTCGCTATTTTGTTCAAAAAGAATGGACAGGCATCATAGGGATAAATAGCTTATTATTCTTAAATATTTCACAAAAAAAATAAGAAAATTAATATTTTGACCGATAATTGTCCTATCTTTGGAATCGAATTCGCATGGAGTAAGGATAATCTATGTTACCATGTAGTATCTGACAGCATTAATAAGATACCAAATGGAATTAAAACATTACATGGTATAATTTTTAAAGTTTAATTAATAATCCGACAGCGGAAAAGTAGTCTGATATGTACAGCATTAAACACCTTAAATCCTTAAGGGCAATACTGGTATTCGCTCTTATATTTTTTTTATCTGATGAATTATATGCTCAGGTTCCAGTGATTGATCCTCCCATTTTGGATCAAAATCAACCTGAAGGAGTTCCTTTTGACAATATTATTTTAGACAATCACGTGACTGATTCAGATAATACTGCTGATCAGTTATCATGGGAAGCCACAACCACTGAAATTTCTCCTGTCATCACTGTTACAATTGACGCTTCGAGAGTGGCTAATATAGATATAAGTGATGATGAATGGAATGGAACCATCACTTATACTTTTACAGTAACTGATCCGGACATGAATTCAGCATCACAGGAAGTAAGTTTTACTGTAGATCCTGTAAATGATGTGCCTTCATTCACCCTCAACAACCCCCTGGCACCTGTCAATGAAAATGCTGGACCTGTAACCGTCTCCGGTTTCGCTTCTGATATCAGTGACGGCGATGATGGTTCCCAGGCACTTTCTTTCATCATTACCCCGGAATCCTCTTCCGGTAACATCGGCTTTGCTGTTGATCCTGCTATCAACCCTAATTCAGGAGACCTTACCTACACCCTGATGGGCAATACGGCCGGGTCCGCTCAGTTCTCTGTCGTCCTGCAGGATGACGGATCTCCTGTCGCCACTTCAAACCCACAGGACTTTACCATTCAGGTCAATGAGGTCAACGGAACGCCTTCATTCACCCTCAACAACCCCCTGGCACCTGTCAATGAAAATGCTGGACCTGTAACCGTCTCCGGTTTCGCTT